>NZ_JAMBOS010000030.1 GCF_023715705.1 Halalkalibacter oceani
ATACTGAGACTCATCCGGATTTAATCTATTCTTTGTACGCATAAATAAACACCAACCAATATAGTTTATACGTCTATTATAACGCACTTTTGCGATTGGTGTTGTTTATTCCGTCTAAGAAAAAAAAGACAGCGAGGATGGCTATGAATAAAGCGCGTATATTAATTGTCGAAGATGAAGCAAATATTGCAAGGGTACTTGAGCTGGAACTGGAGCATGAAGGATACGAGACAGCGGTCGCCCGTGATGGGGAGGCAGCATTGGCCCAGCTGGAGAAAAGCAGCTGGTCCCTCGTTCTCCTTGATGTGATGCTGCCGGTTATCAGCGGGATGGAGGTCATGCGGAGAATGAGAGCAGGAGGCGACCAGACGCCTGTCATTCTTTTAACAGCGAGAAATACCGTCGTTGATAAAGTAATGGGACTTGATCAGGGCGCCAATGACTATGTGACAAAACCATTTGACATTGAAGAACTGCTCGCGCGGATTCGCGCAAGCTTGCGGGTTCAGACAGCGGCTGAGCCACAATCATCGAAGGAAGTTTTAGCGATGGCGGATTTGACGGTCGAGCTTTCAACACGTGAAGTAAAGCGGGGCGACACGCTGATTGAATGTACCCCAAGGGAATTTGATCTGCTTGTGTTTTTATTGCGCCACGCTGAGCAGGTTCTCGGCCGTGAACAAATTCTCGAGCATGTATGGGGCTTCGACTACTTTGGCGATACGAATGTCGTCGACGTATATATCCGCTATTTGCGCCAAAAAATCGATAAACCGTTTGACGAGCCGCTTATTCACACAGTGCGCGGCGTCGGATATGTGATGAAGGTAGCGAGAAAATGAGAATTTCCCGCCGGATAACATGGTTTTCAACGGTGTGGCTTTTTGTCCTTTTAGTGATAGTTAACAGTGGCGTTTACTTTTTGTTTGCCCACCAGACGGCTGAAACAGAGCTTGAACGGATTATGTCACAGGCTGAAACGATTGCCGAGGCGATCCGGAGTGATCAAGGAAACGCCGCTAATCTGCTCGCTGCTTATGTACCGCGGGACGGGATGGTCCGGATCATCAGGGAGAACGGCAGTGAGGCCGTTACGGTAACAAAATACCCCGAGCTGCGGGCGATTCCTCATTCGTACACGACAGGTCAGGAAATGGAGCAGCTGCACGATCAGGAGCGACGGATGGCAGTTGCCCGCTTTCCACTTATTTGGAATGACGGCTCTGTCGTTACGCTCGAAGTTATTGAGCCAATGGAATCGTATGAATCGACATTAGCGACGCTGCGGATCGTGCTTCTTATCGCCTCCCTCTTTATCCTCCTGCCTGCTTTTCTGGCGGGACGGGCGTTGAGCCGTCTCCTCCTATATCCAATCCAGGCCTTGAAGGAAACGATGGAGGATATTAGGCGAAGCGGCAGCTTTCAGCGGATCGAGGTGCCGGCTGAACCGAAGGATGAGCTTGATCAAATGGGAGCGACCTTTAACGGGATGATTGAGCTGCTTGAGAAAAACTATGAAAAGCAGCAGCAATTTGTGTCCGATGCTTCCCATGAGCTGAGAACACCTTTAACGGTGATCGAAAGCTATGCGCGACTTTTGCAGCGTTGGGGAAAGAAAGATCCGGCACGGCTGGAGGAAGCGATTCACGCTATTGTTGAAGAGGCAGAGCGGATGAAGGGGCTGACGGAGCAGATGCTCGCACTGGCCACCGGAGAGCCTGATCGGACATTGGAGCTTCGCCGGGTTCAGATCGATGTGCTTGCCGAACAGACTGCGAAAAAGCTAGAGCAGGCCTATGAGCGAAAGCTCCATGTCGAAGCGGCGGAGGCGTGCATCGTCTTTGGCGATGTGCCGCGGCTGAAGCAGCTGCTCTTTATTCTCTGCGAAAATGCCTTGAAATATAGTGGAGATGATGTCATCATTTCCTTGAAGAATCATGCCGCCAGTGTCGAGATGAGAGTTACCGACAAAGGAATTGGCATTCCGAAAAAAGATCTTCCTCATATATTCGAGCGTTTTTTTCGCGTTGATAAAGCGAGAAGCCGCCAGACGGGAGGAAGTGGTCTCGGGCTGTCGATTGCCAAGGCGATCGTAGACGCGCATAAAGGAGAGATTGGCGTGACAAGTGAAGAGGGAGCAGGGACTACCTTTACGGTCACCTTGCCGAAACGAGGAGAAATTGAGGTGAAAAGCGATGGATAGAGCGATATGGAAGAAATGGACGTTGGTCTTAGGAGGAGTTCTGCTTGTGAGTGTACTGGCGTTCATCTTCCTGAAGCCGTCTCAGTCGGCTCTTGCCGAGGAAGAAGTCAGGGCTTCAATCGGCGAGCAGTTTGCCGGAACGGTTCAAGCTTTCGCCCATACGAAACAGAACGGTGTAGAGGTTTACCAGGTCACCTTTTTAACCGAGACCGGTCTCTACGGGGTTCTGGTCGACCCTTATTCGGGCGAGATTCTCTCTTTAAAGCAATTGGCCGACCGTATGCAGATTGAGCCGGAAGGTAACGAAGGAGAATCCCCCAAAAACAGCGAGCTTACTGTTGAACAGGTGAAGGAGCTGATCGCCGGAACGGTTGAAGAAGATGTGACAATTGTTGAAATCGAACAAAGACAGAGGAATGAACGCCCTTTTTATGCTGTTGTGATCGAGCAGCGTGAGGGAGTTGGCAAAATCGAAATCGACGCGATCACGGGCGAGGTATTGAACTACCGCGTTGAAGAGGAGCCGGAAAAAGAGCCGCCGCGCGATGATCAGCCTGCCCAGACGATCACGAAGCAGGAGGCTGAACGAATTGCGCTGGAGCAGGTGGCCGGACATGTCGAGGATGTTGACCTTGAGGACGAGGATGGCCGTCTCTTCTATGAGGTGGAGATCGAAATCGAAGGGCAGGACGGCGATGAAGCAACCGTATTAATTGATGCCATCACAGGCGAAGTGATCACAATCATTTGGGAGGACTAGCAGGGGATGGGTAAAAAAACTATTGTCCCAGCCATATTTTTTGAGCGTAACTCGAGGATGATAGTGGCTTCGTCCTGCGCGCAGCTAGAAGGAAAGAAACTCCCTTTCCTTCTAGCCTTTAAAACATGTGCAGACTTCGCGCACTGCTGTAAGAGCTTGAGATAAAACTAGCTTTGACCTATTGGCAATGGCTCCACACACCACAAGTCCGATGTGAGAAACCCACTCACATCGGACTTTACAAGATCGTGGCGGTTCCGCACATTGCTTAAGGGCTGGACAAAAGGTACAAAAAAATAACCTTTTGTTCCAGCCCTTTTCTCATCAAATTCTCATTTTTCTTTAAGCTGGTTTTCAGAAAGGAGCTGTATGCTGAAAGCAGAATAAGAAAAGGGAGGAAACAAAAATGAACAAATGGACAACGATTGCAACAAGCTTATTACTGGCAGGGGGCGCTGCTATTGGAGTAGCGGGTGCTACGGATAATGGAAAGGTATCTGTCGATGAAGCGGCCGTCGTGTTAAATACGCAAACCGCTCAGCCTACTCAAACGGAAAACGAAAACAGACCAGCCAACGATGAAACGATCTCAAAGGAAGAGGCGATTGCGATCGCCCAGCAGGTGCTGCCCGGCAAGGTGAAAGAAATCGAGCGGGATTCCGATGATGGCCACCGTTATTATGAAATTGAATTGAAGTATGAAGGAAAAGATTATGATTTCGATATTGACGCGGCGACGGGGGAAGTGCTGAATATCGATGGAAATCTGTTAAGAACGCCGCTGGCCGAGGAAATGGAGATCACGGCGGAGCAAGCAAAGCAAGCTGTGCTTGACGAAGTGGGAGAAGGCCGGATCAAGGAAATTGAGCTGGAGAAAAACAGAGGCACGTATATGTATGAAATTGAAGTCAAGGTCCACGGCGACGATGATGATTGGTATGTCGATGCCAATACCGGGGAGGTGCTGGCTTCAGGCCACCATAAGCGCGGAGCCGAGGCCCAGTCACAGCGTACGCAGCAGGCTGACTCAGCTGAGCGCCTGAGTGTGGAAGAAGCGAAAAACATCGCCCTCGCTCATGTCGGGCAAGGAAGAGTAGATGACGCTGATCTTGACCGCGAAAATGGCCGACTCGTTTATGAAATCGAGATTGAGCAGTCCGGTGGAGATGACGTTGAACTGATCATTGATGCCCTAACCGGCGAAATTCTCCACGTCGATTGGGATTAAGCATTAGAAAAGAAGAGAGCCGGGGCTTTATTGCCTTGGCTTTTTTGGACGTGAGTAAAGAGGGGCTGATGATAATTTCAACAGAGCATTTTATGGAAGTCCTACTCTTGGTGGGTTTATCGTATTTGGACCCATATTTTTATTAATTATCTTTCAGCTTTTGTTTCACTAACGGGGGCTTAACCTTAATTAGTATAAGAAGATGTTTGTGTTATTCCATCATGGCGTTATCATGGTAAAATATAAAGGCAGTCATAAATATAGACGATTTATTATTGCAGTCAAATAGCTAATGGCAAGTATAGGTGCATCTCAATACTTGCCATTTTTTGTTTTGCCTCTTTACATAAGTTGAAACTTAAGTTAAAAGAATCCAATGGTGGTGTGATTGGTCAAGATTCCGTTGTATTGATCGTGAATTCACTAACTCCTTATGTGATTAAAAGACCTGCACCAGTTTTGACGCAGGTCTTTTTAAATCTAAGATTTATAAAATCTAACCCCAACTGGCTGTAAGGTTATCCGAGAAATTGCAACAAAAACTAAAACAGCTTTATTACACAATAATCGGCAAATTTTGGCTTAGTTGAATCTTGTATCGTGGTAAAAGACTCCTACTGCACACTAACAGACTTTCAAGCGTTTTACCCGAGCGTGACGGTTGGATTAAGCGTAATTTCAAAAGCTCGCCCCCAGGAAAATTCAGGATTTCCATAAGCGAGGGAGGCGCTGCGGTAAGCAGAAAGGTTCCACGATGAGCCGTTTATTTGTCGGATATTATAGGAAGCGCAGAAAGCGGGCTCGGCGGCGAGAGTGCTTGTATACGCCTGCATTTGTTCGCGGAGAACGGCAGTCAGCTGTAAGTAGTCGCTGCTCGTGTTGAACAGCAGCATATTTTGATCGGGAGCGACATTTGTATAGGCAGAGCGTTCCGCTGAAATGGCGCGGATGTCTCCGATCGTTTCCCGCTTGTAATAATAATCCTTGAGAAATCTTTTGAACAATAAGGAGCCGTGGGCGTTGACCGCGATGTTCAGCGCCTCTGCTTCGGTTTCACTCTTTAAAAAATCGTAACGCGCCTGCCCCATTCCGACGGCAATGCCGATTTTATTTCCAGCTGTGTTCCAGCCGCTGTAGCCGAGAATACGTCCTGTAAACGGGGTTGCCAGCAAGGAGTGGGTAACGGTCGGATCAGCGGGACCAGCTCCAACGAAATCAATGACGATTGTCGGAAGTTGTTTTTTTCCGTTTGCTGCCATCCGCCTTGCCGCATTTTCAGCTTCAGCGGAGCTCGTTATCGAAATGATTTCGATGTCATACGGGCCGCTCGTTACATAGTCCCCGCCTGTTATCTCGACGTGATGACGAATATTGTCTTCAATGTTCATATATTCATATGGGTTGATGATGGTGGAACCGTGCGGCCCGTAGTAGCGTGTCTGAAAGCGGGGCGTTGAACTGCCGTGCTGCAAATGGTTCACCATACGCGCCAGCAGGCAATGGCCGAGGCCGTCAGCATCCGGCAGTATAATTGCCCGCTCGCGGTTTTGTCCGTTTGTTCCGTCGAGCCATTCATTGATCCGGGCTTCGATCCAATTGATTTCATTCATCTGCACGCCTTCGGTCGAGGCATCATCGACACCAATCGCCAGAAAGTCGATCACCTGCTGTTTCGCCAGCTGTTCAAGGACATAGCGATTCGTTTTAAACTTATGACGGCGGGCGTGGTAGTATTGCTCTTTATTGAAGTGAACAGGATCGCCAAAGGCTGTACCGTCTGGACGGAGATCATAGCCGTTTAGAATCGGTTCGAACTCCGTTTCCGTTTTTCGCGTTTGCTGCATAAAGCTTCTCGATTCGCTATAAGAATCTGACGTTTCGCTTTCGACGAACGGAGTTGTGGCGAGACGCATCACCGTATCGAGCACATAGATAGGTTTATGCGGATAACGCTGTTTGATTTGCTTCAGCGTATCGAGCAGGCCAGTTACGGTTGAATCGTAATGCGGGTATGTTCCTCCGCTTGTCGGGCGGAGGCGGCGGCTGCCGATCAGACCCCCGTACACGAGCATATCAATCGAAATAATAAAGCCATCAACCGAATCTGCATGGTTGACAATAAACTGCCGGATATCCGCCGGATTTCCGAAAGTCGGTGAATACGTGCTTGTTATTGATGAGCCACAAGCGAGTAGCTGCGAATCTAACCGGTTCCTGATTGACGCTGTGTTTGGGGTTATAACCTCAATCCCCGCTGATTTTCCTTGCATGATCACATCGTCGGTGTTGACCGGTCTGTCATCAAGTGGTACATACAGAATTCTCCCCATTCAAACCCCTCCATTTGTCTCTTTGTAGCAGCGCGTGAAAAAGTCGCGCTTAGTCATCCCTATGCAAAAGAGAAGGAGGATTTCATCATCCTTTTGACCTCTGCCGGAAGCCGGTTTTTAAAGCGGACGAGCAGTTCACGGCCAATGCGTCATATTTGGAGTTGCCACCTCGATCGTTTTTCTGTTTTTTAGCTGTGAATTGGGGAAAATGGTAGTATGCGAAGAAGATGATCCAAGTGAAAGTGGATCTGGTTTCTGAGCAGTTCCTTTGGCTGTCACAAAAGCTTCGGACGGAATTGATTTTTGGGATTGACTTTTAAGTGAAATGAGTTAGTATGTATAATATTCAAAACTTTTAGAGTAATAGAGGTGCAAGTTATGAAATATGCCTTTGCAAATCGCGTTCGTCATTTACAATCCTCCGCTGTGCGGGACATTCTTAAGGTTGTCGGACAGGGCAATGTTATTTCATTTGCCGGTGGGCTGCCGGATGATGACTTATTTCCGATTGAAGGGATAGAAGAAGCCTTTTCCCGCGTGTTTGAGTCAGGAAAAGGGGCGTTGCAATATATGGAAACAGAGGGCTATCGTCCGCTGCGTGAAGTGATTCTTGAAAGAATGAGCAAAAAGGGAGTGAGCGGCTTTTCAACCGATGAGGTTCTCTTGACGACCGGCTCGCAGCAAGCGATTGATTTGTTCTCAAGAATCATGCTGAGTCCTGGCGATGTGATTTTAACGGAGGACCCGACCTATTTGGCTGCGCTCCAGGTGTTTAAGTCCTATGAGGCTGAGGTAATCGCTGTCGACTCGGATGACAATGGCATGCTTCCTGAAGATTTAGAAAGAAAACTGAAGCTGTTTAAGCCGAAAAGCATTTATGTCGTGCCAACTTTCTCCAACCCGGCGGGCCGCGTCTGGTCACTGGAACGGCGCAAGATGCTCGTTAAGCTTGCTCATAAATACAAGGTAGTCATTTTTGAGGATGATCCGTATGGAGAGATCCAATTCAGACCGGAGGAAACGTATACGCCGCTTGCCGCGCTTGATGATGGGACGCATGTGTTATATACGAGTACCTTTTCCAAAACGGCGGTGCCGGGATTGCGGACAGGCTGGGTTGTCGGTCCATTCCAGGTCATTCGGATGATGGCCCAGGCGAAGCAGGCGAATGATCTTCATTCCAATTCGCTGTCGCAGCAGGCACTGTATCAGCTGTGTCGCCATTTTGACTTAGACGGCCATATTCAAAACCTCGTTAAGGTGTACAAGAGCCGGATGGAAGTGATGGTGAACTGTCTGGAGCGGGCCGATTTGCCGGACCTGCGCTTCGTCACACCGAAAGGCGGGATGTTCCTTTGGGTGGAGCTTGAAAAGTCGCTTAACACTACGACGCTGCTCAATACAGCGGTGGAAAAGGGAGTCGCCTATGTGCCGGGTGAGCCGTTCTATGCCGGGAAACCCGAGAAAAACACGATGCGTCTGAATTATACGCACTCCACCCCGGAAAAAATTGAACAGGGGATGAGCTTGCTCGTGGAGCTTTTGGCAGACCAGGCAAAACTGAAGAACCAGCCGGTAGAAATCGGCAGCTATTAAAACAAAATTCAATTATCAACGCCGTCCCGCGGGGAAATCATCCGCGGGGCGGTTTTTCTTTGACGAGAGTTGAACTAGCCTCTTGGCATAAACATTTCGCTGGAAAAGAATGGGAGCGCTGGCGAAGGGCGTCGGCTTCGCGCGTTACGCGGCTGCCTGAAAGAAGCCCGCTTTCAGTCATCCTTAAAAAATGGTAACGGCTTCGCACGTCGCTTAAAGAAAAACCGTCTGGCGGTTTTTCTTGACATTGTCAGCGGTGCTTTTGAATAAAGATATAAAGATCGTCGAACAGAGGCAATGGAGATAACACTTCTCTGTGCTATCGTTCGAACAACCCGGCTGAACGGGAGGCAACTGAAAAACTTCTCTTTTCGTAAGTCGAAGAAGAGTAATGGCTCCGCGCGTTGCGTGCCTTACCTCGAGAAACCCGCTCGTAGCAAGGCTTTCAAAATCAGGCAACGGGCTTTGTTGAACGACGGGCTTTGCAGAACGTAAAGAGAAGTTATGGTAGCGCTTACATTCCATGCGCTTTGAAAATGAGCGCTTGTTCAGCGGAGGAAAAGGAGGTTTCTGATGAATTTTGAGCTGACAAAGGAACAGCGGATGATCCGCAATCTCGTTCGTGATTTTGCCCAAAAAGAACTGGCCCCATTGGCGGAACGCCTTGATGCCGAAGCGGAATTTCCGGCTGAACAATTTGCGCAAATGGGCGAGCTCGGGCTGCTTGGTCTTCCCTTTCCCGAGAAGTACGGTGGTGCCGGCGCCGATACGATTTCCTACGCGCTTGCCGTAGAAGAAGTAGGTCGGGCCTGCGGCGGGACAGGGTTAAGCTATGCGGCGGCGGTGTCGCTTGGCGCCAGTCCGATTTATTATTTCGGCACAGAGGAGCAAAAGAAAAAGTATTTGACCCCGCTGGCGAAAGGGGAAGCATTCGGAGCATTTGGCTTAACGGAACCCAACGCCGGCTCGGATGCCGGAGGAACGCAAACGACGGCAGTCCTTGATGGAGAGGAGTACATTATCAATGGGGAGAAATGCTGGATTACGAACGCGGGCATTGCCAAAATCGTCACGGTTACGGCGGTGACGGGCCGTGATGAGCAAGGAAGAAAGGTGATTTCGGCCTTTATCGTCCCGACGGATCAGAAAGGTGTAACGATCCGCTGCCAGTACAAAAAAATGGGGGTCCGTGCGTCGAACACATGTCAAGTATTGCTGGAGGATGTCCGCGTCCCGAAAGAAAATGTGCTCGGCGATCCGGCCGGAGGCTTTAAGCAGTTTCTCCACACGCTTGACGGCGGACGGATTTCAATTGGCGCGCTCGCTGTCGGCATTGCGCAGGCCGCCTTTGACAAGGCGCTTGCCTATGCCAAGGAGCGCAAGCAGTTTGGCAGAGCGATTTCATCGTTTCAGGCGATTCAATTTAAGCTCGCTGATATGGCGCTTGACATTGAACTCGCCCGCAATATGGTACTCAAGGCAGCATGGCTCAAGGACGAAGGGAAGCCATTTGCCAAAGAATCGGCCTTTGCCAAGCTGTTTGCCTCCGAGGCGGCGACGAGAGTTTGCAATCAGGCGCTGCAAATTCACGGCGGCTACGGCTATATGCAGGAGTACGGTGTTGAGCGCATGCTCCGTGACGCCAAATTGCTGGAAATCGGGGAGGGAACATCTGAAATCCAGCGGCTCGTCATTGCGAGAAAGCTTGGCTGCTAAAGCAAAATCGGAGGGAGGTGCAGACGGTGTTTACGAAAATATTGATTGCCAATCGTGGAGAAATCGCCGTCAGGGTAATTCGTACGTGCCGGCGGCTCGGCATTAAAACGGTTGCCGTCTATTCCGAGGCTGACCGGACGGCGGCGCATGTTTTCCTTGCGGATGAAGCCTATTTGCTCGGGGCGGCGCCAGTGAGCGAAAGCTACGTAAACAGCGAAAAACTGATCAGTATTGCCAAAGCGGCAAATGTGGAGGCGATCCATCCCGGCTATGGCTTTTTATCTGAACAGGCGCCCTTTGCGAGCCGTTGTCAGGAAGAGGGGCTTGTCTTCATCGGACCATCGCCAGATGTTATCGCTTTAATGGGTGATAAAATTGCGGCACGAAAGGCGATCGAGGCAGCCGGCTTTCCGGTTATCCCGGGAACGAAGGAAGCCGTAATAAGCGAAGAGGAAGCGGTCGACGCCGCGTCTGAAATCGGCTTTCCAGTGATGCTGAAGGCGGCGGCAGGTGGAGGTGGAATCGGAATGGAGCTTGTCTACAATCCGCTTCAGCTAAAGCAGGCGTTCGAGGCTAATCGGCAGCGAGCCTCGCGCTTTTTCAAAAATGGCGAAATGTTTTTAGAAAAAGCTCTTGAAGGCACGCGGCATATTGAAATTCAGCTTTTAGCCGATCATGATGGTCATGTCATTCATCTGTTTGAACGGGACTGCTCCATTCAGCGCCGCCATCAGAAGGTGATTGAGGAAGCGCCGGCCGCGTCGATCAGCGGGCCTTTAAGGGAGAAAATCGCCGAACTGGCTGTTACCGCGGCGAAGCAGCTTGGCTATACGAATGCCGGAACGATAGAATGCTTGGTCGATCAGGAGCAGAACGTCTATTTTTTGGAGATGAATACGAGACTTCAGGTTGAGCACCCGGTAACGGAGGAAGTGACAGGACTCGATCTCGTCGAGTGGCAGCTGCGGATTGCCGCCGGCGAAAAGCTGCATCTGCGGCAGGAGGAGATCGCCTGCACAGGTCATGCGCTCGAGGCGCGGATTTATGCTGAAGACCCGGAGACATTTCTGCCTTCTCCCGGGAAAATAACGCGGATGCTTCAGCCGCAGGAGCCTTATATTCGCCATGAATGCGCCGTATCGGAAGGGAGCGTCGTCTCGCCGTTTTACGACCCGATGATCGCGAAGATCGTCGTTAACGGCTCGTCACGGCTGGAAGCAATCGAGCGGATGAAGTATGCCCTGCGCCGCTATCAGATTGAAGGAATTAAAACGAACCTTCCGCTTTTAAGGAAGATAATCAATCATGATGAATTTTCAGCAGGGAACGTCACAACGAATTTTATTACGGAACATATCGACAATGAGGAGAGTTGAAATATGGCTGAAGTAAAAGCAATGATGGCAGGGAATCTCTGGAAAGTGATCGTTCAGGTTGGCGATGAAGTGACGGTCGGTCAGCAAGTTGCGATACTCGAATCGATGAAGATGGAAATCTCGATCGAAGCAGCAAGCAGTGGAACGGTGACGGCGATTTTGAAGGAGGAAGGGGAGTTTGTCAACGAAGGCGACGTGCTAATGGAAATAACATGAGGAAGGAGGAGAAGGATGACAGACAGCAGTCAAGTGTACGTCCGTGAGGTTGGACCGAGAGACGGGCTCCAGCATGAGCAAACATGGCTGGAAACGGCTGACAAGCTGAGCTGGATTGAACAGCTCGGGCAAGCGGGGCTGTCGTATATCGAGATCACCTCCTTTGTCTCGCCGTCGTGGATTCCGGCATTGGCCGATGCGGACGAGGTGGCACGCAATCTTAAGAAAAGGCCCGGTGTCACCTATGCTGCGCTCGTTCCGAACAGAAGAGGACTTGAACGCGCTTTGCTCGCTAATATCGATGAAGTTGCGATTTTTCTTTCGGCGAGTGACACGCATAATCAGAAAAACATCAATGCTGATACAGAGACAGCGCTTGCTCGTTTGAGCAGGGTGGCCGAGGAGGCGCGGCAGTCCGGGAAGCCGGTGCGTGGCTATCTTTCAATGGCATTCGGCTGCCCCTATGAAGGAAGGGTGGCGGTCGATCAGGTCGAACGGCTGGCAGTGCGCCTGTTCGAAATTGGAGTAACAGAGCTGTCCCTCGGCGATACGATTGGTGTCGCTGGACCGAAGCAAATTGATGCTGTCATCAGCCGGCTTGGCCGCACGATTCCGCTGGAGCGGCTCGCTCTTCACCCCCATAACACCTACGGAACGGGGCTCACGAACATTTATGCTGCTTTTCAGCTTGGGCTCCGTCGCTTTGATGGCTCGACGGGAGGACTTGGCGGCTGTCCTTATGCTCCAGGCGCGTCCGGAAATGTCGCGACTGAGGATCTCGTTTACCTGATGCAAACGCTCGGTGCGGGGACCGGGATTGATCTTGGGCGGCTGACAAGTGCAGCACAATGGATTGAAAAGCGGCTTGGGCGACCATTGCCGAGCAGTCAACTACAGCTGGTCAGAGAGGAAGGTCGGTGCCTGTGAGCGCGTTTGTTGCTGTCGAGGATGCAGGCAGGGGGACGGTTTTGATAACACTGCGCCAGCCGGAACGTGCCAATGCTTTATCGCTCGCGCTACTCGCCGATTTGCAGCGGGTGCTGCGCGAAACGGTGGAGAGAGAGCCGCGCGTGCTCGTGTTCAAAGGCGAAGGAGAGCACGTTTTTTGTGCCGGGGCAGATTTGAAGGAAAGGCTGAAGATGACCGAAGCCGAAGTGCGGCGGACGCTCTCGTTCATCCGGGCGACGATTGAAGCTGTGGCAGCAGTGAAGCAGCCGACAATCGCTGCGATGAACGGTCATGCGTTTGGCGGAGGGCTTGAACTCGGATTAGCCTGTGATCTGCGCATTGTTAGCACCACGAGTTTATATGGGTTGAGCGAAACGTCATTAGGAATTATTCCGGGAGCGGGGGGAACGCAGCGCCTGACACGCTTAATCGGTCTAGGAAAGGCGAAAGAGCTGATTTACACGGCTGCCCGGATTTCCGGCAAGGAAGCGGAACGAATCGGGCTGGCAGAAAGGGCGGCTCCGCAGGAAAAGGTGGTGGAAGAGGCGTTGCAGCTTGCCGCAAAAATCGCTGAACAAGGCCCGATAGCAGTCCAGCAGGCGAAGCAGGCAATCGATGCCGGCTATGATCTTGATCTGCAGACGGCGCTGACGATCGAACAGCTCGCCTATGAGCGAACGCTGTCGACAAAGGACCGGCTTGAAGGGTTGCGCGCCTTTCAGGAAAAGCGCAAGCCGGATTATAAAGGTGAGTAGGAGGGAGAAAAATGACGCAGGAAGATACATTTCATCAGCTGACAGAGAAGCTTCGCGCCGGCGGAAAGCCACAATACCATGCCGGCAATAAAGCACAAAACAAGCTGTTTGTCCGTGAGCGGCTTGAGCTGCTTTTGGACGACGGACTAACGCTGGAGGATGGTTTGTTTGCCAATGCGTTAGCGGAAGGGCTGCCGGCTGACGGCGTTATTACGGGGATAGGCAAGATAAATGGACAGACCGTCTGCGTGATTGCCAATGATTCGACCGTCAAGGCGGGATCATGGGGGGCCAAAACGGTCGAAAAAATGATAAGGATGCAGGAAACCGCTGAAAAGCTTCACGTTCCACTGCTTTATTTAGTTGACTCCGCCGGGGCGAGAATTACCGATCAGGTTGAAATGTTCCCGGGCCGGCGCGGAGCAGGGCGGATTTTTTACCAGCAGATCAAGCTGTCGGGCAAGGTGCCGCAAGTCTGCCTTCTATTCGGACCATCCGCCGCCGGCGGCGCCTATATTCCCGCTTTTTGCGATACGGTGATCATGGTTGACGGCAATGCGTCGATGTATTTAGGCTCGCCGCGGATGGCCGAGATGGTCATTGGCGAGAAAGTGACGCTTGAAGAAATGGGAGGAGCGCGGATGCACTGTCAGGTGTCGGGCTGCGGCGATATTCTGGCGGCGACAGAGGAGGAAGCGATCCGGTTTGCCCGTGATTATTTGCGTTATTTTCCGGCGAGCTATAAGGAACGGCCGGCCCAGGCTGAGGTGCACCCTCCTGCACCCGGCTCGATTGACGAGCTGATTCCTGCCAATCAGAATACACCCTTTGATATGTATCAGCTGATCGAGCGGCTGATCGATGAGAACTCCTTTTTTGAATGGAAGAAGCTGTTCGCGCCTGAGCTGATTAGCGGATTCGCTCGTTTGGACGGACGGGTGATCGGGATTGTGGCGAATCAGCCAAAGGTAAAAGGAGGTGTGCTTTTTCCAGATTCAGCTGATAAGGCCGCTAAATTTATGACGCTCTGTGATGCCTTTCATATTCCGCTGCTATTTCTCGCCGATATTCCGGGCTTTATGATCGGGACAAAAGTCGAACGCGCGGGGATTATCCGTCATGGTGCGAAAATGATCGCTGCGATGGCCGAAGCGACTGTCCCGAAGATTTCCGTAATTATTCGCAAGGCATATGGTGCAGGGTTATACGCGATGGCCGGTCCCGCGTTCGAGCCGGATTGCTGTCTCGCCCTGCCGCAGGCGCAAATTGCCGTCATGGGGCCGGAAGCTGCCGTACAGGCCGTATATGCGAAAAAAATTGCCGAGCTTCCACAGGAGAAGCGAAAGGCTTTTATCGAGGAGCGTCGAAAAGCCTATCAGGAGGATATTGATATTTATCATCTTGCCTCGGAAATGGTCGTTGACGGGATCGTAAAAGGCGATGATTTACGAAAGGAGCTAACCCGACGCTTTTCCGCTTATGAAGGAGAGGAAAGAACATTTAGCGAACGGAAGCACCCTGTGTATCCCGTGTAAGAAAGGAGTAGAGCTGTGGAAAAAAGCTGGCGTCCTACAGCGGACGAAATCGAAAGAACAAGGCTTTATCAATGGATGGAAAGGCTTGGTTTTACCGATTACGAAGAGTTTTACAAGCGCTCGATTACCGATCTCGGCTGGTTTTGGGAACAGGCGGAAAAAGAGCTGGGGATCAGCTGGTACAGTCGCTATGAAAAGGCTTATGATCCGACAAGGGGGATCGAATGGCCGGTTTGGTACCGTGGCGGTCTGCTCAATGCCAGCTATAATGCGGTTAAAAAATGGAGCGCTGCAGTGGAATCCTGTGAACAGCCGGCTCTTTTTTGGGAAGGTGAGGACCGGCAAAAGCGGAAGATGAGCTTTCAGGAGCTGACAGAGGAAACGGAGCGAGTTGCCGCTGGATTAAAGAAGCTTGGCGTGCAGCGTGGCGATGTAGTGATGATTTATATGCCAATGGTGCCGGAGACGGTCATTGCGATGATGGCGATTGCGAAGCTCGGCGCGATTTTTTCGCCGATTTTTTCCGGCTACGGATACGAGGCCGTCGCGACACGGATTCAAGCGGCTGATGCGATAGCCGTCATTACCGCTGACGGCTACCTCCGCAAAGGGCAGGAGATTGCGATGAAGCAGGAGCTTGATCAGGCAGTAGCCTTGTGCCCGACTGTTCAGCATGTTGTCGTCGTTGAACGGCTAAACGCTGCTACTTCATGGAAAGAGGGACGTGATGTAAAGTGGACCGAACTGCTTCGCTCACCCCCGCTAAAAAAAACAGAAACGATGAACAGCGACGATCCGTTGATGATTTTATATACGTCGGGAACGACCGGAAAGCCGAAGGGCACCGTCCATACACATAGCGGCTTTCCATTGAAAGCGGCCTTCGATGCCGGGATTTGCATGGATGTGAACAAAAAGGACCGCGTGTTTTGGTACACCGACTTTGGCTGGATGATGGGACCATTTCTTATATTCGGTGCCTTGCTTAATGGTGCCGCCATCGTGCTTTATGAAGGTGCACCCGATTACCCGGCCCCCGATCGGCTTTGGCAGCTGGCAGCTGAGTACAAGGTGACTCATTTCGGTCTTTCGCCGACCTTGGTGCGGGCGCTGATGAAGCATGGTGAACAGTGGACGCAAAAGCATAAGCTGTCTGAATTAAAGGTGCTGGCTTCAACAGGTGAACCGTGGAATGATAAGCCGTGGGAATGGCTGTTTACCCATGTTGGCAAAAGCCGGTTGCCGATCATCAACTATTCGGGCGGCACGGAAATCGCCGGCGGAATTTTAGGAAATATTCTGATCCGGCCGATTGAGCCGAGTTCGTTTAATGCCGCCTTGCCGGGAATGGCAGCTACCGTCTATTCGGCGGATGGGAAAGAGGTGATAGAAGAAGCCGGTGAGCTGATTTTGACAAAGCCGTGGGTCGGGATGACGAACGGGTTCTGGAACGAGCCGGAGCGTTATATCGCGACATATTGGTCCCGCTGGCCATCTGTTTGGGTGCATGGCGACACGGCTGTCCGCAGCGCGTCAGGCTATTGGCGAATCAGCGGGCGTTCGGACGATACGTTTACGATCGCCGGAAAGCGGATCGGACCGAATGAATTTGAAACTGCCCTGGTCAGCCATAGCGCCGTCCATGAAGCAGGGGCGATCAGCATTCCCGATCCGGTAAAAGGAGAGGCGGCGGTCTGCTTTGTAGTTCTCCGCAAGGAAATGACGGCAAATGAGTCATTAAAACAGGAGCTTCAGACTCATCTCGCCCGGACGTTGGGAAAAGCGTTCGTCCCGCAGACGATCCACTTTATTCGTGATTTGCCAAAAACAAAAAATGGAAAAGTGATGCGGCGCATTTTGAAGGCAAGCTATGTAAACGAAGAGGTAGGCAACCAAACCGCCCTTGAAAATCCCGAGATCGTAAACGAGATCAAAGCACTGCGTCCGAAATAATCCAAGGGACGCAGACTTCGCACACTGCTTCGAGGCTGAACCAAAAGGTAAAACCATCTTTTGCTTCAGTCTCTTTTTCCATTTATTACACAGCTTGTGCGTACATATCTGTCTCTAAAAAAACCACACTAGAAGTACAGAAGGAGGTGAATCAAATGGCTAGCAACAATAACGGCAACTCAAACCAACTTCTTGTACCTGGTGTACAACAAGCGCTTGATCAAATGAAATATGAAATTGCGCAAGAATTTGGCGTGCAGCTTGGAGCCGATGCAACTTCTCGTTCTAACGGTTCTGTAGGTGGAGAAATCACGAAGCGCCTTGTCCAAATGGCTGAACAGCAAATGGGCGGATTTAAACAACAATAATGAAATGGCTTTAAAAAGAGGGTGTCCGTTTAGGGCACCCTTTAAACAATGACTGTGTCCTTAAGGAGGTATCGAAATGGCGATCTGTCTGGTTTGCAACGGTATGAGTCAAATTGATTACATATGTCAAACGTGTCATATACGCACTGTTGATTTTGGAAAAATTATGGATTACGAAGACAGCTACAAGCCCTATGAAGAAATTGAAGTAGCGAAAGTGGCAAATGGGATCGAATATGACCGCGAAGAGCAGCTTTGTCCTCATTATATGATTTGTCCATCCTGTTCAAGCTCGTTTGTGTATCAAGTAAAAGAACAGTAAGCCTCTCCTCCTTTTCCTTCTAATTTAGCGAATTTTCTTGCAAAAATATTGTGAAAGGCTATATAATGTGAAGCATATTCCTTTGGTAGTGAAGGGATAATCACGTTAACAGGGGGGAATAGACTGTGGTACAGGAACAACAAAAAATTGCCGTCGTAACAGGAGGGAGCCGCGGGATTGGAAAAGCGGTCGTTAAAAGGCTTCTTGAAGCAGGCCATCTCGTCGTGTTCGGTAGCCGTACAGAAGCGGATAGTAAGCAAACCGTAAAGGAGCTTTCCTCTATCGGAGAAGTTCATGGCCTTGTGCTCGACGTTTCCGAACGAGAATCGGTTAAACAATTTGTCACTGAAGTGATTCAGCGATTTGCCCGAATCGACATTCTCGTCAACTGTGCCGGAATTAATATTCGCATTCCAGCTGAAGACTATCAGGAGGAGGACTGGGAGAAAGTATTAAACATTAATTTAAGTGGCGCGTACCGGATGTCTCAGGAAGTCGGCAGACAGATGATTAAACAGCAGTCTGGTAAAATATTAAATATTACATCCATGCAGTCTCATATCGTTACTCCTAACCAAAGTGCATACGCTTCTGCGAAAGGTGGTCTTGTCCAATATACGAAGCTCTTGGCCGTTGAATGGGGCAAGCATAATATTCAAGTAAATGGTGTCAGCCCGGGCTTTATCGAAACGGAAATGACAAGAAAAACATTGGAAGAACCGGATTACCGCACGAAGCTGCTTAATCAGACTGCTCAGCAGCGTTTTGGAACACCGGAAGAAGTCGCGGAAGCCGTTGAGTTTCTTGTGTCGGAGCGGGCGAGCTTCATCACTGGCCATATTTTGGCGGTTGATGGCGGATTCCTTGCCGGTCATCCTTCATTCGTTCCGCCGCAGTCATAAGCGAATTTATTGTGGTCGGACCATCATTCCTAACCGAAAAATGATTGCGCTTACAAAGGAAGGAGGAAAAAAATGGGGAAAAATTATCAATTTTCAATTCCGACGGTCATCAAATGTGGTCGCGGGATCTCCAGTCAAATCGGAGAAACGTTGCAAAGCTATCAGCTAAAGAAGCTGTTGATTGTCACGGACAAAGGAGTCAGACAGGCGAATTTGCTGGAAAAAATTGAAGCGTCCTTGCGCGGCAGCGGGATAGAGTATGCCATTTATGATGATGTAGAGCCTAACCCGAAGGCGGAGCTGGTCAATGAAGGAGTCGCTTTTCTCAACGCCGAGCAATGTGATGCGGTGCTTGGAATCGGCGGAGGCAGCAGTCTCGACACTGCGAAGGGGATTGCGGCGATGGTGACAAACGAAGGAAGCATTCTTGACTATGAAGGAATTGGCAAGCTGCCGAACCCGACACTTCCATTGTTTGCGGTACCAACGACGGCGGGAACCGGCAGTGAGGCAACTGCTTCAACGGTTTTTACAGACCGCGAGACGCTGTTTAAAGCGGTCATTATTAGCCCTCATCTGTTTCCAAAGGCCGCCTTTTTAGATCCTGAATTGATTTTGCAGCTGCCACAAGGCATTACAGCAGCTACGGGAATGGATGCGTTAACCCACGCGATTGAATCTTATGTGTCGAAGGAAGCGACCCCTGTTAGTCGCGCTTTGGCGATTCAGGCGATTAAAATGATCGGCGCTGATTTAGAGAAAACCTATTTTGTCGGCACGGATACGGAGAGCCGGGAAAATATGCTCGTTGCCTCGATGCTGGCCGGAGTGGCCTTTTCGCAGTCGCGTTTAGGAAATGTGCACGCGATTTCCCATACGTTCGGCGGTGTATTCAATATTCCGCACGGAATCGCCAATGCGACGCTCCTACCATTTGTCATGGAATTTAATCTTCCGGCCTGCGCGGAAAAAATGAAGGAGATTGCAATCGCACTCGGTGAAGATGTGACAGGTTTAACTACGCTTCAGGCGGGGGAGAAAGCAATTGAGGCTGTCAAACGGCTGAACCAGTCTTTGAATATACCAAATAATATTAAAGAGTTAGGGGTTTCACTGGATCTTTTGCCGCAAATGGTCGCAGACTCGATGAGAAGCGCAAATGTCCTGTCCAATCCTCGCCTGACACGGGCAGAGGATATTGCGTCAATTATTAAAAGCGCTTACGCCACTGAGGAGCTTTGAACCCTCTTTACATACCGGTCATTGATCCGTACAGTGATAGTAGAAACAAAAAAAGGAGCTGATAACATGTTTTACGAAATGAGAACGTATACGATTAAAGTAGGGAAAGTCCCAGAGTATTTAAAGCATTTTGAGGAAAAGGGTCTTCCGGTTATTACGAAATATGCCAAGCTCGTTGCCTGGTGGTACACGGATATCGGCGAACTGAACCAGGTCATTCATGTATGGGAATACGAGAGCATGGATGATCGCGCTGTGAAAAGAAGACAGCTTTATCAGGACCCGGACTGGATTGAAAAGTTTGTACCGACAGCATTTCCGATGCTAGAAAAGCAGGAATCGAAGCTGCTCTATGCCGCCGACTTTTCGCCAATCGGCGGAAAAAACAAGTCATAATGACAAGAGCCTGGGACAAAGGAAGCTGCTGAAAAAGTATGAATTTCACTTTTTCAGCAGCTTTTTCGTAATGAGCGGAGCCATTACTCTTCTTAGAGTTACGAAAATGAAGTTTTTTGCCCAGGCTCTCACCCTTTATAACCCCTCTTTATTTGATGACAAGCTCAGTCTCCTTGTCAAAGAAATGGACTTTGTTCATATCGAGGGCGAGATCAATCGAATCGCTGCTCGCCACTGTGGTGCGGGAATCGATTCGGGCGATCAGCTCCTGTCCATCCACCGTCGTATAAAGAATCGTTTCTGCCCCCATCAGCTCTGCAACATCAACCTGTACGGTGATCTTTGTCCCGGGCGATGCCTCGATAAACGCCAGCTCATCATGAACATCCTCAGGGCGAATGCCGAGAATCAATTCTTCGCCATCATAGCCTTTTTCCTTTAACAATTTTAAGCGGGCGCTCGGAACGCTGATCGCGATATTGCCCGTCCTGAATGAGTCGCCTTCAATCCGGCCCTGAAGAAAGTTCATCGCCGGAGAGCCGATGAAACCGCCGACAAAAATATTTTTTGGGTTGTCATACACTTCTTTCGGCGACCCGACCTGCTGAATAAAGCCGTCCTTCATAATGACAATCCGTGTCGCCATCGTCATCGCTTCCGTCTGGTCATGCGTAACGTAGATCGTTGTCGTTTGCAGACGCTTGTGGAGCTTAATAATTTCCGCTCTCATTTGTACACGCAATTTTGCATCGAGATTGGAAAGCGGTTCATCCATAAGGAACACTTGCGGGTCGCGGACAATCGCCCGTCCGAGTGCGACACGCTGCCGCTGCCCACCGGACATCGCTTTCGGCTTACGGTCGAGCATTTCCTCTAAGCCGAGAATTTTTGCGGCATCTCTCACCCGCCGGTCAATTTCATCCTTTTTGAATTTGCGGAGCTTAAGACCGAACGCCATATTGTCATAGACATTCATATGAGGATACAGCGCATAGTTCTGGAACACCATCGCAATATCGCGATCCTTCGGGGCGACATCATTCATCCGTTTTGAACCTATATACAAGTCACCCTTTGAAATGTCCTCCAGCCCGGCAATCATCCGCAGGGTTGTTGATTTTCCACAGCCGGAAGGACCGACAAACACGATAAATTCTTTATCCTCAATATCGAGGTTAAAGTCGGTCACGGCGGTTACGCCCCCGTCATATACCTTGTACACATTCTTTAATTGAATCTCTGCCATTATTGTCCCTCCTCCTTCACTTATTTGAATTGTAAGTTTTTATAGGAGGGAGAGCTATAGCAACATTGCACAAACTTTTACGGAGCCGTTGTGCACAATGACAAATCGGCATCGCTTATCTGCTATAAATGCCGTCCTCAAGTAAAAGCAGCGCAACGTAGACGACGACAGCCTGAGGAAACTGGCGGATATCAAAGCGCGTGCGCTCCATCCATTTATCGATCCGGTATTGCAGGCTGTTGCGGTGCATATGGAGCGCTTTGGCAGCGGCGGAAATATTGAGATTGGATTCGAAATAGAAGCGGAGGCTGTTTAACAGCTCTTGATCCGCGAGCAGCTCCTTGTCGAAAATCCGGCTGATGAATTGAGTCCGTTCCTGCGCTGATAAGGATTGCAGCCAAAAGTAAGGAATCAGCTCATATTCATAATAAACGCGTTTTCGTTTTTTGGGCGTAACGAAACGGTCGAAGCAGGCCGACTCCCACTGGAATTGTGATTTTGCCAACGATATCGACTGACTCGATCCGATCAGCAGAGTGACATCGACATAGAAATCAGTCGAAAGAGCTTCACAAAAGCTCAAATAATCAGGAGATTCATAGTCCTGCTGCCCGGCATCCGTGACAATCACTCCCCTTGTTGGACTGATCCACAAAAAGGTCATCGACAAATCAAACTCGCTCTCCCAAATTTGCTGAAAAGCGGTAACGTCCTCAATCTGCTTCTCAAGCAAAAAGTGAATCAATTGTACCGATTCAGGCTGACTGGGCGGCTGCCCCTGATGAAAAAGCCAATCTGCCCATTGCTTTTCCGAAACCGACTTCGGCAGCGGCAAAGGCCGGTAAGCCTTCAGCAGGAGCGATAACAGCATTTGCTCATTTTCCGTCAGCTTCGCCTTCATAAAACCGAGCGGCTTCTCATCCTCTCCTTCAAACCACAACACACCCTCTGCGTCCGGCTGATAAGACCCGGGAAAAATCGCCCCAGCAAACTGCCGCTTCACCTTCTCAATCATCCTCAATCCCCCTTCCCATATACGTTTCCAACAGTATACCAAAAAGCCCAACCAAATGGTCGGTTTTTGACCATTTGGTTGGGCTTGAAGGAACGAGCGGAGCCGCTTTCAAACAGCCCGATAAATGATTTTATTATCGGGCAAAGCGAGCGAAGCCGTTGCGAAAAGAAGGAAGGTTTTTGACCATTTGGTTGGGCTTGAAGGAACGAACGAAGCCGCTTTCAAACAGCCCGATAAATGATTTTATTATCGGGCAAAGCGAGCGAAGCCGTTGCGAAAAGAAGGAAGGTTTTTGACCATTTGGTTGGGCTTGAAGGAACGAGCGAAGCCGCTTTCAAACAGGCCGATAAATGATTTTATTATCGGGCAAAGCGAGCGAAGCCGTTGCGAAAAGAAGGAAGGTTTTTGACCATTTGGTTGGGCTTGGTTATTGTTCTCCTGGTGGATCCTCTTTCTTGAAATCACGGGCTTGCTCAATTTTTCCGGCATGGTGGTCGTTGACGGTGCCGCCGCCAAGTCCTTCGTTAATCATCCGGTCAACATCGACAAAGTATTTATCGCGTCCTTCATGCTGAGAGTCTTTTTTATCTGCTGACATCTATCCCACTCCTTTACGATTAGCGTGGCGGAGAGAGGATGTTTTTATACATCGGGCGAAGCTGGCTTGATCTAACAACGTGTCGTATACTAGAGCTATCGCAGAGAACATTGAAGGAGTGACACACGGTTGCAAACAGTAGGATTGATTGGCTTTATGGTTATCATTGGCGCGATTATCGGCGGTGTGACCAATTCATTAGCGATAAAAATGCTCTTTCGCCCATATAGGGAAATAAAAATTAGAGGATGGCGCTTGCCGTTTACGCCAGGATTAATTCCAAAGCGGCATGATGAATTAGCGTCTCAACTTGGAAAAATGGTCGTTGACTATTTATTAACAGCAGAAGGGCTGACAAAAAAGCTCAAAAGCTCTGCTTTTACAACGGGCATGACGAGCTGGCTTCAGGGCGAGGTGAAGAAGCTGGCAGCGAGTGAGGTCAGCGTCGCGCAGCTGCTGAAAGAGCATACAGAGATCAAGGAGCCAAAGCAGCTGATGGTGGAACACACCGAGCGTTTTGTCCAGCAAAAATATCGCGCTTTTTTTGACCGGCATCAACAGACAGCACTGGAACAACTCCTGCCGGCTCCTTTGTTGGGAGCGGTAGAGCAGCAAATCCCGAAACTGACCGCCTATTTATTGGAGCGCGGTCAGCATTTTTTGCAGCAGCCGGAGGGGAAAGAGCGGCTCAGCATAATGATTGACCGCTTTCTCGCGCAAAAAGGGACGATCGGTAATATGGTCTCGATGTTTTTAGGAAATGAGCGGCTTGTCGATAAAGTCCAGCCTGAACTGATCAAATTTTTCCGTGATGAAGGAACAAGTCAGCTCGTCGAAAACCTGCTCACTCAGGAATGGGATAAGATCAGACAAAAGCGTCTCGGCGAGCTTGAAGAATTTCTAAATGAAGAACAGACCGTCGACTGGCTCGTGCAAACAGCCGAACGGCAAATCCCGGTGTATCAATGGCTTGAACTGCCATTGAACGAATGGGCGGCGAAATATAAAGAGACCGTTACGACGGCCATCATTCCAAAAGGGGTTGACCTGCTCACCGATTGGCTTGCGCTTCACTTAGAAACATTACTGGCGAGCTTTCATTTGGATGAAATTGTCCGCGAACAGGTACAAGCCTTTTCTGTCGAGCGTCTTGAGGAATTGGTATTATCGATTTCAAGGCGCGAATTTAAAATGATCACCTATCTCGGGGCGCTTCTAGGCGGCGTTATCGGTCTGATTCAAAGTTTTATTGTGCTGATGCTCGGGTAAAGAAAAGGAAAAGCGACTGTAGTATTTGCTTCATTTCACTGTAAGGGATGCAATGTCGGAGTGAACATGTTATAGTCGAAAAGACTATGTTTTTTAGGAGGACTTACCTTATGTCGAATGTATACGATAAGGCTCAGGAATTAAAGCGCGGTTTAGCGGAAAGCGAAGAGTTTACGACTTTGAAATCATTGCATGAGCAAATCGAAGCAGATGAGATTGCGAAGAAAATGCTTGATAATTTCCGCCGGCTTCAGCTTGATCTTCAGCAGAAGCAAATGCAGGGAGTTCAAATCACTGAAGAAGAGGCGCAGCAGGCTCAACAGCAATTTGAAGTGATCCAGCAGCATGAGTTGATTTCAAAGCTGATGGAAGCAGAGCAGCGCTTAAGCGTGATCATCGGCGACATTAACAAAATTATTACAGAGCCGCTTGAAGCGATTTACGGCAATCCGGAACCGCAATAAGCGGGTTGAAGCCTTTTGCCGATTTGAGTTAAAACAGGCTATGGCTTTGGCTATTTTAAAACAGGCAGTCCTGACAGGGCTGCCTGTTTTTTCGATTAATGCTTTGTCAGTTTTTTGCCAATCAGGGCGGCCATATGAAAAATAAACCCGGCAAACAGGCCAAGGGCGATGGAAGCGAGAATGGTCATGCCAATATTGGCAAAAGGCCGTTCCATGCTCGATATAGATAATAGAATCAGAATCAATGGAGGAAATAAATAAAATGACAACAATCTTTTCACGGGTCAAGACTCCTTTATGAGTGTTAGTCAAAAGTATATAGCGGATCGGGCGGGTTTTCAATAGAATGAGCAGTTCTATCATTCGGGCTCATCTCATAAGCTAAGGGAGAAGAGTGAATCCACATTTTTATTATGGACAACGAGAAAAGGGGGACACGGAAGATGACATACCGCTTGCTAGCCCTGAACATCGACGGAACATTGCTAAAAGCAAATGCCAGAATAGCAAGGCAGACAAAGGATGCGATTGACTATGTCAAACAAAAAGGGGTCTATGTGACGTTGGCTACGTCGAGGCCGTTTCCATCAGCCAAAAAGGTGGCGAAATCATTAAAATTATCGAATTATCTGATTACGAATGATGGTGCTTTTGTCGCTTCTTCGAACAAAGAGCCACTCTTTGTCAGGGCGATCCCGACGGAAATCGCAATCCAGCTCTCGGATTTTCTTGAGCAATATGAATGTCACATCCGCGTACTATATGAGGATCACGCGATCGGAAACAGAGTCCGGCAAAAAAGTAATTTAATTGCCAAAATGACGGTCGGGGTGGGCGATCCGCTTTACTATCCGATTTCATTCGTCGACTCGGTAAGTGAGCAAATGCTGAAGGATGCGAGTCCGCCTCCAAAAGTTCAAGTACAATTCTTTAATGATTTTGAGGAGTTAAAAGCCATCCAGCAAATCAAAAAACAGGTAAAAGGAATTCATGTGATGGAAACAGGCGCAGGCCGCTATGATTTTGTTCATGCCGAAGCCTCAAAGGCGCGGGGGTTGATCGAATTGGGACGGCATCTTGGTATTGAGCCAAGTGAAATGGTCGCCATTGGCGCCTATGACAATGATGTCGAAATGGTGTCGCAGGCTGGTCTTGGCGTCGCGATGGGCAATGCAACACCGGCAGTTAAGGATGCGGCCGACTGGCTGACGCGTTCCAATGAGCAGAACGGTGTCTCTTACATGATCAGAGAGGTTTTTCGTAAGCAGCTGCGTGTGCAATTATAACAATAAACATAGGGTGTGCTAAAAAGGAGTTCATTGTCCTTCTGGCACACCCTGATCTAATTGGATGATGATCAAAAAAAATCCGTTGACACGTTTTGGTTCAGCTCCTTCTTACGATTAGTCTGAAGCCTACATAAGGGGAAGTCCACCGCTCCTGAAATAGACTTCGCTTTCCGCGGGAAGCTGGTGAGCCTCCTCGGACTACCGCCCTGTTGAGTCTCACCGTTGCTTATGGGTAATCATGTAGAAACTTTTCAACTGGTTTTGAATAGATCCCTATCGCTTCAAATACGGATTTTAATGAATCCTAGTGACTGGTCGACCTTCCTTCCCTTCTCCTAATGTTAGTACGTTTCATGCATCATCAACTTTAATTGTGATCATCTTATGGTTATACATATTAAGCATTTCAATCGACCATCGTTTGTCCTCTTCATGAAAAATAATCGATTTTACCACGGGAACCTGCATATGTTTATCGCCTTCTATTTGATTTAAGGCTTTTTGTATTGCTTCGGCCTCAGTCAAGGCTGAATGGCCTGGTGGCGCGATCGTCACGACTTCAAAGCTGTCAAGTTCCGCTCTTAGCGGTTGAGTACCGAGAGCCTGCCCATTTTTAAACCATACTCTGACATATTGCCCGAGTTCAATAGGGACAGGCTCTTGAGAGGAGAGCCAAACTCCCGAGCTGTCTCCATTCAAATAATTGGTGATTAGCAGATTGTTTCCCTCTGTTTTAACAGCATAGCCTTCAAAATCTCCCCCGTTAAAGTCAGCAGGTTGTTCCAATTGTCCGGTAACGTGATTTTTAAACAATACCAAACCCAGCATACAAATTAATAGCATCGTGACATGGATGAAGATAATTTTTTTTTATGAGAACTCCTCCTTTTTTTTGCTAGCGATGAAACAAGAGCAGCGTTCCTGAACGGGTTAAGCGGTGCGTCTGGTTGTGATACTGACGTTCACGCAGCTTCTCTTCTGCAAGTGCTTTGGCAGCTTCGTCTGTCTCAGCCTTAATCCGATCCTCGAAAGCAAGCTCGCCTGTAGCGTGAAAAACGGTCAATGTGTATTCCATTTCTGTCAGCCCTTTCCCTTTTTACTTCAGTTTAAAATGGAGCCGGATCATAATCAATCAAAAATAACCAATCAACCGGAGAAGTGCGTTTTGGGACTAAGAGAGGATATCGAAAATACAGAAAATGGAAGTTGAATCGAGATGATTCCGGCTGATGCCCGTGCTAAAATGGGCTTGATGAAGAAAATGAAACGACAAGGGCGTTTAATCGTATTTCTAAAGAGACAAAGAGAGAAAAAAGGGCAAGGAGGGCTATGGATGGGACTTGATATTACGAATGTGACGAAGCGCTTTGGCGCGTTCACCGCTGTCGATGACCTGACGCTTACCGTACCAGCGGGGCAAATGTTTGGGATGCTCGGGGCAAACGGTGCCGGAAAAACGACGACCTTTCGGATGCTGCTCGGACTGCTGCAGCCGACTGAAGGGAAAATTAGCTGGAAGGGTGAGGAAATCACCTATCAGCGCACGAATGAGGTCGGCTATTTACCGGAGGAGCGCGGATTATATCCGAAACTAAAGGTGAAAGACCAGCTCCTTTATTTAGGGCGGCTAAAGGGCATGGACAAGGCTACAATTTTAACTGAAATGGAAAAGTGGCTTGAACGGTTTAAAGTACCGGAATATGCGACGAAGCGAATTGAAGAGCTGTCAAAGGGCAATCAGCAGAAAATCCAATTCATCGCCGCCGTTATCCATAAACCGGCGCTTCTTATTCTCGATGAGCCTTTCAGCGGGCTTGACCCGGTTAATGTTGAATTATTAAAAGGCGCCGTAATGGATTTGCAACAGAACGGCACAACGATAGTATTTTCCAGTCACCGAATGGAACATGTTGAGGAGCTGTGCGAGCATCTCTGTATTCTTCATCACGGGAAGCCGGTTGTATACGGAAGGCTGCGCGAGATCAAGAAATCGTTCGCCAAGAAAAATGTCTTTATTGCGGGCGACTACGATTTGTCGTCATTAGCCGATCAAGCCGGAGTGCTGAAGTATCGCCAGACAGCAGAAGGGGTTCGTCTCCAGGTCGAGCATGAGGATGTCGCGAGAGATATCTTTCAATTTATTGCCGAAAAAGGCTTTGTCCGCAAGTTCGAAGTGGAAGAGCCGAGCTTGCACGATATTTTTATCGAAAAGGTAGGGGAGAGCTATGCGTAATTTCTGGATTATCGTCGGCCATACGTATACAAAGAAGCTGCTTACGAAAACCTTTCTCGTTACGACGGCGATTACGCTTCTCTTCGTCCTCTTTTTCATGAATATGGAGCGGATTTTTACGATGTTCGAGCAGGATGCGGAGCAGGCAGCCACTCATATTGTTGTCGTCGATGAAACGGATGAGCTGATTGATCCGTTAAGGGACCAGCTGCAGCCGTTTACCGAACGGATTATTTTTGCCGGAGAAGCGGAGACGCTGGAAGAAGCCCGTCAGAGCGTCGAAGCAGGAGACTATGATGCGGCTCTGAGGATCTCTTATGATCAACAGGGGCAGCTCGAAGGAGAGTATTTCTCTGATTCTTTAACACAAACGTTCGCGCCCAACCAGCTGCAGCAGGCTTTGCAGCATGTGAAGGAGACGCGCTTGACGGTCGAACTTGGCCTCAGCCCGGTCGAACTGGAGCGGATCTACCAGCCGATCTCCTTTGAACTGACGACGATCAGTGAAACGGCTAAATCAGAAAGTGAATTGATGCAGGCGCAAATGATCGTCTATGTGCTGTTATTTGTTATTTATTTTACGGTGCTGTTATTTGGAAACATGATCGCGACGGAGGTTGTCACCGAAAAATCATCACGTGTGATGGAAATTCTTGTATCGACGGTTTCACCGATCACGCAAATGTTCGGTAAGATCGTCGGCATTGGCTTGCTGGCGCTGACGCAATATGGTTTGTTGTTCCTGGTCGGTGCTGTCAGTTTGATGATGCAGGCCGACGGAAGCTCATTGGCGGGTGCTTTTTTGTCAGAGGAGCTGCCGCTTGATTTACTCGGTTATGCCATCCTGTTCTTTATATTAGGCTATTTCCTTTATGCGACGCTGTCAGCGACACTCGGTTCGATCGTCAGCCGGGTGGAGGATGTCAATCAAGTGCTCGGGCCGGTCAACTTCCTCGTGATCGGAGCCTTTTTCCTGGCGATGTTCGGGCTGAACGCGCCTGAGTCGACGGTCGTGACCGTGGCGTCCTTCATTCCGTTTTTTACACCGATGCTGATGTTTCTCCGTGTCGGCATGCTGCCTGTTCCGCTCTGGGAGGTCATTTTGGCCCTTGTAATTCTTCTTGGTACCATTGCGGTGCTGGCGGCGATTGGAGGCCGTATTTTTAAAGGGGGCGTGCTGATGTATGGCAAGAGTTCGGCACTTAAGGATTTAAAAAAGGCGTTTCAGCTGTCGAAGCAGGAACGGTAAAAGAGAGGTATGAGTAAAATGTTTGTGGGAGAAGAATTAACCTGATCAACCAGGTAATGGAAGTTCATTACCTGGTTGATCAGGCCACCAAGCGAAAGCGCGGTAGGGTTTAAGCAAAATGCATGAAAAAAGGGTCTCTCCTTGGTAGAATCATAGTCGACAAAAACCCGATTCAAAGGAGAAACCCTATGCAAAAGAATAACACAGAATACCCAACTTTAAAAGAACTTGAACAGCTAGTTTGGAGGAAGTTACAGGAAACCTTCTCAAGTGTGATGACCTGCATACTAGAGGAATATGACGAAGAAATTGTGCAACAACGTGATAAGCAACGCTTCCATTATAAAGATAAACGGCCTCTAAAAATAGACAGTTTATTTGGTGAGATTGAGCTCGCTGTGACAAGTCCTTCCTACCGAAAGGCATCGAACACGCTTGAGACTCTTCTTGGTTATCGTGTCATTAGTCATGAAGCCATTCGCCAACATCTGTTAGAAGTAGAAGCGACGCAGAAAGACCGTCAGCCTATCACACATCCAGTATTGTTTATCGAGGGACTGTATCTAAAGCGACAAGAGAAACGAATCAAAGGGAAAGAAGAGAAAATCGCAGCGGTTCATCAAGGCTGGGAGGTCAACGGAAAAAGGGTGAGTTTAAAGGAGAAGCGACATTATGTTCATCGGGGGAAAGAACCGTTTTGGGAGGGGCTTGAGACGTTTCTCATGGAGGCGTTTGACTATGATCCAGCGGTGCATCGACTTGTCATTAACGGGGATGGAGCGACTTGGATTACCGCTTGTCGAGACTATTTTCAATCACGATTGATCGTTTCCATGTGGCACGTGATATCAGGAGACTGTTTCGAGATCACAGGCGTTATCGAGCCATGCAGAAAGCCCTCGCAAAGTACGATGCAGAAACACTTATAACAGAGCTCAACAGTGCAGTGGGAACGCTTGAGACAGAAGCGAAAGAAGAGCGTTTAGAGGCGTTGATTCATCAGCTTGAACAGTACCCCGAAGCATTGGGAGATTACAGACAATGGCTGAAAGATCAGGGGATTGATCCGACAGGGTTCCGCTCAATGGGAAGTGCTGAGGGAACCATGAGTGTTTTTGCGAAACGTTTGAAGAATGGACGAAGTTGGGTTAAAAAAGGCGCTAGTGCCATGATGACAGCGATGGTTGCATTAATGGATAAACTCCCTCTCAAAACACTAATGGGACGCGTTGAAAAATGGACAGAGCCAAAGGAAGAACGTCCTCCCAAGTACTTTGTGGAGAAGGTCGAGAGTACAATTGGCGAAGCGACACGAAATAACATCATGTATCTCAAACAAAGAGCGAATATTCCAGTTTACCGAGCACTGAAAGACTTGAAAGGCTTTTAAAAGCCCTAAGATTCTTAACAGAGGAGAACCCTAACATTCTGAATTCGCTTACACCTATGAGAATGGAAAATATTCCTCCCACAAAAGGTTGACACAATCTTGATAAAACATTTTATTGACATAACGATTAAAACTATATAGGATACTTAAGTGGCAATTTGTTCCCATGTTAACTTTTTGAAAATGAAATAGTATGTGAAGAAAGAAGGAATGCACGGTGTCACCAGAACAACGAAAGAAAATGATCATCTTAATGATTAATATGTTTATCGCGATCGGTAGCTTTGGCATTATTATTCCAATCCTACCTGCATATCTTGAGTCAATTGGAGAAGGAGGGACAGCAGCAGGTCTAATGATTGCGATTTTCGCAGCTGCTCAGTTTCTGATGTCTCCAGTTGCTGGAAAATGGGCTGATCAGTACGGACGACGAAAGATGATAATTGCAGGGCTTGCTGGACTAACGTTATCGGCGTTTGTCTTTTACTTTTCAGGCTCGGTTTGGGTTTAGTATTTTTCACGTATTATTGGTGGAATTGGTGCGGCGCTTCTGATTCCTGCTATTTTTGCATATGTTGCAGACATTACGTCTGAAGAGCAGCGTGCAAGGGGGAATAGTTTAATTTCAGCAGCCTTGTCTCTCGGAATTGTCATTGGTCCTGGTATTGGTGGATTTTTGGCTGACTTTGGATTAAAAGCTCCCCTCCTTGTCTCGGCATTAGTATCGCTTGTAGCGGTGTTCTTTTCGGTCATTGTCCTAAAGGAAAGTGGAGAAGCTGGAAACTTAATGTCTGATTCAAAACCAGATCCAATGGCAAAAATGATTGTTGAATCGGTTCGAAAACCATACTTTATTCCGCTCGTAATCACGCTTATTATGAGCTTTGGTTTAATGGCGTATGAATCCGTGCTCGGTCTTTTTGTCGATAACCAATTTGGCGCAACACCACAGGAAATTGCGGTCATGATTACGGCAACAGGGATCATCAGTGTGATTGCGCAGCTATTTATTGTTGATCGAATTGTAGCTCGTTACGGAGAGGGTACTGTTCTTAGCACCTTTCTAGGAGTTGCAACAGTAGGATTTTTACTAACATTTTTCGCTTCCAGCTACATTCTGTTTTTCATCGTCACACTGATCATCTTCCTGGCCACATCCATTTTGAGACCAGTCCTTACAACGTTGGTTTCTAAAATGGCTGGCAATGAGCAAGGATTTGCGATGGGACTGAACAATGCATACATGAGTATTGGTAATATACTTGGGCCTTTGCTTGCTGGCGTTTTGTATGATGTTGATATTACGTATCCGTTTATTCTCGGAATGGTTGTTTTAGCTATTACGACGATTGCTTCGGTAGGTTGGCAGAGGAAACGCATGGCTGTTAGAGAAGGTTGATTTTATAAAGAAATGATTATACAAAAACCGTTTGAATGTCACTATTAGTAGTGTAATCAAACGGTTTTTGTATTTGGTGGCTAGAAACTTTTACAGTTAGAACGAAACAGCTATCGAAGACATCTGTATCATTGTTATAATAATGTTACTATGAAGAATTTGTTATGATAAGGAATGAGAATTTTGACGATTACAAAATTAAATGAACAAATGATTGAGAGGCTTGCTTCAAGTCAAGCCGTTTACAAACGAGGAGTATCCTATTACAGAAAAGGCCAGGTAGACAATCTCTATTATAATAATCTTTTTAACTCGTACAATGCACAAGTATATGGAACTCATCTATATGATGTTGAGATCAAAATGAAAGATAGTGATCATATAGATTATATGTGCGACTGCGAGGCTGCTTTTTCCTATGTGGGAGCATGTAAACATGTCATCGCGACATTGCTTGAGTTGCAAGAAAGAGGAGTCACATTTCCAAATAACAGAAGAGTTTCGTTACAAAAAAGCTCTCTTTTAGATGAATTTCAATCGATTCAAAATTGGCAGCAACCTCTGTTACTTGAGAAGGAAACACTGCAAGTTCAATTTGAATTGACAGTAGATTGTGTCGGGGGATACTATCAGCACATGATCGATGGTTTTCAATTAAGTTTACGAGTGGGAGAAGGTCGATTATACGTCGTGAAGGATATGTATGAATTCCTTAAAGCTGTTAAGAGAAATGAACCATACATTTTCACGAATAAATTTGCCTTTAGTCCTAGTGAGCATCTTTTTTTAGACGGGGATCAAAAAGTATTTGATTTATTATATATTCTGCTTTCTATTGAAGAATATCGTACAAACTCATACCGACCAAACAAGAGATATATAGAGGTCCCACCAGTATATCTACAACCGCTGTTAGAGGCATTAAAAAAGCAATCCTTTACCCTGATGTTTAACGGGTATCCAGAGTCTTTGGAACCAATTACTATTCAAGCGTTAAGTAACGATGAAGAGCTATTTTCGTTCTCACTTGTTGAAAGAGAAGATATAGTTGAAATTAACGGGAATGTGTTACCTGGAGTTTTATTTGCTGAAGAAGAGTATAGGGTGGCTTTAAAAAATAATACAATTTACCAGCTAAATGAGGAGCAAGCAAAGGCTCTAGATATTTTATCGAATGAAATTGAACCAAATGAAGCAATTGATTTCGTGCCAAAGGACCAGCTTGAATCATTTTGTTCGCAAGTCCTGCCTCAGCTCTCACGATATGGATCCATTCAGATGGATGAACGCTTAGAGGAAAAGGTTGATTCAAAGCCTTTAAAAGCATCTCTGAAGATTGATTTTGAGGAAGAGGCACTTACGCTTGAACTACTTTTTCAATATGGGAACGAAAAACGAAATCCTTTTGCAGCACAGAAAAAAGAATCAACAGAGACCATTTTAGTGCGCGAAGTTGAAAAAGAACAGCTCATTTTGCATCTTCTTGAACAATCTCTATTTACGGTTAAAGATAGTAAGCTTGTTTTAGTTGAAATGGAGGAAATCGTCGTTTTTCTATATGAACAGCTTCCAAAGTTACAGCCTTATGCTGAGCTCTTTTTAACAAATGATGCCCGTAAACTATTGTTTCAACCAGTATCTACACCAACTGTATCCATTGATGTGGATGGAGAATCGAACTGGCTTGATGTTTCATTTTCAATTGAGGGGATATCGGAGGATGAAATCGTGAGCGTTCTTCGTTCCCTTTATGAGAAAAAGAAATACCACCGTTTATCAAATGGTGCGTTTCTTCATTTAGAAGAGGAGCAGTTTCATTCAATTGCTAAAGCTGTTGATTCTCTTGGAGGATCTGCAAAAGAAGTAGGACAACAAATGAGGGTACCACTTCATAAAGCATTTGCCTTGGATCAGAATAAAGCTGGGACGAAACTTTCAAAAAAATTGCATCGTCTGATTCAAGATGTCACCTCTCCAGAATACAGTGAATGGGCTGTGCCAAAAGAGCTAGAGGCGACTTTAAGAACGTATCAAGAAACTGGCTATCGTTGGATCCATACGCTATCAAAAGCTGGATTAGGTGGTATTTTAGCTGATGATATGGGACTTGGAAAGACTCTTCAGATGATTACGCACTTGCAGGCGGGAAAAGAAGAAGGACAGACAGATAAATCGATGATTATCGCACCGGCATCAGTCATCTACAATTGGGAAAAAGAGATCAAGCGATTTGCACCAATGTTAAAAGTCGCTGTAGTCGCAGGTAATAAAGCAGAAAGAGATCATATTCGTGGACAAGCGTATGACGCAGATGTTTGGATTACGTCGTATCCATTGATTCAACGTGATTTCACGGCTTACGCTGAAATGATGTTTCAAACACTGATTTTAGATGAAGCACAGGCTATTAAAAATGATCAAGCCAAAACGACGAAAGCAGTTCGTTCATTAAAAGCTGCGAGTCGTTTTGCTTTAAGTGGGACTCCAATTGAAAATAGATTAGAGGAATTGTTCTCCCTTATCGAAACCGTGTTACCTGGATTACTTGGTACGAAGAAACAATTCAATGAACTTTCAAATGAACATATTGCTAAACGAATACGACCATTTATTATTAGAAGACTTAAAAAAGAGGTTTTAACAGAGCTTCCAGATAAAATTGAGACAGTTCAATACACTGATTTATTACCTGAACAGAAAAAATATTATCTCGCTCAAGTAAAGCAATTGAAATCAGATGTTGATGATGCAATCTCTTCTAATCAATTTCAGAAGAAACGAATTGAAATATTGGCGGGGTTAACGAAGCTTAGGCAGTTATGTTGTCATCCAAAGCTCGTGACAGATGACAATAAAGCTGAATCGGGAAAGCTCATACGGTTAATGGAATATGTTGAAGAAGGTCTAGCGGCAGGACAACGAATGGTGATATTCTCGCAGTTTACATCCATGCTTGCATTAATCAAAGAAGAGTTTGACAAGCGTGGATGGTCATATTTCTCACTTGATGGACAAACTCCATCTTCAGAGAGAGTGAAGCTTGCTGACCAATTTAATGAAGGTGAGAATAATCTTTTCCTTATTTCCTTAAAAGCAGGTGGGACTGGTCTTAACTTAACTGGAGGGGATACGGTTATTCTCTATGACACATGGTGGAACCCGGCGATTGAAGAGCAAGCAGCTGATCGGGTATATCGTTTTGGACAAACAAAAAATGTCCAAGTTATTAAGTTGATTGCAAACGGAACAATCGAAGAGAAAATCCTAGCACTGCATGAAAAGAAAAAAGCGCTGTTTGATTCAGTTATCCAGCCTGGTGAACAAACGATTTCTTCATTAACGGCTGAGGAAATCAAAGAATTATTGATGTTTTAACAGATGTTGATATAACACCATCTCGTAGATAAAAAAAGAGGTGGTGTTTTTATCATACATAAAAAAACAAAATAACAAAAATAAGATTTTAAAACTCGTGTTAAATATTCAGTTTATTATAAATAGTAAGTCAACAAGATTCACTAATTTGAAAGCGCTATCATAAAGGAGGGATTAAATGTTAACAAAAGCTGCCGTTACGAATGGAAAAGGTGATCCGTTTAAGATTGAATCATTGAAAGTGGATGAACCAAAGGCTGGAGAGGTTCTCGTTCGTATTGTAGGAGTAGGGATTTGTCACACTGATCTGATCGTACGTGATCAATATTATCCTGTTCCTCTCCCAGCCGTTCTTGGGCATGAGGGATCGGGTGTTGTTGAAAAAATTGGGGATGGTGTAACAACTGTCGTACCAGGTGACCATGTTGTCCTTTCCTTTGCATCTTGTGGAACATGTAAGAGCTGCATGACGGGCAGACCGTATGCTTGTCAAACTTTTTATGAGTTAAACTTTACAGGAACGATGCAGGATGGAACGTGCAGAATTCATAAGGAAGACGGGACAGACGTTTCCAATTTCTTTGGGCAAGCAAGCTTTTCTGAATATGCTGTTGTTTCTGAACGAAATGTCGTCAATGTTCCCAAAGATGTACCGCTAGAATTATTAGGGCCTCTTGGATGCGGCATTCAAACAGGTAGTGGAGCTGTTTTGAATAAGCTTAAGCCAGAAATCGGATCAAGTATTGTCGTATTTGGTTCGGGATCAGTTGGGTTAAGCGCGATTATGGCAGCAAAAGTCGCTAGTTGTGGGACGATTATTGCCGTGGATGTTCAAGAAAGCAGACTTGAGTTTGCGAAAGAATTAGGGGCTACTCATACGATTAACCCTAAGAATGTCAATGTTGTTGAGGAAATTCAAGCGATTACAGGAGGTGGGGCTGATTACACAATCGAAACGACCAGTCGACCAGAGGTTTTACGTCAAGCCGTTGATAGTCTTGCCACGCTTGGTACAACAGTCATTATTGGGGCGCCTGCATTAGGAACGGAAGTGAGTCTTGATGTAAATACCATTTTATTTGAAAAGAAAGTGACGGGGTTATTATTAGGTTCTAGTATTCCGCAAATTTTCATCCCACAACTAATTGGCTTGTACAAAGAAGGAAAATTTCCTTTTGATAAGCTAGTAAAATATTATACTCTTGATCAAATTAATCAAGCGGCAGATGATTCAGAGTCAGGTGTCACGATTAAACCAATTCTTAAAATTAGTTAGTAATTGAAAGGGAGTGGGAGTATGGCTAAAGTATCAACAGTTAAATATCCTCAGTGGAGTAAGCTTCCTATCGGCGGTGTTTGGAAAGAGGGCTCAAGTACACTATATGAAACGGTAAAAAATCCATACAATGAGGAAGTTCTCGCTGAAATTAAATTAGCAAATAAGTCGGATATTGATGAAGCGTATAACAAGGCGAAAGAAGCTCAAGCAAAATGGGCGAAAGTGTCAGCTTATGAAAAAGCGTCACTATTAGAGAAGGTGGCTGGGCTTATCGAAGAGCGTCGTCAAGAAATTGTGACAATGTTAGTAGAAGAAAGTGGCAGTTCGATCGTGAAAGCAAATGTTGAGGTAGACGCTTCCATTGGTGATACGAAAGAAGCTGCGAAATATCCATTTAAAATGGAGGGCACGATTCACTCTTCGCTTATCCCTGGAAAGGAAAATAGAGTATATCGCAATCCAATTGGCGTTATTGGAGCGATTACTCCTTGGAACTGGCCGTTTTATTTAACGATTCGTGTTGTCGCACCTGCAATTGCAACTGGTAATAGTATTGTGTTAAAGGCAGACTCTCAAACACCGATAACAGGTGGATTGATGATTGCTAAAATTTTTGAAGATGCTGGTTTGCCACAAGGATTGATCAATGTCATTGTTGCTGATGTAAATGAGATTGGTGATTCGATGGTTGATCACCCTATTCCGCGCGTGATTTCATTTACGGGGTCAACAGCTGCAGGAAAACGAATTGGTGCTGTTGCTGGGCAAAATTTGAAAAAAGTAGCACTCGAACTTGGTGGCAATAATGTCATGATTGTGCTTGATGATGCAGATGTCGATCAAGCCGTCTCGGCAGCTGCCTTCGGTAAATTCTTCCACCAAGGTCAGATATGTCTTTCTGCCAATCGCATTATGGTTGACCGTAAAATCTATCCAGCATTCGTTGAGAAATTTAAAGAAGTCACTTCAACCATTAAGGTTGGAAACCCAGCAGAAGATGGGAATATTATCGGCCCATTAATTAATGAAAAGCAAGTTGACCGAATCGTGAAATTTGTAGAACAAAGTGTAAGTGAGGGTGCAACGGTTGAAATTGAAGGAAAAGTAGAAGGGAAATTGATGAGCCCATTTGTTCTCTCAAATGTGACAAATGATATGGCGGTAGCTCAAAATGAGTTATTTGGTCCTGTCGCTGCGATTATGCCAATTGATGGTGAGGAAGAGGCAATCAGGATTGCGAATGCAAGTAATTTTGGCTTAAGTGGTTCAGTCTTTTCCGGATCGCTCGAGAGAGGCATCAAAGTGGCTCATGAAATTGAAACAGGAATGATTCATGTCAATGACCAAACGGTAAATGTTGAACCTAACATGCCATTTGGCGGTGAAAAACTATCTGGAATTGGTAGATATTGCGGCGAAGAAGCACTTGAAGAATTCACAACAGTTAAGTGGATGTCGGTTCAAAATGATCCACGCCAGTATCCATTCTCATAATAGATGAATAACGAAGGGGCCTACATTGACTGGCCCCATTTCTTTTATTCATGCTAGGGCATTTACATAATCAACGGTCACAATCGTTTGAGAATGAAAGAAATATTTTGAAATGTTTAAATATAATTTTAAAACTATTGCGCTTGATTATTGCTAAGATTAAATTATGATAAATCAAAATTTTCAAACTAACTTTATGGTAAATTTTATTGATAGGAGGGTTTGCAGGTGGATGGAAATGGAAGCTTGAAATTAGATGCTAATAAGGAAAAGTCATGGAATGTGCTTTTAGATCCAGATGTTTTAGAAAGATGTATCATGGGTTGTAAGAAACTAGAGCTTGTTGATGAAAATACGTACCACGCTGATCTTTCAGTTGGCATTGCAGCTGTAAAAGGACAGTATACTTCCATTATCAAAATTACGAATGTCGAAAAGCCTGAACGTTACACCTTGATTGTCAAAGGTGAGGGTGGACCAGGCAATGTCGAGGCTACGGCAAACATTGAATTAACAGAGCAAGATGAGCAGACGACCGTTCTTAGCTACTCGTATGAAGCTGAAGTCGGTGGTAAAGTCGCCATGGTCGGTCAACGAATGCTTGGTGGGGTAGCTAAATTAATTATTAAAGATTTTTTCAAGAAATTCGCTAAAGAATTGGATAAATCTGAAGCTCATCGTTAATGGATGACTAACGTATAGAAAGGAGTGAGGAAATGAATCTCGGGATGGCATTAGATGTTTCTGTGAATCGATATCCGAATAGAATTGCAGTCGTCCAAGAAAATCAGCAATTAAGTTATGCCCAACTAAACGACAAAGTGTTAAAGGTTGCTGCTTCATTGCAAAGAATTGGTGTAGTGAAAAATGACAGGGTAGTTGTGATTTTAAAAAATAGAGTTGAAAACTATGTTGTCTATTGGGCACTGCAAAAGCTTGGTGCCATTTACACACCGATTAATTATCGCCTATCAGCAAAAGAAGTTGAGTATTGTGTAAACGATGCAGAAGCGAAAGTTGTGATCTATGAAAATGCGAGTCAAAATGCTGTGCTCGGAGCTGAGTTCATCAGTAAGCCGATCTTAATTGGCATAGATGGTGTTGTTGGCGTAGATATCTATTATTCTGAGCTAATCAATCGAAGTCCTGGTTCTTTTCAAGAATGTCAGATTAATGAAAATGACATTTCGATTATGCTCTATACATCAGGAACAACTGGAAGACCTAAGGGAGTACCCAGAAGTCATAAAAATGAGTATTCAGCAGCGATGGCACATATCATTCAAAACCAATATGTTTTAGGAGAAAGTACGCTAGGGACGATGCCTCTCTACCATACGATGGGGATTCGCTCATTAATTTCAATGGTTCTCTTAAATGGGAAATTTGCTATATTACCAGATTTTGATGCAGAAGCCGCTCTGAAAATACTAAGTAAAGAAAAGATCAGCTCTCTTTATTTAATTCCTACTTTATATCATGACATCTTAAGTCATAAAAACTTTGATAAATATGATCTGACATCATTAAAGAAAATCGGTTATGCAGGAGCCCCAATGACGACAGATTTAGTACAAAAGTGCATTGATAAACTAAATCCAGCTGTGTTTGTGAATCACTACGGAAGTACAGAAATATATACATTTACCATTTGCCCACATGTGCCTGATAAACCAGGAAGTGCAGGGAAGGCGGGTATTCATGAACAGGTTAACTTAGTTGTTCCTGATCCTGATGGGCATTCCACTCCAAAAGACATCGTGAGAAAAGGTGAAGTTGGAGAAATAATTGTCAATTTAAATTCGAATGAAGCCTTTAAAGGATATTGGAATCGTCCTGATGCGACCCAAAAGGCGATCAGAGATGGTTGGTATTTTACTGGTGACTTAGGTGTACAGGATGATGATGGGGACTTGTTTGTCGTAGGTCGAGTTGACGATATGATTATATCAGGTGGAGAAAATATTCATCCAATTGAAGTAGAAGATACGCTCTCATTGCATCCAAAGGTTGATGAGGTTGTCATTATTGGCGAGCTGGATGAGCGTTGGGGTCAAATTGTTACCGCTTACATTGTTCCGAAAGATCCAACATTGACGATTCAGGAATTAGATGAATTTTGTAAAAGTGATGCTACATTAACGAATTTCAAACGTCCTCGCAAATATGTATTTATAAAAGAAGTTCCAAAAAGTGCAGTTGGCAAAATTCTTCGTCGCAAGCTCCGTAATGGGGAATTTGAAGTATATGAAAAGGAAGTTATCAAATAACATAGAGAAGGAAGTTGATAATCATGTCAGTAATCAATCAAACATACGATCATATTCGAGTAGAAAAAAATGTAGAAAAGCAGACGGCAACGATTATTTTTGATCGTCCAGAAAAAATGAACTATATTAGTATGCTTGCGAGAGATCAGATCACGGAAATCTTTGATGGGTTAAATAAGGACGAGGAAGTACGAGTGATTATTTTAAAAGGAGAAGGAGACAAAGCATTCAGTGCAGGAGGCAGCATTCCTGAATTCATGGCTACACATCAAGAAAAATTATCTCATTTAGCTGAAAATGTCGCCGCCCCAGAACGCTCACCAAAGCCAGTGATAGCGCAATTACAAGGCTATACATTTGGTGTTGGTTTAGAGCTTGCTATGGCCTGTGATTTTAGGATTGCGGCTGAAGACACATTGTTAGGGCTTCCTGAAATGAACCTTGGTATGATTCCTGGAAGTGGAGGAACGCAACGTATTGCTAAAATTGCTGGATTAACAAGAGCGAAGGATATGATTATGAGAGCTCGAAAAATTCCAGCTGATGAAGCGTATCAATGGGGATTACTTACGAAAGTCGTGGCCAAAAGTGAGCTACAGCAATCAGTAGATTCATTGGTAGAGGAGCTTGTCCAATTCTCACCAATAGCGCAAAAAGTTGCAAAAGAAGTGCTAAATGCAGCAGAAGAAAGTCCATTAAGTGTTGGGATTCAAGTAGAAGGGAAAGCATATGGCTTGTTACGGACGACAGAAGACTTTAAAGAAGGTGTTGATGCCTTTGTCGAAAAACGCAAGCCTAAATTCACAGGAAAATAATTAATTTTAGATAAATGGAGCAGGTATTTTTACATGGTATGTATAATATCTTTATTAGAAATACCTGCTCCTTACTAATTATCACATATTTTTAATGGATAATAATGTAAGCGTTTTCTTGTTTAGGAAACTTTCATAAGTCTATGCTATGAATAAGCCTAAATTTTTTTCTTTCCAACTAGAAACTAACCAACTTTTAAGGGAGGGATTTTTGTGGCTGAGTTGTTGATTGTCGATTCAGATAAAGAGACTCGTAATGAAATTCGTTCTCTAGTGGAAACCAGCCAATATAATTTTCTTTCTATTTATGAATCTAGCTTTGCCCAAAGAGGGTTGACATTACTCAAACAGTCTCAGCCAAGTGCGCTCATTTTAGATTTATCTTTGCCTGATATGGACGGTTTAGATTTCGGTCGAATGGCGTTAGAGCTATATCCTGATTTACCGATTATCGTCGTGACTCAAATAAAAATGTTTGAACTAGCTCAGGAAGCGATCAATGCTGGATTTGCTGCCTACCTCTTAAAGCCGCTCCTTCGCGATGTTCTCCTAAACACGTTTGAAAGAATATTAGATCCTTCATTAAGTAAGGAGGTCAATCAAGCGATTAGACAAACAGAAGAGTTTTCAAATGATTTGCGCAAGCCAATTGAAAGTGCGATTCACTATATTCAATTACATTACAATGAGCCATTAACTTTAAAACATCTTGCGGATCTTGTTTATTTAAGTCCGTCCTATTTTAGTAAGTTATTTAAAGAAGAAACAAATACGACGTTTGTTGAATATCTCGCCTCGATACGTGTACAAAAAGCGAAGGGGATGCTGCGAATGTCTTCTTTACCTATTGATGTCATTGCAAACAATACAGGATTTAAAAATTCTGGCTATTTTGCGACAACATTTAAACGAATAGAGGGTAGAACTCCAACTGAATACCGGGAAAAATTTTATTGGAAACGAAATAAAAAAGGAATAGGGTAGTGTGATGAGGAGAGAGTCTAACGTTGAGGCTCTCTCCTTTCTTTTGCGAAAATAGAGCAATGTAATGGTAACGAGAAAATATTTAAAAATAGTAAAATCGAAATTTAAAACTCGCGAAGTAAAAAAACAACTAGTATAAAAGAATAAGAAATAAGACTAAATTTTCTGAAATTTATATTTGTAGAAAGAGGATGATGATTTATGTCAATTTGTTAATAAGGTTCCATAGCTGCAGAATTCTTGGTTTTTGCAAAATCATTTCAAAATGACGAGAGAATGGAGTGAGTGAAATGAACGAAAAAGGTAGGAATCGATTCGATGAAGTTCAAGCACCAGGCATAAAATCAGGGTTAAAAGACTTCCCGAAACATTTAAACAGTCAGACGATCACAACGGGTACGATTGCGGCTATTTTTGGCATGACAGGCCCAGCAATGATTATTATTGGGGCTGCCGAGGCTGGTGGCCTAACAATGGAACAGACGGTATCATGGTTATTTGCGGTTTATTTTGTTGGAGGTATATTTAGTATCTTACTGGCACTTCATTACAAAATGCCGATTAACGGTGCATACTCGATTCCAGGGGCGATTTTAATGGCATCAGCTCTAACCTTATTCTCACTTAATGAAGCAGCAGGTGCATATTTGATGGCAGGGATTTTAGTGCTGATTCTAGGGGTAACAAAATCAATAGGAAAAATCATGAAATTTATTCCGCTGCCAATCATTTTAGCAATGATTGCTGGTTCGATGTTTCGTTTTGCATTAGGTATTGTTGATTCTGTAGAGCAGCTTCCAATTGTGGTGGGATTAACAGTCGTAACGTTTTTTGTGTTATATGGTATCAGAGCTAAATTTCCTCCTATCCTAGGTGCTCTTATTGTTGGAATGGCTGTCGCTTTTGGGATGGGATTATTTCAAACACAGTCTGTGGAGATAGGATTAGCGTTGCCTGCATTGGTCGTTCCTGTATTTACTCTCGACGCCTTTTTCTCGATTTCAATACCATTAGCTATTCTTGTTATTGGGGCCGAAAATGCTCAGGCTACTGGGGCATTATTGGCTCAAAAATATAAGCCACCTGTTAATTTTATGACTACGCTATCTGGTATAGGTGGAATTCTCACTTCATTCTTTGGTGGGCATAATGCAAATATTGCAGGGCCGATGACAGCTTTATGTGCTTCAGAAAGTGCAGGTAAGAAGGAAGGGCGTTATGCTGCAACGATTGTAGACGGAGTATTGTTTGCTTCCTTTGGATTATTTGCAGGTATTGCTGTTCCTATTTTATTGGGGCTTCCGGGCGCACTTATTTCAGCTGTTGCGGGGCTTGCGATGATTGCCGTATTAATTAATGCACTTCAAGGTGCCTTTTCTGAAAAAAGATTTCAAGTCGGGGCGTTTTGTGCACTTGCCATCGGGTTGTCAGGGATCACTCTTTTTCAAATTAGTGCGCCATTCTGGGCGTTAGTTGTTGGGGTCACTGTCTCATTTATTGTCGAAAGAAATGATTTTAAGTCATTAATGAAAGTAGTTACTGTGAACTCAGAATTGCCAGAAGAGAAGGAAGTAGTGAATTCTTAAACATATTTGCGCTAAATTTTAACTTACTATTCTAAATAATAATTTATAAGGGTGAAAGTGAAATTTTAAAACATATATGAACGGATTTTTACTACGATGAAAATAGAATAGTAAAAGATAAGATCCTGCTAAGGGGGGATTGACTTGAACATTGCGATTTCAAAAGAAATTGACAGGTGCAAGCAGCTAGGCTTAAAAGGGGTTCTTGCTACGATCATTTCTGTAGAAGGCTCTACTTATCAAAAAGCAGGTACGAAATGCTTTCTTGCTGAGGATGGTAAATTAACTGGACTCCTGAGTGGTGGATGTGTAGAAAACGATATTATTGAACACGGAAAACAAATTATCGATAGCGGTGAAACAAAATGCCTGCAGTATGATCTTCGAGATAATGGTGATGAATTATGGGGGCTTGGTGTAGGATGTAACGGTTCAATGGAGATTTTTTTAGAGCCTTATCATTCAAGTGGTCATGATCCGAATAGCAAAGTGATCGAAAAAATGTATGCGGTTACAAATCCTCATGTCGTTACAACAATTGTTGATGCGAATGATTCAACATTAATAGGTGAGAAATGGATCGTTTCTTCAAAAAGTTTTAAGGAAGAGAACGTTTCTTCATTATTTAGTAAAAAGAACTTACAGGTCGAGGAAGGAAAGAAGCTGGGATTAGTAAGTGATGGAAAGATGAAGCTTTTTATTGAAGAAGTAGCACCACCTCCAGCATTAATCATTTTTGGAGCGGGACCAGATGCGGTGCCGCTCGTACAAGCGGTGAAACAAATTGGTTGGCATGTTACGGTAATTGATCATCGTCCTGGATTTGTCACGGAAGAAAATTTCCCTTTGGCAGATCAACTCATATGTTCACCACCAGGAACGATGGCAAATGTGGTGCTAAATGAAAATACATTTACTGTCATTATGAGTCATCATTTTTTACAAGATCAAATGGTGCTTAAACACCTCCTCAAAACCAACGTTCCTTATATTGGGTTATTGGGTCCTAAGAAGAGAGCGGTGCAATTATTAGAATCGATTCTCACAATGAAATCGGTACAACAGCTGCGTATGGATCGAATCCATAGTCCAATTGGGTTAAATATTGGGGCAAAGACACCAGAGGAAATCGCCTTTAGTATCGTATCGGAATTAATTGCCGTTTACCGTCATGCATCGGCTGCGCACTTAAAAGATACAGAGAAAGGATTAAGGCTAAAAGGGGAGCGTGATCTCTTATATCAAATGTAAAAAAAGAAGTATGGGGGATTATTTTAGCGGCAGGGAACTCAAAAAGAATGGGGTCGCCAAAACTTTTATTACCATATAAAAATGAATCACTCATTAGTCAAGTGATTCAACAAGTTAAGCATTCTAATTTAGATAATTTTATCATCGTCATCAATGCAAAAGTAGACGGTTTACTTCAAGAAGTACAAAACCACGGAGTCGATCATATCGTTTTGCATGAAGAATCTCAGTTAGGTATGGCAATCTCAATTAAAAAAGGGTTAGCGCAAATACCAGATCATGTCGATGGCATCATGTTTCTCCTTGGAGATCAACCTGGGATGACAAGTGGAGAAATAAACAGAGTTCTAGCAGGCTACAAAGAACAAAAACACGTCCCGATTCTTCAAGCTACTTATTTTGGGAAGCCTGGTCATCCAGTCTTGTTTGATAGAACGATTATGCCACTCCTTTATGAGATTGAAGGAGATATAGGTGCAAAGAATATTTTGAAACAATATAAAGAAAAAATGAAGTATATCGAAATGGAGAAAGAGCCGATTCCGGATATCGATACGATTGAGGATTATAGAAGCGTAATGGAAAAGGAGGGTTCTCATGAATCAATCAATCGGTCAGCCCGTTACAAGAGTAGAAGATAAACGATTGCTTACAGGAAAAGGGACCTATATAGATGATATAGCTGTCACGGCAAATACGGCACATGCGGCTATTTTACGCAGTCCGTATCCTCACGCAAAGATTATGTCCATTGATGCATCAAAAGCAGAGGAAATCCAAGGTGTCAAAAAAGTCATTACAGGTAAGGATATTGAACCGTATCTCAAGCCATTTGGCGTTGGGGTAAGTGCGCCTGTCAAATATTATCCGCTCGCCATTGATAAAGTCCGTTATGTAGGTGAGCCAGTCGCAATTATTGTTGCAAAAGATCGTTACATTGCTGAAGATGCGATGGACTTTGTGAAAGTGACCTATGAAGCACTTAAGCCAGTGGTCGATATTGAATATTCATTAGAAGCAGATGCACCTGTTTTGCATGAAAATATCGGAAATAATATCGCCAATCACCGTACATTCCATTACGGTGAAGTCGATAAAGCGTTTGAGGAAGCGGATCGAATCATTAAGCACAAATTTCATTTCCCTAAATATTCAGCTACTCCAGTTGAAACGTATGGAGTCGTCGCCAATTATGACGAAGGGATGGATCAATATACGGTTCATGCTAATTTTCACGGGCCATTCATTATTCAAGCGGTTATGGCACAAGCCTTACAAATTCCGAGTAATCGATTACGTATCATTGTGCCAAAAGATATTGGAGGAAGCTACGGAATCAAAGCGGGAATTTTTCCATATATTGTACTTTGTGCGATTGCGAGTAAACTAGCTGGTTGCCCTGTTAAATGGATTGAAGACAGGCAGGAGCATCTTTCTTCAAGTTCAAGTGGAACAGACAGGGTGACCTATATTGAAATGGCTGTTCAAAATGATGGAAAAGTTTTAGGATGCAAAATGAAATTAATTGATAATGTGGGTGCATATATTCGAGCGCCAGAACCAGCTTGTTTATACCGCACGCATGCGAATTCTACTGGTGCATATGATATTCCGAACTTAGCAATTGATGCGTACGCAATTATGACCAATAAATCACCAACTGGTTTAATTCGAGGCTATGGTGGGCAAGAGCTTTACTTTCCTTTAGAGCGAATCATGCAAATCGTCGCGGTTGAACTTGGAATCGATCATGCTGATGTGATTAGAAGAAACTTAGTGAAGAAAGAGCAGTTTCCCTATACAACGGCTTCAGGTGGCGTGTATGACAGTGGTGATTATGAAAAAGCATTCGAATTAGTATTAGATACGGGGATGTACGAACAGTTTAAAGAAAAACAAAAGAAAGCCCGTGAGAAGGGGAAGTTATTTGGTGTAGGTCTCGCCTGTATTGTCGAACCATCTGGGTCAAATATGGGATACATTACGATTGCATTAACGCCAGAAGAAAGAGCCAAGTCACTGCCTAAATCAGGCTGTGCTGAAGCAGCCACGATTTCGATGGACCCACTTGGAAGTGTAAATGTCAGAATTAGCACAACACCATCAGGGCAAGGACATGAAACAGTAGCAGCTCAAATTGTAGCTGATGTGTTAAATATTCCAAGAGAGCAGATTAACGTTGTAGCTGAACTTGATACGTCAACGAGTGCATGGTCGATTGCCTCTGGGAGCTATTCGAGTCGTTTTGCTTCACTCGGCTCAAGTGCCGTATTTTATGCTGCTCATAAAGTGCGCGATAAATTGTTTAAGGTTGCAGCCCACCAGTTTAGTGTAGCTGAAAACGACGTAGAACTAATAGATGGCCATTTTGTTGTTAAACATGATGCTACTAAAAAAGTATCGGTAAAACGAATTGCTGGACTGTCTCATTGGAATCCACTTGCACTTCCAGAAGGACTAGAGCCAGGAATCTATGAAACATACTACTATACAGCTAAAATCGCTGAGCCGCCAGATGAAAATGATTTAATCAATTCATCGGTTACGTATGGGTTTGTAGCTGATATGGTGACAGTAGAAATTGACCCAGATACGTATGAAATTAACATTATCGATTATGTGACTGTCCATGATGCAGGAAAACTATTGAATCCTTTAATCGTAGATGGTCAAATATTTGGTGGATTAGCGCACGGGCTTGGTGGAGCCTTGTATGAAGAGCTTGCTTATGATCAAAAAGGGCAATTTTTAACGGGATCATTTATGGATTATTTATGCCCAACTGCACCAGAAATGCCTCCAGTAACGATTAAACATATTGAAACGCCATCACCAATTACACCACTTGGCGCAAAAGGGTTAGGTGAAGGGAACACAATGAGTGCACCTGTTGTCATCGCAAATGCCGTCAGTGATGCATTAAAACCATATAACATCATGATTGATCGATTACCGCTAACGCCAAATAAAATCTATCAACTGCTAGAGCAGGTCAAGGAAACGAAATGAGGAAGGGGGAGGAGTGTGAATGAAACCCGCAAAGTTTGACTATTATAAGCCCAATACATTAAATGAAGCATTGAGTTTGTTAGAAGAGTTAGGAGAGAACGGGAAGATTATTGCTGGTGGACAAAGTCTCGTGCCAATTATGAACATGCGACTAGCAACACCTGAGGCCTTAATTGATATTAATAATCTAGAAGACTTACATTATATTAAGAAAGAAGATAGTATGATCAAAATTGGAGCGTTAACAAGACAAAGGATCGTCGAAACATCAGACATTATTCGTGAACATTGTGGATTATTGGCTGACTCTATTCCGCACATTGGCCATGTTCAAACAAGAAACAGAGGAACGATTGGTGGAAGCCTTGTCCATGCTGACCCTACTGCAGAGTTACCACTTGCTTTGCTAGCCCTAAAAGGGACGTTACACATATCATCGAGTGATGAAGTGAGAGTTGTCGAAGCAGAAGACTTTTTCATTACGTACTTAACTACGGATATGATGCCTAATGAAATTCTAACGGAGATCCAAATTCCGATCATGGATGGTAGAGTTGGATATGCTTTTGCTGAAATAGCGAGACGGCATGGTGATTTTGGCATAGTTGCAGCAGCCTGTGTGATGACGATAGATGATAACGAAAACATTGAATCAATTCGTTTAACACTCGGTGGAGTTGAGGCAATACCATTATTAGTAGAAGAAGCTGAGGAGATTTTCCGAGGAGAAAAGGTGACAGACTCTCTCTTAGAGCAAATAACAGAAGCTGTCGTAGATGTAATCGATCCAGAATCTGATCTGCATGCCTCGGCCGAGTATCGCACACATTTGGCTAAAATCTTAACAAAACGAGTGATTAATGAAGCGTACTCGAAGGCAAAGGGGGTCATATAAATGGAACGCCAAAAAATTCAAGTAACGATAAATGAAGACGTTTATCATGAAGAAGCTGAACCTCGCATGCTTCTCAGTGACTTTATTCGTGAGACTTGCGGCTTAACAGGTACACATGTTGGCTGTGAGCACGGCGTATGCGGGGCATGTACAGTGATGGTTAATGGAACTGCTGTAAGAAGCTGCTTGATGTTTGCTGTTCAAGTTGACGGAGCCGAACTTACTACCGTTGAGGGACTAAAACAAGGGGAAGAACTAACTGACCTCCAAGAAAATTTCATTAAACATCATGGTCTCCAATGCGGCTTTTGTACGGCAGGAATTCTCATGTCCACAAAAGAGTTTCTTGAGCAAAATGAACAACCTTCTACTGAAGACATCAAAGACATGCTATCAGGACATTTATGTAGATGTACTGGTTATGACGGCATTATTAAAGCGATTGAGCAAACAGCGAAGGATCGTGGGTGAAGGGTTAGTCGTATCATAAAAAAGCGTTCGTTCTTGTAGTAGGAAAATGCTACTAATAGAACTGACGCCTTTTTTATGAATGTCTTGATTGGAAAAACAGAAAATAGGCTGACTCCCAAAAGGTAGTATACATTCTTTTGGAAGCAGCCATGAGGGTGTTACTTTCTATTAAAATCCATCCTCTGCCCCTGAAAATGGGATACCTAATCTATTTTCTACTTGGCGGAGTCTACGATTTAAACGATTCAATCGTCCTGTATGAAGTTCATCATTTCGGTTCAGTCTAATAATCTCCTGATTAATTCGGTTGATTTCTTCATTAATTCGTCTGATTTCTTGATTTTGACGAGTGAGCTCTGCTGTTTGGCGCTCATTTTGTCTTTCGAGTTGAGTTACTCTTCGTTCAAGAGATTGAGATGGCTGTCTCATAAACTCCTCTTGTTCTGGTTGCTGCTGCAGATGTTCCTGTTGGACATACGGATAATAATGATCATACATGGAATAGTCAATTTGTTGCGGTACATAGCCTTGATAGAAATATTGCGGGTTCATCAGGTGCACTCCTTTACATTTTTTATAGGGATAAACACCTTATACCTTATGTATAAAAACACGGAGTGACAGGGCCAGTGCCTAAAATTTCTAGATAAAAATAGTGAAAGAGCCTTTAAAATAAAAAAAAGACCGAGCAATCATCGCTCGGTCCTCCTCATAATTATCTGACAACAATCTCATCATTTTCAACAATGACGTTTACTGACGTCACTTCTTCTTGATCTAAAATCAAATCTGTTACGCGGTCTTCAAGTTGTTCTTGAATCACGCGGCGAAGCGGACGTGCACCAAAAGCTGGGTGATAGCCAAGTTCGGCTAATTTTTCTTTCGCTTCTTGTGAAACAGTCATTGTAATGTTTTGCTCTGCTAATGTTTCTTGTAAATCGTTAAGCATTATGTCAACAATTTTGATTAGGCTGTCTTTTTCTAAGTGATTGAATTCAATAATCGCATCAAAGCGGTTCAAGAATTCAGGCTTAAAGTAAGAAGAGAGGGAGTCAAGCACAGATGATGGTTGTGTTCCTTCATTTTCTTCCTCGAATCCAACTGTCTTTTTCTTCTGGCCGACGCCTGCATTACTTGTCATAATAATAACAGTGTCTTTAAAGCTTACTGTGCGTCCTTGGCTGTCAGTTAGACGACCGTCCTCTAAAATTTGCAAGAACATATGTTGAACGTCTGGATGTGCCTTTTCGATTTCATCAAGTAAGATGATTGAATAAGGATTACGACGCACTTTCTCCGTCAATTGTCCTGCTTCATCATGACCGACATAGCCAGGAGGAGAACCAATTAATTTTGAGACGGCGTGTTTCTCCATATATTCACTCATATCAAGACGAATCATTGCGTCTTTTGAGCCAAACATTTCTTCGGCTAATGTTTTCGTTAATTCTGTTTTTCCGACACCAGTTGGTCCGACAAATAAGAAGTGTTAATGACGTTCTACAATGTCTGGATCTTGACGGCGCTAATTGTCCTAAAACTGACGGATTCACTGTCCAAAATGAAGGGGAAGCAATCCTTTGCTCCCCCTTCATTTTACAAATCTACTTGATA
>NZ_JAMBOS010000031.1 GCF_023715705.1 Halalkalibacter oceani
TAGGGAGTCTTCCTCCAGTCTGTAGTTTTGTTTCGTCACTTAACTCATTCGACTTTTGGGGAGGTACTCCTTTTTTCGTGCCTTGAAAACCTTGCGAGACTAAGGGTTCAAATTATGAAATTGACTCGGTTAGGTAAATATATGAAAAATCTTATTATTGGTATAGGGAGTTTCTTGTTGCTCAGCTTGTTAGTTGGTTGTCAGGGTTCAATTGAAAGTGAAACAGGTGCGAACGGTCAAGAAGAAGTTTTTTTAAGAATTGGGCATGACAGTTCAGCAGACCACCCTTCAAATGTCGCGCTAGAAACATTTAAAGAAAATATTGAAAGCGCTTCAGAGGGGAGGATCAAGGTGGAGATCTTTCCGCATGCTCAATTAGGAAATGCCGCTGAGATGATGGAACAAACCCGTCGGGGGGATTTAGAGATGTCATTGGGGGCGACCGTACACTACACTTCAATCCCGGAATTCCAAGTGTTTAATAGTTTTTATATGTTTGAGGATGCTCCCCATGCTCATCGCGTGTTAGATGGAGAAGCAGTACAAAATTTACTCAATGTTTTGGAGCCAAACGGATTAACTGGAATAGGGTTCATGGAAATTGGCTTTCGGAACTTCTCGAATAATTCAAGACCTATCGAAACGAAAGAGGACGTTAGCGGTTTAAGAATAAGAGGCTATAACCCTATACAAATTAAGGGGTGGGAATCACTTGGTGTCTCCCTTACAAGTATAGATTGGGCTGAAATGTTCACTTCCTTACAACAGGGTTTAATTGATGGTCAAGAAAGTGCAACTATAAGTTTTTACGATGAGAGGTTTTTTGAAGCACAGGATTATTTATCTGTAACGAACCATATTTACACCCCTTATCTTTGGTATGCAAACAAGAGCTTTATGGAGTCTTTATCTGAAGACGATAAGCAACTTATTTTAGCGGAAGCAAGCAAGGCCATTGAGATGCAACGTGATCTTATGACTCAGCTGGAAGAGGAAACGTTAGCGATGCTGGAGCAAGAGGGTGTGCAAATAAATGAAGTGTCATTAGAAGAAAGAGACAGAATGGGCGAAGTTATGAATGAAGCAATTAGGGAAGATATCATAAGTCAAGTAGGGGCAGAACTGTATGAGGAGTTTATGGAACAAGTAGAAGAAGAAAGGCATTAATTTCACCACATGAGCATCTATATTAAGTATTTTTCGGGCTTTAAGGGAGGGGGATGAGAATGTGAAAAGGACGTTTCTATGGTTAGAGAAGAATTTAGAACCGATCTTCATTGTTGTTCTATTTTTCGCCATGACCCTGCTTATTTCTTTACAAGTGGTACTCCGTTTTGGATTTAATACAGGGTTTTCAGGGGCTGAAGAGTTAGCTAGATTTATATTTATTTGGATCATGTACTTTAGCTTCTCCTATGCTACCCGTAATCAGGCTCATATTAATATAAATTTGTTTGTTAACCAATTTAAGTCCAGTGTACAAAAAGCATTGCTTATTTTAGCTGATTTATTATTTTTAATATTCTCCATCATCATTTTCATTTCGGTCATTCGAGTATCTTTATCTACTATGGAATATAATATTAAATCGGCCAGTTTGGATATTACGATGAATGTCATGTACGGTGCAGGGGTAATCGGTTTTTTGCTAATAAATCTGCGCTTGATTCAAAATATTTGGTGGAAAGTGAAGAATGTAAAACAGCCTATTAAGTCCTTTAGAGAAAGAGCAGGTCTGGACAGGGAAAACATCTTTACGCGGTCTCTGGCAAAGGAGGAGAGAAAATGACATTCTTACTTTTATTTGGCACGTTCATCTTGTTTCTCCTGCTTTCCGTACCGATTGGAATAGCACTTGGTCTTTCGTCTGTTGTAACAATTTTAGGGACAAACATTATAGGTATGGACACGTTTACTCAAAGAATGATAGAAGGATTAAATAACTTTCCTCTTCTGGCAGTGCCGCTATTTGCGTTCGCAGGGGATATTATGGGTAGAGGGGGGATAGCTAAACGGTTACTGAATTTGGCTAATATATTTTTTGGAAGGATAACAGGAGGGTTAGGTGTTGTTACCGTAATTGCATGTTTGTTTTTTGCTGCGATCTCGGGAACTGGATCGGCCACTGTAGCTGCTATCGGGTTAATTATGATACCGGCTATGATAGCAAAAGGGTATGCCCCTCCTTTTGCAACTGCTTTAGTAGCTACTTCAGGAACTGTTGGTACGTTAATTCCTCCCAGTGTAACAATGATTATTTACGCTGTTACCGCGGGCGTTTCAGTAACACAGATGTTTGCCGCTGGAATAGGCCCCGGATTGTTAGTAGGAATTGCATTGATTACGTTTACTCTTTATTATGCAAATAAGCATAAATATAAAGGTGAAGAAAATCAGTACACGGTAAAAGAAGCTTTTGTCATCTTTCTCAAAGCAATTCCGGCTCTGCTTGTGCCGGTTATTGTACTTGGTGGAATATATGGTGGGATATTTACACCAACTGAAGCTGCTGGAGCTGCTTGTATATATGGGATTATTCTCAGTGTCTTTGTTTATAAGGAAATAAAGATAACGGAGCTTCCCTACTTTGCTTTTAATGCCTGTATGCTAAGCGCTGCGGTTCTGCTTATTATTGGGATGTCCGCTGGTTTTGGATTAATCCTTACGGTAACACAGCTACCAGTAACAATCTCAAGTTTTATTATAGATATCGGAACAAACATGATAGTGATTCTGCTATTAATCAATGTTCTTTTACTGATTACGGGTACATTCATGGAGACCAATGCGGCTATTGTGATCTTGACCCCAATACTGTTGCCTATCGTCACAGCGGTTGGAGTGGACCCAGTTCATTTTGGTTTGATTATGGTTCTAAACTTGGCAATTGGGTTTATTACACCACCATTGGGTGCCAATTTATTTATGGCAACAAAAGTAAGTAATGTCTCATATGAAACTCTCGCTAAATCGATCATTCCATGGATTTTTGTCATGATCGTGGTTTTGCTGTTAGTAACCTTTATTCCGAGTATATCATTATATCTGCCGAGTATTTTAAGGTAATGCAAAAGGGATATTGTTTCATTGGTAATAAAAAACTAAGATTTAAACAAAACCCCGTCTAATATCAGGACGGGGTTAGGCGTATTTGGGGCAGTGATAATAAATCTTCTTATGTAGATGAGATCGCGCCGGGACGAAATCATAGATTTGCAGCTCCAAAAAGAGTGCTGGTAGCGTCATTATGAAAATGTTTACTTTTTTGGCTGTCTGTACAGATCTACCGCCTGATCCAAAAAGGTGACGTATTTTTCAATGTAATCGTTTGGTTTTATAATTTTAACTTTGTTACCGAAGCCGGCTAAAAACTGATAGGCAAAAGGGCTCTCCGGTAGTTCAATGGTCGTCAGGTAACTGCCTGATGGCTCTTTCGTAACCGCCCTCTTTCCGTAGCGTTCGATAAATTGATCTCTGACAGAAACATCTAGCATTAGCTGAACACGAACCAAAGGTGGTTCGTTGCGCTGTGTTTGTTCTATAAGCTCGGGATCAGTCCGTGGGGTAAAAAAGCCACCTTTTTCAATATGTAATATCCTCGCTAATTTAAATGTCCGGTAGTCGTTTCGTTCCACGCTGTAACCGAACAGGTACCACTGCATCTCACTTACCTGCATCTTATAAGGTTCGACGACTCTGGCAGTTTTGTTTCCCTTTTGGTCGACATATTCAATTTTTACTAGCTGGTGGTTCTCGATTGCTTGCCTGATCAAAGAAATATCTTCCTTCATTTCTCTCCTTCCCGGCCAATCGTAAAAAGATAAATCTAGTTTGGGAGAAATATCTGCGCTGGTCATTCCTTTGATTTTTTGTATAGTAGCTTGAATTTCCTGGTTTTGAATCAGTTGCTCAAAGCCGCCTAAAGCTACGAGGATATTTTCGATATCCTGTTGATTCAGTAGTCGTTTATCGAATTTATATTCTTCCATCAGCGCATATCCCCCTTCTGCTCCATATTCCGCATAAATAGGGATGTTCGCATAACTTAATGCTTCCATATCACGCTGAATCGTGCGTCTCGTTACATGAAAAAGCCGACTGAATTCTGATGCCGGAACAACTTCTCGTTGTAACAAGATCATGACGATAGAGATAAGCCGCTCAATCTTTTTCATAGTAACCTCCCATATACGACATACATATGTCGCCTATATCCCATTATACTTCAACTATAAAAAGGAGGGAATCAATAATGAAATCAATCACATATTTACAATTTAATGGGGAAGCAGAAGAGGTGTTATCCTTTTATGAAGAGGCATTACAAGCAACAAGTGTGCAAAAAGTCAGGTTTGATGCTTTCGTTCAAAATCCAAATGCCCCGATGACGGCAGAAGAGCAAAACATGATTATGGAAGCACGTATTGAGTTCTTTGGCAACAGTTTAATGCTCTCTGATGTACCGCCGTCGATGCAGGCTGTGATGGGAGAAATCACAAAGGGAAATAGCGTGTTAATCAGTATCATTGATGCTGATCCAGAAATGAATGCACGAAGCTTTGAAAAGCTTGTGGAAGGGGGGACGGTGATCATGCCGTTATCGTCAACACCATGGTCAGCAAGTTTTGGAATCGTAATTGATCAATTCGGGGTGATGTGGAAGTTCAATAGTGATGCGAGTAAGTTTCTGGATAACTTCTTAAAATAGACTTGTCTATTAAAAGCCCTGAGATTTAGGTATCCAGGGCTTATTTCTGCTAAGATATAGGTAGAGCCAGGCTCCTATATAGTTGGTTGGCATTTTTTAAGTTGTTCGTCTATTCCGTTCCTTTCAGACATTCACTCACATAAATCCCATTCACTTTTTCTAACCTGATAGGACTGTATTCTTCAAATTTCAGTTTTGCACGTGTGACAATGCCAGAAATGAAAAATGTTAAAGGGAGCGGGGTTTTTTACATGGGCTCAATAATGGAAATGGCGCGTATACTATTCCCTCTTATCGTAGTAGCGGGGATTGCAGCCTTTGTGATTAAAAGGCTGCAAGCTAAACATAAACAAGGCACTCTCGGTCAGAAAAAATCGAAAAGCGCGCAATCCCTGTTAGATAGTTTAATACCATTGGGGATGCTGGCAGGTACGGCCATTAGTGTGATTGTTAGCATGTTCGTCCAAATCCCGTTCCTGTCTATTATTAGTTTAGGGGCCGGTGCAGGTTTATTAGTTGGCTATTTTGCTTATGAAATGTATAGCAGGAAGGAGTAAATGAATAAAAAAGCAGCCATGTACTAAGGGCAGAATCAACTCCCTGGGTAAAGGCTCAGCCTGTAAAAATGACGATTACAGGCCAAGTATGAGGGCAATTCTTCAGCTCAAAGACTTCTTATTATGATCAAACAAATCGATTATTTGAATAGCTTATCAATCTGTTCCCGGTCATCGTCTAACATCCAATCATTTAGCTCTTCATAAAGTGAATGCAAATCTTCCTTCCTTGAGGCGATAACGTCACAGCCCCGGTCATCGTATAGGTGATAAATCATGTTCCTTGTAAGATTTACAAAATAAATGTCAATACCAGGACGGTAGAGCCCTTTTAGTATTTGACATGGATGGGGAAAATCCTCATAACTAAGGGCACGTAAGAGTGGTTTATAACGAACGTCACTTTTTTTACACGAGAGAGCAAAGCGGTGCGTAACCATTTCTTCATCATCTTCCCCATCTTCCAAGAAAACACTTGGTCCAACCCTATGCTGCAATTTTCGCCTTCGTTCCTTGTCTGTTATATATTTTTGATAGATCTTTGTTGGTCTTTTTTGTAAAAAGGGATTGTTCCTCTCACAATGAATATCAGTGACCAGTATCAGTTCATCGGTATCTTGAAAAACGTAATTGAAAATACGATTCATTCTTTCTTCTATTTGAAGAAGGTTGTTCTTGTCTTCATGCTGCACCGAAGGCATGGAAATTTCAAATCGGATGGCAAATTTCCATGAATAAAATAGAGGTGGTCTTAGAGCAAGGTTAGGAAAATGCTCTTTCATGAAGTGGGATAGAATGTCTATCATTATGTTCCTCCGACTAATCTAAGATAGGTTAAAAAATGCGTACGATGAACGATGTTAATGGGAGATGAAATCTTGAGAGTTTATAGCCTGTGTCAGGCTTGAAACGATTGTTACTTTATCAAAATCAATTCCCATTTCAATGACAGTTGGAGCTAATTCCGCCCTCATCCCTGAAAGAGTACATGAGACACCAATTAAATTCAGAGCGTCAATTAATTGAAACAGCTTCTGGGCTACAAGCCGGTCAATTGTTACCACACCCGACAAATCAACTAACAGCTGATTGATCCGCCTTATTTTACATTGTTCTAACGTATTTTTTAGCACATATTTTGCGCGGACGCTATCGATGTTTCCAACTAGTGGAAGGAGAGCTACCTTATCACTAAGTGAAATAACAGGGGAGCTTAGCTCATTTATCGTTTCCTCCTGTGCAGCAAGCATTGCTTTTGAGAACTTGTCATATTCCTCCGTAAACTCGGTAATGATGCGGCTGAACGCTTGTGTAATCCTACGTCTCCAGGACTCAACCTCTTCCGCTGAATACCGATTAGTATCGTGCTGAACAAATTCTTGAATCAGGTCGAGATACTGCTCCTGGGTGTGGAAGAACTCACGTAATATGAAATGAATTGGGGTTTTAAAATGTTCTTCATCTTTTGCGATCGAAATGATCCAATCTTTAAGGTAATGTAAAAAGGTCTCTTCATCCTCGATGAATAATGTACAAAAGCGTCTATGAAATTCGGTATTTTGTTCTTTTACTTTTTTAATGATATCCGGGTTGGTGGAAACGTAGATACCCGATGGATCACTTTTATCAAGAGATTGATACCAGTTTTCAGTTAACTGCGTAGTCCTGTTGAAAAAATAATCATATAGTTCTTTATTTCTTTCCATTATTCAACCTCCTCAGTAAATTTAACTTTAGTGACTCCATTATTCAATATGTAGGAAATGTCTTACCTCAATGATAAGGGAGACTTTACGATGAGGACAAGAAGAAATAAGAAGGGAGATAGGAAGGACCGTCTTACCTCCTGGACCTTCCTCCAATTAGTCAGAAGCAAAAATACGGCAACAGCTTCCTGCTAATGGTTTATCAGGAAGCTGCTTAAAGGATTTACTTTGAGGAATAACGAAAGCGTTCGACAATTTTAGTTAATTGGGCTACTTCAGTCGCGAGTAAGGCAGAATCATTGGCCAGTGTTTGGATCCCTGCCACGTTCGTTTCCATCGTTGAAGATGTTTCCTGAATCATATTCGTAAAGTCATGGGCGATGCTATTAATCTCTTTCATAATTTGCTCAAGCTTTTTCCCTTCTGCCATCACATCATGAGCAAAGGTTTGGTTGTTTTCGACCAACTCCTTTGTCTTTAGGGAACTTTCCTTTAACTCCGAGATCGTCTGACCGGCGAAGGACACGGTCTTCATGCCGTTCTTAATAAAGCTCATATTATTTTCGACCTGGAGAACGGCGTCGCTTAGATCACGCTGGGTGTGCTGTAAGGAGGACAAGACATCCTTGGCGAATTCATTTGTTCCTTCGGCTAACTTCCTTACCTCTGTCGCCACCACACCGAAACCTTTCCCGGCTTCGCCGGCGCGGGCTGCTTCAATAGATGCATTTAGGGCAAGCAAATTTGTTTGTTCGGCAATATCAGTAATTGATGATACTTTATTCATCACTGCATCCGCTTCATCGGCAATTTTTTTAATCTTTTCTGCCGTACACTTTACATCTTCCTCAATCGTTCTCATTATCGTGGTGGTGGAGAGTACCGCGTCCTCTCCTTTTTTAGCGGTGATAAGTGCTTGGTCGGCGCCGGTAACCGCTTTGTTTACTTCATTGGCCATGCTGCCTGCCTTCTTCATCATTTCATTCACCATTTGGTGGGCGAGATTCACTGATCCTTGCTGCTGCTCCGAGCCGCCTTGAAAGGTTTGCATCGTTGCGGATATTTGCTGAAAGGCAGCTGATAACCGTTGTGAAGCGGCTTCCTGTTCATCACTGATATGGCTAACGGTCTTGATCGAGCTTTCGATGCTTTTTATAATGGAGCGAAAGCCTAAAATGACTTTATTGATTTCATAGCCAATTTGATGAAACTCGTTTCTTCGGCCGACCGTCTTAACTTCCGCACTCAGGTCACCGGAGGAAATCGAACGGGTTACGGCGTACCAGCTTCTTAAATGGCTGATCAGAATACGATGGAAAAAGAGACTAAAAATGAAAGCGGTACCAAATGTGCACAGAAAAACAATGATCATGTCTGATGTTGTGCCGCCGACCAGCCTTGATGCTATTCCCGCTGAAAGAGCCGCAACGCCATTTAAAGTAGCAAAAAGCAAGCCGAGAAACGGCTTGTGAATTAATCTCCCCATTCTTAAGCTATATTGTTTTCCATTCTTATCCTGAAATAGCGGACATGAGGCGTCAATCAAAACTTCGCCTGTATTTCTCGGATATAGCTGAAGGAGCGGCTGCGCGGACCGGGCGGCTTTAAGCCCGACGTCGTCAGTGAAATAGGTCCCCTCGCGTAATCTGTTCGTATGAACAATGCCCTTTCCAGAATGGTCTACAATAACGAAAAACTCATCCTGTTCTAATTCAGCATCCAAAATCTTGCGAATAGCTTCAGCCTGGCTTTCTAATGATTTTGTGGGATCGAGCCTGCCCTGTATTAATTTAGCGACATTCCGTACCTTTTGCAGTCCTTTTTTTGCATGAGAAGAAGTAAGCAATCGACTCATCATTGACCATCCCCTTTATTCCCTATTTATAGAAATGTTCTATGTTTTTTACAAAAGTCCTGTTTCTTTATTCGTAATTGAACGAGCCTGAGGCTTTTTCTATTGAGTAAGAGGGCCTAATGTAGATTTGGCGTTCAATTAGGTTCGGATCTTTATTCCTATTAACTTTGAAAAACTGTGAAATTTGGTTTGAAGAGAAGAAGAAGGGGAAGTAAACAATTAGTTTGCCGGGTTTCTTTTAAAATTGTACATAAGACGAAGTAGCATTCTTTCTCAAATCTAAACGGATGGAGAAGTAATAAGAAAGAAACCTTGCGGAACATAAACTTGCAAAAGGGGAATGACAGATGAAAAACAGGTTGCTTTCTTTTTTTGTTTCCATTCTGGTATTGGGAGGAGTCGCTGTCTTGCTTTCTGCCTGTGAAACGGGGAATACTTCGAGTGACGAAGAAAATGTGCAGGCAGAAGGAGTGGTACAACTTGAATTCTGGACGTTCTGGGGTTCTGAACAGCGGCGTCCGATTATTGAAAAGATCGTGGACGATTTTAATCAAATGCAAAATGAGATCCATGTGAAGCATGTCTATCAACCATGGGGCGACATTTGGACGAAGTCTTTAGCTGCGATCGCGGCAGGGAATCCGCCGGATGTCATCATTCAGGATATTAACTCGGTAAGGCAGCGGGCGGAAGCGAATCAGGCTGTTAATTTACAGCCGTTCATTGAGCAGGAAAGCGAAGAAATTCAGGAGCGTTTTTACCCGCATTTATGGGATGCTGTTTTATATGAAGAGGAAGCCTATGCGCTGCCATTTAACACGGATACACAGGTGCTTTTTTACAATAAGGATATGTTTGAAGAAGCGGGACTGGACCCGGATAGTCCGCCAACGACATGGGAGGAGCTGGAGGAGGCCGCGGCTGCTCTCGATAAGAAAAACGGAGACCAATGGGAAACAATCGGGTTTTATCCATTGTGGGATCTCGGGGCAGATGTATGGAGCTTGAATGCGGATAATGGGACAGGCTGGTTTAACGAGGATGGGGAAGTTGCGATTCATACCCCAGAAAAAGTAGAAGCGTTGAACTGGATCGTTGATTGGCAGGAGAGAATCGGCAGGGACACGATTGAGCGCTATCAAGCGGAATTCGGTTCCGGGATTGCTGATCCTTTTGTCTCAGGTCTAGTGGCGATGCGTGGCCAAAACATCAACAATTTTACAAGTCTGAAAGAGCATGCTGGGGAGCTCAATTTTGGAGTTGCCCCGTTACCTGAGAGAAGCGAAGGTTCCGGTCACCACTCCTGGGGCGGCGGGTTTGTCGCTGAAATTCCTTATGGAGCTGAGCATCCGGAGGCATCGTGGGAGTTTATCAAATATGTAACAGACAATGCCCCTCAGGAATTTTGGGGAGCGAACGGGTTTGATGTGATGGCAAATCAGCATGCCAATGAAAGACTGGCTGAACGTGCTGATTTAACAGAGGAAGAACGAATGGTATATGAGCTGGCCCATCAAAATTTGGAATGGACTGTTTTAACGCCTGTACCGTTAACTGCACCGGACTATAACTCGCTTCACAACTCTTATATTGACGAAATTTTATTAGGCAGACTGAGCCCGGAGGAAGGCTTGGCTAAATCGCAGGAGGCCGTCGAAGGGTTAGTACAGCAGCATCAATAACAGTCAATGTACGGGTTACCCGGATAAAGATGTGGTAGCCCGTTTCATTTCCATATTCTATCGAAAAGCGGGGAAGAAAAGTGGGAGGAAAGATAATCGGATTGAACAGACTGTCGTTACGCAGGCGGGAAACATTATGGGGCTGGTTATTCATCTCCCCATTTATTATTGGTTTCTGCCTGTTTATGTTAGGTCCCATGCTGTTCTCGTTAATTGGGAGCTTCACGAACTATAATATTACGTCGCGAATGGATTTTATCGGGTTGAATAACTATAAACAAATGTTTACAGCGGACAAGCTATTCTGGACGTCACTGCTTAATACGCTTTATTATGTCGTGTTTATCGTTCCGTTGACGGCGCTCGGAGCAGTGTTGATGGCGGTTCTGTTAAACCAGAAGATAAAAGGAATGAAAGTCTATCGAACGATCTTTTACTTGCCGGCTGTGCTTTCTGGGGTAGCCGTGTACATATTATGGATGCAGTTGCTGTCACCATCGACCGGGCTGATTAATACCGTGCTGAATTGGTTTCACATTGAGGGGCCGTCATGGCTGTTTGATCCGGAATGGACAAAGCCGGCGTTGATCATGATGAGGCTTTGGAGCATCGGTGGCACGATGCTGCTTTATTTGGCAACATTGCAAAATGTTCCTGCACAGCTTTATGAATCCGCTGAGCTTGATGGGGCGAACGCATGGAAGAGGTTCCGGCATATTACTTTGCCATTAATAACGCCGATTATTTTCTTTGATGTTGTCACGACGACAATTGGTGCTTTCCAAATTTTTCAGGAAGCGTATGTAATGACTGAAAACGGAACAGGCGGACCGGCGAATTCTCTGCTGTTTTACAATCTGCATATGTGGAATAAAGCTTTCGTGGGTTTTGACATGGGATATGCGATGGCGATGTCGTGGATTCTGTTTTTTATCGTATTCGTTCTGACAGTGATCAATCTTAAATTGGCACCGCGCTGGGTTCATTATGAAGGAGGGCGGCAATAATGGAAGCGAAAAACTATGTACAGAGTGAGGAACAGCTGGCGTCTCAGACTGTAAACAGTCACCGTACATCACAGGCTGAAGCGGCAAGTCCCTCCCTTAAACTGAGGAGGCTTTTTCAGAACAGAAAAGTGAAAAAACGGCTCTCTCACGCGGTCATCTCGCTGCTGCTTATTGCGATCAGCATCGTCCTGCTGACCCCGATTTACTGGATGGTCATTACATCATTAAAGCCAATGTCGGAAATTATGCAATTTCCGCCGACGATATTTCCGAAAGAAATCGTCTGGTCCAACTATCTGGATACGTTGCAGGCATTTCCTTTCCTGCGCTATACAGCAAACACGTTATTTATTACCGCTTTTGTCGTACTGGGCAATATTCTGTCCAACTCTTTTATCGCCTACGGGTTTGCAAAAATATCATTTCCAGGACGCAATTTTGTCTTTGCCCTCGTCTTAGCGACGATGATGATTCCGGGCTTTGTGACATTGATTCCGCAATACATTCTTTTTACAAAGCTTGGTTGGGTCGGGACATACTTACCATTGATTGTTCCTGCCTTTTTTGGCAGTGCCTTTTTCATTTTTTTGATGAGGCAGTTTTATATGTCGATTAGTAACGAACTGATCGAAGCAGCGAAGATTGACGGTGCGAGCCATTTTTACATTTGGAGAAAAATTATGCTGCCGTTGACGAAGCCGGCTTTAGTGACGGTCGCTATTTTTTCGTTTAATGGAGTATGGAATGACTTCCTTGGACCGTTGCTTTATGTACACGATGAATCGATGTATACGCTGCAAATAGGCTTGCAGACTTTTGTTAGTCAGACGACAACGCAATGGAATTATTTAATGGCCGGCTCAACGATGGTGTTAATCCCGGTAATCGTTTTGTTCTTCATCTGCCAGAAATACTTTATTGAAGGGATGGATTTGACCGCGGGGTCAAAGGGATAACAAGTCCAGAAACGAAGGAAAGGAAGTGACATCATGGAGCCTAAGGGGCTAACGGGATTGTTATTTCGGGGAATGGAATGGCTGACACGACTGGCGGCTTTGAACCTGACATGGCTTCTTTACTCTCTTCCTGTTTTCACGGTCATACCGGCGACGGCAGCCTTGTTTGATGTCATTTACAAATGGGAGGTAGAGGGGAGAGACCTGCCTGTTTATCAAACATTCAAAGCAAGCTTTAAACAGCATTTCGGTACGAGCTATAAGGTCGGCGTCCCTCTTTGTATCATTGGCTTCATTATCGGCATAGACCTTTGGTTTATCGATTCTCTTGGGCAGAGCTGGATGCTTGTTTTCAAATATATGCTTTACACGTTAACGGTTGTCTTCCTGCTTTTTTCCATTTACTGCTTTCCAATCTACGTCCGCCTGCAACGAAGCTGGTACAAGGTTTATATGGCGGCTCTGGTCGTAAGCCTGAGCCGGCCTTTCGTGAGCATCGTCCTGCTCTTTCAACTACTTATTCTTGGGGCCGTATTGCTCTATTGGCCTTCGCTCCTGTTGTTTTTCTCGATGAGTGTACCTGGCTTACTGGCGTCAAAGGCGGTTGCATTAACGGTGGAAAAATATACTCTGTCTTCACGGGTATTGTAGCCTTGGTTGCACTCTTGGACAGGGCTGCTTTTATGTGGGAAGCGGATGAGGCAAAATGAGCTGTGATGTATTGGCAGCAGCTTCATTCGCGACGGGGTTTAAATGGTTAGTGGGTCTCATTTATTACTTAATGGCCGGGCAAAGGATAAAGAAACCTTTGTCCCGGCCCCTTGCTGATAGAGACCTATTAAACTCGTTGCGCTTCTTTCCTTACATGACGGGTGTTGCGTCCTAACACATTTCTTGCCATATACTTATGGAAGAACCACTCGCCACCGGCAATAATCACTGCTGAAATGAGCGCCGCGAGCAGAAGGTTGACGGCCGGATAGAGCATCTCCCCTATGACCCATATCCCGACAAATGCCAGTCCGAGATCAGCGATCGTGGCGACGCCATTGCCAAGTGAAGGGAAGATCCATAAATCGCCAAGTACATACGCTCCCGCTGTTAAAATCAAGCTTGTCACCAGAATGTTAGAAAAGGATACACCCCATACACCAAGTACGATGAACAATACGAGCGTGATCATCGCAAATTTAATGATCAAAGCTTTTAAATGTTCCATTTTGCATATCTCCTTTCCTTTTTTAGATTCTACGGTTCGCCAATTTAAGATTGGCTGTTGACAGGCACGTCAAGCGCCTTGTTTGCTTTTTTGATGTCGTGATCCAACTGTTCCTTAATATCATAGGCATGGTACATTTCGTTTTCAATCATATACGTCGCAACCTTGTGGTGAAGATCAATCGCATCATTTAATTGTTTTTTTACGATGCTGTGTACTTCCGGTGTGGCGATTTCCGTCAGGGCGACGGCATAATTCCGGACAGCAGCCTTAGCAGAAACTAACAGGTCGGTTGCAATCACTTCATCATTAATTACTTCCTTGTTGTTTACCTTATCTAAGATACTGGCCATTCTTCACCCTCCTACTTGGCTTTTTCTAAAATCTCTTTTAATTCCGTAATCGCCTGCTGAGATACTTTCACATCCTCTTCCAAAAGCCTTTTTAACTTTTTATCGGATGCGAAGCCTTGCATCATCGCAGATTTTACAGCGCATGCCGATTTGACTGTAATCATTTCATGGATTTCCAACCGTTCGTGTTCAGCGTATTTCTGTTGAGCCAAGGTGACACCTCCTTCTGTGGTGACTTAGTAATGAGAGATACCACGTCTGGACAAAATCAAAACAACTTAAAGCAAAACAGGGCATTGTTACTATCTTCTTGCTTGTGACAGATCTAACGCAATCGGAAAGAAATTTGCCGGAGAGCTGTGTGATAAGCTGGGTAGTAAAGGGGGCGTGGGAAATGAAAATCAATCGAATTGATCATGTAGGAATCATCGTCAACGATCTTCCAGCGGTGAAAGCATTTTTTCTTGAGTTCGGCCTTGAAATGATGGGAGAGATGGAAGTGGAAGGAGAGTGGGTGGAGCGGATCATAGGTCTTCAGAACGTTAAAGAGGAAGTTGCTATGTTGCGTACGCCGGACGGTGAGGCAAATATAGAACTGGTGAAATTTCACACGCCGACAGATGGAGCCGGGATACAGCACCCTTTGGCAAATACATTGGGAATCCGCCATATTGCCTTCGCTGTTGAAGATATGGAAGCCCTTGTGATGAAATTAAAAAAGAAGGGTGGAGAATTGATTGGTGAGATACAAGACTATAAAAACGCTTATAAATTATGCTATATTCGTGGGCCTGAGGGAATTATTTTAGAGCTGGCAGAGCAAATCAACTAAACGATTTAAACTTCAATTTCTATCATCATCATAGTTATGACTATGAAATTGATGGAGCTGAATTGAAAGGAGAGTTTATGCTTCCTTTGTAGTTGAAGGGAAAATGATTGATTTATAAACAGGGCGGCTATAACGAACGTTTCACCTCAGACGAGGCTACCCTCCTTTTGGTTTGAAAATAAATAGAGTAAAGCAGGACGTAGAAGAGCCCGGGAAAACAATGACCTTTTCCTCCGGGCTCTTCTATTAATTGAACATCTCTATTTTATTGTTTTGATGAACATCTTCCGTTCCGGCGTCCAATGCTGTTTTGTAATAGGAGCATTTGTGCTCGATCACTTCCATTGTTTGTTGCAGTTCCTTCATTTTTGCTTCGACGGCGGCTTTTCGTTCCAGGAACATTTCATATCTTTTTTGCAGGGTGGAATCTCCTTCCATGCACCAGTTAATGAAATTTTTTATCTCTTTAATCGGCATTCCGGTCGCTTTCAAACATTCAATCACCTTTAACGCACTGATATCAGATTGTTTAAACAACCGTTTTCCCCCGGCTGTCCGTTCCACAAAAGGAATAAGTCCTTCCTTATCGTAGTAGCGCAACGTATAGACTGTAAGGTTCAATTCTTTAGCAACCTCGCTGATCGAATAGGTCTTCATCTTTTCTCTCCCTTCAGCCCAGATAGACTTCGAGTTAACTTTAGATTTGAGGGGATTCTATCATTGGATATGTCAGCCGTCAATGTTCATGCTTAATCGGCCTAGCTGGCTAAAAGGCTGCTGGAACTATTTTGATAAATTACTTGACCTAGAGTTAGCTATAAGTATTACGATTATATTGTGAAGAGAACGTATCAGTCTCTTTTACAGTCTATATTTTGGGAGGTTTTATCAATGATAACGGCTAAAGCACGGGCTGTCGATGGTCCGGACAAATCCTTTCGCCCAGCTGAAATTAAGCGGCGCGAGCTTGATGTGCATGATGTTTTAATTGAAATTAAATATTCGGGAATCTGCCATTCTGATATTCATACTGCACATGGGGAGTGGGGGCCGGTCGAGTATCCGCTCGTACCCGGACATGAGATAGCCGGAATTGTAACCGATGTTGGCGCCGAGGTGACAAAGTATAAAGCTGGTGACCGGGTAGGGGTAGGTTGTATGGTGGATTCCTGCGGCGAATGTGAGAATTGCCGTAAGGGGGAAGAACAGTACTGTCTGAAAGGCAATATCCCTACCTACGCTGGTGTCGACAAATATGGTGAGTATACGCAAGGGGGTTATTCTACTCATATTGTTGTAACAGAGGACTTTGTCGTGAGCATCCCTGATAACATAGAACTTGATGCGGCTGCACCATTGCTGTGCGCAGGCATTACGACATATTCACCATTAAATCATTGGGGAGCCGGGCCAGGTAAGAAGGTGGCGGTTGTTGGTATGGGAGGACTTGGTCATATGGCGGTCAAGATCGCCCACGCCATGGGGGCGGAAGTGACGATTCTCTCCCAAACATTAAAGAAAAAAGAAGACGGCCTGCAATTCGGGGCAGTCAATTACTTTGCGACGAGCGAGCCGGAGACATTCGAGAAGCTGGCCGGTACATTTGATTTGATCATTAACACCGTCAGTGCAAAAATTGATATTAGTGCATACCTTTCCCTGTTAACGCTCGATGGAACGCTGGTAAACGTCGGTGCGCCTGCCGAGCCGCTAGAAGTAAACGCGTTCTCCTTGATCGGCCACCGCCGTTCCTTTGCAGGCTCGATGATCGGCGGCATCCGCGAAACACAGGAAATGCTCGATTTTTGCGGGAAGCATAGCATTGCTCCTCAGGTTGAAGTCATATCTGCCGATCAAATTGACGAGGCGTACAAACGAGTATTAGCGTCGGATGTCAAATACTGTTTTGTTATTGATATTAGTACGATGTAAGCTTGTGATCATGAGATAAACGTGAGACAAACCTATTGGGCATGGCTAACAGCCCAGAAGCCCGTTGTGAGAAATTCACTTACAACGGGCATGAAAAGATCGTGAAGATTCCGCAGGCTTAACAGGCCGGGGTACTCAGATTGACGGGAAAAGGCTAGGAGAAATGACCTTTATCGTAGGGGTTTTTATGAATATCTTCTGCATTTATTCAGCTCAACTATACCTTTAAAATTTCTATATACCCTTTTGTCCCATCAACACGAATCCTCTGTCCATCTTTTATAAGTTTCGTGGCGTTTTCGACTCCGACTACGCCGGGGAGCCCGTATTCCCGTGTTATGACTGCTCCGTGAGTCGTGAAGCCTCCTACTTCAGTAACGAGTCCACTTATAGTCACAAAGAGCGGAGTCCAGCTTGGGTCAGTGAATTGGGTAATCAGAATATCCCCCTTCTCCAGCTGGGCTTCTTCTACGGATAGAATAACGCGTGCCCGTCCCTCAACGATACCAGATGAAACCGGAATGCCCGACAATGCTCCTTCCGGTATATCCTTCGTTGAGTAACGGACAGGAGGAACAAATCCAGCTGAAGTCAGTATACGAGGCGGGGTAAGCTTTTCAAAATGGATATAATCCTTCTTTCTTTCTTCAATGAGAGAGTAGTCCAGTTCATTCGTCTTCACAACTTGCAATAATTCATCGAAATACAGATAGAAAATATCCTCCCTTTCTTTAATAATCCCTTGATTAACCAAAGTTTCTGCTTCTTTCAGTAATGCCTTTTTATATATTTGATAGCGGCGGACAATATAATACTTTGGTTCTTCTCGATAGCCGATAAAATTGCGAAGAAAGCTGATACGCTTCATAACCTTTTTTATTCTTTTTTCTCGGCTGTTGTGATTTCGCAATCGATCAATAATGTTATCCTGCGTTTTCTTTGCATCAAGTTTGCCCTCGTAGAACCTTTGTCTATGCTCTCCTGGTTGTAAAACATGAATATTGTTTAACAGAACAGGAATTAGCTGAGTGGGCTTTTCTTCAAATCGATCTTTAGTAATATCTATCTCTCCAGGGCATCGCATGCCGAATTTTCTTAAAAAGTGTCCAAACATTTTCCTTACTTCTTTGCCGCCTTGTAGCCTTTCCATTTCCTCGAAAAAGCGTTCATCATCGGGCTTAGTAGAAATGAACGCAATAACATCTGGATATTGACGGATCATATCGGCAATATCTCCAAGGGCCAGCCCCATTTCGGTCGTAATGTTATGATCCAGTGATTTTGAAAGAATGTCTGCTATGTTCCTATCGCCTAACCACTTCTCTATATTTTTATTCAGCCAATTATTAACAAGAATAGCTGCTATTATAGCGCCTAGTATGATTGGATTATAGGCCATTGCTAATAAATGATCACGGTCATGCTCGATGAACTTGAGAGCTTGCTCGCCGGAGAGTTCTGAAAGCTGTTTGTCTAATTCAATCAGTTCATTTTCAAATTGCTTTAATACTTCCACCAAGACCGACGGATCATTTTTGTTATACATTCTTACAGCCTCTATCATAGTGGAGGCTGTGAAGATTCCTCCTTTAACATTTCTTTTTCCCTGGGGCAGAGACGCCATGAATGCTTTATCTTCCAACAGGCTTTTAATCGCTCCCTGAATGAGGGGATCTTGTTGTCCCGTTGCTGATAGTAAACGGATACGGCCTATTTTGGAGGAAAGATCGTGGGTAATATCAGCGAAAAGTCTGCCTCCTATCCTGTCTAAGGAAGTTTCTGAGATCATTTCAAAAAAGGACATTCCAAGGGGGTTCATAGTGTCCGTCATCATTTGGGTATGTCCAATTGACATATATACACGTGGCTTCTTCTTTCCTTTGATTGGAGGCAGCGGAAATAACGTTGTAATAGGACGGCTTTGAACAATATAAAATTCATTATCAGCCAAACACCATTCAATATCTTGAGGAGAATTAAAGTGCGCCTCGATTTTTTTACCTATGCGGGCAAGCTGGAGTATCTGCATATCTGAGAGGACGCTCTTAGGCTCTTTACTCTTCTCAATTTTATGTTCGCTGATTCCCCCATGTAATAGAGGTTTGATCTCCATTTCTTGTGTACCTAGCTTTCGTTCAGTGATAGTACCGTTCTGTATTTTGTGAATATCTGGATTAACTAAACCTGAAACTAGAGCTTCCCCGAGTCCGAAACCGGCATCAATCGTCACTGACTTTCTATCGGACGTCATCGGGTCTGCCGTAAACATAATGCCTGATGCTTGAGGGAAAACCATTTCTTGGATGATGACAGACAGAAAGACTTTCCGATGATCGAACCCATTTTGTATACGGTAGGTGACCGCCCGCTCGGTAAATAACGATGCCCAACATTTTATCACGTGCTGAAGAATATGATTCTCTCCTTTGATATTTAAATACGTATCTTGTTGACCAGCGAAGGAGGCAAATGGCAGATCCTCTGCAGTTGAGCTGGAACGAATGGCATAGGCCTCCTGGCTTTCAGATAAAGACAGGGCCTGTTTAATTTCGTTTTCTACAATCTTAGGCATTCTGCTACCTTCAATTGTTAAACGAATTTCCTTACTGATTTCTGAAATTTGGGCCTTATCTGTTGCTTTTAGACCGACCAGCCTTTCAAACAAGCCGGTTAGTTCCGGCAGGTTTTCTATAGCTTCTTTGTATGCTTTAGTGGTCACACAGAATCCGTCAGGTATCTTTAGGCCATCAATCTGTAACAGTTTACCAATATTTAATCCTTTACCGCCAACAGACTTAAGCGTTGTATGATCTATTTCTGAAAAGCGTAAAATATAAGGCTCCACTATTCATCCTCCAGTTAGTTTTGTAATATGCGTTATTGAATTTCATAATAGAGTTTGGAACCGCGACTGTCAATATGTTTTGAAATTTTTGTTCGATAATTTCAAAACCGTGGTATAATAATGGTCAGGTGATGAAGATGAATGGTTATCAAAAAAGAACGAATATGAAGAAAGAGTCTATTATTGATGCAGCTCGTGAACTTTTTACACAACGCGGAGTTAAAGAAGTTAGTATAAGTGAAATCGCTAAAAAAGCAGGCGTTTCCCAAGTATCAATTTATAATTATTTTGGGGATAAGAATATGCTTGCAAAAAAAGCACTTATCTCATATGTCGAGAAATATATGGAGCGCTATGAGGAGATTTTGAGAAAAGATGTTCCTTTTACAGATAAGTTAACGATGATTATGAGTGAAAAAAATGATGCGATCTTAGAAATAAGCGGCTCCTACTTTAGTGAATACGCATGGGAGGATCAGACCATGCAACAGGTAGTTCAAGAAGTCATGGAAACAAAAGCGAAGTCGCTTTATATAAAATTTATAGAACTGGGAAAAGAAGAAGGAGCAATCGATGATGCAATTCCGAACGAGGTGATACTTTCTTACCTGTTCTCGATAATAGCAGTTATGCAACAGTCTGATTTTATGAAAACCGATCCGGAATACAAGATGGGAATTCTAAAATTAACGTTATATGGCATACTGGGAAAAGAGGAGGACTCCACTTATTAGCCTTTTCTTAACCCGCATTTTCATTTGCAAGTCTCCTCATTAATTAAAGAGTCATTACGCGCGAAGATAGGTCTGCTCTTATGAAAAGTGCTGATGCTTTGACACGTAAAACTTTAACTGTTCTCAATTTCAGCTGTTCTATTGCTCTCACCGCAGAGCAGGGGGCAACCAGTGAAAAATAGAACGATGAACGTGTAAGGAAAGCAAAGCCTGGCAATCCTTGATCTTGTTGTTGGAAAATAAATGAAAATGAGGGGGGAGCTCATATGGCAAAGGAAACTAAGGAGCTGTTGTCCGAGGATCGCGACGAATTGCTCGAAACAGTAAAGGACCGTTTTGAAAAAAACATGAATCGTCATCAGGGAATTGACTGGGCAAAGGTGCAAGCAAAGCTTGAGGCCCATCCGGAAAAGCTGTGGTCCCTTTATGAGATGGAGAGGACCTGTGGTGAGCCGGATGTAGTTGGTTATGACCAGGACTCGGACGAGTACATTTTTTATGACTGTTCAGCGGAAAGTCCTAAAGGACGCAGAAGTGTTTGTTACGACCGCGAAGCACTGGAATCAAGGAAAAAGCACAAGCCGGAAAATAGCGCGGTTGATATGGCTGATGCTATGGGCGTTGAACTGTTAACGGAAGCACAGTACCGGGAGCTCCAGGATTTTGGCGAGTTTGATTTGAAAACATCGAGCTGGGTGAAAACACCTGCTCATATAAGGGAGCACGGCGGGGCGATTTTTTGCGATCGCCGCTATCATACCGTTTTTATGTATCATAATGGAGCGGAATCGTACTATGCGGCCAGAGGATTCCGCAGCGTGCTCAGAGTGTAAAACTTGAGATCACTTAGAGAGTGCAGCCGGGCTGTCCTGTTTTTCAGGGTGGACCGGCGTTCTTTGAATTAATGTATCAAATTGTGATATATGTATAGACATATATATCAGATTGTGATATATTTTCTTTAAATAAATATATCGTTATGTGATATATCTTCGAGTGATATATGGGGGTGATCAGTTGAAGACAACTGAGCAATTAACGGATTCAATGTTTTATATTATGGCTGCTTTAACGAAACCGAGGCATGGCTACGCGATTATGAATTTAATTGAAGAAACGACAAAAGGAGCGATTACGATAGGCCCGGCTTCGATGTATACCATTATTAAAAAGTTATTAAAGCAGGAGTGGATTTATTTACATGATGGGTCGGATTCCCGACGCAAAACCTATTTGCTGACGGAGACGGGCAGGGAAGTTTTGGAGGAAGATCTGAAGCTGAGAAAGCTGATGATTCAATTAGCGGAAAATGGATTGAAGGAGGGAGAAGAATGAAAAAAACAAAATATATTATGTCAGGCGGATTGGCTTTTGCCGAGGAGAAGGATATGGAGAGACTGCGCCGTTTTTCGTTAGAGGGCTGGCATGTCAATGACTTTAAATTTATGGGGTATACGCTTGAAAAAGGAGAAAGCTCAGATTATATCTACAGTATAGATTATCGCTCTTTAAAAGAAGACGAAAAGGAGGAGTACTTTGACTTCTTTTCAACTGCCGGCTGGACGCATGTTGCTTCGGAAGGAAATATTCATTTATTTCGATCATACCCGGGTACAAAGCCGATTTACAGTGATCGTGACACAACCGTTGAGAAGTATGAGAATGTAAATCGTTCTATGAGGGTGCTGGCAATGCCACTCGCTGTGCTGACTGTGCTCGTCTGGCTCGGAACGGTGATAAGCACTGGTACCTTAAAATCCGTTCTTCAAGTAGTAGCTGTTATTCTCACAATCATTGCCATCCCCGCAACCTGGACGGTAATCGCCACATACAGCAACAAATGGAAGAGCAAAGGAAAGAAAGGGGCAGCAAACGTATTGAACATGGTACCATTTCTTCTTTTCATCCTTGCGGTGATGGTCGTGGCATTTGTTGATGGTTCAAGGAGCGCTCTTCACCTCCTGGCGTATATGGTCATTGGAGCGGTCGCTTTTCCAACCGCTATTTGGGTCGTTATGTCTCTTTATCATAAAGTGAAGGGCAAGAGAGCTTAGGGTAGAGGTGAGCCGGGAAAGAAATACAACCGTTATTTTGAGATGTTCTTTTCAAAATAACGGTTTTTTGCTGTATAAATAAAAAGGTTGCACAATATTTTTATCGTGTATATAATGTATATATGTTATATGTACAATATATACAGGTTTTGGTTATATTCAAGCTTGGATCTAGAAAGAATGAACATAAGAGACGGGCGAGGTGAAGTTTTACATGACAGGCATGGAAAACCACGTATCGCTTAGCGCTTTTTCATCTGTTTATAACTGTTCAAGTTACAGCGATTGTGTGTCAGGCAGTGATGGATATAGAGCAACGCTGATTACCAATAAATAAAGAAGAGGGATTGACATGCAAATTATTATTTCCAACAGTACGAAGGAGCCGATTTATGAACAAATTACGAACCAAATTAAATCGCTCATTTTAGCAGGGGAGCTACAGGAAGGCACGGCATTACCTTCGATACGCCAGCTCGCCAAGGATTTACAAATTAGTGTGATTACGACGAAACGTGCTTATGAAGAGTTGGAGAAAGCGGGCTTTATATACTCCATCGTCGGAAAAGGTTCATTTGTCGCTGAGCAGAATTTAGAGGTCATTCGAGAGAAGAAGCTGAAGGTCATTGAGGAACAGCTCACTGCGGTAATCACAAATAGCAGGGAAATCGGACTGTCGCTTGATGAGCTGCAGCAATTACTGAAGATTTTGTATGAGGAGTGAAGAGAGATGGAACATGTAGTGGAAATGAAAAATGTGAGTAAAACTTTCAATGGGTTTTCCGTTCATAATATGAATTTAGGGGTGAAACAGGGGTTTGTGACCGGGTTTATCGGCGCGAATGGGGCCGGTAAATCGACGACGATCAAGATGATGATGAATTTGTTAAAGCCCGATGGCGGTGAGGTTAAAGTTTTTGGTCTGGATTACAGGACGCACGAGAAGGCGATTAAGGAGCGCATCGGCTTCGTCTATGATGGCAATGTCTTTTATGAAGGATTGAACTTAAAGGATATTAAGCGGATTGTCGGGCCGGCATATAAAAGCTGGGATGACGCGTTATTTCACCGCTATGTGGAACGATTTGAACTGCCGCTGAACAAAGCGATTAAAACGTTCTCGAAGGGAATGCAGATGAAAGCATCGCTGGCGATCGCTCTTTCCCATGATGCCGAGCTGATTATCATGGATGAGCCGACAGCAGGATTGGATCCGATTTTTCGGCGGGAGCTGCTGGATCTGTTGCAGGAATTAATGCTTGATGGCCGGCGTACGATTTTCTTCTCGACGCATATTACGACAGATCTAGACCGAATCGCCGATTACATCGCCTTTATCCAGAAAGGGGAAATCGTGTTCAACCAGTCGATTCATGATGTAGCAGAAAATTATGCACTCGTTAAAGGGGGCGTCGAGCTGCTGGATCGGGACACGGAAAAAGCCTTTGTCCGTATTCATCGGGCGCCGACGGGATTTGAGGCGTTAACAGATAATATTGGAGCGGTGAAAGAAACGTTCGGAAACACTGTGGTGATTGAACGCGCCTCTTTGGAGGATATTATGTACTACTTGAAAGGGGAGAAACAGCATGTTTAACTTAATCAGACGTGATCTTATCCTGCAGAAAAAGCTGCTTCTTATCTATGTTCTTATGGTGGTGTTCTTTGTCATGATGGATAAACATCCGGCATTTACGTTTCTGATTGCCAGTATACTGATCCCCTTTAATACGTATACGTACGATGAAAGAGCGGAGACAAATATATTATTAAATTCTTTGCCTTACACCAGGAAGGAAATTATCGCCTCGCGCTATCTTGGCGCCATCGCTTATATGGGGGTGGGCATGGCGGTGGCAAGCGTGGCGTTATTTGTCTTCAACAAACCGTTTACGCCGACTGATATGGCGATTGGCGGCGGCCTGTTTCTAGTGTTTGCATCATTTACCTTTCCGATGTTCTATATTTTTAAACCGGGCTATATTTCAATGGTTGTCCTGATCAGCTTTCTCGTTTTGTCAGCGGTAGGACCGAGCGTTTTCATGTTTTTCGCTGAACGCATGACGACTATTACCAACTTTATGGCCAGCTTATCGATGCCGGCTCTATATATGGGAGCGACCACTGTCATCCTCGCTGTCTATGCCGTTTCCTGGAGCGTGACAACGATCATTTATCAGCGAAAGGTATTTTAGAAGGCTGATTATTAAACTGTGATAGTTCTGGGCTGGGTAAAAAGGGGGTTCTACCTTTTGCCCAGCCCTTTATGTACTACCGACAGACCCTGCTATCCTTACGGCACGTTGTCTAGCGGAAAGGATAGATTTCTTCATTGTAGGGCTACCATCAATATGGTACAGTTTTACTATTCCAGCAGTTTTATGGGATAGCTGTAGCTGGCCAAAAATGCTACTGGTATGACATTTGACTTATTAACAAAGAAAGGTGATCAGAAACGATGGAGAATCAGTATTTTGTGGGATGGGGAACGCTCGCCCTTATTAATGCAGGGTTAGCGCAAGGAAAGAACAGGTCCGGACTCAATTGGTTTTTTATTTCATTGCTGTTGGGACCTATCGCGACCTTGTTGCTCGTCATTCAAGAAAAGCTGCCGGGAAAAAGGTAGAGGTCTGCGGGCGGCAGCCCCAAGAAGGTGAGATCAGGATCTTGACACCTTTCTAAGTGTGCCATAAGGAGGCATTCGCAACCTTATAATTCTTGAAGTGCGTCCCACATTTTTGTGGCTGTTTTCCAATTGCGTACAGTGATTGATTGATAGATGTCTTTTTTTACTAGCTTACTAAGATAGCTTTTCGTATAATCTGGATTGCCAGGTCCCGGTCTGCGGTAATAAATGGCATGTGAACCTTGCCACGCCATATCAATTCCCTGGCGTACCATCACTTCTTTCATGACCTGATCAGACGTTACATCAAGTAAAAATAGAACATCATAGCGATAGTCCGTTGCTTGCGATTCCTCTCCATACCCGTGTGGAGCCTCCTCGATAATCGCACGATAGGTCTTAGCGTCCAGGGCTAACACTTTGATTAAGCTGCTGTCCAATTTAAAATTATTTGCGACGATTGTTTCAATTTGCCTGGCCAGTTCTTGAGCAGACAGTTCGGACTGCAATACAATATTTCCGCTTTGAATATAGGTATGGACGTTTTCGCAGCCGTTTTCATGCAGGGATGTGCGAAGGTCGGCCATTTTGATTTTATTTTTTCCGCCAACATTAATGCCCCGCAGATAGACAACATAGCTTTCCATGAGGTGTCTCCTTTCAACATGCGAATTTTCTGTCATTATAGCACTTTTGGTAAAGGGGTGACCATCACATTTTGCTCTCAGGCATACCCCAGCCTGCAGCCGTGTTTAGCCAATTCTTTGTTAACGCCCGGCTGATAGAACTAATCTTCTTGTCAAAAAGAAATTTTTCGAAGGAAAAAATGTAACTATTAGGTAGATGATAGCGTTTTAAGAGTAATAGCGAAATCCTTCGTTGAAGCTATGAACCTACTACTAATCGGAAAAGGACAATAGATATGATAAAACAAAGAACATTGATTATCGTTTCTCTTTTGTATCTGCTGCTTCCATCGATGTCGGTTTTCGCCGGACCTGAGACGGAGGTGCCTGTCTTGATGTATCATCATTTCAGCTTCGACCAGCAAGATTCCCTGACTGTCCATCCGGATGATTTCAAGGATCAATTGCTCGCGCTGAAGGAAGCGGGCTATACCACGATTAGCGATCAGGATTTAATCGATTATCGCCACGGGAAAAAAGATGCCTTGCCCGAAAAGCCGATCCTACTGACGATGGATGATGGCTACCTCTCTAATTATGAATTAGCGTTTCCAATCTTAGACGAGCTGGAAATGAAGGCGACTCTTTTCATCATCGTAGAAAGGCGGGATCACGGGAATGAAAAACATTTTTCGTGGGAGCAGGCCCGAGAAATGCTCGCTTCAGGACTCATTACATGTCAAACCCATACCTATGATCACCATGACTATATCGAGCCGGAAAATGGAGGCGAGCCCGCCCCAATGCTCGTCACTGTGAAAGAAGGCGAGTCCAGAGAGCAATATAAAGCCCGGATTGAAGAGGACCTCGCTCTTTCGATCACGCGTATCGAGGAAGAACTGGGGGAAGAGGTGTTGTCATTCGCTGCGCCATATGGTGTTTTGAATAAACAGGCGAAGGAAGTGGCCAGAACACTCGGTGTCGAGCTTTTTTATACGGTAAAGCCGAAAATCAATACTGAAAAAAATTTGAAAAAAGGGGTTCTGCACCGAATAAATGTCCCGGGGGGCATGAATGGGGAAGAATTGGTGAAAATGCTTCAATGAAGATGGGTTGGGCCTCGGCAAAAGGCAGGTTTTCCTTTTTGCCGAGGTCGTTTTATGCGCTCTTACAGTCGGGCGGTTGACGTGATGGAAAATGAATTTACTTCTTCGGTCCCTGATACGAGGGTCATGGTGGAGGATGTCAGTATACAGGAGGCGCTGCAGGTTAAAGAAAGGCTGGCCGCGATTGACGGCGTCTCTGACGTGATGTGGCTTGACGATGCGGTAGATATAAAGGTGCCGCTTGAAGTGGCGGATGCAAGTACGGTCGAGACGTACTATAAGGATGAAAAAGCGCTGTTTCAGCTAAGTATTCGTCCGGGTGAGGAAGTCCGGATCACGGATGAAATCTACCAATTAATCGGCGAGGAAGGGGCGATGGCCGGGGAAGCGGTCAATACCGCTACCGCTCAGAAAATGGCCGGGACGGAAACGGTGTATGCCGCCGCCCTGCTTGTGCCGATTATTATCCTGATTCTCGTGCTATCAACGACTTCATGGGTGGAGCCGCTCTTTTTTCTCGTGGCGATTGGGGTTTCTGTTCTGATCAATTTGGGCACGAACATTTTTATCGGAGAGGTGTCCTTTGTCACGCAATCGGTGGCGCCGATTTTACAGCTTGCCGTGTCGCTTGATTATGCGATTTTTCTGTTGCACAGCTTTCAGGAATATCGGAAAAAAACGACTAACCCGGAGGAGGCGATGCAGCTTGCGATGAAGCAGTCATTCGCGCCGATTGCGGCGAGCGCGGCAACGACCTTCTTTGGTTTCATGGCTTTAATGCTGATGAGCTTCGAGCTGGGCGCCGATCTCGGTTTAAGCTTGGTAAAGGGGATTCTGCTCAGCTTTATTAGTGTGATGGTGTTCTTTCCGGCCTTAACCCTGCTGTTTTACAAATGGATGGACAAAACGCAGCACAAAAGCTTTGTTCCAAGTTTTGCGGGAATCGGCCGGCGTGTGATGAAAATGAAGTATCCGTCCTTGCTCCTTGTTCTGGCGATTTTGATTCCAAGCTTTCTCGCGCAAAGCAATACGGCATTCACCTACGGGCTTGGCGAGCAGCCGGAATCAACACGTACCGGCGCCGATTTGCTCGCGATTAAGGAAGCATTTGGCGAATCGACGCCGATTGTGCTGCTCGTGCCAAAAGATGATGTTGTCAAAGAAGAGAGGCTCGTTCAAGAATTGGAGGACATTGAGCATGTCACGAATGTCATTTCTTATGTAAATGCCGTAGGCAGCGCCATTCCGACGGAATATTTGGATGAGGAGGTCACGAGTGAGTTCTTATCAGAGCATTACAGCCGCCTCATCATTAATACCGACCGGGAAAAAGAGGGAGATGTCCCGTTTTCAATTGTGGAAACAGTCCAGGAAAAAGCCGCTTTGTATTACGGCGACGAGACGTTGAGCCTCGGTGAAAGCGTGGCGTTATATGATATTAAAAATACCGTGCAAAAGGACAATACATTTGTCAATACGATGACTGTCGTAACGATTGCGATCGTCCTTCTTCTGACATTCAAGTCAATTTCGATACCGATCATCCTGCTGATCACGATTCAGGCCGCTGTTTGGATCAACTTATCGATTCCGTATTTTACGGACACCTCGTTTGATTTTATCGGCTATTTGATTATCAGTACGGTACAGCTGGCGGCGACGGTCGATTATGCGATTTTATTTACCGAGACGTATAAAGAGAAGCGAAGAGAAATGCCGGCGCTGAAAGCGATCATCGATACATTGGATGAAAAGACATTCTCGATTTCAGTTTCGGCTTCCATTTTGTCGAGCATCGGCTTTATTTTATGGATTACGTCCACGAATCCGGTCGTATCTTCGATTGGACTATTGCTCGGCCGGGGGGCGCTATTAGCCTTTGTCCTCGTTTTCTTCTTCCTGCCGGCGATGCTGTATGTGCTTGATAAAGTGATTCGGAAAACAACATTACAAGCAAACTTTTACAAGGAGAAATGATGATGAAAATGAAACGACTACCGTTTGTCATAGTAGCTGTCATGCTGGTTGCCCCTTCATTTCTTGTCCATGCGTCTCCTGTGGGGGACGAAGCAGGAGAGACGGGGCAGGAAGGGGAAATAAGTGCCAAGGAGGAAGTGATTTATGCCAACTTACTTGCTGACGGTCAATTAGATGAAGTGTTTGTTGTGAACACATTGCATGTCAGTGAAGCGGGGATGATCACCGACTATGGCCGATACAGCAGCCTGAAAAACTTGACGAATGAGGCTGAAATGAAACAATCCGGCGACGAAGTGCGGTTCGCTGCATCGGAGGGAAGCGCCTACTATCAAGGAAATCTTAAGGATCGTCTGGAGCTGCCGTGGGATTTTTCGCTTTCCTACGAGTTGGATGGAGAGGAGATGACGGTCGATGAGCTTGCCGGAGCAAACGGCCGTCTGCAAATCACAATTGATACGTCCCGTAATGAAGACGTTGATCCATCCTTTTTTGAAAACTATTTGCTGCAAATCGCCCTTACGTTTGAAGAAGGTACGTATGAAACACTTGAGACAAGTGACGGGGTGATTGCCAATGCCGGGAAAGATAAGCAAGTGACATTCACCGTGATGCCGGGGGAAGAGAAGGAGCTCAGTTTGTCGGCCGCTGTCACAGACTTTGAGTTTAGTGGAATCGACATCACAGCTGTGCCGCCGGCGATGGCGATCGAGGCTCCCGGAGCTGACGAAATCGCAGGAGAATTCAGCTCGCTGACAGCTGGAGTCAAGGAGATGGATGATGGAGTAGGCGAGCTGAAACAGGGTATTTCGCAGCTGAATGACGGCTTGCGCAGCCTTGAAAATGGCTCTGCTGAATATAAAAAGGGAATCGATGAAATGACAGGTTCCTCGGCGGAACTGGTGAAGGCGTCCTCAACCATTGAACAGGCGTTAAAAGAGGTTAGCCAGTCCCTTCAGCTGACAGAGGAGATGGATGTCGGAGACTTGCAGCAATTGCCGGACGGCCTTTTCCAGCTGGCGGATGCTCTTAAGGAAACCTCACAGGGCCTGGTGCAGCTCCGCGAGCAGTATGCAACTGCCTACAATCAAGTTAATGAGGCGATGAACGGCATTAGCGGTCAGCAGGTCAGTCAGGAGCAAATCGAGCAATTGTATGCGAGCGGCGCAGACCGTGATGTCATTGACCGGCTCGTTGAAGCATACTCCGCCGCGCAAAAAGCGAAGGCAACCTATGAAGCCGCGAAACAAGGCTTTGACGCGGTTGATTCCATACTGGAGGAAGTGAGCGCCGGAACAAAGGAAATGGCAAACCGCTTAACGGCAATTGCAGACGGTCTTAATAAGTCACTCAGCGGGATGGATGGGCTCGACTCGTTTTCCCAGCTACAAGAAGGACTGTCAGCGTTAGCGGTTAATTACAGCGAGTTTCACCAAGGGCTTGTGAGCTATACAGGTGGGGTTGGACAATTGTCTGCTGCTTACAGTGAGCTGCATCATGGAATCGGTGAAGTCACAGAAGGAAGCGGTGAACTAGCAACCGGGGCTGACGCTCTTCACAACGGTACAGGTAAGCTGCATGAGGCGACGAGCGGTCTGCCTGAGCAGATGCAGGAAGAGATTGATGCGATGATTTCCGATTACGACAAATCGGACTTTGACCCAGTTTCCTTTGTTTCCGAAAAAAATCACAATGTCGAGACCGTGCAGTTCGTAATCAAAACCGCAGGAGTTGAAATAGAAGAGCCGGAGGAGGCACCGGCTGAACGAGAAGAAGAGAAGTCATTCTGGACGAAGCTGCGTGAGTTGTTTTCGAGGGAGTAATGCCACGAGTGGGTAGTGGAGATGTCTCGGAGGGTCTTTTCAACCTTTTGAGACATCTCTTTTTTTAAAAGGACGCTACACGTTCTTCTTACATCTTAAACCCGTAGAGCAGGACACGGAGGGAATCCATCACTTGATCAATGGCCTGCTGGCGATCAGGGTGTTCAGCGATCCAGAGAGCCGCTTCGTTCATCGCCCCTGACAGGCAATGTGTCATCGCTTCGATGGAGATTGGCTTGATCATGCCTTGTTTCTGCAAGAGCTCCAGATGCTCCATTAATGACTTCATCGAGTGTTGCTGATCCATTTTGCGGAACGTGTCCCAGCCTAAAATCGCCGGGCCGTCCACTAATAATATGCGGTGATTTTGGGCTTCCGAAGCTGAGACGACAAAGGCGCGGCAGCCGAGAAGCAGTTGCTCCCATAAGTCTGTGCTTTTCATCGCCTCGGTTTCGATCTGTCGGGCGATATCGCGCTGAACCTCTTCAAATACAGCGAGAAAAAGCCCTTTTTTGCTGGTGAAATGATGATAAAGCGCCCCGCGTGTTAATCCGGCTTCCTGGACAATTTCCTCGAGGGCGATATTCGTGTAGCCTTTTGCAGCAAAAAGCTCTCTGGCGATGGCGGTTATTCGTTGGATTGTCATATCGGTTTCTTCTTTTGTTTTTCTCATCGTGATTTTTCCTCTTTTCACTGTTTGACAAAACCGTTCACTCGCGCAAGGAGTTGGACGGCTTTGTTTTCTTCCCGCTTGATCAAAGTTCTTAATCCATGCTTGATGATCCGCTCATTGATCCGTCGGCGATCAGCTAGGCATGTTTCGAGCCAGTTGATTACCAATTGCGGATGTTCCTTCGATACATCATTGATATGATTGGCGACAGACTTTTGCACATAGGCAGAAGGGTCATCAAGCAGATGTTCCAATAAGTGCAGATTATAGCCGGGATCGTTTTGAAGCGGCGCTATTCTTTTGGCCCAAGGCAGGCGAGGGCGTGTCCCTTCACTAACGAGCCGTCTGACATGTGGGTTCGCATCGGTGATCCAACTTTGAAGATACGCGATAGCACGGTCAGTGTCCAATTCAAGATATGGACGGATCGCATATTCGGACGTATGACGCTTGGTGATCTCCATTAGAGCAAGCATGGAAGCATGAAAATGGTGAAGACCGTATTTTTCTACAAAATACGCAACAGGCATTAAAAAGTAGCCGTTTGTAAACATGCCCTCTTCGGTTTCGTTTTCCGGTCCTAAAATTTGGAGCAGGATCGACAGGGCGCGTTCATAGTCGGCGGGCAAGTGGCTCTGCAACTCGGTTGTGATGACGTCGACCCGCGCCTTCAGCTCTTTGTCTTCAACATTCTTCGCGACATTGGCAATGAATGATTTTGAGTTGAAATGTGAATCGTGCCGCTCGATTAAACATGATAGCCGTTCAGCGAGCCGCTGATCGAAATAGAATTTTAAAGGAGTGTACGCGGCCCCATTATTCATCCTTCCACACTTGCTCTTCATATTGCGCCTGGAATGACGAGTCAGGGGGAATGACGGTGATGACATCGATAAGAATGCCATTCGGATCACTGGTAATAAAATGGCGTTGACCAAATGGTTCATCGCGAATATCCAGATGCAACGGCAAATGCTGTTCGTTAATGAATGTCTGGTAAAGCTGATCAACGTCATCGACTTCAACATTCAGAATCATTCCTTGTACTGGCTTGCCAAAAGCTTGGGGGATCGTCTCGTGCGTTTGATCCAAAACGGCCAACTCATCGCCTGTCTCTTCCTTTTTCAAGCTTACATACCAATCGGCTTCAAAAACAACGGAAAAGCCAAATAAAGACTGATAGAACTGACTCGTTTCGGTAAGGCGGTCGGTCATAATGACAGGATAAAAGCTGTTCCATTTCATTTTGCTCACTCCTTCTCTAAGTTGAGTTCATCTTAACATACATACAGTATGTATGTAAAAGGGTTTTATAAAGGGTTGACAGCCGCTCTCTTTGTATATATCTTTAAGATATATCTTAAAGATATGGAGGCGCGAATGAAGGTCGAAACGAAGTGGATTATTTTAGGGATTTTGACGACGGGCTGCCGAACCGGCTATGAGATAAAAAAGCTGATTGATGTCAGCTTCAGTCATTTTTGGAAAATGAGCTACGGTCAGATTTATCCGGCTTTGAAGGCACTTGTTGAAGAAGGCTATGCCGTCCAAGTGGCCATAAATAAGGAAGGGGAGCCGGAGCGCAAGGAATACACGATTACAGAAAACGGAAAAAAGAAGCTTCAGGAATGGCTCACTGTGCCGGTGCAGGAGACGGGACTGCATAAAAGCGAGCTGCTTGTTAAACTGTTCTTTGGCAAGGAAATGAGCCGCGAGCAGGCGTTTCAGCACGTAGAAGAACATGAGCGTCTGCTGCAGTTGAAGCTGACTGTGTATGAGCAAATTGAAAAGGACATCCGCGACCACCCGGACGCGGAGTTTTGGCTGTATACGCTTGATTATGGCAAGGAGATTGCAAAGGCCGAATTAAGCTGGTGTAAAAAAACAAAGGAGAGGATAAAGTGAATAAACGTTATACGGCTCCAAATGATCGCGATATTGTACTGTTTATCATTGGCATGCGGATTCAGCAATGGTGGAATATTAAGGCGTGGTGGCCGGTATTTACCGCGATGCCACCGATGATGAAAGAGCTTTACGCAGAAAAGGATAATGGTTTTCTTTCCCATAATGCAGCATGGGGCGGTCGAACGATTGTCTTTACCCAGTATTGGGAGGACATCGAGAGCCTTCATGCCTATGCTCATGGACAGACACATTTAAAGGCATGGACTCATTTTTATCAAAAGGCGGCAAAAACAAAGGCGGTCGGTGTGTTTCATGAAATATGCTATCAAGGCGGGCAGCTATGAAGCAATTTATGCCAATATCGCCCGGCCGCTCGGCTTGTCGCGTGCTTTGTCTCCACTGGAGGTGTCCTCTTCTTCGACACTGAAAGACAGGATGAAGAAAGGAAGCTGACTTCCGATCGAAGCTGATGAAAAAGTGAAAATCGTCCTTTTTCATCAGCTTTTCTTTGGATCAGTCATTTAAATTGCTTCTTTTCTTATGCAGAATTATGCTCTCTTTCGTAGTATCATGGAAGGACAGAACATGAGATTAAGCGAAAATGGGGGAGCAGCAATGGAAGCATACTATGATGTCATCATCATTGGCGGAGGCTCGATGGGGATCGCGGCTGCCTATTATGTGGCAAAGAGCGGAAAAAAGGTGCTGGTGCTTGAGCAATCGACGATTCCAAACAACATTGGCAGTCATCACGGGGAAACGCGTATTTTCAGAATGGGCTATGGAGACGGAGGGCAATATGTACCGCTTTTAAAGGAAGCGCTGGCGCTTTGGAAAGAGCTTGAGAAAGAGACAGGTCGGACGCTGTTTCAGCAAGTCGGTGCCTTGTCGATTGGGTATCGGGATTCCGGCTTTGTGCGGGAAACGATTGAAAGCTCGCGTGAGCATCGGCTGGAGCATGAAGTGTTGACTGCTGAGGAGATTGAACGGCGTTGGCCGGGCTTTCATCTGCCGGCTGATTTCAAAGGATGCTTTGACCCGGTATCCGGCTTTTTGTTAAGCGAAGCCTGTGTCCTGGCTTATAAGGAAGCCGCGATGCGGCATGGCGCGACGATTCATGAAAACACGCGGGTGGAAGCGATTGAGGAGCAGGGTGATGCTGTTCATATCAAGGCTAGCGGCCGGCTGTTCAGAGGGCGCAAAGCGATCGTTACGGCCGGGGCGTGGAGTGCGAAGCTTTTGCCGGAGCTCGCGCTGCCGATTGAAGTCGTGCGGAAAGCGGTAGGCTGGTTTGAGACAGAGGGGACCATCTACCGTGATCATTTCCCATGCTTTGTCGTCGATCTGCCGGACGATGAGTGTTATTACGGGTTTCCGGATATGGACGGCAGCGGAGTGAAGGTCGGGCGGATGGATTTGGGAGATGAAACCGATCCGGATACGATTGACCGGGCGTTTTATGAAGAAAAGGATGAACGGGACTTGCGAAGCTTTTTGGCGAATTTCATGCCGCAGGCGGAAGGGAAGTTGCTGAATAAGGGGATATGTATGTTTTCCAATACGCCGGATCATCATTTCATCATCGATACGGCGCCGGGAACGGAGCGTGTCATCATGGCCGCCGGCTTTTCCGGCCACGGTTTCAAATTCGCCAGCGTTATTGGCGACATTTTGCGTGAGCTGGCGATCGAGGGCAGGACGAAGCGAGATATTGCTTTTCTCGGACTTGAGCGATTTGCGAAAGAGTAGGAGAAAAGGTGTTGTTAAAACGGGGCGTTCAGTTAACCCCGTCTTTTTTATTTTATTTTGCAAAAAAGGAGAGGGCAGGTAGAAAAAGGTAGTAGAAGGGCAAAATAAGTAAATCCTGATTCCGTCTCAATCTATTGTGAAATCAGGACATTTCCTTCATGTTGCCGATCTGGATTGAACTCTTCCTGGAAATCATAGAAAATAAACTAAAATGAATGGAAACAGGAGTCGGGAGGGATAACGATGAAGCCGATAACGGTTTTGGTCGCGGATGATGATGAAGAGATTGGTGAACTCGTTGCGATTCATTTAGAGAAGGAAGGATACAAGGTCATTAAAGCGGTGGATGGGCAGGAGGCTGTTGATGCGATTGAAGCACAGCCGGTCGATCTGCTGATTCTCGATATTATGATGCCGAAGTTGGACGGATATGAAGTCACCCAACTCGTTCGTGAGCGGCATAATATGCCGATTATTTTTCTGAGCGCCAAGACATCTGATTTTAATAAGGTACACGGGTTGGTGATCGGTGCCGATGACTATATGACAAAGCCGTTTGCTCCGATTGAATTGGTCGCGCGGGTAAATGCCCAGCTGCGGCGTTTTACGAAATTAAATCAGCAACAGCCTGAGCAGCAGGCGGGTCTGGAATATGGAGGGTTGGTTATTTCTCCAGAACAACGTACAGTTCTGCTTTATGATGAACGGATTGAGCTGACACCGAAGGAATTTGATATTTTGTACTTGCTGGCGAGCCATCCGAAGAAAGTATATAGTGTGGAGAATATCTTTCAGCATGTATGGGGTGAGGCGTATTTTGAACGTGATAATACAGTGATGGTTCATATTCGGACGCTGCGGAAAAAGCTGAAGGAAGATACAAGAAAAAACAAATGGATTAAAACTGTCTGGGGAGTTGGGTATACGTTCAATGGGTAAAATGCTGCGCAGTTTTCGTTCAAAGATGATTCTCTTGTTTGGGATAAGCATGCTGCTTGCGGGTGTTACGACATATATTATTTATAAAGGTCTGCAATTTTACTATTATACGGTCGTCGATTACGAGGATCAGTTGACCCGACTTCGTTCCTTTATCAGATCGGTTGGTGATGTTAACTTCTTTTTGCTGATTTTTATTCCGCTTTCAATTCTGTTTTTCTTTATCCTGAGCAAGAGGTATTCTACCTATTTCAAGGAGATCTCCAACGGCATTCATTTTCTCGCCCGCGGTGACTTTACTCATCGCGTTCAAGTCCGTTCGAAGGATGAGTTCGGCGAGATTGCCCGCGACATTAATCTGGCGAGCGAGCAATTACAGCAGGCGATTGAGAGAGGGGAGTTTTCTGAAAGCAGCAAGGATCAGCTCGTCGTCAATCTCGCCCATGATCTGCGGACGCCGCTCACCTCCGTAATAGGCTATATTGATTTAATTTTGAAGGATAACAAGTTAACGGAGGAGCAGGTCAGGCATTTTTTAACGATTGCCTATACAAAATCCCAGCGCTTGGAGAGGCTGATCGAAGAACTGTTTGAAGTGACGCGAATGAATTACGGGATGCTGCCACTTGAAAAAAGAACGATAAATCTCAGTGAGCTGCTTCATCAATTAATAGAGGAAATGTATCCTGTTTTCGAGAAGAGTAAAGTGAGCGCCCGAATGAATATGGAGCCACAATTAGCGGTCTTCGGTGATGGAGACCTGCTGGCGCGCGTATTTGAAAACCTGCTGGTCAATGCCAATCGCTATGGCTCTGATGGTCAGTATATTGATATTCATGGCTTTTCCGAGGCCGGGGAAATCGTCGTTCAAGTGATCAATTATGGCGGCCTTATCGCCGAGGAGGAGCTTCCGCATTTGTTTGAGATGTTTTATACCGGCGACAAGGCTCGTAGCCATCAGGCGGCCAGTACCGGACTTGGCCTGTTCATCGCAAAAAATATCGTCGAGCAGCATAGTGGAACGATTACCGCCGAAAGCAGCGTCATCCGGACGATGTTTGAAGTGCGTCTGCCACAGGAGGGGGCGAACGAACAGATTTAAGAAAAATTTAAGCTTTTCCCTGCTTTTTATTTAAAAGGTTTTGTCTACGCTATAGTCAGTTGTGATGTAGGGGGAACCGAAAATGAAAAAGTGGGGATTTTTATTACTATTAACTGGCTGTCTCGTTTTTGTCATTGTTGAGCGGGTGCCATTTTTGCACCAGCATGAAGTGGAGATTCAGCAATACGAACAAGAGGCTTCCGAAAGGGTGGAGCAAAAAGAGATTAGAAAAGAACAACTCTATCAGGGAAATCTGATTTTGGTAAACGCGGAATACCCTGTTCATCAGGAGGGTGTAAGGTCTGATATCGTCAATTTATATGAGGCGCCTGAATTGACAAAAGGCTATACCCTGTTAAATAGCGGCATCTATTTATCAACAGAGGTGGCACTCGCTTTTTCTGAGATGGTCGCTGCCGCGGAGCAGGACGGGGTGCAGCATTTTGTCATAAACAGCGGCTTTCGTGATTTTGAGGAACAAGGTGAGCTTTATCAAACGATGGGAGCCGACTATGCGCTGCCAGCAGGCTATAGTGAGCATAATGTCGGAGTGGCGCTTGATGTAGGTTCGACCGAGACGACGATGTATGAGGCCGATGAAGGAATATGGATAGAGAAAAACGCTTGGAAATACGGCTTTATTTTACGCTATCCAAAGGATAAAACAGAGATTACCGGCATTGAATATGAGCCGTGGCATATCCGCTATGTCGGCTTACCTCATAGCGCGGTGATGAAGGAAAAGAACTTTGTGTTGGAAGAATATTTAGCTTATTTAAAAGAAGAAGAGAAGATTTCCATTACGGTTAACGGCGAAAGCTATACCGTTGCTTATTATCCTTTTTCAGAAGGGATGACCATTCCGGTGCCGGAAAATCACGAGTATGAGCTGTCAGGGGACAACAGTGACGGTGTGATTGTGACGGTGTTTGAATAGATGCCGCGATTTAGTCAGGTTGAAAACTAAAGAGTGGTGAGTTCATTATTAGTGGGATGGCCTATCGTGGAGGCGACATGTACATTTCTTTGTTAGATTGGGTGATGATAAAGGCAGTACGACGGATGCTGGAGCGAGGAGAATCATATGAAACCAACTGTTGCGATTATTTCTATTCCGGTCAAAAGCCTGGAAAGAGCTGAAAGATTTTATCGGGAGATGTTTGAGCTAGCAGAGGATCAAATTTCAGCTGGTGATGATCATCTTGCTTTCTTTCTCGAGGGAGGGCTCTCTCTCGTGTTAGTGGAACGCGCGGCATTTGCTGAAATGACGGGACAAAAGCTTGAAGATGCCGGGCCATCGACGCTTATTCTGAGCCATACTGCTGATACGGAAGCAGAAGTCGATGATATTCTGATAAAGGCTGAAAAAGAAGAAGGAAAGATTTTTAAGCAGGGGACTGCAAATGAATGGGGCTACAGCGGTTCCTTTAAGGACCCTGATGGGCATGTTTGGGAAATAACAGCTTGGAAAAGCGAATAAGGGTTAGCGGAAGAAAAGGGGGATCATGTTGGTTCTCCTAATGATGAGTTTCCGATTAGCACATTCGACAACTTGGGATCAAACCTATACAGTTGCGCTTACGGGACTACCAAACTCTCGTCATATAAAAAATCAACCAGCGCTCACCGATTTTCAATTGGTGCGCGCTGGTTGTTTTGTTTTCTCCGCTTCCTAAAAAGCGAGGATTTGAATTAGCTTAATACTTTCTTCGCGTCAGAAGATGTTGTTTTAATGTCAAAACGGTCAGCATTCATTACTTTCACCCAAGCAGCGATGAAGTCACGGACAAACTTCTCTTTGTTGTCGTCCTGTGCATAAACTTCTGCAAGGGAACGAAGGACAGAATTTGAACCGAAGACGAGATCGAATCTCGTTGCCGTACGAACAACCTCACCTGTTTGACGGTCGCGTCCTTCATACAGGTTGTGGTCAACCGGCTTCCACTCGATACCCATGTCAAGCAGGTTCACAAAGAAATCGTTTGTGAGAGCGCCGACACGATCAGTGAAGACACCGTGCTGAGTACCGCCATAGTTTGTACCAAGAACACGCATACCACCGATAAGAACGGTCATTTCCGGTGCAGTAAGCGTTAAAAGCTGTGCCTTGTCGACGAGAAGCTCTTCCGGGCTTACGCTGTACTGCTTCTTCAAATAGTTGCGGAATCCGTCAGCGTAAGGCTCAAGTACATCGAAGCTCTCTGCATCTGTTTGTTCTTCTGTCGCATCGCCACGTCCAGGAGTGAACGGAACTGTTACATCGAAGCCGGCATCCTGAGCAGCTTTTTCGACGGCGGCGCTACCACCTAGTACAATTAAATCAGCGAGGCTGACTTTTTTATCAAGTCCGTTTTGAATATCTTCAAGAACCGAAAGCACTTTTGCAAGCTGCTCAGGCTGGTTCACTTCCCAATCCTTTTGTGGAGCAAGACGGATGCGTGCTCCATTGGCGCCACCGCGCATATCGGAGCCGCGGAATGTGCTGGCGGAAGCCCAGGCTGTTGTGACAAGCTCGCTTACGCTAAGACCTGAAGTCAGGATTTTTCCTTTAAGCTCTTCGATTTCAGCATCAGTTAATTCATAATCAACAGTTGGAATCGGATCCTGCCAGATAAACTCTTCTTCCGGAACTTCCGGTCCAAGGTAGCGGGCGCGAGGACCCATATCACGGTGAAGAAGTTTAAACCAGGCACGGGCAAATGCATCTGCAAATTCGTCCGGGTTGGCATGGAAACGACGTGAAATTTTTTCGTATTCAGGATCGTAGCGCAATGCCATATCCGTCGTAAACATTACTGTTGGTACTTTAACAGAAGGATCTTCGGCATCCGGTGCGAGATCTTGTTCATCTGGATCTACCGCAAGCCATTGATAAGCACCCGCCGGACTCTTTGTGAGCCACCATTCGTATTTGAATAGCAGGTCAAAGTAACCATTATCCCATTGCGTAGGGTTAGCCGTCCAAGAACCTTCAAGTCCACTGGTGATCGTGTCGCGGCCTTTACCGCTACCATGTGTGCTTAACCAACCAAAGCCTTGAGCTTCAATCGATGCTGCTTCTGGTTCTGCACCGACATGTGCCGCGTCTCCTGCACCGTGTGCCTTACCGAATGTATGACCACCGGCGATCAGGGCAACTGTTTCTTCATCATTCATTCCCATACGAGCGAATGTTTCGCGAATATCTTTCGCACTTGCCAACGGATCTGGTTTTCCGTTAGGTCCTTCTGGATTTACATAGATCAGACCCATTTGGACAGCGGCTAATGGATTTTCCAGCTCGCGGTCACCGGAGTAACGTTTGTCAGCGAGCCATTCTGTTTCAGAACCCCAGTTGACGTCTTCTTCTGGATGCCAGATGTCAGGACGTCCTGCACCGAAACCGATTGTTTTTCCGCCCATTGATTCAATGGCAACATTACCTGCAAGGACAAGTAAGTCAGCCCATGAGATCTTGTTACCGTACTTTTGCTTAATTGGCCATAGAAGACGGCGAGCTTTATCAAGGTTGCCGTTGTCAGGCCAGCTGTTTAATGGAGCAAAGCGCTGCGCACCGGTTCCGCCGCCTCCACGGCCGTCGCCTGTCCGGTACGTACCAGCAGCATGCCAGGACATACGAATAAAGAATGGACCGTAATGTCCGTAGTCAGCAGGCCACCAATCCTGGCTGTTCGTCATTAGTTCCTCAAGATCTTTCTTAAGAGCAAAGTAATCGAGCTTCTGGAACTCCTCTGTGTAATCAAAATCGTCATCCATCGGATTTGACTTTGTATCATGCTGTTGAAGAATATTTAAGTTTAACGCGTTTGGCCACCAATCTTTATTTGTTGTGCCGCGGGACTTGTTGCTTGTAGCGCTGCCGTGGAAAGGGCATTTTTCGATATTTCCGTTGTTTTCCATAAACAATTTCTCCTCCCTGTTTTAAATAAGAATTAATATAGAAAGATTATCTTTCTAGCAGTAAGAAAATATACTAACTAGATACCAATAATCATTCTCATATTATAATTATAATAAATTATTCCTGAAATGAAAAGGATAAAATCTCAATCCTGAAAATTTTCATTTGATAGAGTGGTGGAATCCTTTGTTAACTGGTACTTTCACGCTGACTGACGACTATGAACTTTTTGTGAATGGCGATAAATCCGTTTTCGACATAATTGATAAAAAAGTTGTCGAAATGAGAAAGGGAAACGAATAAGCTGTCCTTAATTGAAAATCAATTAGCGTAGTCAAGCGTCCATTATTCTACTACTATGATGAGATGATTGAAAAAATCAATAAATGAAAGAAAAAACCTCGCAAAAAGCAATTGCGAGGTTTCAGTACTAAGGAGCAGGTCACCAAGCCACCATAAATCGTAGCCATCACCACGTATTGCGAAAAAGCTTCAAGAAGAAGAGAGAAGAGCGGTCATGCCCTCCAAACGACCATTCTATCAGACAAGCTTATTTTCTCTTTTTCCACTTCGGCCAGCGAAACGCTGGCACATGCTGGAGCATTGCTTCAAAAAGGAGTGCCCATTGCTGTTCGGACAATGTCGAGATCGGCGTCTCCGTTTTTAGAGCGAGCCGGCGCCGAAGATGCTTCAGCTGCGGCGGAGTGAAAATGCCTTGCAGCGCCAAATTGACGGGAAGTCCCGGCTTGTGGAGCGCGTAATCGGCCAGGCCTCTAAAGGCCAAGTATTTGGCCGGCGGAATCAATGGCGTCTTTTTCCGCTTGATCGTGATCAAAGCCGAATCGACTTTTGGTGGTGGCGAAAAGTTCTTTCGCGAAATGTCTTTTACATAGCGGATATCAAAGAACATCCGCCAGGCAATCACATAGGCGTCCTTAATGAAGTGGGAGGTGAAGCGCTTCGCCGCACCCTTCTCCATCACGATGACCCCGCGTTGAAAAGGACCGGCCGGATGATCGAGTAACCGTTTCATAATCGGCGTTGTGATAGAGTAAGGAATATTGGACACGACGACAAAAGGCTGCTTCGGCATCGGCATCGTAAGAATATCGTGATGAATGACCTTCACATTCGGATGTGGCGTCATTTTCCGCCGCAAATAGTCCACTAATTTCTGGTCAAATTCAACGGCCAGCACGCGCTGTGCTCTTGAAGTGAGAACGGTCGTCAGTGCGCCCTTGCCAGCGCCCAGATCAAGCACGGTCTCGTGCGAAGCGATGGTAGCATGAGCGATAATTTCCTCGATCAGCTTTCGATTGTGCATAAAATGTTGGCCGGGAAAGTTCGGCTCTTTTTGATTGTTGATCTTTTTCGTCTTTGAATATTTATTGCAGGTCATGTTGGATCTCCCTTTCTTAAGAAAAACGCGTAGCGGCTTTTCTTAGAAGCGGCGTGCGGAGCCGTTACAATGGTTTAAGGATGGCTGAGAACAGGCTTTTTTCAGCCATCCGAGTAACGCGCGAAGCCGCCGCCCCACCCTGAATGATTAAAAAAAATCACAGGCTGCTGCCTGTGACGAAAGAGCAAAAGGGAAAAGATCGATCCGGATTTCGTTGCACATCAAAGACAAGAGCTGCAATCGCTTTCCAGGTGAGTGGAAACCAAATGCATCTCTTATTCAAGGTACAATAAAAAAGAAAGGCAGAAAAAATCTACCTTTCCTCACATTGCGAACAGCCACCAGAAGGTTCACTGATTCCTATTCTTTCTATAAACAATGAAGATTATTGAAAAAGGACAGACTTATCCCATTTACTCTGTTAGCACAAACAGAGCCTTTGAACGTATTAAATTACCGGTTCAAAGTTGGGAAACGTAGTCTCATTGAATGTGTCACTTTTTCATAATCCTCCTTACTGTTAAATAATAGTTCGTACGTTGCTTATTGTAAGGGGTGCCTGTGCGGTTGTCAAAGGAAAATTCAGCCGTTTTATTGAACAGGTTCGGCGCTTTTTGGCTAAAAGCAGAAGAGTGGTCATTTTTGAAGGATAAGAAAGGAATAAATGGCTGCTTCAAACAGGAATAAAGGAGGGGTTTTAGTTTGGAGGCAAACTGTATTATTTGTCGTGATTTCGGCAGCCCTCAGGAGGTTCTGAGGGTGGAACAGAAAAAAGTGGAGCCACCGCAGGATGACGAGATTCTTGTAAGGATGCTGGCCCGGCCGATTAATCCGTCTGATTTGATACCGGTTAGCGGTTCTTATGCTCATCGTATTTCTTTACCTCATATTCCTGGGTATGAAGGGGTCGGTATTGTCGAGCAGGCGGGACCGCTTGCTCCGCATCACCTCGTTGGAACGCGCGTGTTGCCGTTACGGGGAGAAGGAACGTGGCAGGAGTACGTCAAGACGCAAGGGAAATGGGCGGTGCCTGTTCCTGACCGGATTGATCATTTCACGGCGGCGCAAATGTATATAAACCCTGTTACAGCCTGGGTTGTGTGTACCGAAGTATTGAATCTCAGTTTCGGTGATGTGCTGGCGGTCAATGCCTGTGGCTCGGCGATTGGGCGTCTTTTTGCGCAATTGGCTCGTGTGTTGGGCTTTCGACTGATTGCTGTGACGCGAGATGATCGGCATACGGAGCAACTGCTTCAGCTTGGAGCCTCCGCTGTAATTCATGCAGCTGAGCAGAATATAGCGGAAGCAATGTGGGAATTGACCGATGGCCGCGGTGTTCATGCGGCCATTGATTCGGTTGGCGGCGCAGCTGGCAATGAGCTGGCTTATGGGGGTCCGGCCGAGAGGAATGTTTTTATCGATAGGTCTGCTATCGGGGAAACAGGTGAATTGGGAAGAGATCGTCAAACAAGCGGGAGTCCAAGCCAACCTGTTTCATTTGCGGCATTGGAACAAGGACGTTTCTGCTGCGAAATGGCAGGAAACGTTTCAGCAGTTGATCAGGCTGATCGAAAGCCAGCAAGTACGGCTGATGGAGGCGGTTCAGCAATACGACTTAATCGAAGTAAAAAAAGCAGTCGCTGCCGTTGAAACGTTTTCCGGCGTCAATGGGAAAGTGTTTTTAACGAGCGAGTAAGGTGGGGGCGTGATTGTCCGGCAATATGCTCTCCCCGTTTTTAGAAAACGTCCCGGAGTAACACAGGATGAGAAATGGAGGCTGGGAAAGTCAGGAGCGAATGAAGATGTGTAAGAAAAGCAGATCGGGGAATAAGAAACAAACAAGGATAGAATTGGCGGGATCAGCGCAAAATATCGTTCAGAGAGGGTTCGCCAAAAACTTGCTTTTCTGTACAGATTTTCATCAAATGATCAAGGGAGTGAACAGCTTTGAAGATGAAGTATTTCGTCAGTCTGCTTGGCATTCTTGTGTTAATCGGTTGTGGAGCAAATGAGGAGCCGAATCAGTCGACAGTGGATGACTCATTCCAGGGAGGGGAACCGGTCGTTGATGAAGGAAATCAAGACGGAGACGCCGCCGGGTCTGTGGCGGCTGAACGCGGCGTAAAAGAGTTTGATCTTGATCTCGATTTCGTCGATGGCGGAGACTGGGACTATGACTATGAAGTTAATGGCGAGGTAAGGGCGAAAGTTGAAAAAGAAGACAATGGCGAAAAGCGTGAAATCAGTGGAGAAGAGGCTCAGCAGGAAATTGAATCGATTTTAAGCCAGGTCGTCATTGATCAAGCACGAACGACAGAAAGCATCACAAGTGATATTTTGGACATTCTTGAGGTGCCACAGGATCAGCTGAAGCAGTTTACATTGGAGATCGAGTATCAGGATGGAGAGAGGCTTGATTTTAAACAGAATTTTTAAGTTCGTTTTTGGAGCCGCGGCCACGATTTCATAAGGGCGGCGGCTTTTCCTGTGCCCCTTCATTTCTCCAAAATTGAAAAGGGACGGTGTTACTCTGTAGAAAAAGGTTCAACATAAAAGAGCAATGGGGGAAGAAAAAGTGTCTAACGTGCTGCTGGGGATATATGTGGGTGAGGATGAAATGGCAATCAGTGACATTCCAATTGGAGCGTGTCTGAGTTGCGCTGGGATTTTTCTGAATATCGATCATTTTCATAGTGCCGCAGTACCGAGGGGGAAAAGAGATCTGTCACGCTAAGGAACAGGATGTGTCTTTTGATGCATCCTGGTTTTTTATACTAAATTTCGGATCATTCTACACGCCGCTTTTAAAAAAGGACGCTGCATGTTTTTCTAAAAAAAATCAAATTGACCACACTGGTCGAACGTGTTATGCTGAATTCGACCGGGGTGGTCTAAAGTTTGTGAAAGGAGGGATTCCTTTGTTGGAACGCTTTGAGGCGCTGGAGGAAACGAAGCGAAAGCGTATTTTGGAGGCGGCATTTCATGAGTTTGCCGAGAATGGCTATGAACAGGCATCGACGAATCGGATCGTGAAAGCTGCCGGGATCGGCAAGGGTATGCTCTTTTATTATTTTGAGAACAAAGAATCGCTTTATCATTACTTGATCGATTACGCGATTAGGGTGTTAGATGAACACTATTTGAACAAAATTGATTTGACGGAAACCGACTTTATCGAGCGGTTGAAAAAAATGGCGATTCTGAAATGGGAAGTCTTTGCCGAATATGAAACACTCGGTAACTTTATGGCGACAGTTGGTCTGAATCTCGAGGAGCCAGTGCTACCGCAACCGCTAAGAAGCAAAATCGAAAACATGCAAGCGGTTTTCGGGAAAGTGATGAACGACAATATTGATCATACGAAGTTTCGCGATGATGTTGATGTGCAAAAAGCGTTCGATTTGATCCGCTGGTCGATGGAAGGGTACCGAATTGAGCTAATGGAGAAATTTAAAGGGAGGAAGCTGACCGATATTGATATGGAGCCGTATTGGCAAGACTATTACGAATACCTCGATATTTTAAAAGCCTGTTTTTACAAGAAAGGGGAATGATCATGAGTGTACTTGCTACGCAATCATTAACCAAACAATTTGGCAGCTTCACGGCATTAAAGGATGTGTCGATTGATGTTCGGGAAGGCGAGGTGTACGGGTTTATCGGCCCGAATGGAGCAGGGAAATCAACGACAATCCGCATTTTGCTTGGTGCGTTAAAAGCGTCAGGCGGAAGGGCTGAGATTTTTGGAAAGGACGTCTGGCAGGAGGCGGTTGAGATTCATAAGCGCTTGGCCTATGTACCTGGAGACGTCCATTTGTGGCCGAATTTAACAGGGGGCGAAGTAATAGATTTATTCGGCCGGATGCGCGGCTCCTACAATCAAAAAAGAAAAGATGAGCTGATGGAGCTGTTCAGCTTCGATCCTTCGAAAAAGTGCCGGACGTATTCAAAGGGAAACCGACAAAAGGTGGCGCTGATTTCGGCGTTTTCCTCGGAGGCCGATCTCTTCATTTTGGATGAACCGACGTCCGGGCTTGATCCGCTGATGGAGAGGGTGTTTCAGGAATGTGTTGCACAGGAAAAAGCGCAGGGGAAGAGCATCCTTCTTTCCAGCCATATTTTGTCGGAGGTCGAGCGGCTTTGTGATCGTGTCGGAATCATTCGTGAAGGGGAAATGATTGAAACGGGCACATTGGAAGAGCTGCGCCATTTAACGCGGACGAATTTGACGGTTAAAACGAAGGAGCCTCTTACCGGGCTGACGGGACTGAAAGGAGTTCATGATGTCAGGGAGGAGGATGGAACTGTTCATCTTCAAGTAGATGGAGAAGAACTCGAGCTGGTGATGAAGCATATTAGCGGCTATGGGATCGTCAAGCTGGAAAGTGCGCCGCCGACATTGGAGGATTTATTTATGCGCCACTATGAAGGAGGAGGTGCTGAAAGATGACGGTTTTTCACCACACAGCAGCGATGGTCCGCTTTATTGTCCGCCAGGATCGTCTGCGCCTGTTCATTTGGATGATGAGCCTTGTCGCAGCGAGTGTGGCGACAGCATCCTCTTTTACGGGCCTGTATGCGTCAGATGAAGAAAGACAGGCGATGGCGCTGACGGTGGATAACCCGGCAATGACGGCGATGCTCGGACCGGGCTATGGTCTTGACCATTATACGGAAGCGGCGATGATGGCACATCAAATGCTACTGCTGACGGCGGTCGTTGTCGCGGTGATGAACATTTTGCTCACAACGCGGCATACGCGGGCGCCGGAAGAGGACGGTCGGCTGGAAATGCTGCGTTCCCTGCCATTCGGCAAGCTTTCGCAGCTCAGTGCGGCATTGATTGTCATGACAGGAGCGAATCTCCTTCTTGCGCTGTTGACGGCTTTCGGCCTGTATGCGCTCGACATTGAAAGCATTGATTTGCAGGGATCTTTGCTATATGGCGCCGTCCTTGGCGGCACAGGGCTTTTTTTCGCGACAGTGACCGCGATTTTCGCCCAGCTCTCTGAGAGCGCGAGAGGAACACTCGGCCTCTCCTTTGCGTCACTCGGTCTTGCCTACTTCCTGCGGGCAATTGGTGATGTATCGAGTGAGGCGCTCTCTTGGCTGTCTCCACTCGGCTGGGCAGTCAGAACGAAAACCTATGTGGAGAATGAGTGGGGTCCGCTCTTTCTATTGGTTGCCGCTGCCGTTCTGCTTTTTGTTATCGCTCTGCGCCTTCAGCTGGTGCGTGATTTGGATGCCGGATTTTTGCCCGCGCGGGCCGGAAGAAAAGAGGCATCCGCTTTCCTGCAAGGCCCGCTTGCCCTGGCAATCCGTCTGCAACGGACGGCAATGATTTCCTGGCTTGTGGCGATGGCCTTGTTAGGTGCGTCCTATGGCTCAGTTCTCGGCGATCTGGAGACGTTTTTTTCGTCAAATGAAATGATGGCCGACATGTTTGCCTCGGCAGAAGGCGTGTCCATGACGGAGCAGTTCATTTCCATGATTATAATGGTACTGGCGCTGGCGGCGGTGATCCCGGCCTTGCTTGTGATCTTTAAGTTGAAAGCGGAAGAGCGTAAACAGCGCAATGAACATGTGCTGACAAGAGCGGTGTCGCGCGGACGCCAGCTTGGCAGCTATGCCGGCTTTGCCCTTGCCATCAGCATCTGTATGGTCGTCATATCCGCGCTGGCGCTCGGACTGACAGGAGCGGCGGTGATGGATGAGCAGCTTCCAATCGGGCAATTCATTGGTGCGGCCCTTGCTTATGTGCCGGCACTGTTTGTCATGGTAGGTGTTGGGGCGCTCCTTGTCGGCGCTCTTCCACGGGCAAGTGTCCTCGCCTGGCTCTATTTAGCCTTTTCCTTTATTGTAAGCTATTTTGGCGGGCTGTTTCAGTTCCCGGACTGGCTCGCGCGCCTGACGCCGTTTGGTCATGTGCCGCAGCTGCCGCAGGATGAATTCAACTATGGTTCTGCGGGAGTGCTTCTTCTTGTTGCAGCGGTACTATTCGCCCTCGCCTTCCTAGGCTACAGGCGCCGTGATATTCAAGGGTAAGTACAAACCAGGGTGTGCCGTTTTTGGCTGGCGGCCCTGGTTTTTTATTGTAAAAAGAAAACCCTAGGCTAGGCCTAGGGTTCCGGAAAGCTTCCAGCGAGGTATGAAAAAAACTCCTTCGTGATGCTACGATATATGTGGTTCGCCAACCAATATATCAAGCAAATGGAGGAG
>NZ_JAMBOS010000032.1 GCF_023715705.1 Halalkalibacter oceani
AACCACCTCACCAGAGGGTGAGATGGCTGGCAATCTTCTTTTATGAGTAATTTCTTAAATCCTAGAGAAAAAAGCAAAGGCAAAATAGAAACCCCACTTTTCAGAAGTGGGGTTTCTCGACAATCTGCCACCCGTTCTCACGGGTGGTTTTGATTTTTGCCGGTGTTCGTAAACGATAAATAAAATGTATGAAAGACGTGAAAGCTAAGGAAATGAAAGGAACGAAAACATGGAGGGAAGAAGATGACCCAGATTTTTCAAGATGTATTGGGCTTCATGCCAAATTTTTCGGTCATTATCGTTGCCGGTATTGCATTTTTTCTTATTTTAGTCTTCCATAATCTGGCCGAATGGTTTGAGAGAGTGACACGTCTTCCCTGGATGAAGGAAGAAAATCAGCACATACGGGATAAGCTCAAGAAACAAGAGTAGCTCATAAAAAGGAGTTCGTACTATGAGTAGTAATACCAGGCCATATAACATAGTTCCGGTTGAAATTAGCATGACGCTGATTGGGATGATTGTCGGGATTGGAATTTTAACATTGCCGAGAAGCCTGGCTGAGGAAGGCGGGACAATCGTCGCGTTATTGTCGATTTTAATCGGCAGTCTGCTGACGATTCTTTTCATCGTGGTATATACGAAGCTTCAACGCAATTTTCCTGGTGAAACGCTGCTTGAAGCATTTACCAATACAAAGGCCGGCTCCTGGCTGGCCAAATTTTTAGGGATGGCCTTTGCCTGCTACTTCCTGCTGTTACTGGCGTATGAAACAAGAATTCTTTCCATTGTCGTCCGAATATACTTGCTGATTGATACACCGGCCGAGGTCGTCGCAGCTGTCTTTCTTTTGACGACAACGTACGCCGTTACGAAAGGGCTGCAAGGCATCATCCATTTAAATTTGATGTTTGTGCCGATTACGGTTTTCTTTCTGATTGCGATGATGATCGTCGTATTACCGGAATTTGACTATGAACTGTTACTTCCTCTAACGGTAGGAGATAGCCGCTCAATTCTCCAGGGGGTAAAGGAAACAACACTTTCCTTATTGGGTGTCGAGATTATTTTTTTCTTTTTAGCAGCGATGAAAAAGGAAAATTTAAAAGTGGCGCCGATGATCGCCAGTGTTGTGATCATTTTTATTTTATATTTGGGAATTACCATCATCAGCTTCGCTATCTTCAGCGTGGGAACGACAGAAGTACTGACGTTTCCGACCGTGGAACTGGTGAAAGAAATCGAGATTCCCGGAGGGGTGTTTGAACGGGTTGAGGCGTTGATGATTACCATCTGGATGATGAGCATCTTTAACACGATGTCGGTTGCCCATTTCCTCGCGACGAAGATTGTGCGCGAGACGCTGGATATTAAGGAGCACTCACGGGTTTTACCAAGCTGGATTACGCTTGTGACACTGATTATTGCTTTTATTCCGCGCTCCATTTCGGAAGCTTTTCTGTTTGGAGAGATCGTTGGCTTTCTCGGGATTGGTTTAATCATTATTTCGCTCGTTTGTGCGACGTGGATTGTCTTAAAGCGGAAAAAGCAACAAGGAGGAGCGAGATGAAACGCGCTGGCTCAATCATCTTTATTCTATTCATTTTAACAGGCTGCTGGGATAGCCAAGATATTGAAGAACTTGGATTCGTGCTCGGGATAGCCTTTGATCCTGTCAAGGAAGAGGAAAAGCACGAAGCCTTTGTAGAAGAGGAACTCGGCGAGACGATTGGCGATAGCGATGTGGATGAACGTTTTTTTCGCAAAACGTATCAAATTGCTGTCCCGCAGGATTCGCAAAACGGAGAAGACATTCAATCTCACTTTAATTCAACATCAATTGGCTTAACGAATTTCAAAGTGGCGCGTAATTTGGCGACAAGGAGCAGCCGGGCTTTAAACAGCGAGCATTTAAAGGTGCTGATTATTAACGAAGAGCTTGTCAGAAACGGAATGCTCGAACATCTCGCCGATTTTTATTTACGTGACCATGAAATGAGACGAAGAGTACTTGTTTTAATATCGAGAGGAGAGGCTAGGTCAAGTTTCGATGTCAGAGTACCGTTGGAGAAAATGCCTGCTCTTTATATACGCGAGGTGCTGGAAAATTATGAAGTGGCTTTGCAAATGCCAAAGTATGTCGAGATGGGTGATGTAACGAGCTTCATCATTAATCAGCACAGCTATATCATTCCACGGATTGTCAGTGGTAAGACTGATATTAAAGTAGCGGGAGCCGCCGTGTTTGATGGGCAGGAAAATAAAATGGTTGGTTGGCTCGGCGAAGCAGACATAGAAGGATATAACTGGGTCGTTGGAGATGCCGAAAATGGTGTGCTCGAGGTGGATTACGAGGATAAGGGAGTCTTTGTTTATGAATCGTTTTCGGCCCGTGCATCAACACACTATGAACGGAAAGGCGATCAAAATATTTTTACAGTCGACGTAAAAACGGAAGGCGCCTTCGCTGAAAAGTGGATCGAAGGAATAGATGTGGCCGATATTGAGACGAATATAAAGCTGCAGCGCGCAGTGGAAGAGAAAATCAGGACCGAAATGGAACAAATCGTCGAGAAAATGCAGAATGAATTCGGTCTCGATATCTTTCAGTTTGGCTTGAAAATAAGGCAGAAAGAACCGAAATATTGGGAGGGAATTAAAGATAGGTGGGACGGGGAGGACGGCTTGTTTAAGGAGGCTGTCGTTAACTCGAATGTTAACGTTAAAGTGCGGAATTATATGACGGAGGAAAAATTAAAATAAGGAGGGTATCATTTGTTTAATAAAGTATACAAACGGCTGCGGGCAAGGCAAACGGAGACCGGAAATCAACCGACGCTTCCATTAAAGCTGTCGTCTGAGCTTAGTGAACTCTCCAAAACAATCGAGGAACTGTTTGAAGGAAGCGATGATTTTATTGTCCGCCCTCTTTTAATCGGTAAAAAGAAAAAAGCCGTTTTGTATTACATGGAAGGGTTAGTGAACTCAAAAAAAGTGGAGCAGGTCAGCCGGACTTTAATGGCAATGGAGGAAGAGGAACTGCTGGAGCTTGAGGAAAAAGAAACAGATTTTCTAACGCTTTTGCAGGAGCAGTATTTGGCATTGGAAGGCAGCCATGCCTTTCAAAGTTTTGATGAAGCAATACCTAAGCTGCTAGCCGGTGAAAGTCTACTGATCATTGATGGTCAGCCGTATTTAATCATTATTGACAGCCAGCAAGTGGAAGGGCGCGCAGTGGAGGAGCCGCAAAGTGAGGTGGTCATTCGCGGTCCCCGCGACGGATTTACGGAAAATATTCAAACGAATATTGTGTTGATCCGCCAAAGAGTTCGTGATGTAAGCTTCAAAGTACAAACAACATCGCTAGGTCTCCGCTCCAAGCGCAAGGTCGCGATCCTTTATTTGAAAGATCTTGTTACGCAGAACGTCATCGATGAAGTGACGTACCGGATCTCTTGTATTGAAACGGATGATATCGCGGAAACAGGGGTGCTGGAGCAGTTCATTGAAGATAATGTCCTTTCTCCGTTTCCGCAAATATCCCATACCGAAAGGCCGGACAAAACAGCGGCGCATCTCCTTAATGGCCAGGTTGTTATTTTAGTCGATGGCACCCCCTTTTCTCTTGTTGCGCCGATCACATTTCATCAGCTGTTTAAGTCACCGGAGGACTACTATGACCGCTGGCTGATCGGCAGTTTGATTCGTATTCTGCGCTATGTCGCCGCGTTTTTTACTGTTTTCTTACCTTCAATTTATATTGCGATTGTCTCGTTTCATCAGGGGATGGTGCCAACGACCTTGGCGCTCTCCATAGCCGGATCGAGGGAAGGGGTCCCCTTTCCGATCTTTGCCGAGGCGATGCTGATGGAAGCTACGTTTGAACTGCTGCGGGAAGCCGGAAACCGACTGCCGCGGCCGATTGGTCAAACGGTTGGGATTGTTGGCGGGATTATTATTGGAGATGCCGCTGTCCGCGCCGGAATTTTTAGTCCGATTATGGTCATTGTCGTCGCCTTAACCGCGATTTCGTCCTTTACGTTTCCATCCTACAATGTCGCGATCACCTTCCGGATTTTACGGTTTGCCGTGATGTTTGCCGCTGCGCTGTTCGGCTTGTATGGCATTGTCATCAGCTATATTTTGATCAATATCCACCTCGTTGGCTTAAGGAGCTTCGGGAGCTATTATTTGTCGCCTTACGCGCCATTTAACTCGAAAGACTGGCTTGATTTGGTAATCCGGGCCCCAGTTTCACTTCTTAAAATGAGAACGAAGGAACCGAAAACGAAGGAACCGAAAACGAAGGAAAGACAAACGCAGCCGTAAGAGCAGCAAGTCGTTACGAAAAAAAGAACCATTTTTTTCTCTTATTTAGTTCCCGATTTGTTTATGGTAGAATAAGCAGAAGTATAGGGGAATGACGAGATTAAAAAGTGAGAGGGTTCGTATGCTAGTACCTTATAAATCAGCGAATCGGAAAATTGCGATGGGGTTGCTTTCGTTTATGCGAAAGGAAAAGGACGTCAAAAGGCTGCTGAAGACAATGGAACAGTATGAAAACGATCCTGACTGGAAGCTCTACCTATGGAAAGAAGACGATTATATCGGTGTGATTGGTGTGTCGATCGAAGGAAGCGAGGCGAAGATCCGCCACATTTGCGTCAACCCTTCCTTTCGCGAAGAGGGAATAGGCACAAAGATGCTCGCGTCCTTAAAGCAAATGCTGCCGTGTGAAGTAAAGCCGACAAAGTATACGAAAACATTTGTTGCCGCTTGTGAGGAAAAGGAAGCAGAAGCCCGCAAAAGCTGAACAGTTGTCGGCTTCTGCCATCCGCTTCTATCGACGCCAACGTTTGCACGCTGTTTGCAGGGCCGCCTCAAAAAAGACTAATCATGTAAGGAAGCTGCTGAAAAAGGACGATTTTCAGCAGCTTTTTTAGTTTTGTTGCAAGTAAGGCCATTACTTTTCGGCGAGTTACGAAAAAGGAAGTTTATCAGCGGCCTCGTTCTAGTCTGATCACCCACTGGCGCTCCCGTTCAGCAATGACCTCTTTACGGTCGCGAAGAAGATGCTTATGGATAATATACTCATCTGTTGCCGGCTCCTCTGTACTCCAGTTGAGACCGAGCTCCCCGCAGCGCTGATCGCACGCTTTACGCAAATCCGGAGAGAGCGAAAGCGTAAGATCCTGAAAAAAGGGCGGGGTCTGACTAAGAAACTGAAGCTGTTTATGAATCTGATGCTGGAGCTCATTCGGATCAAGTCCCAGCTGTTGAAACCGGTCAGGCCGGGCGGCGATTTTGGCCGCGGCTTTCTGGTACATCCGCTCAGCTCCGGCCAGGTTGCTGCGGCGATGGTGGTAGAGGCCGACGGCGAGCTGGATCAGGGCAACCCAGTAGTGATGCCGCTTCTCGCGCGGCTGTTCTTTCCAGTACTCCTCAAGCAGTTCGTGGCACTCAAAATAATCGCGCCTGACGTGGAATTCAATTAAGTAATCAAGATACGGTGTCGGATACATCATCAAAAACTCCCCATTTTCTAGTCTCTTTTATTGTTCCAGTTTATCATAGTTCATGAGACGAAGGCATGTTCCCCGCTACTGAGAAGTATGTTATAATCTGCTCTAGCACATAAACTAGAAGCCTATGGTGGTCAAATGAATCCATATAGTGTAAAACTCGAAACATTCGAAGGTCCGCTCGATCTTCTTCTTCATCTTATTAATCAGGCAGAAGTGGATATTTATGATATTCCGGTTGCCGCCATTACCGATCAATATTTAGAGTATATTCATGCGATGCAAGAATTAGAGCTTGACGTCGCCAGCGAATATCTTGTGATGGCGGCAACCTTGTTGATGATCAAGAGCAAAATGCTCCTGCCAAAGCATGAAGAGGAACTGTTTGAGGATGAATGGGAGGGCGAGGAAGAAGATCCGCGGGAAGAGCTGATGTTTCGTTTAATTGAATACCGCAAATATAAAGAGGTTGCGGCGGAGCTGAAAGAAAAAGAACAACACCGTTCTCTCATCCATACGAAGCCGCCGGAAGATCTTGATCCCTTTATTTCAGATGAAGAAAAGCGCGAGATCGCGATTAAAGGAGTCACGCTTTTCGATATGCTGAGCGCCTATCAAAAGCTAATGAAGCGTAAGCAGTTGCAGGCGCCGCGAACCTCAACGGTAACAAGCCGGGAGTATTCGATTGAGGAGCGCATTCAGGAAGTGATGGAAAGCCTCAGCCGCTTTCATGGTCAATGCCGTTTTGATCAATTATTCACAAGAGCGGAACGTCCACATATTGTCGTCACGTTTTTGGCGATCCTTGAGCTAATGAAAACAAAATCAATCAGATGCGAGCAAAGCGACAATTTTCAGGACATCATGATCTACAGCATGGAAGGGGGCGAACAGGGATGAAGCTGGAGGACATACAATCAATTATGGAAGGTCTTCTCTTTGTGATCGGCGATGAGGGATTATCGATTGAACAGCTTGCTGATATTATCGAGCTGGAGCCGGAAACCGTGAAAGAGGCCCTTTTCGCTTTGCAAATGAAGTATGAGGAGCAGAAGCGCGGCTTGCAAATTATCGAGGTCGCCGGGGGCTACCGCTTTACAACGAAACCGGAGCATGCCGGATACATAAAAAAGCTGGCGGCTTCCCCGCTTCATTCAGGCCTTTCACAGGCCGCACTTGAGACGTTGGCGATTATTGCCTACCGTCAGCCGTTAACGCGAATGGAAATTGAGGATGTGCGCGGAGTCAAATCGGAAAAGGCGATTCAAACGCTCTCCTCGAAGCTGCTCATTAAAGAAGTTGGACGGGCCCCGGGAGCCGGACGCCCGATTTTATACGGCACGACAGCTTTTTTCCTCGATCACTTTGGCTTAAACGGATTGGAGGACCTGCCGCCGCTGCCTGAGGATGTGGAAGAGCAGGAAATTGCCGAGGAAGCCGATCTTTTCTTTAAAAAATTCGAGGAAGAACTGGAAGCGGGCGAATAACTTTTCTCTTTTCATAAAAGACAAACAATAACCCATGACCCGTGTCATATAATAAAGAATCTTTGACATACGGGGAGTGATCGGTGTGAGTACCTCAGAGGATATTTATCAGTGGGCATTAGACATGAAATCGCTGTGGAATCGCCACGGAAGCACAATTGAAGCGCAGGTCCCCTACCAGACGATTAAGCCATTTATGAGCTCGTTGCTGGAACTTTTGCATCAGTGTGAGAATCCGGAGGAGTATCGGTACGGGCAAAGCCCGGAGCTAGAAGAGCTGGCTGAGCAAGTGTTTGTTAATTGGAATCAGCTTGTTGTTTTCCGCCAGGATGGTGGAGAGGAGATCAGTCACTCGCCCGTACCGGTGGGTGGTCATACGCTCCCTCCGCTCCCTTATGCCTACAATGCGCTTGAGCCTTATATTGCTGAAGAAATTATGAGACTGCATCATGATAAGCACCACCAGAGCTATGTCGACGGTTTAAATAAAGCCGAGCGTGAAATGCAAAAGGCGCGCAGGCGCAATGATTACGAGCTGATAAAGCACTGGGAGCGTGAAGCCGCTTTTCATGGCGCTGGGCATTACCTGCACACCATTTTTTGGGAGATTATGAGCCCGGACGGCGGTGGTGAACCGGGAGGAGAATTGGCGGCGCAAATCAGGCAGGACTTTGGCAGCTTCAGAAAGATGAAGGAGCATTTTTCCGCCGCAGCGAATGAAGTCGAGGGCGGGGGCTGGGCCTTTCTTGTTTGGTCTCCACGCGCTCACCGGCTCGAGATCCTCCAGGCGGAAAAACACCAGAATTTGAGCCAGCAGGACATGATTCCGCTGCTCGTCCTTGATGTGTGGGAGCATGCTTACTATCTTCAGTACAAAAATGAACGTCAGCCTTATATCGAAAATTGGTGGAACGTCGTAAACTGGCCGGCCGTCGAAGCGCGCTACCGGAAAGCGCAGGAACTAAGATGGGAACCTTTTTAAAAAAACGGGCATGGAAGCGAGCAAGACTGCAATCGCTTCCATGCCCGTTTTTCTGTTAAAGAGACCTACTAAAAGGAAAAGGCAGCCGCTCCGTTCTGCCCAAATGGATCAGGAAGAACCCCGCTTCCTGATCCATTTAAAACCCATGTGCAGACTCCGCACGCTGCTTCAAGGATGTTGGCCAAGCTCCGCTCGCTACGCGCGCAGAGAGGAAAAACCCGTTCCTCTCTGCGCTTTAAAAGAATGGTAGCGGCTCCGCAATTGGCTTCAAAGAACCACCAAAAGGAAAACATCTTTTGGTGGTCGTCAATAAGTTTGGATTTCGAAGCCGTCTCCTTCGAGCCATTCGGCGAAGAGGACGGATGATGGGCCTGGGATTCCCCGCTGTTGCAGCTCCTGGATGAGCCATTCTGGTTCTTTTTTAAGTACTGTCAGGCTTTCCTCGACAATTTCCCCGTCTAAGATCAGGAAAATCGGCAGGTGAACTGATTTTGCCGGTATTCCTAAATCTTCGTTTACCGGCGTATCGAATTTCTTTTTTCGCATCACATTGACAGAGCCGTTCGTTTCGAGGATGCCAAATTGTACTTCGCGAACGGAAAAAACCCCTTTTTCCCGTAGAAGATGATGGAGCTGGTTTAAATCAAGCTTGTTTTTTTTCAGTTCGTTATATTGAATTTTTCCATTGCTGATGATCAGGGAGGGACTGCCTTCCAAAATACTTCGTGACGCCCGGAACTTTTGCGTCAGCATCTCGATGAAATAAATTAATGCCCCCCATACCGCAATCGCATAAAGGACATACTGGAGTCCGATATCTTTATCATAGATCGCATTACCGACAAGCTCTCCAAGCACTAAGGCCGAGATAAAATCAAATGGCGTTAACTGGGTGATTTGATTCTTGCCAAGGATTTTCGTCATAATGAGCAAGGCAAAAAATCCGACGAATAGCTCTGCCGTTAAGGAGAGAAAATTGGTGTTCACACTATATGGCTCCTTTTGTGAAGTTGGTTTACTTAGAATAGTGTGCACAGGTTAACGGATTTTATGTAGCCTTCTCCAGTTGAATAAGCCACTTGTCAAACTGTTTTACCAGCTCCTTTGAGGCGAGATGAAGCCGGCCAAGCTCCGTATCAGCGAGCTCAGCTTTGCCGCGAAAGACTGTTTTGACCGCTCCGTTCTGATCAAGCCAGTGGGCTTCAAGGTAATGCCTGTAGGCTGACCAGTACCGCTGGATGACGAGGGCAGCCTCGGCGGAAAACAGCTCAGCGAGGTTGGCTTCAGACAAGCCGTGACTTGTCGGCGTATCACTGATTAAATGGGCGTGAATATCAAACTGCTGTTTCGCGACAGCTTCCCGTAAGCGGTAGCAGAGCAGAAGGAGGTGGGCGCGCCGTTCTTCTTTCAGGGCAGTTTCGGCATCTGTTGCCGCCGTGCGCTCCGCTTCCTTCAGGCTGTCTGTCAGCGTGAGAATGGCTGCTTTTAGTTTTTTTTGCTGAACATAAATCAGCAGGCTGATCACAGTCAGCAAGAGAGTACAAAAAAGCAGGATGCTGTAAGCGAGGGTCATCGGTTTTTCCTCCGTGCTTGTTTTTTCTTAAGTGTACCACAAAGGCAATTTACAAAAATTGTATCTCATAAATTGATCCAATATTTCAATCCTAAAGAGGAAGGTAATCATCTTCAACTGAGTGAACGAAGGGGGGAAAGAAAATGACAGTTGCAGCTAAAATGAAACAAACTGTGGCCGGGTTGAAAAGTGCGCAAGCCAGTTTGGAAACCTTCGCGCTGGAAACAGAAAATCAGCAGGCGAAGCAGCTCTTCCAGCAGATGGCTACGCAAACGCAATCGATTGTTGATGGGCTTGAACCTCGTCTGCAGGAGATTGAACAAGAGGAGCCTCAATACAAGCAATAACGTCATAGCGAGTGGTTGTCTGCGCCTGGATACAGAAACCGGGCGCAGCTCGACTCCCGCTGGCGGGCCAGCGTATGGAGGCTGATCTTACATATAGAACAAAAGGAGAGATGTGTATGAAGCATGTCCGAAATGGACTCGTTCTCTGTCTGTTGCTTGCCGGCTGCCAGTCTGTCGCCAATCCCCCTGATATTCAGCCTCTTTCCTTGGAAGACCAGGCTGTGATTGAGCAGCAGCAGGCCGATGAGGCTAAGCGAATTCTTTTGTCGATGGAAGAAATCGTCGAAGTAAAAGGGGTAAACGATGGAGAAGATAATATTTATCTTGCCCCGGAAGTAAAGCATTTCGACCGCTTTCGGCTAAAGGAAATACGAAAGCAGAGTCATGATAGAGTGAAGAAGCGCTATCCAGAAGCAAATGTCCATGTTTCCACCGACAAAAAAATCTTTTTGGAGCTTGGCAGACTGGAGCAGGAATTAAAGGAGAAAAAGATAAGCGAAAAGCGGCTTACAGACGAGCTGACAAAACTGGAAGATAAGATGAAGGGGTAGGAAAGGAGGAAAACGATGTCTTCAAGTAAAAAGAAAAATGTCACACCGGCTCAGGATTCTTATCAACAGCTCGCGCAAAAGCATGAGATCAAACGTCCTGTTGTGAAAAACTGCATCCGGGCTTTCTTCGTAGGCGGGTTGATTTGCTTGTTTGGCCAGGGGCTTCAAGTGATGTATTATACGTTTTTCGATTTTACCGAGCGGACGGCCGGTAACCCGACAGTGGCAACGTTAATTTTTATCGCTGTCCTGCTGACCGGGTTCGGTGTATATGATCGCTTTGCTCAATTTTCAGGTGCCGGCACGGCCGTCCCTGTCACCGGCTTTGCCAATTCGATCGCGTCGGCGGCAATTGAGCACCGGACGGAAGGGTATGTGCTTGGCGTCGGCGGCAATATGTTTAAGCTAGCCGGTTCAGTCATCGTTTATGGAACGGTGGCGGCTTTTATTATCGGTCTGATCAAAACAATTCTCACCCAATGGGGAGGACTGTAAGATGCTGACAGGACATCAAACATGGCAATTTGAGCAGAAGCCGGTCATCACCTCGACGGGAACGGTTGGCGGACCATTTGAAGCGAACGGTCAGCTGGCACAGGATTTCGATTTGCTGCATGACGACTTGTGGCTCGGCCAGGATTCGTACGAAAAAGCGCAAAAGGTTTTGCTCGAAGAAGCGATTACGCGCTCGCTTGAAAAAGCGCAGCTGCAAAAAGGCGATATTCAATTTATGTTTGCCGGTGATTTAATCAATCAGATCACTCCATCCAGCTTTGCCGGCCGCACGCTCGCGATTCCGTATTTCGGTTTATTTGGTGCTTGCTCCACCTCGATGGAAGGGCTGGCGTTAGCAAGTTTCATCGTCAATGGCGGGGGAGCACATCGTATCGTGGCGGCTGCTTCGAGCCATAATGCGGCGACGGAAAAGCAGTTCCGTTATCCAACAGAGTATGGCGGTCAAAAGCCGCCGACCGCACAATGGACGGTAACAGCGGCGGGGGCGGCCGTTGTGGCAGCGCAAGGGAGTGGCCCGCAGATTACGTCGGCGACAATCGGCAAGGTGGTCGATATGGGCTTGTCGGACCCGTTTAATATGGGGGGAGCGATGGCCCCGGCCGCGGTCGATACGATTATTGCTCATTTTCGTGATCGCGCTCTGCCCGCTGATTATTATGATCTTGTCGCGACCGGTGATCTCGGCCGGATCGGGCGCTCAATCGCGATGGAAATGCTGGAGCAGAAAGGACTTCCGTTAAAGAGCGAGGTCTTTCAGGATTGCGGGCTGATGATTTATAGGGACGGCCAGCCAGTGCAGGCCGGGGCAAGTGGCGCGGGCTGTTCTGCCGCCGTCACCTACGGTCATTTACTGAACCGGATGAAGCGCGGAGAGATTAAACGCATGTTGATCGTGGCGACAGGAGCGCTGCTGTCTCCGCTTTCCTATCAACAGCAGGAAACGATTCCCTGCATTGCCCATGCGGTATCAATTGAGGCTGGAGGTGAGCAGGAATGATATTCGTGACAGCATTTATTGTCGGGGGGCTCATCTGCGTCGTTGGTCAAATTCTGATGGATGTCATGAAGCTGACTCCGGCCCATACGATGAGCACGCTTGTCGTCGCCGGCGCTTTGCTTGACGGCTTCGGTTTGTACGAACCGTTGATTGACTTTGCCGGAGCGGGAGCGACCGTGCCGATTACGAGCTTCGGTAACTCGCTCGTTCACGGGGCGATGGCCGAAGCGGAGCAGACGGGGTTGATCGGAATCATTACCGGTATTTTTGAAGTGACAAGTGCCGGGATCTCGGCGGCGATTATCTTCGGCTTTTTGGCGTCGCTCGTCTTTAAATCGAAAGGATAGGAGGGAAAAAGATGACGGTCGGAAGCCAGCTTCACGGCACGCTAGCTTCATTGCGTTCCATCGAAGCGACATTATCGACATTGGCGCAAAAAACAAATGAACAAGAGGCGAGAGAAGCGTTTCATCAAGGAGCGTTAAAAACAAGAACCGTGATTCATGAGCTAGCGAAGCGAGTGCATCAGGTGGAAAACGAAGAACCGCAATATCAGCAAACATAAGAAAGGAGGAGTACGATGCCTGGATGGATTGAAGTCGCACTGCGAAGTATTATTGGCCTGATTCTGCTCGTTGCCGTATCACGCCTGTTCGTCCGTAAGCCGCTTGGCGAAGCCTCTGCATTGGAGTTCGGGCTGGTGGCAACGTTTGCGCTTGTGCTCGCACTTGGGTCAGTCCAGCTTGCCATCCCACCGGCATTCCTTTTGATCGCCCTGCTCATCTGGGTGGGTGGAGCGTTGCTCATTGGCTTGCTCAGTATGAAAAGCAAAGCGTTTCGTTCGATCATCTATGGGAAAGGGATTCCGTTAATGAAAGATGGAAAAATCCTTGAGGACAATATGAAGAAGCAGCATATTTCCGCGGACGAACTGTTAAGAAAGCTACGCAGCAAGCAGGTCTTTCAAGTTGCTGATGTGGAATTTGCCGTCCTGGAAGGCAACGGTGAATTAAATGTATTAGTCAAGAAAGACAAACAGCCGTTGACGGCGAAGGAGATCGATAGGCAGGTCGCTCCGATCAAAGAGCCGGAAACGGTCATAATCGACGGGAAAATTTTAGATGAGCCATTAGCGACACGGGGGTTTAGCCGTGAATGGCTCGAACTGGAGCTGGCGAAAATGAATGCGATCGTCGAAAACGTCTTTCTGGCGCAAATTGACGAATACGGCCAAGTGACGATTGACTTATTTGATGATGTCATTCAAGTCCCGAAGCCGAGCGAGCTGCCATTGCTTGAGGCCGGATTGAAAAAAGTTCAGGCCGATCTTTCCTTATATGCGCTCGATACTGATAACAGTCAGGCGAAACAACTCTATTCCTGGTGTGCGCAGCAGATGGACGAAGTACATCAACGTGTTTCTCCCTTTGTAAAATAATTAATGCTGGATACGTTCGATTCGTTCATCGCGCTCTGTATAGGCAAGATGCAGCTCTTTCGCCTGGTTCATGGTGCAAAGAAAAACAGACTCAAGACGCAAGACTCCTTTCTGTTGCAGCTTTTGCCGCAGTTCCTCCACGGTGATCCGGAGATCCTCGAGTACCTCCTTCTGGATACGGCCTTCCATGATTACGGGATAGGAGATCCTCTCATTTGTCGGTTGCAGCCCGAGATCAGCCACCGTCGGGAGTGCTTGTTCAACGCGCGGCTTGACACTGAGCCGCCCATTTCCTTCCACAATCGCAATCTCGACATCTTCGATCGCGAAGATGTTTTTTTCTCTGAGCATTTGCAAAATATAATCAATCGAATAACTAATCGATTTAATGTTTTCGATTATTAGTTTCCCATCTTTGACAACGACGGTCGGTTCAAAGGTGATCCACTTTCCGAAAGTCCTTTTTTTAATGACAAGCCGGGCAACCGCTTTTTGCAACAGTCCAATAGCGACAATCGCGAAGGCCGTGTGGATATGACTGACGCTCGGATCAGCGATATCGGCTCCGGTAACGGAAGCTAGCGTAATAATAATCAAAAAATCAAAAATAGGAACCTCGCCGATTGAACGCTTCCCCATCAAAAGCGTAGTCGCTAAAAGTAAAGGAAGAATGGTCACAATTCTTCCGAAGATGAGAGCTAATTCTGCCAGCAGCGTCATTCATCATCAGCCTCCTTGACAATCATTTCGCGTACGGTCTTTAAATGGTTATTCTTTCCCAATCTGATAAATTTACACCTCATTGTCATAACACAGTTTGTCTCGCATAGACTTGGCTAATAAAGGAGTTGTCTAATAGAGAGATCGGCTTACCTGCCAGCAAGAAAAAGAAAGCAGTGGCGGTCGTCCGGCAAGGGAAATCACGCTTGGACGACCTTGGCAAACAGAAATGTTTATCTGAAGTCAAATGCTGTGATACTGATAGATAGGACGGGGATGGGAATGGTGAAAAAATGGCTGCTGGTCGTGTTATCAAGTATGATCATCATCACAGCGAGTCCGAGTAACGGATCGGCTGAGACGAGGAATTTCTCGGTGTCCGCCGAAGCGGCAATTTTAATGGAATCGGAATCGGGCCGGGTGCTATATGCCAAAAATGAGCATAATCCGATGCGCATCGCCAGTATTACGAAGATCATGACCGCTTTATTGGCGATCGAATCTGGAAAAATGGATGAAATGGTCAAGGTTTCGACCCGGGCGGAGGGAACGGAGGGATCTTCGATTTATTTACAGGCGGGGGAGGAGATTAAGCTCGAGGATCTCGTCTACGGCTTGATGCTGCGCAGCGGCAATGACGCCGCCGTGGCGATTGCCGAGCATGTCGCCGGCAGTCTCGAAGGTTTTGTGTTTTTAATGAACGAGAAGGCAAGTCAGTTGGGGATGACAAATACGAGCTTTCAAAATCCGCACGGACTTGATGATCATGAAGATCACTATTCCACTGCTTATGATATGGCGATTTTAACGCAGTACGCGATGGAAAACGAGCTGTATCGGACGATTTCGGGAACGAAATCGTACCGTTCTGAGGGCGAAACGACACGGGTCTGGCGCAACAAAAACCGGCTGCTGACAGAGCTGTATTCCTTGTCGACCGGTGGAAAGACAGGGTTTACGAAGCGGGCACGACGGACGCTCGTTTCGACGGCTGAAAAGGATGAGATGGACCTAATCGCGGTCACGCTTGACGCGCCGAGTGATTGGCATGATCACATGAATATGTTTAATTGGGCCTTCACCACATATACGATTCAAACGTTAGTCGAGGAAGGCATTCAAAAGAAAATTAAGGATGAATTTTATAAAGATCGGCTGCTCGCGCCCTATGAATTTTCCTATCCACTGTCTGAGGAAGAAGAGGAAGAGGTAAAAAAGGAGATCGTCGTTTATCGCCCGCCGGCAAAGGAGCGTCAGGATCAGTTCGTTCCGCCGCAGCCTGTCGGAAAAGTGGAATTGACGCTTGGGGAGGAACGTATCGGGCAGGTGCCACTTTACTATGATGCCCCGCCTGATGAAGAGAAGGAAGGGTTCTTGCGCCGCTTTTTCGAGCTGTTCTCGCTCATCATTGGGGTGAGATCGAGTGATTAACAAAATATGGGTAGCGATGCTCGTCATCGGGATTGGGTTTGCAGCGATAAACGGCAGAATGTCCGAAGTGAATGAGGCGATTTTTGCTGGTGCGAAGGATGCGGTGACGATTTGCTTAGGACTGATCAGCATTCTCGTCTTTTGGCTCGGATTAATGAAGATTGCCCAGGTCGCCGGTTTGCTTCGCGCTCTCAGCCGGATGATGAGTCCGATTGTCAGTCGGCTTTTTCCAGAGGTGCCACGTGACCACCCGGCAATGGGCTATATTCTATCGAATATGACAGCGAACTTATTCGGGCTCGGCAATGCCGCGACACCGATGGGAATTAAAGCGATGGAGCAGCTCAAGCTGTTAAATCAGAACCGGACGGAAGCGAGTCGCTCGATGATCACCTTATTGGCGATTAATACAGCAAGCATTACGCTCATTCCGACGACGGTCATTTCAATTCGCATGAGCTACGGCTCAGTTTCGCCGACGGAAATCGTCGGAACGACCTTACTGGCGACAACATGCTCAACGCTTGGAGCGATTTTGATTGATCGTTATTTTTACCATCGACGTATGAGGAGGCGGGCAAAATGAGCGCATCAATCACCACGGTCTCCATCTGGTTCATCCCTGTGCTAATTGCTTTTATATTGATGTATGCGACCTATAAGCAGGTGCCGACATACGAAACCTTTGTTGAAGGGGCGAAAGAAGGCTTCGATTTAGCGATTTCGATCATTCCTTATCTTGTCGGGATGCTAGTCGCGATTTCCGTCTTTCGTGCCTCGGGGGCGATGGAGGCGTTAATTGAAGCGGTCAAGCCTTTTCTCCAGGCAGTCGGTGTTCCGCCGGAAATTGTCCCATTGGCGATGATCCGGCCGATCTCGGGTACCGGTGCTTTGGGAATGACGACTGATTTGATCGCCACCTATGGCCCTGACTCCTTTATTGGCCGCCTCGCGTCAACGATGCAGGGAAGCACTGATACGACTCTTTATGTGCTGACCGTTTATTTCGGTGCGGTTGGGATTAAAAAGATGGGGGACGCGCTGAAGGTTGGTTTGCTGGCCGATATTGTCGGCATTATTGCGTCGATCCTGATCGTCTCCTATGTATTTGCATACTAGAGGCTGGATCAAGGTTGTTTTTGACCGTTGTTCCGGCCTTTACGCAATGAGCGAAGCTATGGCATCTTCTTTTTTAAAGCAGAGAGCAATGGGTCTGAGAGTATAAAAATTTTTAGGATGATCCGAGTCGTGGACAAACGGTGCACCAGCCATTTGTCCACGGCTCCTGTTCTTCGCTTGAGAATTCATGTTCGGAAGAGTATGATGGAACATGAGGTGAAAAAGAAATGGAACGGTTACAGAAGATCATTGCTCAGGCCGGCATTGCATCACGCCGCAAAGCAGAACAACTGATTATGGAAGGAAAAGTAAAGGTAAATGGAGAGGTCGTGCGTGAGCTTGGTGTGAAAGCATCAGCGAATAAAGATCAAATTGAAGTCGAAGGCATCCCGATCGACCGGGAGGAGCCTGTTTATTTTTTGTTATATAAGCCAAGCGGGGTAATTTCAAGCGTAAAGGATGAGAAAGGAAGGAAAGTCGTAACTGATTTTCTGGAAGTCGAGCAACGGGTTTTTCCGGTAGGCCGCCTCGATTATGATACGTCCGGTCTTTTGCTTTTAACGAATGATGGGGAGTTTGCCAATTACCTTATGCATCCGAAATTTAAAATTGATAAGGTTTATGTCGCGAAAGTAAAGGGAATTCCAACGCGAGAGGCGCTGAAACGGCTTCAGCAGGGTGTGCGGCTCGATGACGGGAAAACGGCGCCGGCCAAGGTCAAGCTGATGTCGATTGATAAAAAGAAGCAGACAGCGATTGTCCGGATCACGATTCATGAAGGGCGTAACCGCCAAGTTCGGCGAATGTTTGAGGCGATCGGGCATCCGGTGATGAAGCTGAAGCGCGAGGAGTACGGCTTTCTTAATCTGCGCGGGATGAACCCTGGTGACGTGAGACCGCTGAAGCCGATTGAGGTCAAGCATCTTCGTGAACTAGCTGTCACGAAACCGTCATAAAGCAAAATCCATTGTGAACATTTTCAACGTTATAATGGAATTAATCTAATCTGCATATCGCCGCATAAACCTGCTTGTTTTCCAAGCGGGAAGCGGTTGAAGAGAATAGAGGCTGTAAGGAGGTTTGTAGATTGAAACGAAGAAGACTTGTCATGCGTACAAGCATTCTGGCTATTATTGCTATCGCTCTTGCTTATACGTTTTATTCGAATTTCTTTGCCGATCGCAGTGTCGCCAAAGCGGGCGAGGGTTCAGTTAATTTTGTGCTTACCGATTTGAACGGGGAACGGATTGAACTTGAGGATTGGAAAGGGAAAGGCGTGTTTTTGAACTTTTGGGGTACATACTGTCCTCCATGTGTCAAGGAAATGCCAGTGATGGAGGAGCTGTATGACGAGTATCGCGCTCAGGGCGTCGAGATTCTTGCTGTCAACGCCGCTGAACCGGAATTAACAGTGCAGCGCTTCGTTGACCGTTATTCACTTACATTTCCGATCGCGATTGACAAAGGCCGTAATGTGATTGATGCGTATGGGATTTCTCCATTGCCGACAACGGTATTGATTGATGAGCATGGCACAATCGTTCATGTCCATCAGGGGGGAATGACGGAAGAAATGGTCAGAGATTTCATGGAGAGAATTAAACCGGCAACATAATTGAGGTGTCTAAAGTGAACAAAATAAAATGTGAATGTGGGCATGACAACCCTCATGGCACGCTCGTTTGTGAGTCCTGTGGCAAGCCGCTGCAGGAGAGCGAGGATCAAAAGAGCCTGCTGAATATGCGCTATGAAGGGGTGGCCCGCCGCTCACAAACGTACACGACAACATTTATTGATAAGATATGGATGTTTTTTTCGTCTGTTAAGGTAGGGATCTGGATTATCGTGCTGCTGCTCGTTGCTTCCGCTTTTGGGACGATCTATCCGCAGGAAATGTACATTCCACCTACGGTCAATCCCGCCGAGCATTATGCGGAGGAATACGGCATTACCGGGCAGCTTTATTATCAGCTCGGGTTTCACAATTTATACGGTTCTTGGTGGTATATGCTGCTGTTGGCGGCACTTGGGATTTCAATTTTGATTGCCAGCCTTGACCGCTTTGTTCCGCTTTATCGGGCGCTGAAAACCCAGCGTGTGACAAGGCATCAAAGCTTTATGAAGCGCCAGCGCATTTTTGGCACATCAAAGGTCGAGGACCCGGACGCGGCTTTTGCTCAAGTGAAAGAAAAGCTGAAGAAGAAGAAATACCGCGTTTCCGAGGAAAACGGCAATCTGGTGGCGGAGAAGAACCGCTTTGCCCGCTGGGGTCCATACGTCAATCATATCGGTCTTATTATTTTTCTTATTGGCTGTATGCTCCGCTTTTTTCCAGGGATGTATATTGACGATAGCATGTGGATTCGCGAAGGGGATACAGTCGTTGTACCGGGAACGGATGGACGTTACCATGTAAAAAATGAACAGTTTCTGATCGAGCTTTATGACGAAGATGATGAGATGTACGCCGAGGCGATTCAACGTTCAGGCGGACCTGTAGTCAAAACATATCAAACGGACGCGATCCTGTATAAGCAAGAGGATACGGGTGTTGTGGGCGAAGGGGAGCTTGTCCAGGTGGACGAGCATTATATCCGCGTAAACGAACCGTTGACCTTTGATGATTTTTCATTGTATCAAGTCAGCTACCGGCTCAATGAATTAAGTATGATGAGCTTTACCCTTGAGAACAAGGAAACAGGGGAAACATTCGGGCGGATGGATATTAACCTGCTCGATCCGGAGGCTGAGTACGATCTTGGTGACGGCTATCGCGTCGTAGTCGGTCAATATTTCCCGGATTTTCATCTTGATGGTAATAATGAGCCGGCGACGCAATCAAGTGTGCCAAACAATCCGGTTTTTATTTTTACGATGTACACACCTGACACACCTGAAGGAGAAACAAGTCTCGTCGGTATTAGACAGAATCTGGAGCCACTTGGCGAAAACCAGTATAAAATGACATTTGTCGATGTCGAAACGACCCATGTAACAGGTCTGACTGTACGAAAGGACAAAACATTGCCATTTTTAATTGTCGGTGGCGCGATTTTCATGTTTGGACTCGTTCAGGGTTCCTATTGGGCGCACCGCCGGATCTGGTTACAACGGATCAATGGTGAAATCTGGCTTGCGGGTCATACGAATAAAAACTATTTAGGATTGCGGAAGGACATCGATCTTGTAATTGAGGACAGCGGGATCACAACACCGGTGGATCAGCTGGAAGAAGCGGAAAAATCATCACAGAACAATAAACAATAAGGAATGAAAAAAGGAAGGGTGAGAGAGCTTTCCACACTTCCTTTTAGGAGGGTTTCAAATGGCAGAGTTGAGTGGGAATTTACTGCAAATTGCCTTTTTCTTATATTTAGGCGCCACGATTACATTTTCTGTTTCCGTTACCGGACGAAAATGGCGCAATCGTCAAGGTGAGATGAATGGAAACAAATGGGGGATCATCGGCTATATCTTCGCCATTCTTGGATCCCTGTTTTCGCTGGGTTATTTTTTTACCCGCTGGTCGGTAGCCGGGCACGCGCCGGTCAGTAATATGTACGAATATATGACATTCTTTGGAATTGCGATCGGAATCGCCTTTGTGATCTTGTTTGCGATTTACCGTTCCAATTATCTAGGGATGTTTACGATGCCGATTGTCATGCTGATTATTGCCTACGCATCGATGTTCCCGGGAGAAATTTCTCCGTTAATTCCGGCCCTGCAAAGTAATTGGCTGACGATTCATGTTATTACCGTCGCATTAGGACAGGGGATTCTCACAATCGGGATGGCCGCGGGGCTCATTTATTTGATTCGCTCGATTGATTTTACGAAAACAAGTAAGCAGACGGTCGCGATGGAGATTACACTTTATGCGATGCTCAGCTTAGTCGGCTATATTTTGATCGGGACGATCTTTAATGTGGCCGGTTATGAAGCTTCATTCAGCTACATTAATGAAAATGCTGAAGAAGCGACGATGGTCTACCCGATGCCGGCATTGATCGGTCCGAATGAAGGAACGCTGATGACGGATGACGCTTTGTCACCGTTGGTTAACGCCCCGGCAATTATTCGAGCAAATGATTTGAATACCGTTATTTGGTCAATGCTAACCGGCTTGCTGCTATACGTGCTGCTTCGATTGATTTTCCGTAAAAAGGTGGGGGCGATTTTACAGCCGCTACTGAAGCGCGTCAGCTTGCAGACGGTTGATGAGATTAGTTACCGGGCGATTGCGATCGGGTTTCCGGTCTTCACGCTCGGAGGACTCGTGTTTGCGATGATATGGGCGCAATATGCATGGACGAGATTCTGGGGCTGGGACCCTAAAGAAGTATGGGCATTAATTACGTTCTTATTCTATGCGGCTTATTTGCATTTACGGTTGTCAAAAGGCTGGCATGGAGAGCGTTCGGCTTGGTTATGTGTAATCGGCTTCGGGCTGATTATGTTCAATCTCGTCTTTGTCAACCTTGTCATTGCCGGTTTACACTCATATGCCTGATAAATGAAGGAATGAAGGTGAAAAGGGGATGTCTTAAGAAGGGTGTATTTCCCTTTTTTGAGACATCCCCTAAGCAGCTTTGCTTTTTTCGTCGGTGGGACAATGGTACACTACTGTTACATACAGCGAGGAGGAAAAGGTGAATGGAAAAAGAAGCACGGATTTTAGTTGTCGATGATGAAGATCGCATTAGACGGTTATTGAAAATGTATTTGGAAAGAGAAAACTATGAAATCGAAGAAGCTGAAAATGGTGAACAGGCGTTAGAGATGGCGTTACATGAAGAATATGACCTGATTTTGCTCGATATTATGATGCCGGGCAAGGACGGGATCGAAGTTTGTCAGGAGCTGCGGAAATCAAAAGCGACGCCGGTCATGATGCTGACGGCAAAGGGTGAGGAAACAAATCGCGTGCAAGGGTTTGAAGTAGGGACAGACGACTATATTGTCAAGCCATTTAGCCCGCGTGAGGTTGTGCTGCGGGTCAAGGCGTTACTCCGCCGTTCTTCGTCGACAAAGTTTTTGCAAACGGATACGCAGACGAAGGATGTCCTTGTGTTTCAACATTTGACGATTGACAATGATGCGCATCGTGTGACGGTTTCTGGTGAAGAAATCAATTTAACGCCGAAGGAGTATGAGCTGCTTCATTATCTTGCCCAATCACCGGATAAAGTGTTTTCACGAGAGCAGCTGTTAAAGGACGTCTGGAATTATGATTTCTTTGGCGATTTACGAACCGTTGATACGCATATTAAGCGATTGCGGGAGAAGCTTAATAAAATCTCGCCTGAAGCCGCAGCGCTTATTTCAACCGTCTGGGGCATCGGTTATAAATTTGAGGCTGTGAAGGAGTAATGCTCTGGCGCAGTGTAGTTGGAAAGCTGTGGCTGACCATTTTGCTGCTCGTTTCGGTCGTCCTAGCGATTCTTATGGTTCTTTTGCTGCAATCATTTGAGCAGTTTAATGTGAATGAAGCTGAATCTCAGCTCGTCAACCATGCGAATATGATCGCTTCCATGTATGAAGGCTATGAGTCAAAGGAAGATGCGCTTTATAATATTTCGCAATATGGGGATGCTTTTCAATCCGACATCATTATCTTTGTCGAAGGGGAAAAGCTGTGGAGCAGCGATGAATTACAGCGGGAGGCGCTTGCAAGCCTGTTTCATGATCAAGCGCTGGCGCAAGTGTTTTCCGGAGAGAAAGTCGTCACGACAGAAGGCGATTTTCCTTTTTTGAGCGAAGAGGAAGACAGCCATTCAGAAATCATGATTGTCGGTGTCCCGCTTCAGCCAGCGGAGCTGGAAGACAGTGCGGTTTTTCTCTATCAGTCGCTGTCGGCGATTGAAGAGACATCCAATGAAACGAAGCAGATCATTTATTTTTCCGCAGGAATTGCCATTATACTTACGACAATCTTCGCTTTCTTTTTGTCATCACGGATTACCGCGCCGCTGCGGAAAATGAGGCAGGTCGCACTTGAAGTCGCCGAAGGCAAGTTTAAAACAAAGGTCCCGATCTTGACTCATGATGAAATCGGCCAGCTGGCGATCGCCTTCAACCGGATGGGGCGTGAATTGAACAATAATATTCACGCATTGAATCAGGAAAAAGAACAGCTTTCGCGCATTTTGGTCAGCATGGCGGACGGTGTTATCACCTTAAATAAAAAAGGCGATGTCGTGCTGACAAATCCACCGGCCGACCGTTTTATCCAGTCGTGGTACTATGAACAGGGAATGGTACATGAACAGGATAAGGCGCTGCCTGAAGCGCTGCAATCATTATTCCAGCGCGTCGTCGCACTGGAGAAGGAACAGTTTATTGAGTATGAGATGCAAGGACGGAGCTGGACGATCTTAATGACGCCGCTTTATGATGATCATGATATTCGCGGGGCGGTCGCCGTCTTTCGCGATATGACGGAGGAGCGCCGTCATGATAAGCTACGCAAGGATTTTATTGCCAATGTCTCTCATGAGCTGCGAACGCCAATTTCGATGCTGCAAGGGTACAGTGAAGCGATCATAGACGATATCGCCGGTTCCGATGAGGAAAAGAAAGAAATCGCGAAAATTATTTATGAGGAATCGCTGCGGATGGGCCGTCTTGTCAATGAGCTGCTTGATTTGGCAAGGATGGAAGCAGGGCATGTCGAGCTGAAGGTGGAGCCGACCGAGGTGCGACCGTTTGCCGAACGGATTGTCCGTAAGTTTCAGGGACTGGCGCGTGAGCAGGATGTCGTGCTGGAGTTGGAAACGTCAGATGTTACGACGATTATGTGCGACCCTGACCGGATTGAACAGGTGCTGACAAACTTGCTCCATAATGCGATCCGTCACACCGAGAAAGGTGGTCACGTCAGCTTGATTGTCCGTCAGTTTGCAGAAGGATTAAAGGTCGATGTCCAGGATAATGGTTCAGGGATTCCGGAGGCCGATCTTCCTTACGTGTTTGAACGGTTTTACAAGGCGGATAAAGCAAGAACGAGAGGCCGGAGCGGCACAGGACTTGGTCTGGCAATCGCCAAAAATATTATCGAGGCCCATCAAGGGCAAATTTCGGTTCACAGCAAGGTGAATGAAGGAACGACATTCTCGTTCTTTATTCCATCGAAGGTTCAGGATGAATAAAGGGAAGAAGCAAGTGTTTGAGAGTCCAATCACAGTGGGTGCGGCAAAAGGGTTATTTTTCCTTTTGCCGCACCCTTCTTAGTTTAGGCGACTCTTATGAAAGCAGGCTTTCATAAGTAATAAGCCAGCGCTTTTCCTTTTAAACTTTGATAAAATTCAAAGTACCAGCTTCCAACATATGAAATTGGTACTCACTTTACCGTAGAACTGTACGAATTGTCAATCTTTAATTTAGCGGCCGTTTGAAAAGAGAATCGAAAAAAACTGCGAGGCTGTCCATTTTCATGTATAATGGAATTACTTATCTGAAATTACATAGCAAACGTAAAGGTCGTCCAGGTCCGCCTGGATGATAATAGGGAAGTTGGTGAAAGTCCAACACGGTCCCGCCACTGTAAGTGCTAGATTTCTTTAAATGCCCACTGTCTAAAAACTGTAGATGGGAAGGGAAAGAAATTGTCATGCATAAGTCAGGAGACCTGCCTTTACGAATGTGTGAAACCTTCGAGGAAAAGGGGAAGCAATAATGACCTGGCTTATTACGAAAAAAAGCCTTGTCGCGTTATTGACAGTCCCGGCACTCCTCTTTCAGAGGGGTGTTTTTCTATGATAAGGGAAGAGAGAAAAGGAGTGGAAGAGTGTGAAGAGAACAAAATGGATCGCCGTCACGATCTTAATGCTGTTGTGGGTTGTTATCCTAACGGGGTGTGGCGGAGAACCTGGGGAACAGCCGACAGAGCCGGCTGAAACAGAAACGGAACAAACTGCAGAAGGGGGAGAGGAAAGCGAATCCGGCTATCCTAAAACAATTGTAGATGCGTTAGAAAATGAAGTGACGCTCGATCAACAGCCGGAGCGCGTCGTTTCCCTTGTGCCAAGCATTACGGAAACGATTTTTGCCTTAGGCAAAGGCGAAACGGTCGTCGGACGGACAGAGTGGGACAATTACCCGGAGGAAGTGCTGGAGATTGAGAGCGTCGGGGATATGAATTTTGACGTGGAAAAAGTGATCGCCCTTGGGCCTGATCTTGTGCTTTCCCACGCTTCGAGCGGGCATAGCTCCGAGGAAGGACTGAATCAGCTTCGCAATGCCGGTATTCCAGTTGTCGTCGTTCATGACGCGGCTTCGATTGACATGGTTTATGAAGCGATCAGGATGATCGGCGAAGCGGTTGACGCCGAGGAAGAAGCCGAAACGGTAATTGCCGATATGCAGGACAAGTTTGCCGAGGTCGAAGAAAAAGCGAGTACAATCGCCGAAGAAGAGCGGCGCAAAGTCTGGGTCGAAGTATCGCCCGCGCCTGATCTGTACACGACAGGTAAGGGAACCTTTCTTGATGAGATGCTAACAATCGTTAATGCGATCAATGCCGCCGGGGAAGAAGAAGGCTGGATTCCATATACGGAAGAAGAAGCGGTTGCCTTTCAGCCTGATGTTATTGTCACAACGTACGGCTATTATGTCGACAATGCCGCGGAGCAAATTAAAGAGCGCCCGGCCTGGCAGGATGTCCCTGCGGTTGTTAACGAGCGCATTTATGATTTAGTTTCAGATGAGGTGACACGTTCAGGTCCGCGTCTGGCAGAAGGAGTCGAGGGTCTTGCGAAAGCAGTTTATCCAGAGGTATTTGGCGAATAATCTTGTTATAGCTTATGCTTCTGTCCTGCTCTTTTGTATCGGGGCACTTATTGTCAGCATCAGTTGGGGAAGCGTTCGGCTTCCCTTTCTGACTGTTGTCCATATCATTTTGCAGGAAGTCTTTTCTGTGCCGGTGAACCAGACGCTTGATCCGATGTTTATCAATATCGTGATGGAAATCCGTTTTCCGCGTGCTTTGCTGGCGATGCTCGTCGGCGCAAGTCTCGCCCTCGCCGGAGCGGCCTTTCAAGGCTTTTTGAAAAATCCGCTTGCTGATCCTTATACGCTAGGAGTGTCGTCAGGAGCGGCAGTCGGCGCCGTCGCCGTGCTGTTCTTTTCGTTCTCGCTTCCCCTAATCGGTCGTTTTACGCTCCCGTTGGTCAGCGTGCTGGCCGGCTTTGCGACGCTGTTTCTCGTCATATTGTTTGCGCGGCTTGTCCAGCGTTCGATGGCGACGGAAACGATTATTTTGGCCGGAATTATTTTTAGTTCGTTTTTAGGTGCGTTTATTTCGTTAATGATCGCTTTAACCGGCGAGGAGCTGCGTCATATTATCAGCTGGCTGATGGGAAGCGTGGCGATGAGAGGCTGGAGCTATATTTGGCTGATGCTGCCATTTTTTCTGACCGGCTTTTTGTTGCTGTTTTTCTGTCGCAAGGAATTGAATGCGCTCGCCTTCGGAGAGGAAACGGCGCGGCAGCTCGGTGTGAATATTGCCGTCAGAAGAGTGATCATACTCCTTGGGGCGACGACGCTGACGGGTGGAGCAGTCGCTGTTTCTGGCACGATCGGCTTTGTCGGGTTAGTGATCCCCCATTTGACACGCTTGCTTTGGGGACCTGATCATCGCCACTTATTGCCACTGTCAATGTTTGTCGGCGCGGGCTTTCTCGCGCTGACCGATCTGGTCGCGCGGACGATTATCGCGCCAACGGAACTGCCGATCGGTGTCATTACCGCGATTGTCGGCGCCCCGGTATTTGCTGCTATTTTGCTGAGACAGCGCAGATTACAAGCGTGAATAGAAAGGAAGACGACGATGATTACTTGTGAGGATCTCACTGTACAATATGGGACGAAGGATGTCGTCCGCTCGCTTACGTTTACGGTGAACAAAGGTGAAGTATTCGGCATTATCGGGCCGAACGGAAGTGGAAAAACGAGCCTGCTGAAAGCGATCAATGGCGGTTTGCCTGCAGCTGACGGACGGATTGAGATCGATGGCAAACCACTGGCGGCTTACAGCTCAAAGGAACTGGCAAAAAAGATGGCCGTTTTGCCGCAGCAGGCGGAAACCGCTTTTTCGTATTCTGTTTCCGAGGTCGTCGCTTTAGGGCGCTATCCGTATCAAAAAGGCTGGTTGCAACGGATGACGAAGCAGGATGAAGAGGTGATCAGGGCTGCAATGAAGCAAACGGATACGTGGAGGTTCCGCGACACGCCGCTGCAGCAGCTGAGCGGCGGCGAACGGCAGCGGGTGCTGTTGGCACGCGCTCTCGCGCAGGAACCGGATATACTTCTGCTTGATGAGCCGACCAACCATCTTGACCTTTCCCATCAAATGCAGCTGCTCGACGCCTTGCATGAGTGGACGGAAACACGTCAATTAACCGTCGTCACAGTGCTCCATGATTTGAATATGGCCAGCCTTTACTGCGATCGGATATTGCTTTTGGAAGAGGGGGAAATGGTCGCGCTCGATTCACCGCATAAAGTGTTGAAAGAAGACCAGCTGGCGAACGTCTATCAAACAACGCTCATGCGCAAGGAGCATCCCTCTGTCCCGCGGCCGTTAATTACGCTTATTCCGGACAAAGGGGAGCAGACGCCGCCTTCCATGCTCGACGCTCTTACAATTGAGCATACAGAAAAGTGGATCAAAATGACGAGTGAGAATAAGTGGAAGACATTGTCGTCAGCAGTACTTGGCGCCGGTTTCCGCTGGCATCACACATTTGTGAACCGCCATGTGGACAAAGATTATCATGCTGTTGATCCGGAGGAAGAGTACCGTGCATTTTTGACGGAGCATGGCTTGGATGATGAGGATACGTTGGCGATGATGACCGCGGCGTGCTTAGCGGATGCCTCGATTCTCCGCTCGGAGAAGCAAAGTCCGGCGCTGGTTGTGATGATCAGTGCCGGCACGTCTAACGCGGTAGATGCTTCCTGCGCCCACCGTCTTCCTGATTATGCAAATACGGTCGGAACGATTAACATATGGGTGTTCATCGACGGGGAGCTGTCGGAGGCCGCCTATGTGCAGGCTCTGATGACGGCGACTGAGGCGAAAGCGAAGGCATTGCATGATGAGGAGATCCGGGATGTGAACAGCGGGACGATCGCGACCGGCACCTCAACCGACAGTGTGATGATTGCTTCTTCTCAGGCCGGAGAAATGTTTCCGTACGCCGGGACGATCACCCCGTTAGGAAAAGAGCTGGCCCGGCTCGTCTATGAAGGGATGCGGCAGACACTCCAGCGCTATAAGCGCCGCATCGGTGACAGACGATGATTATGCATCTGATAGCGCTCGGAATGGCAGTGCTGATTGATCGCCTCGTCGGCGACCCGAGGCAGCTGCCTCATCCGGTTGTCGGCTTTGGAAAGCTGATTGCAATCGGGGAGCGCCGGCTGAACCGTGGGAGCGGGCGAAAGCAAAAGGGGTTGCTGATGCTGGTCATTGTCCTGTCAGTTGTTTTTTTCGTATCCGCTCTGCTCGTCTGGAGCGCATATATGCTTCATCCAGTTGCCGGACTTCTGCTGGAGGCCTGGCTCATTTCAACGACGATTGCCGAAAAGGGGTTAAAGCAGGCGGCGGATGAGGTGCGGAAGCCGCTCGAGTCCAACAATCTGGCAGAAGCCCGGCACCGGCTTTCCTATATTGTCGGCCGGGATACGGACAAGCTTGATGAAGCGGAAATTACCCGGGCGACGGTCGAAACGGTGGCGGAAAATACAAGCGACGGCATCACCGCCCCGCTCTTTTTCGCCTGGATAGGCGGGGCGCCGCTCGCTCTGCTGTACCGGGCGGTCAACACATGTGATTCAATGGTCGGCTATCAAAATGAGCGGTACCGCGATTTCGGCTGGGCTTCGGCCAACTTTGACGATCTGCTCAATTGGCTGCCAAGCCGGCTAACGGCGCTCGTGATGATTATCGCCAACCGGCCAAAGCTGCAGCGCTCGTCGCGCCAATGCTGGGCGGTTGTCCGGCGCGATGCGCGCAAGCATCCGAGTCCAAACAGTGGCTGGGGCGAGGCGGCGGTCGCCGCGTTGCTCGGCATTCAGCTCGGCGGAACGAATACATATCAAGGCCTTGTTTCAAACCGGGCCAAAATGGGAGACGCGCTTGAGCGGCTCCGTGTTGTCCATATTGAGGGGGCAACGCAAATTATGAGCAGAACCGTAACTTTGTTTACGCTGCTTCTGCTCGGATGCGGAGGTGTGATCATTGTCCTTACCTAATCATGGAGCAAATCCAAAGCAGTTTGCCGAAGCGCTTGCCATCAAACTGCCGGAACAAAGCGAAGACTTCAGTGTCAATACAAATCCCTTCGGACCGCCGGAATCGGTTATCTCCCTGCTCGCTTCCGGGCTCGCTGAAGCCGCTTCTGCTTACCCCGATCCGCACGGGACAGCTTTAAAGCATGCCGTCGCCGCGGCGAATGACCTTCAGCCGGAAAATGTGCTGCTTGGCAATGGCGCGGCGGAGCTGATTTTTCTGATTGCTGCTCATTTTCGCGGCAAGCGGGTCGGGATCATTGAGCCGGCTTTTTCAGAATACCGCGAGGCATGTGAAGCATATGAGTGCGAGGTTGAATCGATCGTGCTGCCGGCACCGTGGGAGCTGCGGCTTGAGCGGATCCTTCCGCTGCTGCCGGACCTTGATCTGATCTTTTTATGCAGCCCGAATAATCCGACCGGCATCAGCTACAGCCGCGACACGATTGTTGCATTGCTTCAGGCTGCCGGCGATCACAAGGTGTATTTTGCCGTTGATCAAGCGTTTTACGATTTTTGTCTGGAAGACGTCGAGCTGCAAAGCCTGCTTGCTGATCATCGCCGGCTTATTATACTGCGTTCCTTGACAAAAATGTATGCAATTGCCGGTTTACGGCTTGGCTATCTGCTGGCTGAGCCGGGACTCGTCCAGGCGATCGCGCACCGTCAGCCGCCATGGAGCGTCAACGGATTAGCACAAGTCGCCGGAGAGCAGGCCTTAAAGGAGCAACGCTTCGTAAAGCAAACAGTTGCGATGATCACAGCGGAGCGCGAGCGGATCTGTGCCGAGCTGGAACGGTTAGCCTTCGTCGTTTCTCCCTCGACTGTCAATTTCTATTTACTGTCCGAACAGAAAAAGCAGGACATGAAGCCGCTGCTGCTTTTTCTCGCCGAAAAAGGCATCGTTGCCCGCCATACGTATAATTTTAACGGGCTGGACGGGCATTATATCCGCCTTGCCGTCAAGCAGCCCGAGGCCAATGAGCGGCTGCTCGCTGTGCTGAGGGAGTGGAGAGAGCGGTGATTAGTTTTATTACGGGGGGAGTAAGAAGCGGAAAAAGCCGTTATGCTGAACAGCGCGCGATCGAGCTCGCCAGCAGGAGGACCGACTGCCGGCTTCATTATTTTGCGACAAGCGCTGTCTACGACAGGGAAATGGAACAGCGCGTAAACATCCATCAGCAGCAGCGGCAGGCGAGCGGCCAAAATTGGCACGTATGGGAGCAGGAGCGCAATCTTCATACGCTGCTCGCCCAGGTCGATAAACAGGAGGTCATCTTACTGGATTGTGTGACCACCTTGGTCAGCAATGAATTGTTTTACGGCTGGGAGCGGGGAGAAGAGCACTGGCGCAACGCGGACTATCAGCGCAAGGTCGTCGCCAAACTGACTGCGCTTTTCAACCGGCTGGCGGCTGATTATCAGGCGGTGATCGTCTCGAATGAAGTCACCTCAGATCTCCCGGCGGCTGATGAAGGGACTGTCATTTATCAGCGGTTACTTGGACAGCTCCACTGCCGGCTTGTCGCTCTTGCCGACGAGGCGATCGAGTTTGAATGCGGCCTGCCGTGCTGGAAGAAGGGGGGAAAGGGATGCTAGGTGTAATGATTCAAGGCACATCCTCTGATGTCGGAAAAAGCTTTATCTGCACGGCGCTTTGCCGGGCGTTCGCCCGCCGTGGCCTAAGCGTCGCACCGTTCAAATCACAAAACATGTCAAACAATTCCTATGTGACAAAAGAAGGGGCTGAAATCGGTCGCGCCCAAGGAATTCAGGCAGAAGCGGCGGGAGTGGAAGCAAGCGTCATGATGAATCCGATTTTGCTCAAGCCGAGGAATGATCATACATCGGAGGTCATTCGCTTCGGCCGTGTTCATCAGACGCTTTCCGGCAAGGATTACCGCCGGCAATTTTACGAGCTTGGCTTGGAAACGATCCGTGAGGCGTTGGCCACGCTTGAGGCTGAGTATGACGCGATCGTCATTGAAGGAGCGGGCAGTCCGGTTGAGATGAATCTTAATGACCGAGAACTCGTTAATATGAAAGTGGCGGAGCTGGCCGATGTGCCGGTGATCCTTGTCGCTGATATTGACAGAGGTGGTATTTTTGCCAGCATCGCCGGGACGCTCCAGCTGCTGAGCGCGCAGGAGAGAAGCCGCGTCATCGGCGTCGTCGTCAATAAATTCCGCGGCGATCCCGAACTGTTTGTCAGCGGGCGAAAATGGATTGAAGAAAACCTCGGCGTTGAGGTGCTTGCCGTCCTGCCGTATCTCGACCATCACCGGATCGAAGCAGAGGATTCACTCTCGCGGCAAACGCGCTATCGCCAAGCGGTGAAGCGGCATGATCAGCTTGAGATTGTAATGATTGACTTGCCCTATTTATCAAATGACACTGATCTGGAACCTTTTCTTCATGAGCCGGATGTTTCGCTGCGTCTCGTTGGGATGCACGATCAGCTCGGCTGTCCTGACGCGGTGCTGCTGCCGGGGACGAAGAGTACGATTCGTGATCTGGAGGCGATGATGGCCACCGGTCTGAGCGAGCAGCTGAAAGCTTACGTCCGCCAAGGAGGAACGGTCATTGGCATTTGTGGCGGCTACCAGATGCTCGGCCAGACGATCATCGACGAAGCCGGCACCGATACGGGAACAGCCGGACTGAAAGTAAAAGGGCTGGGCATTCTCCCAGTGGAAACGGTTTTTGCCCAGGAGAAATGGACGAGTCAATCAGTCGGGAAGCTCGTGGCGCCACAATTCGAGGCGCTGGCTCCGCTGACCGGCTTTGAAATTCATCTCGGTCACTCGCGGCAGCTGACGGAAAGCGCACTTCCCTTTTTAACGGTCGCAGAGCGTGAGGACGGAATATTCGCTGAGGAAGGCCGGTTAATCGGCAGTTATTTTCATCATTTGTTTTACAATGATCAGTGGCGGACATGGTGGTTGAACCGCTTGCGGAAAAACCGCTCCTTGCCGGAACAGCCGGTCCGAAGCCTGCAAAGTGAGCGGCAAAAGGGCTATGAGCAGGCTGCCGATTGGCTTGAGGCAGAGCTTGATGTGCGGCGGCTGCTTGATAAAATCGAGGCTTGGAGGAAGAGCGATGCGCCACATTAACATTCTGTTTGACGGCATCGTTTTGGCGATTCAGTTTTTGACGGTTCTTCCGCTTAAAAAAAATGTGGAATGGGATGACAGGCGGGCTTCGGCCTCGGTTGCTGCTTATCCGTTTGTCGGACTGCTGCTTGGTGGCTGTCTTGCGCTTCAGGGCTATTTGCTGCTGCACTATTCGCCGATTTCTCCCTTGATTATCGCCTTTTATGTGCTCAGCTTTTCGCTGCTTTTTTCCGGAGGGCTGCACGTTGATGGCTGGGCCGATTTTTGCGATGCCGTTTTTTCACGGAGAGAGCGGACGCGGAAGCTGGAGATTATGAAGGACCCACGGCTCGGGACGTTTGGGGCGCTCGGCGTTCTCTGCCTTCTCGGCTGGCGCTTTGTCTTCATTTGGGAACTCGTGCAAGCGGCAAGCGAAGCGTTTCTGTTTGGGCTTTTTCTCATTCCGATCCTCATGAGACTGCTGCTTGGCTGGCAGCTGCTGCTCGGACGGTTTGCCCGTCAGGAAGGAATGGCCGTCGCTTTACGTCCGGCACAAAACCGAACGGTAGTGATCACGTACATCGGATGGTCGCTGCTGACGGCGGCGCTTATCGTCTTCATCAATCCGCCTTTTCTGATTCTGTTCGGGGGAGCGGCAGTCTTTTTGGCGATCTGGCTGAAGTGGGTCAGGCAGCAAATTGGCGGGATTACAGGTGATACCGTCGGCGCTGGCGGTGAAGGAGGAGAGACATTGTTATGGGCGATGCTTTGGCTGTCAGCCTTATTCGGCATGGTTTGACGCGTTACAATGAGGAAAGCCGCTATCTCGGCTCAACCGACCTGCCTTTGTCAGCAAAGGGGCGGCGCCAGTTGACTGCTTTCTATCCGCTTCCCCTTGGGAAAAACGATTTGCTCATCACGAGCGATCTGATCAGATGCCAGGAAACGGCGCAGCTTCTTTATCCCGGACGACGCTACCGCACTTTTCCGGCCTTGCGCGAGCTTGACTTTGGCTTATGGGAAGGGAAAACATATGAGCAGCTGAAAGAGGATCATCTTTACCGCCGGTGGCTTGATGATCCGCTCAAGGTCTCACCGCCGCAAGGGGAAACTTACAGTGCTTTTCAACAGCGGACGAAGCAGGCCTTTGTTGAGCTGCTCTCTCTCGCGGAGGACGAGGGAGCGGCCAGGCTGGTCGTCATCACCCACGGCGGCGTTATTCGTCAATGGCTGACAGAGTATGCACCTGTTAAACGGGATTTTTTTCAGTGGCGCGTGCCGACTGGCTGTCGTCTCAGCTTAATTGGAAAAAAATCAGACGTAAGGAGGGGGCTGCGATTCATTTCGTTACAGGAGGAGCCTTTCACGGGAAAAATAAATGGGTAATGAAGGACGCTTCCAAAGCCGGTCCCGTTGAGATTCAATGGTATAATGGCTATAAACTGTGCCCGCATCCGGCTCCGGAGCAAAATGGAACGGTGATTATTTTCGGGCTGGAAGCAATTGTACGTTCCTTTTTAACCGAAGATGAAGCGGGAGCGCGCGAACGGTTCCGTTCGTGGCTCGAGAGCTGGCTTTGCTGGGAGCAATCTGGCGGTATTCTTTATTTGGTCGGCTCCGATGTCGGCAAGGGTGTCGTCCCGCTTGAAAAAGAAGCACGGCTTTTTCGCGATTATGTCGGTGTCTGTTTTCAGGAAGTAGCAAGGAAGGCAGAGCGCGTCGATCTGATTTGGTATGGATTGGCGACACAATTAAAATAGGAGGCTGGTTATGAGACTTTATACAAGAACAGGGGATGAAGGGCAAACGAGTGTCATTGGTGGAAGAATGGCGAAGGATGATACACGGGTCATTGCTTATGGAACAACGGATGAGGTCAATTCTTTTGTCGGGATGGCGGTTGCTCAGCTTGATGAGGAGGTCTTTCCTGATATTAAAGCGGAGCTTGTCAAAATCCAGCACGAGCTGTTTGATTGCGGCGGCGATTTGGCGATGCTCAAGCAAAGGGAGGATCGGCCCTATAAAGCAAAGCAGGAGATGATCGACTTTCTTGAGGAACGGATCGATGCATATATTCAAGAAGCGCCGGAGCTGGAGCGATTTATTTTGCCGGGTGGCGCAGAGGCTGCCGCGACGATTCATGTCTGCCGGACGGTCACAAGGCGGGCTGAACGCTATGTTACGAGGCTCCATCGTGAATCAGATGTCGTCAATCCGATCGTGTTAAAATATCTGAATCGTCTGTCCGACTATTTTTTCGCGATTGCCCGCGTGATTAACAGCCGCCTTCAAGTGAAAGATGTTGAATATGAACGGAGCGCAATCGTCTTTCGCAACGGAAAACGGAAAGAGTAGGGGACAACAAGTTTGAGGCTGGACAAAAGGAAAAGAACCAACCTTTTGTCCAGCCTCAATATCGAGAAGTTATTTCCGAAGCAGCCTGAGAGTCCGGCTGCTTCATTTTTCGTAAAGCGAAGTATTTGACAATGATTACCTGAGTCGTTTATAGTTTAGTAGATCGATCTACTAATGGTTCGTGGTCGTTGTGCGGTTTTCATATATCATCCTAGAAGGAGGCATTCCTTTGTTTTCTTTTCAGAAGCATACATATTTATATGCTACAATAATAACAATCCTGATGGGCCATAATATGCTTTTAGTAAAGTCGCTTTTGTATACGGTTGAGCCGCTCGTGCTAACATTCGTACGGATGACGCTGACGGCGCTGGCTCTTTTAGTCCTTTGCTTTTTCGTTTATGGCGTCGTCAAACCAACAATGGAGCAGTGGAAGCTTTTGACGCTGATCGGCTTTTTTGGCGTGTTCGTTCATCAGATTACGCTGGCGATCGGACTTGAAACTTCCCATGCGACGAACGGCGCGCTTATTTTAGGTTTGAACCCGATCGCGACGACATTGCTTGGGGCCTTATTATTGAAGGAAACCTTGTTTCGCCGTCACTATATCGGCGTCATCCTGAGCTTCATCGGAATTTGCTTTATCGTTTTCCGAGGCTTTTCTTCATTCAGCTTTACAAGCGGCGATATTCTGCTGTTTTTCTCGATGCTGGCGCAGGCGCTGAGCTTTGTGTACACTCGTAAACTGGCGGGACAAATGAAGATTATCCCGGTAACGGCCTACAGCTATTTAGTAGGGGCGGGGATGCTTCTCGTTCTACCATTTGTTCAGGATATGAGCAGCATTTTCACATTTTCAGCATTTATCTGGCTTAAAATCCTGCTCGCTTCAGTCGTGTTAACGGCATTTGGCTTTATTGGATTCAATCTCTGTATTCAGCGCCTTGGAGCCGGAGGGGCATCGATCTTTTTAAATGTGATTACGGTCACGGCTTTAATCGGCGCGGTTATTTACTTAGGTGAAGAGCTGCTGATCCAGCATGTTTTCGGCTTTTTATTTATCAGCGTCGGGATTTGGGTTGCGACGCACCACAAGGACCCGGCTGTGAAAACAGACCTGCAAAACCGCTCCCATTCGGTTTCCTCGTCATAGGAGCGAGAAAAAGGAGGAATTGCTAACTGGTGAATTCCAAAAAAAGGCGGCGTGTGACGCTGCAGGATGTCGCCCAGGCGGCCGGAGTGTCACGGGCCACTGCTTCTTTAATCGTCCGTGGCAGCCCGAAAATTTCGGCTGCAACGCGCGAAAAAGTGTTAGGAAAAATGAATGAATTAGGTTATGTCTATGACCGCGTTGCCGCGAATCTGCGGTCCAAGCAGTCGACGACCGTCGGCTTGCTGATTACCGAGATCGCCAATCCCTTTTTTTCTGAGCTGCTTGACGGGATTACCGCCGAGCTTGAAAAAGAAGGATACACGATTATTTTAGGGACAACCTCGGATTCTTATGAAAAACAGGAACGGCTGCTGGCGACAATGTTGGAAAACCGCGTTGCCGGTATTTTATGGACGCCTGTGTCGTCCAGTACGGTCAAAACAACGAAACAGCTGGTCGATAGCCAGCTTCCCGTCGTTCAAGTCGGTCGGGAAATTACGGGTTCGACATTTGATTATGTCGGAATTGATAATCGAGCCGGTGCCGATTTGGTGATTTCCTATCTTGTTAAGGAAGGACACCGCCGGATTGCCTACTTGGGAGGGCCCTCCGCGTCGTCGCCATGGCGCGAACGGATTTCGAGCTATAAGCAGGCGCTGCTTCAGGCCGGACTGGAGGTTGATTCGTCGCTGATTGTCGAAAGTGTCGCGACGAGAGAGGGCGGTAGGAAGGCGATGGCTGAAATATTGAAGCTGGAAAGCAGGCCGACGGCGGCGTTTTGCTTTAATGATATTGTCGCGATCGGGGCGATGCAGGAATTGAAGGGAAAAGGGCTGGCGCCGGGTGTCGATATGGCGATTGTCGGTTTTGATAATGTTCAGGAGGCGTCGATTTTCACGCCGCGCCTGACGACGGTCTCTTCCTTTCCGAGGGTGATTGGTACCCAGGCGGCCAAGCTGCTGCATCAGCGAATTGATGATTTCAACAGACCTGCCGAGCGGATTATTCTGGAGCCGGAAATCCATATTCGCGAATCGAGCCAAGTCAGGCTTATATGAGATTATGAAACGCCGGGTTTCAATTGTTCATGCAGAGATGTTTTAAAAGGAAGCGACAGCCTTTTGAGGCATCTCTTCCTTTTCTCTTCTTGACAATGGTAGCAAGCTTATACTATATTACTAGTGAAAACATTAAACTGTTAACATTCTGATGATTGCGAATAGAGAGGTAATAATGATGGAGCTATTCACAGAAGAAGTGCAACGAAAATTGATTTGGCAACAAGTGCTTGAGAAATTGCGCAAGCGGATTATTTTGGGAGAAATGAAAAAGGGTGAGCATTTGAAGGAAGTCGTGCTGTCAAAGGAGCTCGGCGTCAGCCGCGGTCCGGTGCGGGAAGCGATCGTCCAGCTGGAAAAAGAAGGTCTGGTCCATACGTTCAAAAATGGCCGGACAAAAGTGAACGGCTTTTCCAATGAGGATGTCGACAATCTCTATTTTGCACGGAGTGTCGTAGAAACAGCGGCGATAGAGCAAATTCACATGCCGGTAGACGAACGATATCTTGCGGAGATGGAAGGGTTGCTAAGTGCAATGGAAGCAGAGGATTTATCAAACCGCAATGTTAACTTTCTCGATTTACAATTTCATTATTCCTTAATCCGGTTATCAGAAAACAAAACGCTGATTCAAATGTGGCTTAGTACGAATGGTGTCATTAAAGCGATTATGGAAATCACCAATGAACATAGTCGCGAACAAAGGGCAACGAACTTAACCCAGCACGGTGAAATTTTAAAAGCGCTTCAATCAGGAGACCGGCAACAGGTGAAGCAAACGTTGGAAGCTCATTTACACTATGCGAGGAAGGTTTTGAAAAACTTTTTCGAAACAATTCATATATCTTAAAAAGTACAGGAGGTACGTTGATGGAAGAGAATAGAAAGGTCCCATGCGGTATTATTGGCTCGGGGAATATTGGCACTGACTTACTGGAAAAGCTCAAACGGAGTAAGGTGTTGGAGCCGACGGTGATGATCGGCATTGATCCACAGTCAGACGGTTTACAGCGGGCAAAGCAAAAAGGGCTCACGACGATCGACAATGGCATTGAAGGCTTTAAGGCGCAGCCTGATTTGGCCGACATTCTTTTCGATGCGACAAGCGCCAAAGCGCATATTCAAAATAATAAAGTGCTGCAGGAGCTTGGAAAAACAGTCATCGACTTAACACCGGCTGCCATCGGCCCTTATGTCGTTCCTGTGATCAACATCGACGATCACATTGCTGAGTCGAACGTCAACATGGTCACCTGCGGAGGTCAATCTACGGTTCCAATTGTAAGCGCTTTAAATAAGGTGGCTGATGTCGCCTATGCAGAAATTGTGTCAACGATTTCCAGTAAAAGCGCCGGGCCCGGTACACGGCAAAACATTGATGAATTCACGCAAACAACTGCGAAGGCGCTAGAAGAAGTCGGAGGAGCCGATAAGGGGAAAGTGATTATCATTTTGAACCCGGCAGAGCCGCCAATCATGATGCGCAATACGATTCACGTCATGATTAAAAAATATAACGAGGAGATTTACGAGCAAATTAGAACGACAGTGACAAACATGGTCGAGCAAGTGCAGCAATACGTTCCAGGATACACATTAAGCGCTGAGCCTTATTTTAACGAAGATCGAGTGACCATCTTCCTGCAAGTTACCGGTCTCGGTGATTATTTACCTGAATATGCAGGCAACCTTGATATTATGACGTCAGCCGCCGTAAGAGTCGGAGAAGAATTTGGACAGCGAAACGATCGCTAGGAGGGGAAAAGGATGGGAACAGAAAAGATTACAATTAATGATGTAACGCTGCGCGATGGAATGCACGCCATTTCGCATCAATATACAAAGGAGCAAATTGCCGAATTAACGAGAGTCATCGATGAATCAGGTGCTGACATTATCGAAGCGACGCATGGCGATGGTCTTGGGGGCAGCTCGATTCAATACGGTTTCTCAAAGGAAACGGAAGAGACGATTATCCGGACGGCGGTCGAAAATGCGAAGTCGGCTAAAATCGGCGTCCTGCTCATCCCGGGCATCGGCACAATTGAGCATTTGCAGCGCGCCCATGAATACGGAGCAAGCGTCGTCCGGATTGCGACTCATTGTACAGAAGCCGACATTTCGGAGCAGCATATTAAATATGCGCGCGACTTAGGAATGGATGTCGTCGGCTTTCTGATGATGGCTCATATGATTCCGGCCGATCAGCTGGCTGAGCAGGGCAAGAAGATGGAGGCGTACGGAGCGGGAACCGTTTATTGCACAGACTCGGCCGGGGCGCTGTTAATGGATGATACTCGCCGGCGCATTGCCGCGCTGAAGGAGCAGCTTTCCGTCGAAATCGGCTTTCATGCCCATAACAATCTGTCGCTCGCCGTCGCGAATTCCATCGTCGCCATTGAAGAGGGAGCGAACCGGATCGACACAAGCCTTGCCGGAATGGGAGCGGGAGCTGGAAACACCGCGACGGAGGAACTGGTTGCCGTCATGAACAAGGCGAACATCCGCCACAACATCGATTTATATAAAGCGATGGATGCGGCTGAGCATGTGATGAAGCCGATGATGAAGCGTCCGATCTCGATTGACAGATTGAGCTTAACGATGGGCTATGCCGGCGTGTACAGCTCATTCCTGCTGTTTGCGTTCCGGACCGCCGAGGAATATGGCATTGACGCCCGCGATATTTTGATGGAAGTTGGACGGCAAAAAGCGGTCGGGGGGCAGGAAGATATCATTCTGTCAATCGCACAGAAATTGGCAAACGAAAAATAATAGAAGGGGGAGCGCGATTATGCTCGTGATCTTAGCAGATGGGAAGTCGTTGGAAGGAGATCATTATCAAATTGAGGAAGCGTTCTTTCGCGAGCGCGGAGTTGAATTCAGAGTAGAGGATTGTACGACAGAAGAAGAGGTAATCGCGGCGTGCAAGGATGCCGATGCGGTACTGAGCGTCTACGCTCCGATGACGAAAAAGGTGATTGAAGCTTTACCGAACTGTAAGGCTTTGGTGCGCTATGGGATAGGATTTGACAATATCGATGTGCAGGCTGCTTCAGAGCGGGGAATCGCCGCCTGCAACATTCCTGACTATTGCATTCCTGAAGTCGCGACCCACACGATGGCGATGCTTTTGCAATTTGAACGGAAAATCGGCTTGCTCGATGCTTCCGTGCGCGAAGGACATTGGAATCCGAATGCCGGCTTTTATTCCCGCCGCCTGTCATCGTTAACGCTCGGTCTGATTGGCTTTGGGAATATCGCTCAGGAAGTCGCGAAATATGCCGCGGCGTTTGAAATGAAAATCGTCACGTATGATCCGTTTATTTCCGATGAGATCGTCGAGAAATACGGGGTGAAAAAGGTCACGCTGGAGCAATTATTCACCGATGCCGATTATATCTCGGCTCATGTACCGTTGAATGAGCATACGCATCATCTGATTAATGAACAGGCCTTTGATAAAATGAAGAGTTCGGCTGTCCTGCTCAACACCGCCCGTGGTCCAATTATTGATCAAACGGCGTTAGTGAAAGCGATAAAAGAGAACACGATTAGAGGGGCTTGCCTTGATGTTCTTGAGCACGAGCCATTACAGCTCGATGACGAGATTTTAAAGCTTGAGAATGTCGTCATTACCCCGCATGCCGCCTTCAATAGCGAAGAAGCAAAGCAGCGTCTTCATTTACGAGTGGCAGAAACCGCATACGCGATCCTCCAGGGAGAGCACCCGAACAACATCCTTAACCGGCAGGCAGTCGTCAGCGCAAAAGGGTGAAGTGTCCCTTTTGCGCTGACGACGAAGCAGCGAGTGGAGGCCGCGCAAGGTTGTAAAAAGCCAGAAGGAAAGCGGGTTACGTTCCATCTGGCTGAGCGCGAGACGGAGCCGCAGCCGCTTCCATGCACATAAAAGGGTGAAGTGTCCCTTTTGCGCTGACGACGAAGCAGCGAGTGGAGCCCGCGCAAGGGTGTAAAAGCCAGAAGGAAAGCGGGCTTCTTTCCTTTTGGCTGAGCGCGAGACGGAGCCGCAGCCCGCTTCCATGCACATAAAAGGGTGAAGTGTCCCTTTTGCGCTGACGACGAAGCAGCGAGTGGAGACCGCGCAAGGTTGTAAAAGCCAGAAGGAAAGCGGGCTTCTTTCCTTTTGGCTGAGCGCGAGACGGAGCCGCAGCCCGCTTCCATGCACATAAAAGGGTGAAGTGTCCCTTTTGCGCTGACGACGAAGCAGCGAGTGGA
>NZ_JAMBOS010000033.1 GCF_023715705.1 Halalkalibacter oceani
TCTGGTGTGGAAGCGTGGCGACACGTGGAGCTGACAGATACTAATCGGTCGAGGACTTATCCAAGCAATTCTTGATACTTGTACAATCATGATCTAGTTTTGAAGGAATCAAGCCCATGTCCCCTGTTTTTGGGGACTGGGCAAAGCAATGTGCGGAGTCGCTACAGGTTTTAAAAGTCTAGAGAGGAGTGGGGTTCTCCACTCTAGACGAGTAGCGCACGGAGCCATTGCGATCTTCCCCGATATAGATTGATCAAAGAGTGCCTAACGAGGTAATCTGAAGATCAAATGTCCGGTGGCGATAGCGAAGAGGTCACACCCGTTCCCATGCCGAACACGGTCGTTAAGCTCTTCAGCGCCGATGGTAGTTGGAGGCTTCCTCCTGCAAGAGTAGGACGTTGCCGGACGTACATAATATGGGGCCTTAGCTCAGCTGGGAGAGCGCCTGCCTTGCACGCAGGAGGTCAGCGGTTCGATCCCGCTAGGCTCCACCATATTGTCTTTAGTGGAGGAATACCCAAGTCCGGCTGAAGGGATCGGTCTTGAAAACCGACAGGCGGGTTAAACCGCGCGGGGGTTCGAATCCCTCTTCCTCCGCCATCATTTCTTTATTCTTAAGCCAGCTAATGGTAAAATAAGAGTAATGTCTATCTAAAAGATGGACAAGTTGTCCAAGTACTTTTTAGCGACGCGGGGTGGAGCAACAAGCAAAGCATCCGCCGAAACAGCGACGAGTAAACTCGACGCATGAAAGCTTCCTTGAATAGTCAGGAAGAGGAGAGTTCTAATCTCCTTTGAGAAACATCATCCGAATACTTAATAACGACGCGGGGTGGAGCAGTCTGGTAGCTCGTCGGGCTCATAACCCGAAGGTCGGCGGTTCAAATCCGTCCCCCGCAATACCATTGGTCCGGTAGTTCAGTTGGTTAGAATGCCTGCCTGTCACGCAGGAGGTCGCGGGTTCGAGTCCCGTCCGGACCGCCATTTTTTTCGATTTTATAGTGGAGGGGTAGCGAAGTGGCTAAACGCGGCGGACTGTAAATCCGCTCCCTCCGGGTTCGGCGGTTCGAATCCGTCCCCCTCCATTTAGTAGTGTGTGGCGATTGTGGCGAAGTGGTTAACGCACCGGATTGTGGTTCCGGCATTCGTGGGTTCGATTCCCATCAGTCGCCCCATTTATACATAAGTTTTGGGCTATAGCCAAGCGGTAAGGCAACGGACTTTGACTCCGTCATGCGCTGGTTCGAATCCAGCTAGCCCAGCCATTTCGCGGAAGTAGTTCAGTGGTAGAACACCACCTTGCCAAGGTGGGGGTCGCGGGTTCGAATCCCGTCTTCCGCTTTACTAATAAGCGCCCTTAGCTCAGCTGGATAGAGTGTTTGACTACGAATCAAAAGGTCGGGAGTTCGAATCTCTCAGGGCGCGCCATTTTATCATCTCTATGTTGATGAATATAATTGAAAATGTGCGGGTGTAGTTTAGTGGTAAAACCTCAGCCACGAGCGACACATCTGTGAAAAGTCTCCGAGTTGCCTCGACGCATTAAGCTTCGAAGGATAACCGGCAGAGGAAGAGGCATGTTAGTTGCGTGCTGAAATAATAAAACTATAATTAAAAATGTGCGGGTGTAGTTTAGTGGTAAAACCTCAGCCTTCCAAGCTGATGTCGTGAGTTCGATTCTCATCACCCGCTTTTAGTTTTTTAGCTATTGGGGGCCTGTAGCTCAGCTGGTTAGAGCGCACGCCTGATAAGCGTGAGGTCGGTGGTTCGAGTCCACTCAGGCCCACCATTCCCACAGTAGCTTAGTGACAAGGAAAGCTTCGTCGGAGGGTCACCAAGATGTCTTGGACAGCTGACATCGAAGCGAGACTGTCAAGAGGAATGAAGCAACATCAATGAATATTCCACAGTAGCTCAGTGGTAGAGCAATCGGCTGTTAACCGATCGGTCGTAGGTTCGAGTCCTACCTGTGGAGCCATGGAGAAGTACCCAAGTGGCTGAAGGGGCGCCCCTGCTAAGGGTGTAGGTCGCGCGAGCGGCGCGAGGGTTCAAATCCCTCCTTCTCCGCCAGTGGCCCGTTGGTCAAGCGGTTAAGACACCGCCCTTTCACGGCGGTAACACGGGTTCGAATCCCGTACGGGTCACCATTAGATCCCCAGCAATGAAAACAGCAAGAGCCATTCGCTCAGTGACGAGCAAAGCTTCTGCGATAAACTTCGAGTTGTTCCGACGCATCCAGCAATCAACGCGTTGCAGGAAGAGGAAGGGACAGGTAAGACATCGAAGTAAAAAGCATCGTCCGTAATCATCATGAAAAGCAACACTGAAAAACAGCAAGAGCCATTAGCTCAGTTGGTAGAGCATCTGACTTTTAATCAGAGGGTCGAAGGTTCGAGTCCTTCATGGCTCACCATGTAGGCGGGTGTGGCGGAATTGGCAGACGCGCTAGACTTAGGATCTAGTGTCTTATGACGTGGAGGTTCAAGTCCTCTCACCCGTATTATGAAAAGCCGTAAGACAGATCAAAATGATCTGCCTTACGGCTTTTTTGTGAGTGGGTTTCGATATTATGGAGAAAAAGCGCGTCAGGTAATCTGACGGATAAGTAGATATCCTTTCTAGGTCCGTTATAATGAACGTAACTGAAATATGTAACGGGTTACAGTTTTTCAGAAAGTAAGTTGACATTGTCGTAAAGCACAATTATACTGAAAATTAAAATTAATCTTTATGTTTTGTCATTTTTTTATTGCGAAATGTGTAACGGGTTACAGATTTTTATAATTGATGTGTAACCCGTTACACAAAAGGGAGGTGTTTCCAACAACTATTCGCGAAGTTGCCAAACGTGCTAATGTGTCCGAAGCGACGGTCTCGAGAGTCATCAATAAAAAAGGTTATGTTGGAAAAGAAACATTGAAGAAAGTCGAAGCGGCAATTGCTGAGCTAAACTATACGCCTAATGAGGTCGCTCGAATGTTGTTCAAGAAGAAATCGAATACGATCGGTCTCCTGATTCCTGATATTACGAACCCCTTTTTCCCTGAATTAGCAAAGGCGGTTGAGGCTGTGGCGCAGAGGCTTGGATATTTGCTGATCCTTTGTAATACCGAATCCAATCCGGAAACGGAAAAAAAATATGTGAGAGAGCTGACACATAAGTATGTCGACGGGCTGATCATTATGAATCAGAACAATGAGGACATTACTTATGATGACCTGCCGTTTCCAACATTGTTTCTCGACCGGGTTCATGATAAAAGGGTACTTTCCGTTTCTTCCCAAAACAAAGAGGGAGGACGGATTGCGACCGAATATTTGCTACAGACTGGCAGCAAGCGCATCCTGCATATTCGCGGCCCACATAATGTGACAACGGCGACGGAGAGAGCAGAAGGCTATCAGGAAGTTATGAATGAAAACAATCTTACAGCTCAAGTGATGGAATGTGATTATGCCACAGAGGCTGCTTATCAATTAGGTAAGTCGTTATTTGAAAAAGCGGTCGAATATGATGCGATTTTTGCAGGGAATGATTTAATTGCTGCCGGTGTACTGATGGCTGCCAAAGAGCATCATATTTCCGTTCCGGATGAGTTGCAAATTATTGGCTATGATGGAATTGATCTTTGTAAGCATACGAGTCCCCAGCTGACGACAATTCAGCAGCCGATTTATAGGATGGGTGAGCAGGCAGCGATCTTACTTATCGCCAAAATTGAAAATCAGCTGCAGGAGAAAGAAAGCAGTAGCCATTCCTTCCCGGTGGAATTGATTCAACGGGGCACAACAAAGCCATTGAGGTAGTAGTAAAGGGAGAGAGAGATACATTGAAAAATATATGTTTAAAACCGCATGTCGTAGTAGTGGGAAGCATCAATATGGATTTTGTCGTAACTGCGGCAAAGTGGCCGACCCCGGGCGAAACGATAGTAGCTACGAGCTTCAATGTTTTTCCGGGGGGGAAGGGCGCTAATCAAGCTGTTGCCTCTGCGCGCGCTGGAGCAAAAGTATCCTTCGTAGGCGCAGTCGGTGCCGATGATCTGGGGCAAAATGCATTGCAAAATTTAGAAGCTCATTCCATTAATACAAAGCATGTGCATGTGAACGAAGAATGTAATACCGGCAAAGCGTTAGTAACGGTTGTCAATGGCGAGAACTCGATCATTATTGATGAGGGGGCAAATGGCAGCTTAAATGAAGTCAACATTGAACAGCTTACAGCACTTTTTACAGAAGCGGATATTGTGTTAATGCAAAATGAAATTCCGTTTCGAACGCAGGAAAAGGTTGTTGAGGTGTGCGGAGAAATCGGTGTTCCAGTTGTGTATAATCCGGCTCCCGCACGTAAACTGTCACGATCATTTCTCGAAAAAGTACAGTATTTGACGCCAAATGAGCATGAGCACCGGGCGATTTTTTCAACGGATGAGCACATGCGGCAGGCTTTTCAACAGAAAGTGATTCAGACGAAGGGCAAGAATGGAATTGACTTCTGGGTTAATCATGATTTGCGGCATATTGACAGCTTGAAGGTTACTGTTGTTGATACCACTGGCGCCGGTGATACGTTTAACGGAGTATTAGCAACAGAGCTGGCACGTGGTTATGAGCTAGAGCAGGCCGTGATGACTGCAAACATCGCAGCTGCCCTTTCGGTACAAAAGAAGGGAGCCCAGACGGGAATGCCGACGGAGACTGAAATCGCCAAAGCTGTAAAACAGCTTAAATGAGAGAGCTTAATTGGTGAACGCATCAAGAAGGGGAGGGTAACATGACAAGCTTGATCTTAAAAATGTCTGGGATTGATAAATCCTTCCCAGGTGTAAAAGCATTATCGAATGTCGACCTGGAGCTTTATAAAGGGGAAGTCCACGCCTTAATGGGAGAGAATGGAGCGGGGAAGTCGACCCTAATGAAGATTCTCTCCGGTCTTTATCAACCGACGGACGGAACATTTTATGTAAAAGGAAAGGAAGTCCGGTTTCAATCGCCTGCCGATGCTGAAGACGCTGGTATCTCAATGATTCATCAGGAGTTTAATCTGTTTCCAAACTTAACGGTGGCCGAGAATATTTTTATTGAACGTTCGTCGATTTTAGGAAAAGCGGGCCTGATCAACTGGAAATCCATGTACGACAGAGCACAGGCACTGATCGAATCATTGGGGGCAACGATCGATGTCCGCGATAAGGTGCAAGATTTAAGTGTGCAAAGCCAACAGGTTGTTGAAATTGCCAAGGCGATCTCCTTTGATGCTGACATTCTAATTATGGACGAGCCTTCAGCTGCCTTGCCGGAAAATGAAGTGAAAAATATGCTGGAGGTTGTCAGGCGATTAAAGGAAAAAGGGGTGGCGATTGTATATGTCTCCCACCGTATGCCCGAAGTATTTGAAATTGCGGATAAAGTGACAGTGTTACGTGATGGAAATAAAATTGCGACAAAGCCTGTACAGGAGACGACCCAGAGTGAACTGATCAGCATGATGGTCGGGAAGGCGGTGGACGAGCTTTATCCGAGCAAAACGAAAGCGATCAGTGAGGACGCTGTGCTAGCAGTGCAGGATCTGGAAATCACCCCTCGCCATCAGGTGAGCTTTGAGTTAAGGAAAGGTGAGATCGTTGGTCTGTTCGGTCTGGTGGGGGCAGGTACCCACAATGTCGCCCAGCGTTTGTTCGGCTTAAAAAGAGGCGGAGGAACAATCAGCATTAATGGGAAAAAGGTAAAAATCAGCAGGCCAAAACAGGCAAAGAAGAATGATATTGGTTATGTGCCGCCTGACCGTCATCGTCATGGTCTCGTAAAGGAAATGACTGTCCAGGAAAATTTGACGCTAACCATCCTTGAAAAATTATCTTACTATTCGAAACTGAACAAAAAGAAAGAAAAAGAAATCATCCAAACATATATTCAGGATTTGCAAATTAAAACACCACACGAGAAACAGGTCGTCAATTTACTCAGTGGAGGAAATCAGCAGAAAATTGTTCTTTCAAAATGGCTCGTCACCCATCCAAAGATTTTAATTTTGGAGGAGCCGACGCGTGGGGTCGATGTCGGAGCAAAAGCGGAAATCTATGCCCTGATTCAAAAGCTGGCAAATGAAGGGATGAGTATCCTCTTTATCTCGACTGAAATGCCAGAGGTCATAGGGATGAGTGACCGGATTCTCGTGATGCACGAAGGGGCAATTGTGAAGCAATACAGCTATGGCGAAGTCGAGCAAAATGAGCTTTTGGCGATTGCTTCGAGTCCGGACGGAATTGAGGTGAAAACAACATGAAAAGAATTTTGAGCATTCATGAGGCACCGATTATCTTGTTTACATTGATCGTCTTTTTCATCTTTACGACCCTCTCTCCCAACTTTCTACAAATGTCGAACTTGCAGACGATTCTCCTGCAAATTACGATAACGGGAATTATTGCGATTGGGATGACAATGGTCATTTTATTAGGAGGGATGGATCTATCCGTAGGAGCGGTGCTTGCCCTTGTCGCGACGATTGTTGGTCTGCTGGTGAATGCGGGAGTGAATATATGGCTCGCTGTATTACTGGGTATTGTGGTAGGGGCATTATGCGGGGCAATTAACGGCTTCATTATTACAATGTTCAACATTCCAGATATTATCACGACTTTGGCGACGATGTACATTTTTCGCGGAATTGCCGTATTCGTTAGCGGTGGAGTATGGGTGACCAACTTCCCAAAGGAATTTGAATTTTTAGGACAGGGGAAAATACTCGGCATTTCTTTTCCGATTCTTGTCTTGTTTATTCTGGCATGTGGCTTTGTCCTGATCCTCGGATTTACAAGATTCGGCCGACGAATCTATGCGATTGGCGGGAATAAGAATGCAGCCCGTCTTTCGGGGATGGCGATGAAGCGGACAAAGTTTTTAGTCTATTTGTACAGTGGGATGCTCAGTGCGGTTGCCGCGGCGATCTATGCTTCAAACGTCGGAAGCATACAGGCGTCCACTGCCGCGTTAAATATCTCCTTTGATGTGATTGCTGCCGTTTTAATTGGCGGTGCGAGCATTTTCGGCGGAACTGGTACAATCGTCGGCTCGATGTTTGGTATTTTATTGCTCGGCATCATTCAGAACGGTGTGATCATCAGCCAGTTTTCTCCCTATTGGGTTGATGCGATTACCGGTATGCTAATCATTGTCGCGATTATTATTAATTCATTAAAGCGGTGGAAGGATAGCTTGAAACTGGAGGGTAAGCTCAAATGATCACGATAATGAAAAAAACGATCCACCCTTTCGTCAATAATCAAATTGTGATATTGTTACTGCTTTTAGTTGGACTGAGTCTTTTCTTCCGCCTTCAGTCTCCGTACTTCCTGACACAGGGAAATATTTTTAATATATTAAGCCAAATTGTTGAAATTGGACTGATTGCCATTCCGATGACCTATGTCATTATTTCAGGAAACATGGATTTGTCGGTGGGCTCGATAATGGGATTAGCCGCTGTTGCCTTAGGGATGTTTCATACGACGGCCGGTCTTGATATTTGGCTTAGTGTGATTCTCGCTCTTATCGTCGGGATTTTATGCGGGGCTTTAAACGGGCTGCTCATTGCCAAATTCAAAATGCAGGCGATCGTCGTCACGATTGGAACGATGGTCATGCTGCGCGGCGTCATTTATGTTCTGACTGAAGGACGGCCGATCAGCGGCTACCCGCCGGAGTTTTATTTTTTAGGACAAGGTCAGCTGGGCGGTCTCCCATTTAATACGCTTGTGCTCGTTATTGCCTTTGCAGTAGCGTACTACCTAATACGTCAGACACGCTTCGGCCGTTATACGTATGCGCTCGGGAACAATGAAGAAGCTGTTCATTTTTCCGGTATTAACGAAGTTCGAACACGCTTTATCATTCTAGTCTGTAATGGCTTCTTTGCCGCTCTTGCCGGGGTCTTTCTCGTTTCACGCCTTGCTACGGCAGAAGCAACAACAGGGAGCGGGATTGAGCTTTCTGTCATTACAGCCGTATTAATCGGTGGCACACACATTTTCGGCGGAAGAGGAAGTCTGGTCGGAACGATGATCGGGGTTGTCATCATTGGCGTCTTAAATAATGGGTTAAACCTGATGGGTGTCTCAAGCTTATTCCAAATGGTTATTTTAGGGTTGTTTATTCTAATTGCTGTAAGCAGGCAAAAATCATAAACGAAATGAGGAAGAAAAAATGAAAAAATGGTTAGTTGCTAGTCTATCAATCTTTACTGCTTTTACATTAGTAGCGTGTGGGTCTGAGGATCAGCCAAGTCCGGCAGGAGAAGGCGCTGGTGAAGAAGTGGCAGAGGGGACAAACTCTTTCTTTATTAACCCGAAGTCGATTGGTCCGGCTTATTTTACGGCAGCTGAACGCGGAGCTGAGCAGGCAGGGGAAGATTTAGGTGTAGAAGTTATTTTTAACGCTCCAACGGAAACAAGCTCTTCTGATCAAATTAATATGATTCAGGACATGATGATCCGTGAAGTTGATGGAATTGGTATTTCACCGAATGATGGAGAAGCGGTTGTCCCGGTCATTGGACGAGCAATCGAGCAAGGGATCCCGGTTGTCACATGGGACAGTGACGCTCCTAATTCAGAGCGGGCGTATTATGTCACTCCAGCAACTGATGCGGAATTAGGAGAGGCATTTGCCGAGGAAATCGCCAATCAGATCGGCGGGGCCGGAAATGTAGCATTTATGGTTGCCGGATTGGGCTCGACCAACCAAATTGACCGTGTCGATGCGGCGGAAGCTTATTTTGAGGCAAATTATCCGGACATTACAATCGTCACTGTAGTAGCAAGTGACGATGATCAGCAACGTTCTTATGATAATGCACAAAATCTGTTAAACACGTATCCAGAGCTTGATGGAATTGTCGGCTTTGCCGGTGGTGAGCCTCCGGCAGCTGCCCAGGCTGTTGCTCAGGCGATTCAAAACGGCAGTATTGAAGCTGGGTCAATTGCGATTACAGGCTTTGCCGTTCCCAGCTTAGTTGAAAATTATATTGAAGAAGGGATTATTGAAAAGATTATTACATGGGACCCGGCCATGCTTGGTTACGTTTCTGTATATGTTTTAAATGAATTAGCGAATGGAAACGAAATTCCAGAAGGTGAGCTGGAAATTGAGAATATCGGCAGCGTCAGAGTGGAAGGACAGAATATCTTTACTGGAACGATTGATTTAACAGAAGAAAATATCGGCGAATTTGATTTTTAATCCGGAGGTGATGAATGATGGAAACGATTCAGGTCGAACCACTTACAGCTTCAAGCTTTGAACCATACGGGCGCTGCTTTGAAATCCCGGATGCCCCTCCTTCAAAAGAAGGAGAGGGGTGGGATTGCTGGAGTTATCTGGCGAATATGGAAGCCACAACACGCGTCGGGGTCGGGATGGTCAGGACGCAGAAAAGAGAGCTGATTGTCGATTCAATGGAACGGCATGTCAGCCGTGAGGAAATTTTGCTTCCTTTGTATGATGAGATTATTCAGCCGGTCGGATTATATCGTGATCTTGCAGATCCTGATGAAGCACCTGAAATTCAAACCGTGAAATGCTTTCTCTTAAAGCCAGGTCAAGGCATTATAATCGGAAAAGGAATTTGGCATAGTCCGGCTTATCCGGTAAACAGGGATACTGATTATTTATTCATGATCGAAAACAAAAAGGATGCTTTCGGGGATGAAATGATCAACCCGTGGGAGAAGTTCATCGGTGAACGGAAATTTAAAATGAGAGTATAGAAAAGAGGATGTCATATGAATGAAAAAGAGAGAGTGCTAAGCTGGATTGATGAGCATCGAGATGACATTTTGACGACGTTAAAAGAGCTCATCAATATTCCCAGTGTCAACCCCTGGTTTGGAGAAGCGACGGAGCTTTCGGACGAAAAAGGGGTGCAGGAGTATCTTGCAGATAAGATGAAAAAGCTTGGGGCAGAAGTAGAGCAATGGGAGCCAAATGCGGAAGCTTTGCGTGAATATGAAGGAAGAGCAGGCTACTATCCAGGAAGAGACTTCACGAACAGACCGAATCTTGCGGCGACCTTCAAAGGAGAAGGTGATGGAAACTCTCTGCTCCTGTTTGGACATATTGATGTCGTGAAGGAAGGATCAAATTGGACGAAGCCGGCATTTGCCGCCGAAATTAGTGATGGTAAACTATATGGCCGCGGTGCCGTCGATATGAAGGGTGGCGTCGCCTCCATGATCTCGGCGGTAGAGGCTTTAAAAAAGGCGAATGTGCCGTTAAAAGGCGATGTAGTAGTTGGTACCGTTGTTGACGAGGAAGCCGGCGGGATGGGGGCTCTCGATTTTATCGCCCAAGGCTATCGCACTGACGGATGCATTTTGACAGAGCCGACCTCGCTGCAAATTGCGCCATTATGCCGCGGCATCTTATGGGGGAAGCTGATTATCAAAGGACGGGCTGGTCATATTGAAATGCCGAAAGCCGACTGGAAAGATGGCGGAGCAGTTGATGCGATTGAGAAGGCTAAGCTAGTGATGAAAGGGATTGATGAGTTAAATGAAAAATGGAGTGTGGAAAAAACACACCCACTTTTGCCGATCCCTTGTCAAATTTATCTTGCTCAAATCCAGGGCGGCGAATATCCAACGGCTTATGCGAACCGTGTTGAAATTACGTTTAATGCGCAATACTTGCCATCTGAGAGGGATGCCAATCTTCTTGGTGGCAGGGTGAAGGAAGAAATCGAGACCTTGATGAAAAAAGTTGCGGAGCAGGATTCCTGGTTACAAGCCAATCCAGTTGAAATTGAATGGCTGATTGATGCCGATTGTGCCGAAACAGACAGTGAACATCCATTCGTTCAACAATGTGCTCATTCCCTTGAGCAGCTGGACAGAAAACCCGTTATCGAAGGGCTTTGTTTTCATACCGATATGGGCTGGCCGGTGAATGTGGGGATTCCGACGATTAATTTCGGTCCGGGGGATCCGCGAATGGCTCACCATAGTGATGAATTTGTCCCGGTCGACGAAGTGATTGAGGCGACGAAAATGATTGCGCTGACGATGATCGACTGGTGCAAGGTGAAAGAGGAAAGCGACTAACAATAAAGGAGTTAAACAAGATGAAACTATTATTTATTGGTGAATCATGGGTGATTCATATGATTCATACGAAAGGTTATGACAGCTTTACTTCAACAAAGTACGAAGAAGGAGCGACACAGCTGCTAACTTGTTTAAAGGATGAAGGGATTGACGTCACATATGTCCCGGCTCATGAGGTGCAGGTTCGCTTCCCGCGTACGCTCGAAGAACTGAAAGACTATGATGCGATCGTGATCAGTGATATAGGAGCCAACTCATTCCTTTTGCAAAACAGTACCTTCTATCAGATGGAAATCGTGCCAAATGCATTGGAACTGATCAAGCAGTTTGTCGCAGAGGGCGGCGGATTGGCGATGATTGGCGGTTATCTATCGTTTATGGGCATCGAAGGAAAAGCGAATTACAAAAACTCTCCATTGGCCGAAGTGCTGCCAGTGCTGATGGAAGATGGTGATGACCGTGTTGAAATGCCACAAGGTTTCCGGCCCGAGGCGGCTAAGAAGCATCCGCTCGTGGACGGATTTGGCCAATGGCCAACCTTGCTTGGCTATAATCGCTTGAGCGCCAAAGAAAATACAGACATTCTATTACAACATGAAGCAGACCCTATTTTAGTGCTCGGCTCATATGAAAAAGGAAAAACGGCGATATTCGCCAGTGACTGCGCACCACATTGGGGTTCTCGTGAATTTGTAGAGTGGAAGCATTACTCCGCGTTTTGGGGAGGGTTGATGAAGACGTTGGTTTAATAGATTCTTGAATGAAGCCGAGTGTAAGCCCGGGGCAAAAGGTGGAATCCACTTTTTGACCCGGGCTCTTTTCGCGCAGCTTTAAGCCCTTTGTCGAAACGCCGGTTCTGTGCCATAATGATTTTGGACAAAGAGGTGACACCATGCAAAAGATTATGATTATCGAAGACGATCCGAAAATTGCCGAGCATTTGCAGTCTTATCTGATTAAGTATCGATATGATGTGAACGTTGTCGAGGATTTTCTGCGCGTAATGGAAGTGTTTAACGAATATCAGCCTGATCTCGTGCTGCTCGATATCAATTTGCCGAGCTATGACGGCTATTACTGGTGCCGGCAAATTCGTAAGGAATCGATTTGCCCTGTTATTTTTCTATCAGCGAGAATTGGTGAAATGGATCAGGTGATGGCCTTGGAAAATGGGGGCGATGATTATATTACGAAGCCATTTCACGCCGAAGTGGTCATCGCCAAAGTACGAAGCCAGCTGCGCCGTGCCTATGGCGAGTACGCGGTGCAAAGAGAAGAACGGGTATTGGCGAAAGAGGGATTGACACTCTATCTCGAAAGGCTGGAATTGACATTTGCCGATAAGACGGCATCGTTGTCCAAAAAAGAAGCGGATATTATCGAAAGCTTACTGGAGCGTCATCCGCGTATTGCCGGCCGGGAGGACCTGCTGGAGAAGCTGTGGGACGATCAGGCCTATGTCGACGAAAATACATTAAACGTCAACATTGCCCGTGTCAGGAAGAAGTTTCAGGAGCTGGGCTTACCCGATGCTGTGGAAACGGTAAGAGGCGCAGGATACAGGCTAAACGTTTCCACGTTAAAAGGTGACGGGCAATGATATTATTCCTCAGAGAGCATTTTCTTCTAATTCTTGTGCAAGTCGTTCAGTTTGCCCTTATCTTTGCCCTTTATTGGCTCGACGGAAATCGCAATTTGAGTGTTGGTCTATATGCGGTCTTTATCGGCTTGTTCTTTTTAGCATGCTATTTAATTTATCATTATTACAGTCGCCGGATGTTTTACAAAAGGCTGAGTGAGTCGTTTGTCTCGCTGGAGGATTCGATCCGCCGCACGGAGCAGAGCCCTGTATCAAGTGCGCTTGATACGTTGTTGAAAAATCAGTACAAGCATTACGAGACAAAGATAAAAAAATTAGAGCATCAGCAGGAAGAGCATCTTAAGTATATCGATCAATGGGTTCATCAAATGAAAACCCCCCTCTCGGTAATTGAATTGACAGCACAGACACTGGACGAACCGGATTCATCGAATATTCGGGAAGAGACCCAGCGCATGCAGACGGGATTAAATACCGTACTATATATGGCACGGCTGCGCTCGATAGAGCAGGATTTCCATATTAAGCCGGTGTTAGTAACCAAGGTTGTCAATGAGGTGAATGGAGAAAATAAGCGCTTTTATATTCGCAATAAAGTCTATCCGAAGCTGAATGTCGAAAGAGAAGGAATCGTTGTCGAAACGGATGAAAAATGGCTGTTTTTTATCGTGTCGCAGCTTATTCAAAATGCGGTGAAATATTCGAGTGGCAAAAGCAACAGCATCATCATTTCGATCTATGAACGGGGGGAAGAGGCTGTCCTCGAAGTGAAGGATTTCGGTGTCGGGATTCCGGACGTGGACAAAAAGCGGGTTTATCAGCCTTTCTTTACCGGGGAAAACGGCCGTCTGTTTCGCGAATCAACAGGAATGGGGCTCTATGTCACGATGGAGGCCGCGAAACATCTTGATCACCGGATCGAGCTTGAATCGGAGCAGGGAGAAGGGGCGACCTTCCGCGTCGTATTTGCGCCGACGCAAAACCTTACAGGCATGTAAGGAAAGTGAAAGCTGAATCAATAGTGCATAAGCGGGCAGCGGCGCTATACTGGTCACAGATCAAATGCATGGAAGTGAAAGGAGATCCTGTGATGCTGGATGTGAAACAAGTAAGTAAGATCTATGATGGCAAAATGACTTACCGCGCGTTAACAGATATTAACCTTACAATCGAGACAGGAGAATTTGTCGGGATCATGGGTCCGTCAGGCAGCGGCAAAACGACGTTGCTGAATTTGATTGCGACAATTGATGAACCGACAACCGGTGAGGTGCTGATTGACGGGAAAAATCCTCACCAGTTAAAAAAGGACGCGTTGGCCTAATTCCGCCGTCGCGAATTAGGCTTTGTGTTTCAAGAGTTTAACCTTCTTCATACGCTAACCGTTGAGGAGAACATTGTCCTCCCGTTAACATTGGATGGACATAAGGTGCCGGACATGAAACAAAAGGCGGCTGCAATTGCAGAAAAGCTCGGGATAACCAGTATTATGAACAAACGAACCTATGAAATTTCCGGTGGACAGGCACAGCGGACGGCTGTTGCCCGGGCGATGATCCACACGCCGAAATTGCTGCTTGCTGATGAACCGACGGGCAATCTTGATTCAAAATCATCGAAGGATGTCATGAGCATGCTGGAATCAATCAATCAGCAGGAGCGGACAACGATGATGCTCGTTACCCACGATCCGCAGGCGGCGAGTTATTGCAACCGCGTCGTCTTTATCCGCGACGGCAAATTGTATTCAGAAATTCACCGCGGCGAGAATCGGCAATCGTTTTTCCAAAAAATTATCGACACACTTTCGCTCATGGGAGGGGACGCACATGACTTTTCGCAAATTCGCGTTTAATAATGTGCTCCGCAACAAAAGGCTGTATGCGGCCTACTTCCTGAGCAGCATGTTTACGGTGATGGTCTTTTTTACATTCTCTATTTTTGCTTATCACCCCGCCTTGAGCGGCAGTGATATGAATGCGAATGTCCAGCAGGGGATGAATATTTCCGCAGGGATCATCTATGTTTTTTCGTTTTTCTTTATTCTCTATTCAATGAGTTCTTTCTTACAGTCGCGTAAAAAAGAATTCGGTTTATTAATGCTCCAGGGAATGGCGGTCAGGCAAATCCGAATGATGGTCTTTTTGGAGAACATGCTCATCGGTTTCTTTGCGACAATTGGCGGAGTGGGGCTTGGGCTCGTGTTCGCTAAAGCGATTCTGCTCGTTGCGGAAAATCTTCTCGTCATCGGGGACGAATTGCCGTTTTATCTTCCGACACAGGCGGTCGTAGTAACATTCGTTTCATTTATCGTGCTCTTCTTTGTCATTTCTTTATTTGTCTCCTATGTGCTTCGGACTAAGAAGCTGATTGAATTAATAAAGGGCGCAAAAAAATCAAAGGGCGAGCCGGCAGCCAACCGTTTCTTGGTCATATGTGCCGTTATTTTGCTTGGTGCGGGATATGGAGTCGCCTTATCCGTAGAAGGAGTCGGCGTCTTAGCGGCGATGCTGCCGGTCATTATTGTGGTGACGATCGGAACGTATTTGCTTTTTACGCAATTAAGTGTGTTTATCATTCGACGTCTGAAAAGAAACGAAGCGATGTTTTGGCATAAGACGAATATGCTGTTATTTTCCGATCTTTCCTTTCGAATGAAAGACAATGCTAGGACGTTTTTTATGGTCGCAATGGTTTCGACCGTTGCATTTAGTGCGATGGGAACGCTGTACAGCTTTCAAAGTGTCTCATCGAGTTATGTGGAAATGAGGTATCCGAATACTTTTGCCTATTTGGAAAGTGATGAGCGAGATGTCGAGGAAGACATTGCCCTCGTCGAAAACATGCTGGCTGAAGAAAAGGTTGAGACGGACAAGGCGCAGATGGTGCTGAGCTATTATGAAGTTGCGGGAGACCGGATTTTGATAGCGAGACAGTCTGATTTTAACCGCTTTGCCGAACTGATTGGTGAAGAGGAGCTTGAATTGGAAAATGGCCAAATGATTGCGGTCGAATTTGAAGGGATGGCTTATGGCCAAACAGAAGAGCTGCTCGGGCAGACCGTACCGTTAGCATCCGGTGTTGATGTAACGGCCGCTGATACAATTGAATCGAGAGCGCTGCCCGAAGTCGATTCTTATTTTGTTGTAACGGATCATGATTTTTCGGAGCTGCTTCTTGCTCCGGTTGAGGAAAGAGGCTATCATGCCTGGCAGGCGGCAGATGGAGAACAGAGGATACTGAATGTGGCTGAAAGAGTGTATGTCAAGCTCCCGCTTTCCTCTATTTCTTCTCGAGATTACGAAGTGGATCAAACGAAAAAAGGGTATGCGCCGATCATGTTTGTCGGACTGTTTATCGGTCTTGTCTTTTTCGTGGCTGCCGGGAGCTTTCTCTACTTCAGGCTATATATGGATTTGGATGAAGACAAGGAGAAGTTCAGGGCGATTGCCAAAATGGGTTTAAGTGTGAAAGAGTTGAAAAAAGTGCTCAGCCGGCAAACAGCCCTGCTGTTCTTTGCACCGATCGTGGTCGCTTTGATTCACGGTGCTGTCGCGCTCACAGCCTTATCTCATTTGTTTTACGAAAACCTGGTCAGAGAATCGGCAATCGTACTCGGCACGTTCCTGATAATCCAAATCATTTATTTCTTTATCGTCCGTTTCTTCTATACGAAGCAGATTCAGGTGGAAATTACGTAAAATACAGTAGAGGAAGCAAACGGGTAGGGAGAGGAAAAAGACAGGTAGGTTGGAGCTTGAGACAAAACTAGCTTTGGACCTACTGGCACTGGCTTCACACGCCACAAGCCCGTTGTGAGAAACCCACTCACAACGGGCTTTAAAAGATCGTGGCGGTTCCGCTCATTGCTTAGAGGCTGGGCAAAAGGTGAAAACAACCTTTGTCCCAGCCTCTTTTACGTGAGGAAGGAAGTATAGTGAAGGGAATTCAAGAAGGATCAGCTTCATATATAAACTTTAATGAAATTTATCATTCATAAATAGGTAGAAGCATAAGATAGTGACACGTGCTGTTCATATCCATATAAGGAAAAGAAAAAAACGTAAGGTGAGTGATGAATGGATGGCGATGGTGGAAGGTACAGGACTGGAATGTGGGTATACAGCGAAAACGTTCCATTCGCGAGCCTGGATTGAACAGGCGAAGCAGGTAATGCCCGGTGGAGTGACGGCGAATATTAAGCATTTTGCGCCCTATCCGCTTGTAATGAAAAAAGGAAAAGGAGCCTTCCTTACAGATGTGGATGATCGGCAATACGTGGATTATTTGCTAGCCTACGGGGCATTAATGCTCGGTCACGGTCACCCCGAGGTGAAACAGGCGATAGATGAGGGATACGAAGACGCCGGAACATTCCTGTTTGGAGCACCGCATCCGCTGGAAGTGACGTTTGGGCAGGAAATCCAGCGGCTTTATCCGAGTATCGAGCGGCTCCGTTACACGAACTCCGGAACTGAAGCAACACTTTTAGCCGTGCGGCTTGCGAAAGCCTATACGAATAAAACGCGGCTTGCCAAGTTTGAAGGTCACTATCATGGGGGATATAATGACGTTCTTTACAGCGTCAATCCGCCACTTTCAGAAGCTGGACCGGCAGATGTCCCGTGCGCTGTCCAGGAATCAATGGGCATACATGAAACAGAGCGAGAGGCGCCGCTTATTTTACCGTTTAACAATCTGGCGGCATGTGAGCGATTATTGCGGGAACATCAGTCCTCACTTGCTGCTGTAATCATTGAACCGCTGCAGGGAGGGTTTATTCCGGCCACACCCGGTTTTATTGGAGGTTTACGAAAGCTAACGGAGGAGCTTGAGATTTTGCTCATTTTTGACGAAGTGAAAACAGGCTTTCGCATTATGCTTGGCGGTGCCGAGCAATGGTATCAGGTGGAGCCGGATCTAACGACACTTGGTAAAGTGATTGGCGCCGGATTTCCGTTCGGCATCACAGGAGGCCGGAAAGAGATTATGGAGCTGACGTCCCCGGAGGTCGGAGCGGATTTGTTTGATCAATCCGAAAGTCGGTTTGCACGGGCAAAGCATGTTGTTTTTCATAGTGGCACCTATAATGGTCATCCGCTAATTTTAGCGGCAGGGCTTAAAACGATTGAAGTGCTTAAAAGAGAAATTGACGGCGTCTTTGCCGTTACCGCTATGCTGAAGCAGGAACTTGAAGCGTTGTTTAAGCGGAAAGGAATCCCGATGAAAGCGGTTGGTACCGGTTCAATCTTCAATGTCGTCCTCACAGAAGAAGACATCCTCAATTATCGCGATCTACAAGCGTCCGATCTTGAAACGAGGAAAACGATCGATTTGCTTTTATTAAATGAAGGCGTTTATACGAAGCCTCTGAATCGCTACAGTTTATCCACGGCGCATACGGAGCGGGAAGTGGAACAGACAATCGCGGCGTACGACCGGGTGTTAACGCGGTTTGTTGGAGGGTGATGCAAAGGAGTGATGCCTGTGTTAAACAATGATGTCTACAGACGGATCAGCGAGCTGCGGGAGAAAATGAGCAAATCGCAAAAGAAAATTGCTAGCTATTTGGTTCAGCACCCGGATACCGCTCCTTTTCTTACTGCATCAAAATTAGCTAAGCAGGCAACGGTGGGGGAAGCGACGGTGATCCGTTTTGCCGTTTTTTTAGGCTATCAGGGCTACCCGGATATGCAGCGTCATTTGCAGGAGGCGCTGCAACAGAAAATGACTTCGGCCGAAGTATTTGCCAGGACAACGGACCGGGATGAGCAGCCGGCTCACGCCATTGAAGAAATTTTGACCGATGACATCACCAATTTGCGGGCAACCTTGCAGCAAATTGAGCCGGAAGAGTTTGAGCGGGCTGTTGAGCGGATGATGGGGGCGAAGCGGATTTATGTCGTTGCCTATCGCAGTGCGGCAAGTCTTGGGCAATTTTTAACCTTTTATTTAGATCTCGTGTTACAAAATACTGAATTGGTTGAGCAGGCTGACGGTGTCTCAGAGCATCTGCTTGATATTACAGAAGATGATCTCGTGATCGGCTTTGGCTTTGCCCGCTATACGAAACGGACGGTTGAAGTATTGAAATATGTCAAGCAGCGGGGGGCCAACACGATTGTCATAACCGATCACGCGTTATCCCCACTCGTCCCATACGGCGACCACGTTCTCCTGGCGGCGACAGAAATCAACTCGTTCATCGATTCCTTTGCGGCACCGCACAGCATTGCAAGCGCGCTCATTACGGCTGTTACGCGTTCAGAGCATAAAAAAGTCCAGCTGCGGTTACAACAACTGGAAGAGCTGTGGGTATCTTTCGACGTGTTTTATGAATAGACGATCAAGCCGTCCGCGACTGGATGAAATAAACGTTGCTTTTCGTGAAGCAGCGTCTATTTCATCTACTACGGTCTTGCTTCACTAGTGCCGCATTACACAGCTTTCGTTATTCGAACGTTTAGGCAGTTGCCTGCTTCTCGTCTTTCCCGCGCTTGCGCAAAAGCTGGAGGCCGGCAACGACAAGGACGACAACCAATCCTGCGACGGACAGCAGACCCGGGAAGATTAAGGCGATGCCGGCAATGAATAAGAAAATACGCTCAGCTATGTTTGTTCGGGCTACAAAATAGTTCATCATCGCTCCACTGACCGCGGCCATACCGAGAAGCGCTGTTCCGACAGCGATCACGATGTCGATCAAGTTGGCATCGACTAATAGCAGCACCGGGTTATACATAAAGGCATACGGAATGATAAAGGCTGCGATCGCCAGTTTAAAGGCAGTCGCTCCCGCTTTCATCGGATTGGCCCTGGCTATCCCGGCTCCGGCATAGGCGGCGAGACAGACAGGCGGTGTAATATCGGCGACAATCCCGAAATAGAACACAAAGAAATGGGCGGCAATCAGCGGAACATTGTCAAACGCCATCAACGCCGGGGCAGCCATTGAAGCTGTCACGACATAGTTGGCTGTCGTCGGCAAACCCATTCCGAGCAGAATGCAGGCGATCATGGTGAAAAACAAGACAAGCAGGAAAACGCCTCCGGCAAGGTCGATAATCCCTCCGGCAATTTTTCCTCCTAAGCCTGTTGTCGTGACAATCCCGGCAATAATCCCGGCGGTGGCACAGGCAGCGATAACGGGCAAGGCGATCTGCGCGCCCTGCTCCAGCGTATCGATCATGTCACGGATTCCCATCCGCGTATCTTTTCGGAATAAGCTGACGAAGAAGGCGGCGCCGATTCCAAAAAGGGCAGCCCGTGTCGGCGAGAAACCGAGATAGAGCATGACGATGATCGCTACGAGCGGGGCGAGCAAATCGAGCCGCTTAAGAATGCCCTTTAACGAAGGCAGCTGCTCTTTCGGCAGCCCGTGAATGCCTTGTTTTTTTGCCTCGAAATGGGTCCCCATGAACACCCCGGAAAAATAAAGAAGAGCAGGAATAATGGCAATTAAAATAATTTCCTGATAGGGGATGGCTGTATTACTCGCCATAATAAATGCCGCGGCCCCCATGATCGGCGGCATAATCTGTCCGCCGGTTGAGGCGGAAGCTTCAGCGGCTGCTGAAAATTCCGGCTTGAAGCCGGCGCGCTTCATCATCGGAATCGTAAATGATCCGGAGCTGACGGTGTTGGCGACCGAACTCCCTGTGACCATTCCTTGCAGTCCGCTCGCCGTGACGGCAGCCTTCGCTGTTCCACCCGTCATCCGTCCTGTCGCGCCAAAGGCAAGGTCATTGAAAAACTGTCCGATTCCTGTTTTGGTCAGCATCACTCCGAAAAAGAGAAAGAGGAAGATGAAGGTAGATGAAATCCGGATCGGCGTCCCGAAGATCGCTTCCGTATTAAAAAACATCAGCGTCATGAGCCGCTCAAAATCAAAGCCGGCGTGACGGAACTGGGCGACCGGAAAATGCTGGCCAAACAGTCCGTACAATAAAGCAGCGACGGCAATAATGACAATCGGCAGTCCAACCGCGCGCCGCGTTGCCTCAAGAACGAGTAGCACGCCGAGCGTGGCGACGATCATATCGACATTACTGTAGCCGAGAATTTGTACCTGATTGCTTGTCAGCCGTTCGTATTCAAACACGATATAAAAGTTTACCGCCAGGGCAAGCAGGGCAAGGACACCGTCATACCAGGGAACGCCGGCTTTTTTCAGCATTGAGCGCTTGAACGGGTACAAAATAAAAATCAATGACAATCCGCCAGCTAAATGGATCGCACCTTGAATGAGGCTGACATAGGCGCCGCGAAATGATGTATACAGCTGAAAAAGAGTGAAGGAGATCGCCAGGATCGTCACGACCCATGCCCATTTTTTCAGGTTCGTGCGGTAGTTGGATTCCTTATCATACTTGCGCAAAATTTCTTCAGCGTTATCGACCGTTGACGCTGGAGGCTGCTTTTCTTTCATTCAGCATTCACCACCTTAATAGTCATAACATGGAACGACTTTGGCAAAAATGACCGTGATGGAAGTAGTGGTATAAAAAAAGACTGGACAGCGAGGTGCCCAGTCGCTTTGCGTTCATCAGTCAATCAATCCTTGTTCTTGGAAATACCGTTCGGCCCCTGGGTGGAATGGCAGGCTGTCGGAGCCAAGCAAAACGGTGTCCATTGTCATATGCTCTCCTTGGGGGTGGGTGATGCTCTCCGCGTTTTCGTACAGGCCTTTTACAATCTCGTAGCCGAGTTCTTCGCTTACCTGGTCAAGTGAGCCAACAAGAATTGCATAAGCGGTAACCGTACTGACAGGCTCATCTAAGAAATCATAAGCATCGGCTTCGATTTCATAGGCGCCGTAGTCGCTGTTCTCTTCCACATAGGCCAGCGCCTCGCCGTCAATTGGTAAAATGACAACCTCCCGTTGCAGGGAAAGCTCCGCAGTTGTGCTGTCAGGTAAGCCGAGAAGACCGAAGGAGGCGTCGAGCTGACCATCCTGGATGCGGGCCGCCGCATCACCGAATCCTTCTTCAAACGACTCGTAATCTCCGTCTTCAATTCCATAGGCTTCGAGAATCAGACGGGCCGCTGAAACTTCCGGGTAAATGTAGCCTAAGAAACCGAAGTTATCAACGACTGCTCCTTCAAAATCCCCTTCACCCGCCAACGCTTCAATTGCCGGAATATGAACCGTCATCCCAAGCTGCATTTCTCCGCGGAAAATTTGCCCGAGGTTGTCAACCGATGCGCCAGATGCAACCGCACTGACGTTAAAGCCATCATACTCGACATTTGCGTTTAAGACATTGGCGATTTCCTGACCGAGCGGATAGTATGTACCGCCAGTACTACCGGTGCCAAGCTGTAAGTCTGTTACGTAATCTCCCTCCGCTTCCTGACCTTCGCCCGTGTCAACTGTATCGTCACCCGCTGGTTCTTCAGGCTCGGTCCCGCCGCCGCATGCGCCTAAGATCAATCCAAGTGACAGAACGCCCGTTGTTAGAAAGCCAAGTTTTTTCTTCATCAAATTCCCCCTTTTTCTCTTCTTTTATTTCGTACGCGCTTTCCTTTCGGTATATTCCCATTTTAATCTGAATTTTCTTGTAATGTCAAAGAAATGGGAAAAGTTTCATGGGAGAAAATCCGACATTTTCCATATGGCGCAATTCCTTTCTTGTTTGTAAGTATCAAATAAAGGAAGACGTTCATACTAACACTAACTTACTTGAAAGGAGTGGGGAAAATGGCCAGACCCAAAAAAAATCGTTGGTTAATTGCGTTGTCCGCTATTTTCATTCATCTCTCAATCGGGTCTGTATATGCGTACAGTGTTTTTCAGACACCGTTACATACTGAACTTGGTTGGGAAAGCACAACTGTGACGATCGCTTTTACGATTGCGATCTTCTTTTTAGGAATGTCTGCTGCTTTTTTTGGCAGATTCGTTGAGAAGAAAGGACCGCGTGTTTCGGCCTTCTTATCGGCCATTTTGTTCGGACTGGGACTGATTGGAACAGGACTGGCGATTAATGTCGGAAATGTGTATCTCTTTTATCTGATGTATGGCGTTCTTGGCGGAATCGGGCTGGGGATCGGCTATATTGCTCCAGTATCAACATTGGTCAAATGGTTTCCCGACCGGCGTGGCCTGGCAACCGGGATGGCGGTGTTTGGCTTTGGGGCCGGGTCTCTGATCGCCAGTCCGGTCGCGGCGCAGCTAATTGAACGGATTGGTACGGCCAATACATTCTTTCTTCTTGGCGCTGTCTATTTCATTCTGATGGTCCTTGGAGCCGCCTACATTGTACGGCCGCCTGAAGGCTGGATGATGTCCTCGCAGAAGGACGAAGAGGATGGCAAGCTAGTCAAAAAAGCTGATCTGTCGCAGCTGACCGCAAATGAAGCGATCAAAACAAAGCGCTTTTGGATGCTGTGGTGGATGATGTTTATTAATATTTCATCCGGCATCATGCTGATCTCCGTCGCCTCGCCGATGGCGCAGGAAAAAGTGGGGATCTCAGCCATTGCCGCCGCGGGAATCGTCGGTGTGATGGGGCTGTTTAACGGAGGCGGGAGAATTGCCTGGGCATCCTTCTCCGATTATTTAGGACGTGAAAATGTCTATCTCATCTTTTTTATCGTTCAGCTCATCTCTTTTTTCATCTTGCCAACGATTACGAGCGCGCTCATTTTTCAAATTCTGATGTACGTGATCGTTTCGATTTACGGCGGAGGATTCGCCTCCTTGCCGGCGTTTATCGGCGATTTGTTTGGGACGAAGCAATTAGGTGCGATTCACGGCTATTTGCTGACAGCCTGGGCTTTGGCCGGTGTCCTTGGCCCGATGATCGTTTCGTTTATCCGTACTACGACCAACAGCTATGATCAAACATTTTATATCTTTGCCGCTTTAATTGCCTCAGCTCTCGTCGTGACGATCTTTTTAAAGCGGGAGATTAAAGCGATTCGCGCAGGCAACAATGAACCACATGCTAGTGCGACGTGAATGGTCGGCTGGTCGGCAATTGCCAGCCTAGAAGAAATGAAGGGAAGGTGAGAAGATGTCTGCCAATACATTTCAAATCAAGATTAACGGGCAAGCGTACGAGGCGAAAGAAGGTCAATCCATTTTTGAAGTGGCGAAGGAGGGAAGTCTCTATATTCCCGGTATTTGCTCGTCTCAGCCGGATTTAGGGATCGGCGTTATTCAAACCTGTGATACTTGTTTTGTCGAGGTCAATGGGGAGCTGCAACGCTCCTGTTCGACAAAAGCTGTTCCTGAGATGAAGGTCGAAACGACATCGCCGCTCGCCAGGGAGGCCCAGCATGAGGCGATGTCAAGAATACTGGAGAACCATGAGCTTTACTGTACGGTCTGTGATAATAACAATGGGAACTGTACGGTTCATAATACAGCTGAATATCTGGAAATTGAACATCAAAAATATGAATTTACGCCAAAGCCTTACCCGCCGGATAACTCTCATCCTTTTTATCGCTACGAGCCTGACCAATGTATTTTATGCGGGTTATGTGTTGAAGCCTGTCAGGACTTGCAGGTGAGTGAGGTGCTGTCGATTGATTGGAGCAGGGAGCAGCCGCGCGTGATCTGGGATGATGATGTGCCGATTGACGAGTCGTCCTGTGTTTCCTGCGGTCACTGTGTCACCGTATGTCCGTGTAACGCCCTGATGGAAAAATCGATGCTCGGAAAAGCAGGGTACATGACGGCGATTCCTAATAATGTTCTCGAACCGATGATTGATTTGACGAAGGAAGTCGAGCCAAGCTACCGTGAGATCTTTACGATTTCGAATGTGGAAGCAACGATGAGGGAAGACAGAATTTCGCGGACGAAAACAGTTTGCACGTATTGCGGAGTCGGCTGCAGCTTTGAGGTATGGACAAAGGATCGCGAAATTTTAAAAATCCAGCCCTCTCCCGAAGCGCCGGTAAATGGCATTTCGACCTGTGTGAAGGGGAAATTCGGCTGGGATTTCGTCAACAGCAAGGAACGGTTAACGAAGCCGTTAATCCGCAAAGGAGAGAAGTTTGTCGAAGCGACATGGGAGGAAGCGCTAACGCTAATCAGCTCTAAATTGACCGGGATCAAAGAGCAGTACGGTCCCGATGCGATGGGCTTTATTTCATCATCCAAGTGTACGAACGAGGAAAATTATCTATTTCAAAAGCTGGCCCGCTCCGTCTATGGAACGAACAATGTCGACAATTGTTCGCGCTATTGCCAATCACCAGCCACGGCAGGTTTGATGAGAACAGTCGGCTTGGGCGGTGATTCAGGCACGATGGAGGATATCGCGCAATCAGATTTGATTTTTGTGATTGGCGCCAATCCGGCTGAATCACATCCTGTACTGGCTACCCGGGTAAAACGGGCCCACAAACTGCATGATCAGACGTTAATTGTCGCCGATCTTAGGAAGCATGAGCTGGCCGAAATGGCGGATTTGTTCCTCCATCCGAAGCCATCCAGTGATATCGTCTGGCTAAATGCCGTGACGAAATACATCATTGATCAGGGCTGGGCTGATGAAGACTTTATCCGCTCCAGGGTAAACGGCTTTGAGGAATTTGTGAAGTCGCTTGAAACATTCACGCTGGACTATGCTGTGGAACATACAGGGCTGTCAAACGAGCAGCTGATCGAACTGGCGACGACGATTTCCGAAGCAAAAAGCATGTGTATCTTATGGGCGATGGGCGTCACCCAGCATTTAGGTGGGACCGAGACAAGCACGGCGATTTCCAATTTGCTGCTTGTCACCGGGAATTATGGCAGACCCGGTACGGGCGCTTATCCGCTCAGAGGGCATAATAATGTTCAGGGCGCCTGTGATTTCGGGACGATGCCGGCCTGGATGCCGGGCTATGAACCGGTGGAAAGTAAAGAGGTCCGGGCCCGTTATGAAAAAGCATGGGGGACACCGATTCCTGAAAAACCGGGGTTAAATAATCATCAGATTGTCGAAACGATTCATTCCGGAAAAATAAAAGGAATGTATTTATTTGGTGAAGAAATGGGTCTCGTTGATTCAAATATTAATTACGTCCATGAAGCATTTGAGAAATTGGATTTCTTTGTTGTACAGGATATCTTTTTCTCGAAAACGGCCCAATTTGCCGATGTTGTCCTTCCGGCGGCGCCAAGCCTTGAAAAGGACGGCACATTTACAAATACGGAAAGACGGATTCAGCGGCTTTATAAAGTGTTTGAGCCGCTTGGCGAGAGCAAGCCTGACTGGGAAATTTTCCAGGAAGTCGCCAACAGTCTGGGCGCAAACTGGTCATACAGTCACCCAAGTGAAATTATGGCCGAAGCCGCAAGTCTGGCCCCGCTTTTTGCCGGGGTCAGCTATGAACGGCTGGAGAATTGGCAAAGTCAGCTCTGGCCTGTGAAAAAAGACGGGACGAGCACCCCACTGCTTTATGAGGATCGCTTTCCTTTTGAAGATGGGAAAGCAAAGCTTTTTCCGGTTGAATGGCGCGAGCCGTACCACCCGGGCGAAGAATATGATTTGCATTTAAACAATGGACGGATGCTTGAACATTTCCATGAAGGGAATTTGACTTACCGGTCTGAGGGAATCACCCATAAAGTACCGGAGCCGTGGCTTGAAGTGTCACCTGAACTGGCTGAGGAGCGGGGGATCGAAACCGGGGCGCTCGTCCGCCTCATTTCTCCTTATGGAAAAGTTAAACTGCGCGTATGGGTAACCGAACATGTGAAAGGAAAAGAGCTGTATTTGCCAATGAACACAAGGGAAGAATCGGAGGCCGTCAATCGCCTGACGAGCAGCTACCATGATTTCATTACACATACACCAAATTACAAAGAAATGAGCGTGCGGATGGAAGTGATTGAAAAGAGCGGGGAATCTCCTATTCCGAGACATAATCATCGCTTTGGCAATCGTCAGCCGCAGCTCGGGGTAAATGTAGAGAAGAAGTGGAGCAGGGAGGATTTTATCTCCATTCCTGAGATGCTTGAAAGCGGGGGATTTGGCGATGGCCAGGAAAATCGAGCAAATTGATAAACAAATGCCGGACCAAGTCGAAATAAATGCCGAAGCGCTAAAGCTCCTGACAGATCAAATCGCTGAAAATCAACGTTCTCTCACTGTTTTTTTAGAGATTATCGAAGAATTGCATGCAGCCGGGATTCTCGATCTGATGAAAGGATTATTAAAAACGCGAGACAAGGTAGGCGCCCTGGCGGTTGAGCAATTGAATCAGCCCGGGGCCCATCGCATGATAAAAAATGGGATGAGCCTGCTTCAAACAGCTAGTCAAATTGAACCCGAACAGCTGACAAGAATAATGAATGGCATGACGAAGGGACTTCAGGCGACGGCGCAACACAGCAGCAATGAGCCGGTCAGCATGTGGCAGATGGTGAAAATGATGCGTGATCCGCACGTGAATGCTTCGCTGCAAACGATGCTTGGTTTTATGCAAGGAATGGGTCAGGAGCTAAACAAGAATAACGTTCATTAGAAAGGGGGCTGCAGCGATGATAACCGCGAAAATGGTCGTCCAAAATATGAAAACCGAACAGGACATGCAAAAGGTCGATGCCGTGTTACACGACGTATGGGGAGTGAGACAAGTCGAAGCTGATCTGACAACAAAGGAAGTACTGATCTCCTACAATGAAAACGCCGCATCCTTCCACGATTTTGAACAGGCGATAATCGACTGCGGCTATCAGATCGACCATCGGGCAGAGTAGCCGGAAAGGAGAGTCATGATGGCAAGAATTTGCGAAGTTTGCGGGCGGGTCGACGACAACAACCATGAAGACGACATCGAGCACGACCTGTTAGATGTATGCGCCTCCTGCACGAGCGACCGCCAGCAGCACATTATGAGCATTGATGAGGAGTAATCAAATAGCATAACTAGTGGAGTGAACGAGATTGCATAAGAGAGGCCGTGGCAAACTTTTGCCGCGGTCTCTGTCCGTTGTATGTGGGTTTTAAAAATAAATAGAAAAATTCTTCAAAAGATGGCAGGACTTTGCCTTACACTGTATAATTACAAAAAAATAAATATTCTGTCTCTATTGAGGGGTAATCGCGATGAATCATGCAGATGTAATAGCAAAGGAATTAATGTGGGAAAAAGTACTTGAAAGTCTTCGAAGGCAAATCATTCTAGGTCAGCTTAAAAAAGGAGAGCATCTAAAAGAAATTCAACTATCAAAGAAATTTGGGGTAAGCAGAGGACCAATCAGAGAATCTATTAAACAATTAGAGAAAGAGGGACTTGTTTATACATCGAGAAACGGGAGGACATGTGTATTAGGTTTATCAAAGAAAGATATAGAAAATATATACTATGCCAGAATTTTGCTTGAAGTTGCGGCTGTAGAACAAATAGCATTTCCGTTGCAGCAAAGCTATATTCATAAAATGAGGAAGCTAATCGAAGAAGTAGATGACAACAAACAGCTAACAAGAGAAGAGGTCGATCATTACGATTTATTGTTTCACTACCATTTAGTCGGGCTTTCTGAAAACAGAATGCTGGTTCAGATGTGGTTAAGTATGAAAGGAACAATAAAAACGATCATGGAAATTACAAATAAATATAATGCTGAAAAAAATATAAAAGTGATAAACCAGCATAAGGATATAGTAGAAAGCCTTGTATCTCATGATAAGCCCAAGGTGAAAAGACTAATCAAGAGCCATTTAACGGACGCGAAAAATGCGATTATTAAAGGCTATAAGGAAGTTTAGTTTAATAATTTATAATTTATTGACAATTTAAAATAATAAAAATATAATGAGCTTAGGAAAAAATTGTTAACAATCAACAGAAGTCTAGAGAGCATGTTAAAAGAGTTATTTGTTAACAATCAACAAGCTGTAACAATTCGAGTTTTGCTCTTCGTGTTGAAATGTAAGCGGATTCAAAAGGAGCAACATCTATTTTATAACATGAGAGAGGTGTTCATTTTGAAAAAGTCGTTATTGCTTTTATGTTTTTTGTTGCTGTTTGGAATTAGTTTAGCTGCATGCGGTGGAGAGCAGCAAGCAAGTGGCGGTGAAGAGGCAGAAGGAAATAACGAAGGAGAGGCAGGACAGCCATTGGACTATCCGACGAAGCCGGTGGAAATTATTGTTCCCTATGATGCTGGTGGCGGCCAGGATATTGCTGCGAGGACGTTTGCAAAACATCTTGAAGAGGAACTCGGTCAGCGGGTGATTGTGTCGAACGTGTCAGGAGGTGGTGGGGTTATGGGTCATACGCAAATTGCTAATGCGGAGCCGGATGGTTATACACTGGGCATTATTCACACCTTTACTTCTGTTGACCAGTTTACTTTGGCTGAAATTCCTTATACCGAAAAGGATTTTAAACCGGTGGCAATGATTGCGGCGGATCCTTTAGTATTAGTTGCCAAGAAGGATATAGGCGTAGACAATTTTGAGGACTTTATTGAATATGTGAAAGGAAAGCCGGGAGAAGTAACGATCGGAATGGGTGGTCCGTGGAATGGTCATGACTTCTTCAGGCATAAATTAGAAACGGAAACAGGCGTTGAATTTGAGCGGATGTTATTTCAGGGCGGTGCCCCGGCTCTTACTGCCGTTGCCGGCGGGAATGCTGACAGCGCGACACCATTTGTGGCAGAGGCTTTAGCACAAATCGAGGCGGATACAGTTGTGCCGTTAGCGGTAAGTAGTGATGAAAGGTCACCATTGTTACCTGATATTCCGACAGTAAAAGAATTTGGGTATGAGGTGACCCAATATATGTGGCGTGGTTTTGCTGTTCCGGCAAATACCCCACAGGAAATTGTCGATTATCTCGATGAGGCTTTTACGAACACATTCAATAATCCACAGTATCAAGAGGATGCTGAAAAAGCGGGAATTAGCCTTTCCTTTAAAAACCATGAGGAATTTACAACATACGCGGAGGAGGAATTTGAAGCATATAAAAGCGTTGTGGAAGAGCTTGGTATCGAACCTCAATAATAGGTAAGCAAAATAACGGGGGCCATCCTCTCTATAAAAGGATCTCTTCCCCGTTATTTTTTCACGGAAAAACTTAGGGTAGGGTGGGTTACTTATGCTAAATCGTTTGCGGCAAATACATCCGGATATTTTCATAGCGGTATTTTTACTCGTATTCTTAAGCTTTCTCTGGCAAGTGAATAATGAAGCACCGCCCCGGGCCAGCCAATATCCCAAGTATTTATTGCTTTTTTCTTATTTATTGACGATGGGCTTGCTCATAACCTCTTTGCGAAAAAAATCCGCGCCAAGCAAGAAAGCCAACGCGGGAAGCTATAAACAGATCATGATCATTACGCTTATCACCGTCATCTATGTAGCGATGATGAACTATTTAGGCTTTGGAGTTTCTACCTTCGTATATATGTTTACTGTGCTTTGGATTCTCGAAGTAAGAAGGCTAGTGATCGTAATCCTCGTTCCGCTTTTAACGACAGCGATTCTATATTTTATTTTTAATAATCTCTTGATGGTGTTATTACCCCAAGGCTATTTTTTTGGCGGCTAATGGAGGAATGAGTGATGGTTGAATCAATTTTGCTGGGCGTCACAGGTTTGTTAAATCCTTTAAATCTTGGAATTATCGTTTTTGGGCTGCTGATTGGAATGGTTTTTGGCGCTTTACCTGGATTTAGCGCAACGATGGCTTTGGCTGTGCTGGTCCCCTTTTCCTTTTGGCTGCCGCCGGATACTGCCTTATTGATGCTGAGTGCTGTATATTGCAGTTCCATTTATGCCGGGTCGATTCCCGCTGTTCTGCTTGGTATTCCCGGGACTCCGGCCTCTGTGCCAACGACGTATGATGGATTGGCCATGACAAAGCAGGGAAAAGCAGGCCAAGCCTTGGCTTATGTGACCTTTGGATCGAGTGCAGGAGGGGTGTTAAGTTCGATCGCACTGCTGGTCGGTGCTCCACTGCTCGCGTTGGTTGCTTTAAAAGTAGGGCCGCCGGAACAAATGATGCTTGCGATTTTCGGATTGAGTGTTGTTTGTACATTGTCATCAGGAAATATGCTGAAAGGGGTATTGGTCGGCTTCTTAAGCTTGCTGCTGGCGACGGTAGGGCAGGATCCCGTTGAAGGGTATCCAAGATTCACGCTCGGATTCCATGAACTGCTGGGGGGGATTCCGCTCATCCCTGTTCTGATCGGGCTATTCACGATACCCGAGGTTTTTAATATGATCGAGCAAAGGACAAAAAATAGAAGGACACCCCCGAAAATTGGCTCGCTAAAAGTCACTTTACGAGAAAAAATGAGGATGTTTTTGCTGACATTTCGCTCAGCCTGTATTGGAATCGGAATTGGGATCATCCCAGCCGCGGGTCCCGAAATAGCATCCTTTATTTCTTATAATGAAGCAATACGTTCATCGAAGAATCCGGAAAAATTCGGCAAGGGAGCCCCCGAAGGAATTGTTGCTGCTGAAGCGGCAAATAACGGGGTTACAGGTGGATCATTAATTCCTTTGCTCACGCTGAGCATTCCAGGAAGCGCACCGGCGGCTGTTTTTCTAGGGGCATTGTTAATTCACGGTTTACGACCGGGCCCCACTTTATTTACGCAAAATACGGACATTGTTTATACATTACTTGTCGGCTTCATCGTCATTAATATCCTGATGTATTTTATCGGTTTATTATTTAATCGAATTTCTTCTCAAGTCATAAAAGTTCCGGTCAATCTGTTAATCCCGATTATCCTGGTTTTTGCTATTCTCGGCTCCTTTGCCGTGCAGCGAGCATTATTTGACGTGGGCATTATGCTGATAGCAGGTTTGGTCGGTTATTTTATGATTAAACATAATTATCCGGTAGCGCCCATCGCCCTGGCCTTAATTCTCGGTCCTTTGTTGGAACAGGCGCTGCAGCAGTCGCTTACGATGACGCAGGGGAACCTCCTGTTAGTATTTGCAAGGCCACTTACGATTGTCTTTCTCATATTGACTTTACTATCACTGTTTTGGCCGTTACTTTCTAAAGCGTTTGTAAAATTGAAACCGCCGCAGGAGCATAACAATTATGTAAACAAATAAATTTCTTTCAAAATGGAGGGGATCGAATGAGAATGGTAATAAAAGCTTCCTTTTTATTCGACAGTAGAAAGGGGACGTTTGTCGCCGATCCGGTTGTGCTTATTGAGAATGATCAAATCATTGATCTACAGTATGGTGAGGTTGACTTGGACCGTGCTGATCAAGTAATTGATTTAATGGGCTATACGTTATTGCCTGGACTGATCGACGCGCATGATCATTTATCTTTATCTCCCCAATTGGAGAACCACCCCGCGTTAATGAATGACCCGGATCCGTTATTAATGATCAGAGCGATTGAAAATATGAAAATCGATTTGAAAAAAGGCATTACGACGTCGAGATGCCTTGGAGATAAAAATTTTATTGATATTTATATTAGAGATGCGGTGGAACAAGGAATTGTAGAGGGTCCGAGAATCATCACCTGCACAAGAGGAATTAAAGCTACTCATGCCCATGGCTCAGTAGGTACTGTATTTAATGGAAAAGAGGAGATAAGGAGAGCTGCACGGGAGAACTTGTTACGGGGTGCTCAATTTTTGAAGCTGTTTATCACTGATACAATTCGTACGGGTGAGTTTATGCCTTATTACATGACGCGAGAAGAAGTTCGTGTTGTTGTGGAAGAAGCTGCACAGGTAGGAAAAAAGGTAGCGGCGCATTCGATTGGCGGAGAAGGCTTAACGATTTGCATCGAAGAGGGGGTTGAAGTAATTGAACATGCTTACTTTGCCTCTGACCAGCAAATTGAAGCGATGAAGGAGAATAATCACTGGGTTGTATTAACGCCGAGCATTTTCTTTAATGATCGGAGATGGAGTACAGTTCCGGCTTCGGTCGCCGCAGGGTTCAGAAGAAACAGGGAAGAAGTTCTGGAGCGGCATCAGGCTATTTTACGATCGGGTATTAAATTTGCCGTAGGGACGGATGCAACACACGGTCAATTGGACGAAGATATTATTTTTCTTGTCAATATTGGAGGTGACCCGGTTACAGTGCTTCAAGGAGTTACGATAAATGCCGCAAAGGTCTGTGATTTTGAAGACCAGATCGGTTCGGTAGAAATAGGGAAAAAAGCAGATCTTGTCGCTTTGAAAGGGAAGCTTCATGAGGACATCAACTTAATTAAAAACATTGAGTGGGTCATGAAAAATGGCGAAATCAAAGTGGAAAATAATATTGCATATTTTTAATAAGCCTTTGATTTCCCCTCCGGAGAAGGAGGGATTTGATGATCTATAAAATCAGAAACTTCTTAGATTGCTATTTGCCGAACGCCTTTACGATTGCCCTTTGTTTAACGCTTTTAGTGCTCGTACTCGGTGCAATCATTCAACAGCAAACGCCGGTGCAAATGATTTTATACTGGTATGATGGATTTTGGGGATTTCTTACCTTCACCTTGCAAATGTCATTAATGTTAGTGCTGGGAAGCACGATAGCAACTGCTTCGGCAGTAAAACGCGTGTTAGAGCGGATTTTTGTTAAAGTCGATACTCCTTTAAAAGCTCTTTATCTGATAATGATTATGTCAGCATGGGCCACCTTTTTTAACTGGGCTGTCGGAATGATTATCGGTCCCGTACTTACATTACTCATGAAAAAACGAATGCCGCATATTAAGTCAGCCCATCTCATCGCGGCATCCTATGCGATGTACGTCATTATCTTTCCGGTATCCATTAGTTCAACTACTGCGTTGCTTGTTACGACTTCCGGCCATTTTCTGGAGAGTCAAATAGGAATTGTCCCATTCCAGCAAACGATCTTTGCACCAAAAGCTATATTTACTAGTGTTATCTCCTTTTTTGCTCTTCTGGCCTTCTTTCACTTTATCGTGGTAAAAGAAAAATCTACAGGGCAAGCCGTGGGAGAAGTGATAAATGAACGGAAGGAGAGTAAGGCTGAATCTAGCGGTCATGTTTTTGCTGCCAAAGCGAACAACAGTCCATTACTGACCTATTTGTTATGCTTTTGCGCTTTATTGGCCGCCTTTTTTTACGTGAAGGAAAATAAGCTAATGATTGATTTCAATTTCATAAACTTTATTCTTTTGTTTTTAGGTATGGCCATCTATAAAAGCCCGGAAAAGTATGCTAGTTCGTTTAAAGAAAATATCTCAATCATTTCCGGTATTATTCTTCAGTTTCCCTTATATGCGGGAATCATGGCGATGATTTCAGATTCCGGCTTGGTCGGGACACTTATTCAATGGATCACGAATGTTTCGACAACAGAAACATTCCCATTTTGGGTCATCCTCTCTTCCTCCGTGATCAATTTCTTCATTCCGGCTAATGGAGGTCAATGGCTCATTACAGGATCATTGCTTACAACAGCAGCAGACAACTTAGGTGTCCCGATTGGGACAACGATAAACGCCTTTAATTTTGGTACATTTACTTCAAACTTTCTCCAACCATTTTGGGCTTTACCGGCCCTGGCGCTCTCAGGGCTAAAAATAAAAGACATCTGGAGTTATTGCCTGATCGCGTTTCTGATTTTCATGGCAACGACTCTTATCTGTTTCTATCTCCTTCCTGATTCGTGGTAAGAGGCTGGTCGTCACTCTCAGAAGGGAGCGATAAAACGGAGCCTAATTGGTGGATGTTTGATGTCCAAGTAGGGCTCATGTAAGTAGCCGGAATGCTGAATTAAGAGTGCCGGCACTTCCTCTTCTCCAGCGGAGGAACTTCGTCAATTCCGCCAGGATGGAAGGGGTGGCATTTGCAAATGCGTTTGATTGTAAGCCAGCCGCCTTTTAAGGCACCGAATCTCTGGATAGCTTCGATCCCGTAATGAGAGCAGGTCGGGTAAAAGCGGCATGTTGGTGGCTTGAGCGGCGAGATCACTTTTTGATAAATGGTAATGATGAGCAGCAGAAGCTTTTTCATTTTTTTCACCGACTTAAAAAATTTTAAAAAGATAGCAGGAATTTGCCCGTTCTTGTCTAATTATAGCAACAATTCTGTTATGAGAGGAGGGAAAGGCACTGAATCATTAACTTTTCCGACATGCTGTCCCCTGCTGAGAGCCCCTCGATCAAGATGAGGTGATAAGAATGCAAAGAAAGAAGAAAGCAGCAGAAGGTTTCACACTAATTGAAATTAAGAAACATGCCAGCTCGACTGTTAACAAGAAAAACCGGCAATCCGGCTTCACCCTGATTGAAATGCTCGTTGTGTTGATGATCATCTCTGTTCTGCTGTTAATCGCCATCCCCAATATGGCGAAAAACAATGAAGTCGCTGCTGATAAAGGATGTGAAGCGACGATTAAGCTGTTGCAGACACAGGTTCACGCCTACGAAATTGAAACAGGTAATGAACTGGGCGATCTGCATGATCTTGTCTCCGGCAGATATGTTGAGAGCATTGAATGCCCGGATGGTTCCATCCCCGTATTTAATGAAGGTATTGTGAGTGAGCCTTCAAGCTGATGAAACAGACTCCGAACGGTTTTACCCTGATTGAAAATCTCGTTGTTCTCTCTATTCTGTCCACGCTGATTCTGCTCCCGCTGATCATTATTCCCCACGAACGTTCTTCTGACACCCAGTCTGATTTTGCTGCGCAACAAATAAAAGCTGATTTGCTCCTTGCCCAGCAGGTGGCGATGGCTTCAGGCCGGCCCATCTATGTCAGATTCGATAATACGAGAAAAGAATACCTCATTCGCTATTCCATTTATGATGTCTATATCGCGAAACCTTATCCAATGGACGAAATGAGATTTGTGCCAGGGGTGCTTGGGACTGACTCGATTCGGTTTTTGGCGAGCGGACATCCCAGTCGTTCTGGCTCCTTTATTTTACAGGCCGGTAACCAACGTTATAGCTTCACGATTTACTTAGGGAAAGGAATGATTTCCTATACGAAATTGTAATGGATTCACCTTACTGGAAGTGATGTTTGCCCTCAGCTTCCTTGTTGTCATCAGTGGAGCTTTCCTGCCATTGCTAATCGTTGTTTATCAGGAGCGGCTTACTATGGAAGAAGAGGTGAAAGCATTGGAGGCGCTCGAAGCCGAGATGTATCACTATTTGGCAGGGCTCGCCCCGCAGGAAAGCGACTATCTGATCACAAGAGAGCATGCAGGCGGCGGTTTGATAAAATTCTGTTCTCAATGGACAGGGGTTAATGGACGTGACTATGAAAAATGTCTTTACGCCGCGCGATGAGAAAGGTTTTACCTTACTGGAAATGCTGCTCGTTTTGTCCCTGATACTCCTTTTTCTCTCCCTATTTCCCCTTATCATGAATGTCAACCTCAGTGCGAGCAAGGTAATTCCCGGACAGGACCAGGACGTGACGATGTTCTTTAATCACTTATCGAAGGACATCAGGGAAGCGACCGAGGTTGTAGGCGGCCGCAACCAATTGCTTATTGAAAAAGGCAAGAATGAGAGTCTGTTCATTGAATTAATGCCGTCGCGACAAATCAGACGCCAGCGAAACGGTCTCGGTCATGTGCTGCTGCTTGAACGAGTTCAATCATTTACGTGTAACACAACACGCCAGCTCGTCCGCTGTGAGGTCGAGCTGACAAATGGCGTGAAAAAACAGCGGACAATGGCGCTGCTGTATCCCGGTGAAAGAAGGGGGGAGGAAGGCGAGTGAATGCCAAAGGGTTTATTTACCCGTTAACGATCCTGCTCAGTCTGCTGTTTTGCGCCGTTTTATTTCAGCAAATTGCCGCGTATGCGACGGCGAAGCAGTTTGTCGCCCAGCAGGAAAAGCAGCTTGAATTACAGTCTCTTCTGCAAATTGGGGTTGCCGAATTTCAAAAAAAGCGGCTAGAACCGGTGGAGGGGGAGATTTACACCTTTTCATATCCGGCCGGGACCGTTACACTTGAGGTTAGAGCGATGACCGAAGACTTTGGCACCATTGCTGTTTTGGCAAGGCTGAGGTCAGGAGAGCAGCGACAGGCCAGATTTCAATACAGCTGGCCGGATGCTGTAGTAGAAGGGTATCAGGAGGTTTAAGGGTGAAGCAGCATTATTACATTACCGGGTTTATGGGATCTGGAAAAACAACAATCGGACAAGCTCTGGCAGAGGAGCTGTCTTTTCACGTCATTGATACAGATCAATGGATTGAGGAGCAGGAGAAGCAGCCCATCAGCGAGCTGTTTCGAACAAAGGGAGAGCCTTATTTCCGAAAACAGGAAACGAATGCATTAAAAACAATCGCAGGGCAGCGTCTCATTATTACAACAGGGGGCGGCATTGTCGCCAAAGAAGAAAACAGACAGTTAATGAAGGAAAAAGGGAAAATAATTTATTTGAAATGTGACATTGAAGAAATTTTGAAACGGTTGGAAGATGATGCAACAAGGCCGCTTTTGCAAGGAAAAGACAAGGCAAAAATCGAACAGTTATTTCTGACAAGGAAGGCCTATTATGAGGATGCTGATATCATCATTGATACGACCGGCAGACCAGTCACAGACATCGTCGATGAACTGAAATTGGTAATAGATCTGTAACTGTTTGTCCATACTACTAGTAGTATGGACAGGAGTGATAACAATGTCATTCAATGATTATGTGAAATTTGTGACGCAGCAGGTTGTCTTGAAATTGGAGGAACCGAAAACAGAGAAAGCGGATCGAAAAGCTGAGCGCATGCCGTTTCCGGTTCGGGCTTTTGGGATGATTCCACTTGGTTTGTCGATGTTCTGGCGGAAAAGAATGAAAAAAAGACAATAAGGAGACGGGCGCTGTCCGGGATGTCCTGTCCGGGATTCTTTTTGGCCGACAGGGCGCGCGGGCAGCCTGTCTCCTTTCGTTTTACGCCATGGAATAAGCCTCGATTTGCTACTGCGGCTGTCCCTTAAAAGCGAAAACGGATTCTCTTAGGTCACAGCGCCGGAGAAATTTCATTTATTTGCTTTCCCAACTGTACTATAATGTAGGTAGTTGGTCAGTTGGGGAGTGAAAAAAATGGACCAAAATACACTGAAAATCACCAATGTACTGTCTGATCCTACTCGTTTTTCGATTTATCAATTTATTTCCAAGCAGCGTGGTGATGTCACGGTACAGGAAATCGCCGATCAGTTCAGTATTCATCCAAATGTTGCGAGGCTTCATCTTACGAAGCTTGAGGATGTACAAATGATTGATTCAACGACGAAGAAGACTGGGAAAGGGGGACGTCCTAGTCGTTTTTACCGGCTTTCCGGCGAAGTGATTCAGCTCCAATTTCCATTCCGTGATTATCAGCGTTTGGCGAATATCGCCTTGCAGTCTTTAGCTGATTTTGGCGAGGCCGGGCGTGAAGCTTTGGAAAAGATCGGCTTCAAATACGGCAGAGAAAGCGCGGAGGCTTATGTCCAGCAATTTCACATCAATCATCAAAAGCTGAGCAGGGCGGAAAAAGTAAAGATTATTGAACAAATTGCCGTCAATCAGGGGCTTGACCCTGAAGTTCAGTATGACGAGAAACGGAATGAGATTCATCTAAGCATTTACAATTGCACGTTTAAAGAATTAATGTTCGAGCATTCTTTATCACTATGCTCCATGCACCATCAGCTGTTTAATGGTATTTTTTCATTCTTTTTTGGGGAGCATACGGTTAAGGAAAATAGCAGGATGACAGATCCTGAGGCGCAGGCATGCTTATACTCTGTCATTGCGCTTGCTGATGAATCGTGACACAGTTTTGCCACGGTTCTGGCATTTACAAGTGAAGGAGCAGTCGTATATAATAAAAGCTGTACTAATCATTTGCTATCCTAAGCCGTAGCTTCCACTGGAAGACAGTAGCTTTTGCAAGAAGGAGGGGAACCCAAATGGATCGTATGTTTCGCGTTTTAGCGTTTTGGACAGGGATCTTTGCTGTCTTGTTCTTTGCCGGAGATATGTTTAATATGTCGTTGCTTTTCTTTGCCCAAACAGGAGCATTGTTGGCACTGAGCTATTTAAACTTGTCTGAGCGTGTCTATGTGTATATTTTCGGCGCCTATTTGACGATTTTCTTTGTAGGCTTCACTTATTACTCAACATTCTTGTTAGTACCGAGCTTCGGCGGACATTAAAATATGGTACATACGCACATAAAAAAGACTGACAACTGTCAGTCTTCAGATTGTCGAGAAACCCCACTTCTGAAAAGTGGGGTTTCTATTTTGCCTTTGCTTTTTTCTCTAGGATTTAAGAAATTACTCATAAAAGAAGATTGCCAGCCATCTCACCCTCTGGTGAGGTGG
>NZ_JAMBOS010000034.1 GCF_023715705.1 Halalkalibacter oceani
AAGGAAAGCGGGCTTCTTTCCTTTTGGCTGAGCGCGAGACGGAGCCGCAGCCCGCTTCCATGCACATAAAAGGGTGAAGTGTCCCTTTTGCGCTGACGACGAAGCAGCGAGTGGAGACCGCGCAAGGGTGTAAAAAGCCAGAAGGAAAGCGGGTTACGTTCCATCTGGCTGGGCGCGAGTCGTAACCGGGACACTTCCTTTTTAAAAAAGCTTTAGACATAACAAGCTTTGACAAGGGGCTGGGCAAAAGGTAGAAACACAACCTTTTGTGTCGGCTCCTTTTTGTCATAAAAAACATATAATTCTGAATTTATGATTGATATAATGAAACAGAATAGCAGAGGAGGTTGATGAAATGGCGATGGCAAAGGTCGATAAATGGAATGCAAGTCTCTATGACAATAAGCATGCGTTCGTTTCAAAATATGGAGAAACATTGATTGGACTGCTTGCCCCGGCGGACGGGGAAAAAATTCTTGATCTCGGCTGCGGAACCGGCGATTTAACGAATCAGCTTAGCGAACGAGGCGCGCTCGTAACAGGGGTGGATCAATCGGCCAATATGGTTGATCAGGCTCAACGCAAATATCCGCATTTGCAATTTGAGATGATGGATGGGGCAGAGCTAACCTATCAGGAGGAATTCGATGCTGTCTTTTCGAATGCCGCACTTCACTGGATGAAAACGCCCGAACCGGTGCTTTCAGGGATTTATCGGGCGCTAAAACCGGGCGGACGCTTCGTCGCGGAATTTGGTGGTCAAAATAATGTTGCAATCGTGACAAATGAATTGCAGGCTCAATTTGAAAAAAGGAGTATCGATTTTTCTGCTCGTTTTCCCTGGTATTTTCCGAGTATTGGCGATTATACGGGCAAAATGGAGGAAGCTGGTTTTTTCGTTACGTTCGCTGAACATATAGACCGGCCTACACTGTTAGAAGGAGAAGAAGGGCTACGCAACTGGCTTGTGATGTTTGCCGCTTCGTTTTTTGAAGGAATCGCGGAGGAGCAAAAGCGAGAGATCGTCAAAGAGGTTGAACAGAATTTGCGCCCGACGCTTTACCAAGAGACAGGCTGGGTCGCTGATTACAAGCGGATTCGGGTAAGCGGAATCAAGCGATAAAAAATGGAGGCTGGAGTAAAAGGTAAAACAACAACCTTTTCACTCCAGCCTTTTTATGTTTTTCCTGGAAACAAAGGCTATGCTTCATACATAATTCCAGCTGCTGTATTTCATACTAGATAAAAGAAATGACAGGAGGTGGGAGAATGCTTGGAAAGTGGCTGCGACATAAGGTGAAGCATCATGAAGAGGAAACGATCCAAAGCATTCTCAAGCTATTTCGGCAGTCGAGTGACTTTGTCGAGTATGATTTTAAATGGGAGTCAACATGCTATAAGATCGCTTATTTCCGCACGATGGTTGACTCAGATCGATTGAATCGTGATATTTTACCATATTTGCCTAAGGCAGAAAAAGCAAGTTTGAGCGCGCTCCTCGAAGTTGTTCCGATTACTGATAAACAGATCGTGCATAAAGCCGATGAATTACGGGCCAAAGCGATGGCCGGTTTTATCATTCTCTATGAACGTGACAATCCTTCCGCCTGTGGTGTGATCGAAGTATCAATGGAATCAGATCGCCAGGTCGCGCCGTCTGAAAACGAATTTAGTGTCGCCGGTCCGCGGGAATCCTTTATTGAATCGCTTGATACAAATATCAATTTAATTCGAAAAAGGCTGCCGCTGCCCCAGTTGGAAATCAAAGAGATGAAGATTGGGAAAATTACGCAGACGCGCGTATGCCTGTTTTATATTCAGGGACTGGTCAATCCGGATAATTTGCAAACGATGCAGCAAAGACTCGAAAAAGTAGAGTTTGATCAGGTAATTGACAGCAGCTCACTAGCGCAAATGATTACCGATAATACGATGTCGATGTTTCCGCAGCTGATCAATACAGAAAGGCCGGAAAGGGTCGCGGCCGTGCTGGCGGAAGGGAAAGTAGCGTTCATGTGTGATGGGTCGCCAGAGGCTGTTTTCGGCCCGACGACGTTAATTGAGTTTTTTTCGTCATTGGAGGATTACTTCCTGCCATGGCAGATCGCATCGTCCGTAAGGTTGCTGCGTTTTGTGGCGGTAGGTTTTTCAATTTTGGCGACACCGATTTATGTCGCGGTTTTAACGTATCATTATGAGCTTATTCCGCGTGATTTGCTGGCAACGATCATTGCTTCCCGCAGCAACCTGCCATTCCCGCCGATCATCGAGGCGATCTTTTTGGAGCTGACAATCGAGCTGTTGCGGGAGGCGGGAGCGCGCCTGCCGACAAAGGTCGGGCAAACGATCGGGATCGTTGGCGGGATTGTGATTGGACAGGCATCGGTAGAAGCCGGGCTGACAAGTAATATTTTATTAATCATTGTCGCGCTCGCTGCGCTGGCCTCCTTTACAACGCCGGTTTATCAAATGGGCAATACGATCCGTCTGATTCGTTTTCCTTTTATTATTGCCGCGGCGATTGCCGGAGGTGTGGGCGTCGTCGTATGCGGTCTCTATACACTTGTCCATCTGCTTCATCTTACCTCGCTCGGAAGACCGTATTTGGCCCCGCTCTTTCCACCGCGGTTTCAAGATTGGAAGGATGCTTTTATCCGGCTGCCGTTCAGCTGGATGTCATCGCGTCCGGTTTATTTAAGGCCGCGTGATAAAGGGCGCTTCAATTTCAGCAGAGCGACAAGGAAGGAAGATATTGATGAATAATGGATCGACAATTGGCGATAAACCGATTAAAGAGCAATATTTAGTATCTGGATTTTTAGTGCTGTTTTTGATTCACAGCACGCAAATTGGAGTCGGTGTGCTAAGCTTTCAGCGCGCCGTTGTCAAGTCGGCCGGTTATGATGGTTGGATCTCCGTTTTGCTTGCCGGTGTTGTCGTTTCTATCATCATCAGTTGTATGTACATCCTTCTTAAAAGGGCGAATGGAGATTTAATTACGATTCATCGGCAAATTTTCGGGAAGTGGATCGGGAATGGATTAAGCATCCTGATCGGCGTCTATTTTATCGGGCTTTCGGTCCTCGTCCTGAGGTCCTATATCGAAATTGTTCAAGTGTGGATTTTTCCTGATCTGCCGACATGGGTCGCGCTTTTTTTCGCGGTGCTGTTTTTTTATTATGTGGTGGCGGGCGGATTCAGGACAGTCGTCGGCTTAGCTTTTTTAGGGGTCGTCATTCCTTCGCTATTATTCCCGCTGCTGCTCTTGCCGCTTGAATACGCCCATTTCCTCAATATTCTTCCGATTTGGAAGCACCCATTGACGGACATTGCACTGGGAGCGCGGGAGACGACGCTGAGCTTTCTCGGCTTTGAGCTGTTGCTGATGTACTATCCGTTTTTAAAGCAAAACGAATACACGCAAAAATGGGCTCAGCTGGGAGCCGTTTTTACGACGATCACCTATACGATCATCATGGTGGTCAGCCTGGTCTTTTACAGTGAGGAACAACTTAATCGGACGATTTGGGCGACACTGACTTTATTTAAAGTGATTGAGCTTCCTTTTCTCGAACGCTTTGAATATATCGGGATTTCGATCTGGTTGATTTTGATCACGCCTAATATTGCGTTAAGCTTATGGGCGGCGAGCAGATGCGCAAAGCGTGTCTTCCATATGAATCAGCGCCTTGCCCTGGTGCTGGCGCTGATCATCGTCGTGATTACGGTCTTCTTTTTACCGACGAGACAGGAAATCAACCTCTTTAACGAATGGGTCGGAATGGTCGGCTTTTATATTTGCTTTATTTATATTCCGCTGTTAGTACTTCTTCAGACCATTGTCCTGAAAGTAAGGAGGAATAAACATGGCCAGACGATGGATGTATAGCTTCTGTGTGGCACTGCTTTTCCTAACGACGGGATGCTTGCAAACAAACGTCATTGATGAAGTTTCGCTCATTCGTTTGGCTGCCTATGATCTCGACGACGATCAACAGCTTAAAATCACAGTCAGCTTTCCGACTTTTATTGAGCAGGGAGGAAAGAACGTCCTGGAAAAAGGGATTATTGAGGCAAGCGGGGATACGGTAAAAGGAACCAAGCTCATGTTAAATAAGCGTGCCCAGCGGCCATTGGTACTCGGTCAAATCAGGGTAATCCTGTTTAGCAAAGCTCTGGCTGAAAGAGGGCTTGAGGATTTTGTTGATTCCCTGTATCGTGACCCTTCGGTCGGAAACCGGGTTTTGCTGGCGATTGTTGACGGTCAGGCCGAGGAGATTCTGAAGACAGAGATCGGCTCAGGTGAGCAGGCCGGTGTTTTTCTGGCCGATTTGTTACGGCAAAATATGGAGCAAAATATGATCCCTTCGACGAACCTGCACGAGTTTTTATTTAGCTTTTACAGCGATGCGCGGGACCCGTATCTTCCGCTTATCAAAAAATCAGGAAGTTCTGTTCGCGTAGCAGGTACAGCATTGTTTAAAGCCGATGTCGTCCATTCTACCTTATCGGGCGATGAATCCTTTTTACTTAAACTGATCACGACGCCGACGCGCCAGGCGACGCAGCAGTTCACTCTTCACCGAGAAGAAGGGGCATCCAGCCATGTCGTAATTGAGAAGCTTAATAGTGAGTTGACGAAAGAGGTAGAGAAAACAGAGGCGGGGCCAATATTCCATTATAATATGACAATTGACGGTGAAATCATTGATTATACCGGTGAAAGGAATCTTGACGAGCCGGGGGTTGTCAAGGAATTGCAGGAACAGGTAGAAGAGGAAATCACGAGACGGCTGACAGACATGCTGTACCAGTTTCGCGATGACGGGATTGATCCGGTGGGGGCCGGCGAGTTTTACCGCAGCACGACACGCGACTGGCGTCCGGAAGAATGGAAGAACAGCATTTACCCGGCAGCAAATTTTAAGCTGGATGTCGAGTTAAATATTGTCCAATCCGGGGCAATTGAATAAAGGAGGAATATTTTTTAACGGATTTCCATATGATACTGATATCTGTGAATAAATCAAATAAGCCGTCTTTGAAAGAGGAAAAGACCGGTTTCTGATATCGGAATGGGAGGACGTTATGGTTGATTTAATAAAACGTGTCTGCATTGCTCTTGCCTTAGCTGCTTTTATTGGCATGCTGTTCATTACAACGACGACTTCATTCGCGGCAGAATACGAATCAGGTTTCATGGAAGACCTGATTTGGCCGACGGTTGGCGAAGTGACGGATTCTTTTGGGACAAGGGATGGCAAGCATTATGGAATAGATATTGCAGCACCGGAGGGGACTCCGGTAGTTTCGGTAGCGGGCGGGACGGTTTCCCGCTCCTATCACTCCCATACATACGGACAAGTTGTCTTTATAAAGCATGATAATGGGTTGGAAACCGTTTATGCCCATCTTCATGAACGCTCAGTCAATGAAGGAGAACAGGTGAAAGAGGGGGAAAGAATCGGTTCTGTAGGCAATACGGGACGCTCGTCCGGCAATCATTTGCACTTTGAGGTGCACCACGGCAGCTGGAATCCGGAAAAGTCAGATTCCATTGACCCGCTCCATGTCCTTTCGTCAGAGACAGAGGCGATGTATGCCGCCGTTGGCGGTGCTTTTGAGGGAGAAGCTTTGGAAGAAAGAAAAACGGTCGAGACATTGAGCGTCCGGTCTGAACATCAAGAGAGCGAAGAACATTTGAATGAAGATGAAAAAGCTCTCTATGTACAGGTGGAGCCTGGTGATACGCTCTGGGGGATTGCCTCAGACTTTCGCGTGACCGTCCAGCATTTGCAGCAGTGGAATGGACTCGATAGCGATTTGATTACCGTCGGCTCTGTGCTCGTCGTCTACCCGGAACGGTTCGAGAATGCTCATGTCATTGAACACGGGGAGACATTGTCTGCGATCGCCGCTAAATACGAACTGACGGCAGAGCAAATTATTGAGCTGAATCAGCTTTCCTCCGACCTTATTTATCCGGGCCAATTGCTGACAATTAAAGAATGATAGGAGGAGCAGTCTATAATTCGTCAGCGAAATATGGTAAAATAAGAGACAGCTCGACAGGTGCGTAGAACGGGGAAATGGTGAAATGAACGTAGATATAGAGCTGTTTCAATGGCTCAACCGGCAAACGGATTTGAATAGCTCCCAAATTGATTTAGTCGATGGGTTTGTTTTCATGCTGCGTAAAATTAAGCAGCATGGTTCAATTCGTATGGTCGGAAACAAGGAGCTTCATGCCCGTTTTTGGCGCTCTCATGACCGGGCGTTCGGCTATCATCTGATGAAGAAGAAAGGCAGGCAGCAGCGCGCCCATCTTTATCAGTTTTATTGCGAGATCGCCTTCGGGGAAGCATTGATTAAAGCAGATGGACACATCGTGACGCTGACCGAAGCCGGTGAAGCCTATTTGCAGCAAAGCAAGGACAAGCAGCTCGATTTGCTGTTTTCGTATATATGGTAATGAATGTAGCCGTTGCCTGAATTTGAAAGTCTTGCTACGAGTAGGTTTCTCGAAGCAACGCGCGGAGCTATTACTTTTCTTCCAGTTATATTTCAGCGGCCTCCTGGGCAAGAGGTTGTTTATTACCTTTTTGTCCAGCCTCTAAGCAATGTGGGAGATTTTTGGCGGCAGACGAGCGCTCTTAGTATAAAAACTTTCGGATTGATTCGAGGAAGGCACTGGCTCCGCACGTTACGTTCTCGATGAAAGAACCCCACTTTCATCGAGAACAAAAACCGTTGTAACGGCTCCGCACAGTGCTAAAAAAAGACGCCAGTGGCGTCTTTTTTTAGCATTCAATTTTATCGGCGATGTGGATGTCTTCCATTTCGAGAAGGGCGTCGATGACGCGGTCTTCGACGAGCTTATCGACGGCGACCATCATAATCGCTTCTCCGCCTTCTTCTTTCCGGCCAACCTGCATCGTCGCAATGTTGACATTATGCTCGGCAAGCAATTGTCCCATGCGGCCAATCACACCTGGACGGTCATTGTGCTGGATGTAGATGAGATGTCCTTCCGGAATGAAATCAACTGTAAATCCATTGACGTTGACAATTCTTGGTCCGTATTCCTTCACATAAGTTCCTTTAATTTCAAATGAGCGGTTTTCGCCGCGGACAACAGCGTGAATAATATTGGAATAGCCGTACGTTTTGTTTAAGTGCTTCTCGCCAAAGCTGATGCCGCGTTCTTTGGCAATCAGGCTCGCATTAACATCATTGACGGCTGCATCAACACGCGGCTGGAGAAAGCCAGCCATCAGGCTTCTTGTTGTAATCGACGTTTCCAGATCTGTTACCGTTCCGCCATAAAATACATCGATTTCCTGAACAGGAGTCATCATGACCTGTGACAGGATATTCCCCATCTTCTTTGTTAATTCATAGAATGGTTTTACCTTTTCGTACACTTCCTTGGAAAGCGTCGGTAAATTAATCGAATTGCTCGCAGGCTCGCCTTGAAGGAAATGGAGCACTTCCTCGGACACTTGAGCAGCAACATTGAGCTGCGCTTCTTTCGTGGAGGCAGCGATATGTGGAGTGGCAATCACTTTTTCAAATGACAGCAGCTCCTGATCGGCAACCGGCTCTTCTTCAAATACGTCAAGAGCGGCACCGGCGATATGACCGTTATTTAAGTAGTGTTTTAACGCTTCCTGATCGATGATTCCTCCGCGGGCACAGTTAATGAGAAAAACGCCAGGCTTTGTTTTGGCGATGTTTTTCATCCCGAGTAGCCCTTTTGTTTCTTTTGTCAGCGGTGTGTGAACCGTAATAATATCAGCATTTTCAAGCACTTCATCAAGCGAAGCTGTCTCGACGCCGACCTTTTGCGCGCGCTCTTTCGTTAAGAACGGATCAAAGACGAGCAGGGACATTTCAAACGCTTTTGCCCGTTGAGCGAGCTGTGTACCAATCCGGCCAAAACCGATAATTCCAAGAGTCTTTCCTCTCAGCTCAAAGCCCTGGAACGCTTTACGGTTCCATTCCCCGGCTTTAATGGAAGCATTGGCTTGCGGAATGTTACGCATGACGGCCATCATCATCGCAAACGTGTGCTCAGCAGTTGAAATCGTATTGCCGTCCGGCGCGTTAACGACGACAACCCCGCGTTTTGTCGCGGCATCAAGATCGATATTATCAACACCGACCCCGGCTCTGGCAATGATCTTCAGCTTTGGCATCTTATCAAGCAGCTCACCTGTTACGGTTGTCGCACTGCGGACAAGTAAGGCGTCGAAAATCGATAAGTCTTCAACGTCGTTGACATTTTTCTCGACACAGCGGACCTTGTCGCTTTCCAGTAATGGCAGAAGCCCTTCCTTGCTCATGGTGTCAGAGACAAGAATGTTAAATTGCCCCTCTTTTGCTGCAGTTTCAGGATGATCAATGACGACTTGCTTGTTCATACTCTCTACACTCCTTTAAAGATCTGTTTTCTTTACTTTGCGTAAAATGAAAGCGGTATAACAAAAAAACCTTCTGCCCACACGACGGGAGTCGTGAGGGGCGGAAGGTTCAAACCGCGGTGCCACCCTCATTCATGCGCAACATGTGCGCATCTCAGGGAGAGATACTCTCCAAGATAACGGATTTATCCGAATACATCTACTGACATTCAATGTATGAACTCCGAAGGGCTCTGGAGAATGAAGCCAAACTAGTTCACAGCAACCACTAGCTCTCTGAATTGGCTTTTCATACTCCCATCTTCATCATCGTTTTTCTGATGTGGAATTGTTCGTGAATAATAGTATTAATTGTTTGATAATTTATCATATCAAATGGTTTCTGTCAATCGGAAAATGACGAACAAAAGAAAAGATTTTTTCATTTTTCTTCGTGAATAGCATGATTGGCGATAAGTTTGTATCAAAAGAGTCCCGTTATCATATATATCGACTAGAGGAGGGGAGGCTTTGAAACATATCGTAGGACCGGGAGAAACAGTGGCGATCATTGCGGCCAGCTATCAGATCCGGCCAATTGATCTGATCCTGCTCAATCCGAGCATTTATGCCGAAAACAGTTATGTCCCGCGTGGAACCGAACTAACACTTCCGCAAAATGTGAAGTATTGCCAGGACTCGTTCCTTGGGGACATCAAGACAGAGTTTGGTCACGAGCAGCTCGTCTCCCTGCTGCCTGCCTGGACAGAAAAAGGGATTCGCAGTGAAATCATTGGCTACTCGGTCATGAAAAAACCGATTTATGCATTTTTTATCGGTAGCGGAAAGAAAAAAATTTTTTATTCGGGCGGCTGGCATGCGAATGAATGGCATACCACAAAGCTGCTCGCTCTTTTCCTTGACCGGCTTGCGACATACAAGCAAAAAAACGAAGTCTGGTTTGAGTATGACATTGCGGCGATCTTGCAAAAAGTCACACTCGTTGTCGTCCCGCTCGTCAATCCCGATGGTGTTGAGCTTGTGCTGCAGGGGATCTCCCCAGGGCATCCTTACTATCAGGACGTGCTGGCCATCAACAAAGGGATGACAAGATTCGATCACTGGTCCAGCAATATCCGCGGCGTCGATTTGAATCACCAGTGGCCGGCGCAATGGGAACGAGAAGCAGCTGAAAGCCCGCAGCAGCCCTGGCCGCGTCATTACAGCGGCCACGCTCCTTTAACCGAGCCGGAGGCGCTCGCTGTGTATGACATGACTGTCCGTGAATCATTCTCTCATGTGCTTGCCTTTCATTCCCAGGGGCAGGTGATCTACTGGGGCTATCGCGGCCTTGAACCGCCTGAGAGCAAGGAGATGGTGACGCGTCTATCTCTCGTCAGCTCTTACACCCCGGTTCACACGGCGGACAGTGACGGCGGCTTTAAGGACTGGTTTATTCAGGAAACTGGAAGGCCGGGCTTTACGGTTGAGGTCGGGACCGGCATCAACCCGTTACCGCCAGCGGTCTTTGCCGAAATATGGGCAAATAATGTCAAGCTTGCACTTGAGGGACTACAGCTTTAAGCGTGCTGAAAAAAGGGCTTTAAAAGATCGTAGCGGTTCCGCTCATTCCTTAAAGGCTGGGCAAAAGGTAAAAAAACAACCTTTTGTCCCAGCCTTCGTTTCTTTTATTGTAAAAAAAAGCAAAAGTCGATGAAAACTGGATCATCGACTTTCCATTAAATGGGCCTATTCAAATTTAAGCGCATCGCCATCAAATGACTCATCGGCAACTTTAATTGAATCCGTCGGGCAGCCCTCTTGAGCATCGATCATATCTTCCTCAAGCTCATCAGGCACTTCTGCTGTCCCTTGATTATCATCAAGAATAACGAAGGCGATTCCTTCATCATCATAATCATAAATATCTGGAGCAGCCGCGCCGCACGCACCGCATGCAATACATGTGTCTTTATCGACAATTGTATATTTAGCCATGGTTAAACCTCCAATTCCACTCTCTTTTCTATTGATTAATGTCGTATCTTCTGACTTATTGTAAAACGGAATGAGAAACATTTCAACCAATTCAACTGAACAGCGCCATTATTTTTTTCAACTTTCTTCTTTCTTACTCACGTACTCAGACGATTTTCCACCCCATTAAACGAGGAATTTGCTAAAATAAACTAAAGAGCTAGTTTTTTCGCAGAAAAAGGTGGGAGGCGAATGAACGCCCAGCAAGCATTCATTTGTATGATTATGAGCGCCTATCAGGCAGATCGCTCGATTTATGGCGTTTATCACATATTGAAAGGCAAGAAATCTTCACAAACCATTCAGGATGCGGCCTTATTTTCCCTGTTGCCTTATTTCGGTCTGCAGCCGGCTTTAACACGGGCTGAATTGGAGCAATCCGTAAGTGAACTCCATCAGCAAAAGCAGCTGGAACAAGTCGCTGATGACCGCTTTGTCTTAACCGGACAAGGCCAGGCCGCGCTTGACGCATTCAAACAGACGCACCCGGTTATAAAGGAGCTGAACGGCTGGGAGTACCATGCTTTGACAGAAACAGCATGGCTCAGGCTGCGTTTGTATATTCAATCGTTAATCCATCTCGTCGCAAAGGCGCCATCCTTTTATCCGCTGACGCTCCAGCCTGAGATCCAGCGCTGGGTGAAACGCAAGCTGCCACCGGCTGACAATAGGGAGACCGCTCTCCGTGAGCTGTACGAGGAGTTAGTTTCCTTTTTAAAAACCTGTCAGCAGGAGCAGGCGCTTGTTTTTGTCCATCAATTATCGGGGAAAAAACAGGCTGGGATGACAAGGCAGCAGCTTGCGGACGCGCTCGGCTGGCATCCGTCAACGGTTCATCTCTATCATATGGCGACCCTGCACCAAATGTTCAAAGCAACAGCCGGGCAGGTTGGACGTTACCGCTGGCTACCGCTGTTTGCTGCTGATCTGAAGCAGGAGGTCGTGCTGACGTCATCGACGAAGCAAACGATGGAGCTGCTTGCTGAAGGCTATTCACTTGAGGAGATCAGCCGTATCAGAAAGTTAAAGCAAAATACAATCGAGGATCATATCGTCGAAATCGCTTGGCATCACACCTCCTTTTCGATCCGGCCCTTTGTCCGGTTTGAGCTGGAGCGGCAAATCATTGAGGTGGCCGAGCAGCTTGGGACGAGCCGTCTGCGCGAGCTGAAGGACAGACTGCCGCAGGAGGTCAGCTATTTTATGATCCGGCTGGTGATGGCCAAAAGGAAGGTGAACCATGGAGCTTGAGCGCGCATTACAGACGTTTTTCGGCTATTCGACTTTTCGCAGCGGGCAAAAGGACGTTATCGAAGCGTTACGACAAGGGAATGATGTGATCGCGACGCTCCCCACCGGGACTGGGAAATCGGTCTGCTACCAGCTGCCTGCTTTATTGGCGGATGGGATCACGGTTGTTATTTCTCCGCTATTGTCGCTAATGGAGGATCAGGTGCAGCAGCTGCGCACGGAAGGGATCAGAGCGGTTACGGCGCTAAACAGCTTTATGAGCTGGAAGGAGCGGGAAACCGTCCTGCGGAGACTGTCCGAGTATAAGCTTGTGTATCTGTCACCAGAAATGCTGCAAATGTCTCATGTCCAACAGCGTTTACGCGAAGTGGGCATCGCCTACTTCGTCGTCGATGAAGCCCACTGTATATCACAATGGGGGCATGATTTCAGACCGGATTATTTGCGGCTCGGCGCGTTAAAGCATGAGCTTGGCTGTCCGCCGTGCCTTGCGGTGACAGCGACGGCGACGGAAGCGGTGATTGATGATATCGAAAAAAGTCTCCAGCTAAGGGAGCCGGTCCTTCTGCGCTATCCGTCCGATCGTCCGATGATTTCCTACCGGGTCGAAGCATACCGTACGGCGGAGGAAAAGCTCGACAGACTAAAAGGGCTTGTCAGAAAGCTGAGGGGACCGGGGATGATTTATTTTTCCAGCAGACTCTGGACAGAAACATGTGCGCGTCTGCTGCAAGAGGAAGGAATCGGACGAGTGACATTTTATCATGGCGGCTTGTCGACCGAGGATCGCCTGTTGATACAGGAGCAGTTTATGAACGGGCAAATCGACATCGTCTGCTGCACAAGTGCCTTTGGAATGGGGATTAACAAAAAAGATATTCGCTATGTGCTGCATTTTCATTATCCGTCCGACATGGAGTCCTATGTTCAGGAAATCGGCCGGGCGGCGCGGGACGGCAAACCGAGCCTCGCTCTTTTGCTCTATAGTGAAGAGGATAAAGGGAGAGTAAGGCTGTTAACCGACAGGCTGGCGCTTGAGGAGTCCGGCTTAAAGGAGGCCTTGCATTCGATCAGTGCCGGAGCTGAACTGACGAAAGAGCTGGAGGAGCAGTTTCGCGCGCGAACAGGCGGCGAGGAAGCAGTCTGGCGGCTGACGCGCTATTTTTTGCAGGAAGAGGGCGTGCTGAGCGGCGAGCGGATTCAGCCTTTCTCAGCCGTCCGGATGTATGCGCGGATTCAGACAGACTACGAGCGGCATATGCTGCAGAAGCAGCGCAAGCTGTCACTCTTTGAGGCGTGGCTTGAGGGTGCGGGATGCCGCCGTGAATCATTACTCGCTTACTTTTCGGAGAAGCCGGACAAGCGTCCTGAGCAATGCTGCGATCATTGCGGGGCGAATGTCGAAGCTTTTTTCAGCGAGTCACCACCATCGCCTGTCCCGTTAAAAGGATGGGAGGAGGCGCTTGAACAGCTTTTTTTTGAAGCGTACTGACTACGTCAACAGGCATTCCAGAATATAAAGCAGGGACAAAGTGACAACCCGGGAAAGGGAAATGATGAAATCACAAAAAGAACTACTCGCATCGTTAACAGATCGTCAATTGCTGACCCAGGTATATTTGACTCAGGGGTTATTGCTTGGCTTGTCTGTCATCATCGGATTATTTCTGTTTGACAGCCGGCACGCTTTTTTTAGGCTATTCGAGGGGGAGCTGGGTGAAATACTGCTTATTGGCGGCGGTCTCGCTTTTGTTGTCATTCTCATTGATGTGACGCTTGAAAAGCTGCTGCCGGCGGAATGGCTCGATGATGGCGGGCTAAATGAACGGCTTTTCCGCAGCTTGACTACGCCGCAGCTCCTGCTCGTTTGTGCGACTGTCGCTGTGGCCGAAGAAATCTTTTTTCGTGGTGTGCTGCAAACTGCCTTTGGCCTTGTGATCGCCAGTCTGCTGTTTGCCTTTGTTCATGTCCGCTATTTGCCAAAGCCATGGTTGTTTGGCCAAGTGGTCGCAGTCAGCTTTTTGCTCGGATTAACTTTTGAATGGACGGGTAATCTTCTTATTACGATTTTTGCCCATTTTCTAATAGATGTCGTTGTAGGAATGTTAATCCGCCATCGTGTTCAAACAGGCATGAGAGAAACGTAAAGGAGGTAGTGAGATGACGCGAAAGGTAAACGACCAGGCGGACGGGCTCCGTCAGGAAATGAAAAAGAGTGAAAGCGAGACGGCTTCGCTTCCCCCGCGTGCGGAGGTTCATAAAAACAGACCGAAGCCAATCAGGCTGAAACTTTCATTCCCATTAGTGCGCTTGCTGTTAATATTGTTTTTCATCATTGTCGTCATCGTCCTGTCGATTCCTTATTGGCTGCAATAGCCGCTTCTATGATGGCTTTGTCCCTCATAGAATGAGAGGGGGGTGGGAATGATGAAAAACAGGCTGGCGGAGGAAAGAGAGGGCATTCGGGTGCTAATGAACGAACTCATCGCCCGAAAGGACAAGTGGGAAGTCGTGGAAAAGGCGAAAGCCAGATGGTCGCTATTTTTGCTTGGCTGTCTCGCACTGCTTGTTTTCACCGTCTACCGCTTAATTTTCGGAACGGGGGCTGTTTTTTCACATCGTTTGATCTCTGTCCTGACGACAGATCCTTTTTTTATCGGTGCCATTGGACTCTGTGCGATCGGCTATTGGCAACTGCGCTTCTTTAGCAAGAAAGAGGATAAAGCGGAAAAGGAATACGAGGAACTGCGGCTTGACATTATCGTCCGTAGCGCTGAGCTGTGGGAGGATGACCGGTCATGGAAAAAACGAGAGCAAACATACGACTTTATGAAACGTGTCCACGGTGTTAATTTGTATCATAAATGACGGTGACAGACATACCTACAGCAATAAGAGCTTGGGGCAAAACTAGCTTTGGGCCTACTGGCAATGGCTTCACACGCCACAAGCCCGTTGTGAGAAACCCACTCACAACGGGCTTTAAAAGATCGTGGCGGTTCCGCTCATTACATTGAAGCTGGCATTAGCATGAGGCGGGTGCAGGCTGGGCCGGCTGTCCGAAGAACAGATAACTGGAGCGGCAAAATGGAGAACCGTGTATATGGATGAGCTGCTCATTGTAGGCTTCAATCTGGCCAAAGGCGACTGTTTTTCCTTGTTCGGAATCAAATACTTCGACAGGAATCCCTAAACGGTAATTAAACGATACGTCTTGGTCGGTTACGAGCGATTTGTTCGTCAGTTTCGTCAGAATCACGTGAATCACTCCTTCATGTTTGTTCATAATTACCCTTGAATGAAAGCGTTTCCTTTTCTTTGTTACCTTCAGTATAGCGGCTATTCCCTAAATATTCAATCAATTTGTTTGTTTTTCTAACGGGTTAAAATTCTTCGTTTTGTCACATTATTACGTTAGCTAAGGTAGTAACTGTGATAGGATAAAATAAAATAAGAAAATGCGTAAATGGAGTAAGGAGTGGATATCTATGACAGGAGTACAATTACTTGCGATCCTCGGCTTTGGGTTTATCGCGATGGCCCTAGCAGTCGGCATGGCTATTTACATGCTTAAAGTTTCCGATGAAGCAGAATAAAAAAATCAATGTTTTACGGTTTGTCTAAGACTATTTCATGCTGAAGAAAAACAGTTGAAATAGTCTTTTTTGTTACCCTGTTTTCAATTTTCTGTTAGAAAGGTACAATAGAAGAAAGAGGAAGGGGAGACGAACGATGCTAAACCGTTTACTTGTGAGGTTGGAGGAGCTTTACCCTGAGATGATCGAGCTGCGTCGGCTGTTGCATGCTGAACCTGAATTGTCATTCGAGGAAGTGAAAACGCCGGCGATGATCGCCGATTATTTAGAGCGGCTTGGCGTTGAGGTGAAAAGGGGTGTCGGAGGACGAGGCGTAATCGGATACATAAGAGGCGGCAGGCCTGGGAAGACCGTCGCGCTCCGTGCGGATTTTGATGCTTTGCCGATAACAGAAGAAACGGGACTGCCATTCGCCTCAAAAAAACCGGGTGTCATGCACGCCTGCGGCCATGACGGTCATACGGCGACACTGCTAATCGTCGCCAAGGCTTTGATGGAAGTACGTGAGGAACTGGAGGGCACGGTTGTGCTCATTCATCAGTTTGCCGAGGAACTTGCCCCAGGCGGCGCAATTGCGATGATTGAGGACGGCTGTTTGGATGGGGTTGACGCGATTTACGGTACCCATCTGTGGACGCCGGTTCCAGTAGGGGAGATTGGCTATAGAAGAGGTCCGATCATGGCCGCGGCCGACCGCTTTGATGTGACGATTCTCGGTCGCGGCGGGCATGGCGCGAGCCCACATGAAACGGTTGATTCAATTGTCGTCGCTTCAGCCGTTGTCGGGCAGCTTCAGCATATCGTCAGCCGCAATGTCGATCCGCTCAAATCGGCGGTAATCAGCGTCGGTTCATTTCAGTCGGGCGGCGCCTTTAATGTGATCGCTGATCGTGCAGAGCTGGTTGGAACGGTGCGTACATTTGATCCGGACGTGCAGGAGCTGTTAATGAAAAGAATCGAAGAAGTGATTCAGGGAACTTGTGCGGCAATGGGAGCGGATTACACGTATTCGTATCAAAAAGGCTATCCGGCTGTCATCAACGATGCAGTGGAAACAGAGCGCTTTGTCAGCAGCGTCCAGGCCGTGCATCCGGCAAAGGACGTTGTCGAGATCGAACCGGTGATGGGCGGCGAGGATTTTGCTTATTATTTGCAGCATGTGCCAGGCAGCTTCTTTTTTACGGGTGCGGGAAATGAAGAAAAAGGGTTAACCTACCCTCATCATCATCCGAAATTTGATTTTGATGAAAGGGCGATGGTCATTGCGGGCAAAAGCCTGGTGAGCGCCGCGCTCCATTTTTTACAGGGGACAAAAGCGGAGCAGCCTGTAAGCGGGCAGGACGTACGCTGAAAAAGCGGAGTGCGGGAATGGGGAACGACGTATGTCACTGAGCAACCATCCAGCGAATGATATAGAGGCGCGACTTCGAGAGAAAACGGAGTCAATGCAGGTACATCTTTTATCATTTGTTCGAATATTCGTGTAGCTGGAGGCCTTGATGAATGTCAGAGATGTTTCAAAAGGAAATGGATCGCCTTTTGGAGCATCTCTTTCCTGTTTACAAAAAGACTTGGGCGCTCAGGGAAATTGTGGCAGGTTATGAAAACTCTAATTGCCAAATGAAGGTAAGAGACGGATTGAAACCTTTTGTCGTCATATGGCGTTCCATAAGTATCATGATCATTGTAAGCTTACTGAAGAGATAGAGAGACGGGTGTACACCGAAATCGGAGGTCTTGAAGATGGAAGAACAATTAGTTTTGCGCGCGAAGCAGGGAGATGATGAAGCCTTCAGTCAGCTGATTGAACAGCATTTAAAAACGGTGGAAAAATTTGCCTATCAACTTGGTGTTCATCATATGCATGTCGAAGACGTCACACAGGAAGTGTTTATAAAAGTGTACCGCTTTTTAAACAAGCATAACCGCGGAAAATTTACAACCTGGCTTTATTCGATCACCTTGAATGTCGTCAGGGATTTTTACCGCAGCGAACAGCGCCAAAAAAGAAAAACGCAGGCGCTGAAGCAAATGGCTCCGCAGAGCATGTATGTGGAGCAGTTTTTTGATGAAGAATCAAAGGTGTTGCATGAATTTATTCAATCGCTAGATGAGAAATATAAAATTCCGATCATTCTTCATTATTTTCATGATTTGCCTTATCAGGAAATCGCCGAGGTGCTTAATGTAACCGAAGGAGCCGTGAAAACGAGGATGCTGCGAGCAAAGAAGCAGTTGAAAGGAAAGTTTGAAAAAGTAGGTGAGCAGCTATGAATGATCAACAACTAAAAGAGATGATGGATAAACTGAAGGGGCAGTATGATCAACTGCCGCAAAAAACGTCATCTTCACATATAATGGCACAAATTGAAAAGGAAAAACGCCCGCGGTGGGGCCGCTTTTTTCATCGTTGGCAGGCGGTGGCGATGATTGTGCTTGCCCTTGGGCTCGGCAGTGTGCTGACGGTCAATCAGCTTGGAAATTTCAGCTCGGAAGCACCAAGTGACTCAAGTGGAGACGAGCCCGAAATCGCTTTGATGCCGGATGCTGAAAGTGGACAAAGCGAGGAAGAATTCAACATCTTTAATGAAGCTCCGGAAATTAACGAATTCGAAACGGATGAGCCGGAGATGGATTCCCGCGAAGCAGCATCAAATGATAATGAGGAAGCCGGTGAGGCGGCGGGTGCCGAGAACGAGTCCGAGGTCATTGAATCGAGTGAGCGGTTCGAGGAAACGATTATGGTGGAAGGAATGGATGAGCAGATCCTCCTTAAGGAGGTCCAAAGTCCGGAACTGAACTTTACGACAAGGGTTAATGAGCAGTATGTCGTTGAGCAATTTACTGCTGAAGAAGGTCAGACGTTGCAGTTTTTTACAAACTTTTCCGGGGAGCCGGCAACGACGCCTTTCTTTACGGTGATCGAAGAGCAGATCGACGCCGCTTCGCCTGAAGAGCTGGAGGCTTCATTGCGTGAACGGTATGAAGCCGCCGGCTGGACGGAGCGCGAAGATGGAAGCCCGCTTTCTTCTCATGAGACGGAGCTGACCTTCGCTGCTGAACTAAGCTTCGAAATGGAAGGGGCGACGCTTGAAACCGCGATTATCGAACATGGGGGCGCCTACTACCGCCTTGCTGCTGAGATAAACATAAGTGGTGATGGGCGCGAAAGAGTATTTCGTGATATCGGCGTCCTGCTGAAATACGCTGAATTTGAATAATCCGATTTGCACGAGCGCGTCACCCGGGGTGTGCCAAAAGGAAAACCAACCTTGAGGCGCACCCTGTTTTGCTGGAAACTGCTGAAAAAGTACGATTTCACTTTTTCAGCAGTTTTTTCGTAATGAGCGTAGCCATTCCACTTCTTAGAGGTTACAAAAAAGGACGTTTTTCAGCGGCCTCGTTTTGCTGCTAGCTGTCTGATTGCTTGAAAATGTAAGGTGAAAGAAGGGACTGTTGTCCATATCAGCGCATATGCATGATAGAAAAAAGGGGATGACGTTGTGAGGATGGCCGTCTGGGTGTATATAAGGGTTCTGCTGTTAGTAACCGCTTATGGCGGAGTGGTGGCTGCGGCCAGTCTTTTTCCCCGTTCGCCAATCTGGGAGCTTTCGGCTTTTATCGGAGAAGTGATGTTTTCTCCATTCAAGCTGCTGGCCGCCTGTCTGCTGTTTATCGCCGGGTTTCTCGCCTATTCATCTTTTGTTCGTGACTTGATCAGCAGCTGCATTCCGCATTATACAAAAAGGCCGGGAAAGCGGGCAAAGAGGGTGTTTGCCTGCGCAGCTTTAGGATCGTTTGTACCTCTTCTTCTTACGCAAGGATTAATTGCATGTTTCGCGCTTTTTCTTGCTCTCTGGTATGGTATAATGGATGTCGGTTTTATGAGAAAACGCTGGAAATAGGAAGCTAAGGAGCACAGGATGAACATTTTCATTTCTCTCATTGTGGCGGCAGGAGCCGTCCTTGTTTTTTATATGATTACGGAGGCTTTTCGTACGCGGATTCGGCGGCAGCAGTTGACATTCGAACATTTACCGGCAGCTTTTGATGGCTTCCAGCTGTTTTTTATTAGTGATATTCATCGCCGTCGTCTGCCAGACCTGCTCTTTGAAGCACTTCACGGAAGCGTCGACCTTGTGATTATTGGTGGGGATTTATGTGAAAAAGGAGTGCCGCTGGCCAGGATAGAGGATAATTTGCGCCGGCTCGCCTCACTTGGACCGTGCGTCTTTGTCTGGGGTAATAACGACGAAGAAGTCGGGGCTCAACAGCTGCGCCGACTGCTTGCGCGTCATCAGGTGAGCGAGCTTGTTAATTCAGGCAAGGTCATTACGCGCGGTGCGGATAAGCTGTTTGTCGGCGGTGTTGATGACATTGGGCACAAGCGGGCTGACGTAAGGAAGGTTAGTACCCTGGTAGAGGAAGAATTTGCAATTCTCGTCAGTCACTATCCTGAAATCGCAGACGCTTTGCCGGCCGATCATCCCTTTTCACTCATTCTGAGCGGCCACACTCATGGGGGGCAAATCCGGTTTTTCGGCTGGGGGCTGGAGGAAAAAGGGCAAATCAAGCAGAAGTCCGGCTATGTTCATGTAATCAGCAATGGATTCGGCACCTCAACGCTTCCGCTTCGACTGGCGGCTCCCGCTGAAACCCATCTTATTCAGCTGCGGCGAACGGAATGAGTGTTGTATAAGCAGTTGTACAAAGTTTACACAGGTTGTATCATTCGCTATACTGTGGAGTAAGTATGTACACGCGTTGAACGAGAGCAGACCGGTTATTCTTTTCCAGACGGGTGTGGTTCGTCGCGGACGGAAGACGTTTTTTCGTTACTCAGCAGGAGGAGAAGGATATGACTTCGAAAGAAGGGAAATATAATATTAAAGCGATTTCGACGATGTTAGGAATTCAAGCGGGTACCCTGCGGGCGTGGGAGCGCCGCTACCGAATTGTCAAGCCGATTCGCAATGCAGCAGGACATCGCTTGTATTCCGACGAACATGTCGCAATTTTGCGCTGGTTAATTGATAAAGTAAATAAAGGGTTTACAATTGGACAAGCTGTCGGACTGCTGGAGAAAGATCACGCTCCTTCAATGCATTCCAGACAGGAGGCGCGTCATGAGGATTATGCCGTCAGACTTGGCGATGAAATGCTGAGGGCGTTGCTTTCTTTTCGGGAAAGAGAAGCCCATTATTTGCTGAATCAGGCTTTCAGTATGTTCAGCATCGATAAAGTGATGGTCGACATTTTAGGCGCCCTGCTTGTGAAGGTTGGAGAAATGCGGAATAGCGGTGAGATTTCGCTTGCCGGTGAGCAGTTTGTCTCGACTTTTTTACGAACGAAGATGGGCGCGATTCTGCACAGCTTTCCGATTGACGGTTTTTTGCCAAGGGTCGTGACAGTGTGCGGGCCTGATGAAACCGATGAATGCGGGTTAATGAGCTATAAGCTGTTTCTGCGGCAGAAAGGGTTTGAAGTGATCTGTTTAGGAAAGAAAATTCCAGTTGGCGATGTCGAACAGGTCATCAGGGAAGTAGAGGCGCGGATGTTCTTTACATCCTGTATGAATGAGAGCAATGTTGGCCACACGATGGAGATGATAAAGCGGCTCAACGAAGTGTACCCGCAGTTGATTATCGGAGCTGGCGGGGAGGCGATCGAGCAGCATCGCCCGGCAGAAAAGTACCGGGTCGGTTCAACAAGGCCGGATTGGGAGAGCTGGCTGCAAAAGCAGCTCAGAGGATAGAAAAATGGTCTCCCTGTTTACGAACCTTCTTTTCTGTCTGCTCATATCGTATAGTAAGACTTTTCTACGGATGAAACCACTTAAGCATGTAGGGAGTTCAGGGACAAAGGAGGGGGAAAAATGCGTCTTGAACGCTTGGCATCTAATAAATTCAAAGTATTTTTAACATATGATGATTTAAAGGAACGGGGCATATCGAAAGAAGATTTGTGGCAAGATGTGCCAAAGGTTCATGATCTATTTCGCGATATGATGCTTGAAGCTGACGATGAGCTTGGTTTTAAGGTTGACGGACCGGTGGCAGTTGAAGTATATGCTATGCCGGCGCAGGGCATGGTGATTATTGTGACAAAGGGTCTTCCTGATGATCAATATGGCGTCGATTATGATGATGGCTATATTGAAATGCAGGTTACGCTTGATGAGACCGAGGAGATCTTTTATGAATTTCAGGATATTGAAGATGTGATTGACCTCACGGCGCGGCTTTACGCCTTTGGTGCGATTGGCGGAACACTTTACTCGTTTGAGGGCCGATATTATTTAAGCTTCGAGGAGTACGACCTCGATGAGATTGAAGAGGAGGCATTTGTCGCTCTTTTGGCAGAGTACGGCAATCCTGCAACGGTTTCTTCCTTCCGCGTCGCTGAATATGGCAAAGTGATCGCGGAGCATGAAGCGATTTTACAACTGTATATGAGTTTTTTCGGAAAAAGGACTGATCAATTATAGAATCAGTCTTTTTTGCCGTTTTCTTAAAAAAAGATTATGATACAATAGCCTAGACTAGTTCCACTTAGAGAAATAGGCGAATAAACTAGTGATACATAATGTTGGCGAGAGGTGAGCACGGAATGAAGATAGCAGTACTGTACGGGGGGATTTCAGCAGAGCGGGAAGTGTCCTTATCTTCGGGTAAGGGGATTATGAACGCATTAGAGCAGCGCGGACACGACGTCGTCGGCATTGACTTTCATCCTGAACGGCTTGAGGAGCTGCTGAAGCTGGATGTAGATATTGTCTATATTGGCCTGCATGGCCGCTATGGAGAGGACGGAAAGATTCAGGCGTTACTCGATATGCTTAACTTGCGCTATGTCGGTTCGGGTGTCCAGGGGTCTGCTTTGGCGATGGATAAAGCGCGGGCAAAGCTGTTTTTTGCACGCAACGGCACACGGACGGCGCAGGAGCAGGTTTTATACCGCCATTCATACGAGCGCGAGAAGATTGAGATTGGTCTACCTTTCCCGCTGGTCGTCAAGCCGAATCAGGAAGGGTCGACAATTGGGATTACATTTGCGGAAAATAGAGAGCAGCTTTTGGCCGGGATTGAGGAAGCATTTAAGCTTGATGAAACGGTCTTGATTGAGGAGTTCATTTCCGGGAGAGAGGTAACGGTGGCAGTAATCGGAAATCGCGGTCAGGAAAAAGCGCTGCCGGTTGTTGAAATTGTCCCGAAAAATAAATACTATGACTACGAAGCGAAGTACGCCGTCGGAATGAGTGAGCATATCGTACCGGCTCGGCTGTCAGATGAGTATACCGACTATGTGAAGAAACATGCCGTGCTCGCTCATCAGGCGCTCGGCTGTGATGTTTATTCGCGCGTCGATTTTATCGTGCCTGAGGACGGCACAGAGCCGGTCATTTTGGAGGTTAACACGCTTCCCGGTATGACGCCGACGAGCTTGTATCCGGATGCTGCAAAGGCGATCGGTCTGTCATATGAAGAGATGATTGAAGAGCTTGTTATGCTTTCATTGAAAAAATAACCGATTGAACAGAGACGGTGACCAAAATATCGCGCCATTTAAGCTGGCGCGATATTTTCCGCTTCGTTTAGATGGTTGAACCGGCTTTCAACGGCCACTCAGACTTGTCCCAACGGGCAGGTCCTTTCGTCGTCGATGACAGAACGGAGCTTTGTTGGCATTCTTTCGCTCCTTTCGCAAAGAATATAAGGAATGAAGCGGCAGAAGCGTCTTGTTTCCGTCGTTTGCTGTAAATTGGTATACTAAATAAGAATCAAGTATGAGTGGCAGTGTGGAAAATGGGGTGGAAATATGAACGATGAAGATGTGATCATAGTCGGGGGAGGACCATGCGGCCTGGCTGCGGCGATTGCCTGCAAGGAGCGCGGTCTGAATCCGTTAGTGATCGAGAAGGATCATGTCGTTAGCGCGATCTATCGCTATCCGACGCACCAGACCTTTTTCAGTACGAGTGAGAAGCTGGAAATTGGCGGTGTTCCTTTTGTGATTGAAGGGAGAAAACCGAAACGGAACCAGGCGCTGGTTTATTATCGCGAGGTTGTAAAGCGGAAGGAGCTGCGGGTCCATGCCTATGAGCGCGTTGAGGCAGTCGTTCGCCAGAAAGATGGGACATTCAACGTGCAGACATCAAAGAGCGACTATCGCACGCCTCATGTCGTTATTGCGACAGGGTATTATGACTCTCCGAATATGATGGGCGTACCGGGGGAAGAGCAGGAGCATGTCTTTCACTATTTTAAAGAGGCTCATCCGTTTTTCGATCATGATGTCGTTGTCATCGGCGGAAAGAATTCAGCCGTCGACGCGACGCTGGAGCTGGAAAAGGCCGGCGCACGGGTGACCAATTTGTACCGCGGCAGCGACTATTCGTCAAGTGTGAAGCCGTGGATTTTGCCTGAGTTTGAATCGCTTGTCAGACATGAGAAAATTAAAATGGAATTCAATGCCGACGTGCAGCAGATTACAAAAGACGAAGTGATTTATCAGGTCGGGCAGACGACAAAGCGCGCGCCAGCGCAATTTGTCTTTGCGATGACCGGGTACCATCCCGATCATTCGTTTTTACGAAAAATGGGCGTAAAGGTCGATCCGGAAACAGGCCGTCCATTGTTTGATCAAGAGACGATGGAAACAAATGTCGCTGGTTTGTTTATCGCCGGGGTGATTGCCGCCGGCAACAATGCGAACGAAATCTTTATTGAAAACGGCCGCTTTCATGGGGAGGCCATTGCCGCGGCGATTGTCAGCCGCCGGGACCAATGAGCTGTCCGTCCTTGATGAGATGCGTTGAAGGAGCAAAGAGGATGGGACATGCAAAGCAACCAATTTTATAATGGACTACTTACATCAAGGCTGTATCCGAGGTGTATCACGAAGCTGCTGAAAAGGGGATTTCCCCCTTTCGGCAGCCGCTTTTATATTCCGCTATGCTTCTTTTATTGGAGAAAGTAGGATTGAAGAAGCTCCCGGTCATTTGTCTTCTCCAATGTGACCATCAGCTTTAACCGCGCTTTTTGACCATTTAAACCGTTTGTGAAAATAACGCCAAGCTCCCGCAGCTCCCGTCCGCCTCCTGCATAAGCATAGTTGTCCTGCACGACGCCGCTGAAGCAGCGGGAGACAAGGACAATCGGAATATTGCGCTCGATCAGCTCTTCTAGTGCCGGGACAATCTCAGGGGGCACATTACCTTGACCGAATGCTTCAATCACAAGGCCGTCGGCGCCTGACTGCATCGCCAGATCAATGATCGTACGCTCCATTCCTGTGTACACTTTTAAGAGAATGACTTTCTTCGTCAGCATGGAAACGGGGTACGACTCTCTTTTCGTGACGGTATGGTGAAAAAAGATGTCGCGCTTTGTGACGATGCCGAGCGGCCCATATTGCGGACTTTGAAAGGTCGCTATATTGCTGGCATGTGTCTTGGTGACATTCTTGGCACTGTGAATTTCATCGTTCATGACGACGAGGACGCCTTTGCCGCGCGCTTCATCGCACGTCGCCACCCGTACCGCCGTGATCAGATTATGCGGACCGTCCGCGCCGAGTTCATTGCTTGAGCGCATCGCTCCGGTAATCACGACGGGCAGCTGCCAGTTTACTAATAGGTCGAGCATATAGGCTGTTTCCTCCAGCGTGTCCGTCCCGTGCGTAACGACAATGCCATCAAGGCCATCCCGTTCTGATCTTTCCCGCAGCCGTTTCGCAAGGTCAACCATTAAAGCGGGAGTCATATGGGGTGAAGGCAGATTAAGAAAATCGTCGACGGTGACAGAGGCAATGCTTGCGAGCGATTCAATCGTGGAATATAATGGATGTATTGCAGCGGGAATCGTTCCTTGTTCCTCTTCTTTCATCGCAATGGTACCGCCGGTATGTAAGACAAGAATTTTTTTCAATATTAGCACCTCTATTTCTTTCCAGTTTAATGAAGGTGGGAATAACGAAAGTGTGTAACTGTGACAGCGAACAAAGCAGACAGACAGCTGTTTTCAGGAGCGGAGGATGTCCATCCTCCCATTTGTTCGGATCGTCATCTCGTTGAAATACTTTTGTCCCAACCTCTTTATGATAACATATGATCTTAAATGTATCCTCTAAGGTCCTGCTCGGATAACGAAACGAAAGGATATAGAGAAAAGGGAGGACAACTTGTTTGCGATTGTGACGGCAGCGATGGCACCAGGCATGGCATTGTTGTCTTATTTCTATTTACGAAACCACTACAGCTCCTATACAAGCGCCTTCGTCTTCCGGACATTCTTAATCGGTGTATTGCTTGTTTTCCCCGTTATGGTCCTGCAGTATGCTTTTATTGAGGAAGGTTTCTTTAAAAACATGCTCGTCCAGACGATTGTGCTCTATGGCGTGATCGAGGAATTTTTTAAATGGTTTTTATTGTATTTTTTCGCCTATCAGCATGCCGATTTTAAACGGAGATATGACGGGATTGTTTTTGGTGTCGCACTTTCCCTTGGCTTCGCCAGTCTCGAGAATGTGCTCTATTTGCTGGCGAATGGTTTGGAAACGGCGATTGGCCGGGCTCTTCTGCCGGTTTCAAGTCATGCATTATTTGGCGTTCTGATGGGGTATTATATGGGTAGGGCGAAGCTGGAGCTCGACGCAAAAGCGAGGCATTTGACATTGGCCTTGATTTTTCCTATTCTCTTACACAGTATATACGACAGTATTTTGCTGCTGTTTGATACATACTTTATCATCGGGATGCTCCCATTTATGCTCCTGTTATGGTGGCTTGCTTTAACAAAAGTGAAGCGCGCCCATCAATTGGATCAATAGTAAAGTAAGAAGGGTGATTGATTATGTCAGAAGGACGTTATCGCGTCGTCATTCGCTGTCCGGTCTGCGGAGAAAAATATATTCTCAGAGGAAGACGGAATGAGAATGGCGAGTATGAAACCGGTTTTAAACGCTGTGTATGCGGAAATGCCGAGCATTTGCATATCGACGCCACACCGGAATAAATGAGGCCGGAAAAAAATTTCACTTGCAAAATGATTTGAATTGTTGTAATTTTGATTAAACGAAAAACTCATTTACATACGATTTCTTATCAAGAGAGACGGAGGGACTGGCCCGACGATGTCTCAGCAACCAGCCATTGATTGGTCAGGTGCTAATTCCATCAGATCGTGATGATCTGAAAGATAAGAAGAAGCGAATTCATAACCAAACACCTTCTTCTTAATGGAATTTAAGAAGAGGGTGTTTTTTTCATCATTTGGAAAAGGTGGAGGGATACAGATGAACCGAGACAAGCTTGAGACATTACTCGTACAGATTGGAAACCGCTCAGAAGACCGGACAGGAACCATTAATACGCCTGTTTATTTTTCAACGGCGTATCGTCATACAGGAATCGGAGAGTCGACCGGCTACGATTATGCCAGAACGGGAAATCCGACAAGGGAAGTGCTGGAAACGGCGATTGCCGCCCTTGAGGAAGGGGACCGTGGATTTGCCTGCAGCTCGGGGATGGCGGCGATTCAGACGGTGTTTTCTCTGTTCGCTCAGGGAGACGAGATTTTAGCCTCTCAGGATCTTTACGGGGGAACGTACCGTTTATTTGAACAGGGCTGGAACCGCTGGGGGCTGTCATTTGCCTACGGAGATCCGCGAAATCTTGAACATTTCGAATCATTAATCAACGAGCGGACGAAGGCGCTTTTTATCGAGACGCCGACGAATCCGTTAATGCAGGAAGCTGATATCACCGCCTTGGCGGAAATCGCGAAAAAGCATCAATTGCTGCTGATTGTCGATAATACATTTTATACGCCGCTGCTTCAGCAGCCACTTGTCAAAGGGGCCGATATTGTCATTCACAGTGCCTCGAAATATTTAGGCGGGCATAATGATGTGATCGCCGGTCTGATAACGGCTAAGGGCACGGAGCTCTGTGAAAAGATCGCTTATTATCATAATGGCATTGGCGCAACATTGGGGGCGTTTGACTCCTGGCTGCTTATCCGTGGGATGAAGACGTTGGCTTTGCGGATGGAAAAGCATGAGGAAAACGCGAAGGCCGTTGTTGCTTACCTTGAGGAGCATCAGGCGGTAACTGATGTGCTGTATCCAGGCAAAGGCGGGATGCTTTCCTTCCGGATTAAAAAAGAAGGATGGGTCAATCCGTTTTTGCAGCAGCTGAAGCTGATCTCCTTTGCGGAGAGCCTTGGTGGAGTGGAAAGCCTGATGACGTATCCGGCAACGCAGACCCATATGGACATTCCCGAAGATATTCGGATTGCCAACGGCGTCTGTAATCGGCTGCTGCGCTTTTCGGTCGGAATTGAGCGCGGAGAAGATTTAATAAAAGATTTGGAGCAAGCTTTTCACTATGTGACATCAAAGGAATAGAAAGGAGGGACCCGTAATGAAGCTGCTGGAGCGATTAGCAAATGAGGTCCTTGTAGGGGATGGGGCAATGGGAACCCTCCTCTACGAGCAAGGAGTGGATCAATGCTTTGAAGAAGTGAATCTCAGTAACCCTGATAAAATCATCGCGGTCCACAAGCAATATGTAGAGGCAGGAGCCGATGTAATTCAAACAAATACATATGCGGCCAATTCCTTAAAGCTTGAAAAATACGGCTTGGAGAAAAAGGTTCAGCTGATCAACGAGGCGGCTGTCACCTTAGCGAAGCGGGCAGCAGGCGGGCAGGCCTTTGTCGTTGGCACGATTGGCGGGGTCCGCCGCTTTCAGCTGGAAGAATGGTCGCTTGAGGAAATCGAAGCGGCGTTTAACGAACAGATGAAGCACCTTCTTCAAGGGGGCGTTGACGGTCTGTTGCTGGAAACCTTTTATGATCTTGAGGAAGCAAAAATGGCAACGGTCCTAGCGAGAAAGTGGACGGATTTGCCGATCATTGTTAACCTTTCATTAGGAGAAATCGGTGTGATGAATGGCGGGATACCGGTCGCCGACGCCTTTCGTGAATTGATTACGGCCGGAGCGAACATCGTCGGCTTAAATTGCCGGATGGGACCTTTCCATATGCTGCGTTCCTTTGAATCGATTCCGTTGCCGGAGAATGGCTATTTGTCGGCGTATCCGAACGCCAGTCTGCCGGATTATCGCGACGGGCGCGTTTTTTATCAGTCGAACGCCGACTATTTCAAGGCAATGGGTGAGAAGTTTGTCAAGGAGGGCATCCGTTTATTAGGCGGCTGCTGCGGAACCACGCCGGAGCATATCGCGGCATTTAAAGAGGTGAAGGAACGGTTTGCCCCGATTACGGAGAAAAAAGTTCGTTCAGTCATCCGTGTGGAAAAGCGGATTGAGCTGCCGCCAGAGCATACGCCGCTGCCTGAGATCGTAAAGCAGCGCAGGTCGGTGATCGTCGAGCTTGACCCGCCGAAGAAGCTTAATACGGACAGGTTTATCGAAGGCGCGACAAAGCTCCATCAGGCCGGTGTCGATGCGGTGACGATGGCTGATAATTCACTTGCTTCCCCGCGTGTTGACAATTTGGCTCTCGGGGCGATGCTTAAGGGGCAGATCGGCGCGCGTCCACTCGTTCATGTCACATGCCGCGATCGCAATTTAATCGGGCTGCAATCACACTTAATGGGTCTTCACGCCTTAGGGATTGATGATCTGCTGGCGGTGACGGGGGACCCGACGAAAATAGGAGACTTTCCGGGAGCGACCTCGGTGTATGACGTAACCTCTTTTCAATTAATTTCCTTTATTAAGCAGCTGAACGAAGGGATTTCTTTCTCGGGCAAGGAGCTTGGTCAGAAGTCAACCTTCTCTGTCGGAGCGGCCTTTAATCCGAATGTCCGTCATTTGGACAAAGCGGTGCAGCGGATGGAGAAAAAGGTCGAGAGCGGTGCTGATTATTTTATGACACAGCCGATTTATAGTGAAGCGCAAATTGAAGCGGTGTACGAGGCGACCAAGCATATCAAACAGCCGATTTACATCGGAATCATGCCGTTAACCGGAACGAGAAACGCGGAATTTCTTCACAATGAAGTACCGGGAATTAAGTTGACGGATGAGATTCGCAGCGCGATGGCACAATGCGGCGACGATCGTCACCGCGCGGCGGAGGAAGGCATACGGATCGCCAAGTCGTTAATCGACACAGCTTTAACATTCTTTAACGGCATTTATTTGATTACGCCATTTTTACGGTATGAGATGACCGTTGAACTGACTGATTATATTCAAGCGAAGACGAAGGCAGCATCCATTAAAAATCAGTAGCAGGGATCAGGAGAAAGGACTAAAGCGTATGACGAAGTCTTTATTTGAACAGCAATTAGAACGAAAAATATTAGTACTTGACGGAGCGATGGGAACGATGCTCCAGCAGGCTAATTTAAGCGCGGAGGATTTTGGCGGCGAAGAATATGAAGGCTGTAACGAGTACTTGAACGAAACAGCGCCCGAAGTAATTGAAAAGATCCACCGGGACTATTTGCAGGCCGGCGCCGATATTATCGAAACGAACACATTCGGTTCGACCAATATTGTGCTTGATGATTATGATCTCGGTCATAAGGCAGGAGAGCTGAGCCGCGTGTCGGCAGAAATTGCCCGAAGAGTAGCAGACGAGTTTTCGACACCGGAATGGCCGCGCTTTGTCGCCGGAGCGATGGGACCGACGACGAAATCGCTCTCGGTGACGGGTGGTGTTACGTTCGAGCAGCTGATCGAATCCTATTATGAGCAGGCCCGTGGCTTAATTCTCGGCGGAGTCGATGTGATGCTGCTTGAAACGAGCCAGGATATGCGCAACGTCAAGGCGGCTTATATCGGAATTGAGCAGGCTTTCACCGAGCTTGAGAAAAAGCTGCCAATCATCGTTTCAGGAACGATCGAGCCGATGGGGACGACGCTTGCCGGTCAAAACATCGAAGCATTTTATTTATCACTTGAGCACATGAATCCGACCGTCGTCGGCTTAAACTGTGCGACAGGTCCGGAATTTATGCGCGACCATATTCGCTCTCTTTCGGATTTGGCGACAACATATGTCAGCTGCTACCCGAATGCCGGCCTGCCAGATGAGGAAGGGCATTATCATGAATCGCCGGACTCACTTGCGACAAAGCTTTCGGCATTTGCGGAAAAAGGCTGGTTGAACATCGTCGGCGGCTGCTGTGGAACGACGCCTGTCCATATTGCGGCCATGGTCGAAGCAACGAAGGATTTTGCCCCGCGGGTTATTAAGGCGAAGCATCCTCATGCTGTTTCGGGAATTGAACCGTTAATTTATGAGGAAAGCATGCGCCCGTTATTTGTCGGAGAACGGACGAATGTCATTGGCTCACGAAAGTTCAAGCGACTGATCGCGGAAGGGAAATTTGAAGAGGCGTCAGAAATCGCCCGGGCCCAAGTGAAGCGCGGCGCCCACGTGATCGATGTCTGTCTCGCTGATCCGGACCGCGAAGAGCTGGAAGATATGGAACAGTTTTTAAGCTATGTGATCAATAAAGTGAAAGTGCCGCTAATGATTGATTCAACGGATGAACATGTCATCGAAAAAGCGTTGACGTATTCTCAGGGGAAAGCGATCATAAATTCGATCAACCTTGAGGACGGCGAAGAACGGTTTGAAAAAGTAATTCCAATTGTCAAGCGCTACGGAGCGGCTGTTGTCGTCGGGACGATCGACGAGAAAGGGATGGCCGTCAGCGCCGAACGCAAGCTCGAGGTCGCGAAGCGCTCGCATGATCTGCTCGTAAACAAGTACGGCTTAAAGCCGGAGGATATCATTTTTGATCCGCTCGTCTTCCCGGTCGGCACTGGAGATGAGCAGTACATTGGCTCCGCCAACGCGACGGTCGAAGGCATCCGCCTGATTAAAGAAGCGTTGCCGGACTGTTTGACGATCCTCGGGGTGAGTAACGTTTCCTTCGGCTTGCCGCCGGTCGGCCGCGAAGTGCTGAATGCCGTGTATTTGTATGAATGCACGCAGGCCGGACTGGACTATGCGATCGTCAATACCGAGAAGCTTGAACGCTATGCCTCGATTTCAGATAACGAAAAAGAGATGTCGCGCAAGCTGTTATTTGAAACAACAGATGAGACGCTTGCTGAATTTACCGCTTTCTACCGCGGAAAAAAAGCGGAAAAGAAAGTCGAGCTTTCCACGCTTACGCTTGAGGAACGGCTTGCTTCCTATATCGTCGAAGGGACTAAAGAAGGGCTGACGAAGGATCTTGATGAAGCGCTGGCGAAGTACGATGACCCGCTCGATATTATCAATGGTCCGCTGATGACCGGGATGGATGAAGTTGGCCGCCTGTTCAACAATAATGAGCTGATCGTCGCCGAAGTGCTGCAAAGCGCCGAGGTGATGAAAGCATCCGTTGCTCATCTGGAACCGTTCATGGAGAAGAAGGAAGATGATAACGGCAAGGGAAAAATCATTTTGGCGACCGTAAAAGGTGACGTGCATGATATCGGGAAAAACCTCGTCGAGATCATCTTAAGCAACAACGGCTTTAAAATCGTTAATCTCGGCATCAAAGTGACCTCGACTGAGTTGATTGAGGCGATCAAAAAGGAAAAGCCGGATGCGGTCGGTTTGTCCGGACTGCTCGTCAAATCGGCGCAGCAAATGGTGCTGACGGCTCAGGATTTGCGTCAGCAGAAAATCTCGATTCCGATTCTGGTCGGTGGAGCAGCGTTAACGCGCAAATTCACCGATACGAAGATCGCCGCCGAATACGAAGGAATGGTTCTTTACGCCAAGGATGCGATGAACGGACTGGAAATCGCCAACCGCCTCGCCAATCCGAACGAGCGGACCCGTCTGGCCGAAGAACTGGCAGAGGCACGGGCGAAAAAGGACGCGGTGCGTAAGGAAAGAACGGCAGGTGAATTGGATGATTCCGTAAAGACAGCTGTTCGTTCCGACGTAAAAACGGATGGTCCGATCTTTACGCCGACGGACCTCGATACCCATATTTTACGCGACTATAAGCTCTCCCACCTTGAGCCTTATATTAATATGCAAATGCTGCTCGGCCGCCATCTCGGCTTACAAGGCAAAGTGAGCCGTCTGCTGGCCGAGAAAGACGAACGGGCCATTCAGCTGAAGGAAAAGGTTGATCAGTTTTTACAGCGGGCCAAAGTTGAAAAGATTATTTCAGCCCATGGGATGTACCGCTTTTTCCCGGCTCAGGGCGACGGCAACGATATTCTGATTTACGATCCGGAAGATACGTCCAAGGTACTCGAGCGCTTCAGCTTCCCGCGCCAGCGCCAGAAGCCATACCTATGCTTAGCTGATTATCTTCGTCCGGTTGAAAGCGGCGAAATGGATTATGTCGGCTTCCTCGCTGTCACCGCCGGCCACGGTATCCGCGAATTAGCGGAGAAAGCGAAGGAGGAGGGCGACTATTTGGAAAGTCATCTAATGCAGGCCGCGGCCTTGGAGATTGCCGAAGGCTTTGCTGAGCGCCTCCACCAGCAAATGCGCGACCGCTGGGGCTTTCCGGATTCGGCCGACATGACGATGGAAGAGCGATTCTCCGCCAAATACCAGGGCGTACGCGTCTCGTTCGGCTATCCGGCCTGTCCGAATCTCGAAGATCAGGAGAAGCTGTTTGCCCTGCTGAAGCCGGAAAAAATCGGCGTTCAGCTGACGGAAGGCTTCATGATGGAGCCCGAAGCATCCGTTACTGCGATGGTCTTCTCCCATCCGGAAGGGCGTTATTTTAACGTGTTGGCGTAAGGCTTTTATCATCAATCAAATAACACCCTTACATGGAAGACCCCCTTCATTTACGACATTCGAAGGGGGTTTTTTCTTTGGAAAAAGAAAGAGGCTTGTGGCGTGTGAAGCCCTTGCCAGTAGGTCCAAAGCTAGTTTTGTTTCAAGTCCTTTGCATACTTTGAGCATATATTTCCCTTTTTTACAAAACAATAAAGATGTGCAGGTAAAAAAGGGGGATGAATGAAATGGCGTTTAATGTGACGCAAAAGCTGATTGATGGCCATCTTTTGTTTGGTGAGATGACGCCGGGCACGGAAATTGGTTTGAAAATTGATCAAACGTTGACACAGGATGCGACCGGAACAATGGTGATGCTCGAATTGGAAGCGATGGGGCTCGACTATGCCAAAACCGAAGCCTCGGCCCAGTACGTCGATCATAATTTGATTCAAGTAGATAGCAAAAATCCGGACGACCACTTGTTTTTGGAAAGTGCGACACGACGGTTTGGCTTGTATTACAGCCGGCCGGGAAATGGAGTCAGTCACCCGGTTCATATGCAAAGGCTGGCGAAACCGGGAAAAACATTGCTCGGCTCCGACAGTCATACATGCGCGAATGGCTGCATGGGAATGCTGGCGATGGGCGCTGGAGGAATCGACGTGGCGATGGCGATCGCCGGCGAGCCGTTTTATGTGAAAATGCCGCAGGTGTGGGGTATTGAGCTGAAAGGTGAGCTGCCTGACTGGGTCAGCGCCAAAGATGTGATCCTCGAACTGCTTCGCCGCCATGATGTCAAGGGCGGAGTCGGCTATGTCATGGAATACTTCGGTGAAGGGTTGAAGCATTTAAGCGCAATGGACCGTCACGTTATCGCCAATATGGGTGCCGAGCTTGGCGCGACAGGGACCGTCTTTCCGGCCGATGACGAAATTAAACGGTACTTAAAGCAGCAAAATAGGGAAGAGGATTGGATCGAACTGAAAGCGGATAAAGGGGCATCCTATGACAGGTACGAGGAAATCAATTTATCGGAGCTTGAACCACTTGTAGCCAAACCATCAAGCCCGGGGAATGTCGTTCCCGTGCGGGAGATTGCCGGGGAGCCGATTTATCAATCATATATCGGTTCTTCCGCCAATCCGGGCTATCGCGATTTTGCGATCGCCGCTGAGATTGTCAAAGGGAAACAGGTTGCTGATGGTGTCTCCCTCGATATTAATCCGAGCTCGCGCCAAATTTTGACCGATTTAGTGGAAGGGGGACATATTGCCAGCCTGCTTCAGTCCGGCGCCAGGCTCCACCAGGCCGGCTGCAACGGCTGTATCGGGATGGGCCAGGCTCCCGCCTCGGGAAGAAACAGTCTGAGAACAACACCGCGCAACTTTCCGGGACGGTCGGGAACGAGAGAGGACAGCGTGTTTTTATGCAGTCCTGAAACAGCCGCCGCTTCAGCATTGACAGGCAAAATCACCGATCCGCGTACGCTGGAGATGAATTATCCGAAAATAAAAGAGCCGAAGAAACGGACTGTCGATGAGAGCTTGTTATCGGCACCGTTACCGCTTGAAAAGGCGCGGGAAGTGGAACTATATAAAGGCCCGAATATTGCTTCAATTCCGGAAATGAACGAGCTTCCTGATATGTTGGAAATTCCGGTTTTGCTGAAAATGGGCGACAATATTTCAACGGATGAGATTTTAGCTGGCGGAGCCCGTGTACTGCCATTCCGCAGCAATCTGCCGGAGATCAGCAAATTCGTGTTTGAAATTGTTGACGAAACGTATTATGAGCGGGCTCGGAAAACGGTGGAACAAGGCGGGCATGCGATTATCGGCGGCTTTAACTACGGGCAGGGCTCTAGTCGTGAGCATGCGGCGCTTGCTCCACGATACTTGGGGCTGCGGGTCGCTCTTGTCAAGGACTTTGCCCGGATTCATTGGCAGAACCTGGTCAATTTCGGCATTTTGCCGCTGACCTTTGTTGATGAAAAGGATTACGATAAGCTACAGCAGGGCGATATATTGACGATAACAGATGTAAAAAATAAGATTCAACAAGGAAATGAATTTAGCATTAGTCTAAATGGAGGCAAAGAAAGGATTAACGTGAGACATGCGCTCTCAGCACGGCAAATTGACATTATGATCAAAGGCGGATTAATCAACTGGGTAAAAGATCAGCAAACGGTTACCTCGTAAGGAAGGGGATGATAGAGAATGGTTGATCGCAAAAATGTTTGCAAAGCGTGTGAGGGAACAGGAATGCTCGCTGATGACGAAGAATGGCAATACACATGCACGGTATGCGGCGGCGATGGATATGTTCAGCAGGAACACTCGACATCGTCCACCGTCTTACACGTCGATGAAAACAACCGGATTTTGGATTGAACTACCGTTTACAAAAAAAACAGAGAGGCCCGTTCTGCACAAAAAGTGCAGCCCGGGTTTTTCTGTTTTTGTTAAAGGTGATGGGAGAAGCTGTGAAAGTATGAAAAATAGTAAAAAAGTTCGCAAAAAAGATGAACTCAGGGTCTAAATCACTATTGGTTCTTTCATAAGGATGTAATAAAATGGTACTTATAATGACACCACGATAGGGAGAATGAACAGTTGAAAAAAGTACTATTATTATGTGTGATTTTAATCGGGGCGAGCGGATGTGCGGGGGCGACGGTCAATGGAAGTGAGCAAATCGCTGCTGAGGCAAATAAAAAAGCGGTAAACCTCTATATAAAAGAGCTGGAAGAAAGAGAAATTGACTTGATTAACCCGCTCAAACAGGAGGTATTAATGACGATCAGAAAAAGCGATTTTGCTGATTCTGAAGAGACTCTGCGCGAGTGGGTGAAGGAATTGGCCCGAGGCCCGAACGGCTTTGATCAGCGCATGAAAGCGGCCAAGGTTCGCGATGATGGAACGTTTGTGCCAGGTGTTCCTCAAGTTGTATTAAAAGAAGAGGAATTAGTGGAAAAAATCAAGCAAGCCAGTTATTTTACCCGGCAGCTCGAAATTCCGATTGAAGTAACCTATATTAACGTCACGGAAGAAGATGTCGCCGGCCTCGATGAAGTCGAGATCGGCCGTTATGCGACAAAGTTTACTTCTTCCATTAGCGGACGTGTCGATAATATCGACCTTTCAGCGAAGAGCATTTATGGCGTCGTCCTCGGTCCGGGAGACATCTTTTCGTTTAACCGGATTGTCGGGGAACGTACAAAAGCGCGCGGCTATAAAGAAGCGAATGTCATTGTTGATGGCGACTTCGTCAATGGACTCGGTGGCGGAATTTGCCAAACATCAACGACATTATATAATGTCGCCAGACTGTTGAGAAAGTCTTCTCAACAGTCTTTTTTTGTAGATATTAATCCGATTATTCGGGTAAATATAGTATAATATAGGTAGATTAATTGTGAGGTGAGTTGTGTATGTTACGCCCTGTCCGTG
>NZ_JAMBOS010000035.1 GCF_023715705.1 Halalkalibacter oceani
TCAAGTAGATTTGTAAAATGAAGGGGGAGCAAAGGATTGCTTCCCCTTCATTTTGGACAGTGAATCCGTCAGTTTTAGGACAATTAGCGCCGTCAAGATCCAGACATTGTAGAACGTCATTAACAGCTATAATGACCAACACCGTTGATAAAAACATAAGTAGCGCAAGTTTCGTCGATAATTTCATTTAACCGTTTCCTCGAGTCTTATTATTCATCGGGACTTGACTCCTCTCACTTACACCTCACCCTTTGGATTGTATATGTTCCCCTTATAATCTTGCCTCTTTTAAATTATAATAGCCAGAAAATATGAAGAAAGCATGTAAATTACTATAAGATTTAAAAAATCAAAATTACTAATGCATGTACCCTTTCTTAACAATGACCACATTTATTTGTATCAATATAAAAAGAGCGTTCCCCCGCATAGAAGTTCGCTCTTTCTTAAATCTAATTAACATGAACCAATTCATGTGCTGAAACGTGTATCTATATGTTTCAATATTGTATATCCAATGTTTATCTAAACCTTATTCATATAAGGCCCGATGGAGAAAAACTGCAAATTGTGCGCGAGTCGTTGAAGCCTCTGGGCGGAAAGTATTGTCATTAAATCCAGTAGTTATCCCACTAGCTGCTAGCCGTTGTATGGGTTCAAAAGATGGATGAGACGAAACAACATCTGTAAAATCTTTAACCTCAGAAGCTTCTGGTAAATTTAATGCTTTTGAAAAAACAATGGCAATGTGTTCACGTGTAAAGGGAGCATTTGGACGGAAGTTTCCGTTTGTATCCCCATTAAAGAGCCCAGCATCAACAACCGCTTGAATAGCTTCATACGCATAGGAATTCTCATTTACATCATCAAAGTCACCAGAATATGTAGTCGGTACTAAGTCAAATGCGCGTGCAAGAATAATCGCTACTTGTGCACGAGTTACATCGTTATCTGGACGAAAGAAACTCTGATCAAAGCCTGTAATCAAACCATTTACCCCTAACGTTTCAATCTCTTGCTTTGCCCAAAAGTTTGTAGGTACATCATGATACTGACCCGCAGGAAGTGTCTCATATTCATTTGCTAGTTGCTTTACTATCTTGTCTTCCTCTAGAATCCGTCTAGCACCCAAGTATCTTTCTGCCCAATAATAGGGATCATTAACCGATGAAATGGAGACTCCTCTAGTCGAAGAAACGTGTATAAATTGATCGTCACCTATGTAAATACCAGAATGAGACGGTCCTGGTTTGTATGTTTCAAAGAATACCAGATCGCCTACTTGTAAATCAGATTTGGAAACTGATTTTCCTGCACCATATTGTCCACTTGCTGTTCTTGGAAGCTCAATCCCCACCTTTTTGTAGACATATCCAATAAATCCCGAACAATCAAATCCACTGGGAATCGTACCGCCAAACCGATAAGGTACTCCTAGTTGTTCCTTTGCATGTGTAACAATATCAGCATGTTTTGAAGCATCTGCCTCATTTAAAGAAAATAGGGTTGTCACCATCAGAATGGCTAGAATAGCTGATAAAACCTTCTTTTTCACATCCTTACTCCTTTCTCCGACAAAGTTCCATAAAATTCTATTCATTTCTTAGATAAGTCTAGCACATCACCCTGAAAATTCATTTTACGGGTATTTAACAGTTTAAAGACAAAATGTCATAAAAAATTCCGTTAGTCTTAGAGTAATATCAATATTTGATTAAAGCTTGAGGTTCGTAAAATCTATCTAATTCCGATTGGTCCAAAAAACGATTTTTATTGAGTGTCTTGAATCATATTCATAGTAGGTATGATAAGAAGATTATTAAAATTTTTAGTGATTCGGTCATATTTATCATAAAAAACCAAAAACAATGTGCAAAGGGAGACTAAACACATTGTTTTTCATTTTAAGTTGATAATATCGTTTTGAGTGATTGCAAAACTGTTGTATAAATCTCGTTAATAGTATCGTTCTTTAGAATCTTCTTGTTGCGGAATTCTGTATCCGACCCCCCAAACTGTTTCAACCACTGATTGCTCGACTCCAGCCTGTTTTAATTTATCGCGAACATTTTTTATATGGGTATCGACATTCCGGTAATTACGGTCATCCAAGTCATCCCATTCTAGATACATGAGTTGTTCTCTAGTGTAGACTCGTCCCGGCTGAGAAAACAAGCGTGCGAATATGCCGTATTCTTTTTTCGTAAATATAACGGTTTTGTTTTTGTACGTCACCGTTTGTTGGATTTGATTAAGAGTAATTCCGTACATTCTATTAATGCTAACATCCTCGTCAGAAGGTTGAGCACGACGAAGCACTGAATGGATTCTTGCCACTAGCTCTTTTGGTTCAAACGGTTTTATTACATAGTCATAGGCACCGTTGTTTAGACCATCTACAATCTGATCGGTTTCTCCAAGCGCAGAGAGAATGATAGTGGGTACAACTCTTTTCCTATGTTTTAACTGTTTAAGCACTTGTAACCCATCCATCTTTGGCATCATAATATCAAGTAGCATAAGGTCAAAATGTTTTTCTTCAAGTATCTGAATGGCTTGCTCACCGGAATAAGCCGTCTCGACTTCAAAGTTAGCTGACTGGATACAAATCGATATTAATGTGTGCATTTTTTGCTCATCATCGACGATAAGAACCCTTTTCATGTGATTATCTACTCCTTTCATGAAGAGTAAGCTACGCATGCTACTAGCCCAGCTAAACTCTCTCTTGTTATTGTTGTGCTTGTTACTAATATTAGTCTGTAAATATGAAGAAAGCATGAAGAAATGCACGTTAGCTATGCGAATAAATACTAATTAGGAAGTAAGTTAGGATTAAAAATAAAGTGTTAAGTGGTAGACAAAATTAAGGAGAAGCTTGATCACCAAGCCCCTCCCATTTCATTCATTTGTGACTACTGTGTTCCTCGTGCATGTTTCCACTATCTAACGGATTACCACCTGTTATAAAACTATAGCCAACAATTACAAGAGATAGGTAAATAACTCCGGACAATATCCACAACTTTCTTCCCTTCATAATACGCCTCCCTTTAAAGTTTTACCTTTTGTAATCTCAACGCATTTAAGACCACTGAGACAGAGCTAAAAGCCATAGCCGCACCAGCTACCCAAGGAGCAAGCAACCCTACCGCTGCTATTGGGATAGCAGCCGTGTTATAGAAAAATGCAAAGAAAAGATTTTGTTTAATGTTTCGCATTGTTTTTCGACTCATTTGAATGGCATCAACAACACTATTCAAGTCTCCTCGCATTAATGTTATGTCTGCTGCTTCAATAGCGACATCGGTCCCTGTACCAATTGCCATTCCGATATCTGCCATGGCAAGTGCTGGAGCATCATTTATTCCATCCCCTACCATCGCTACTTTTTTTCCTTGTTGCTGGAGTTTTTCTATTTCGGCACTTTTCTGCTCGGGTATGACTTCTGCAATGACATGACTTATCCCGACTTGTTTCGCTATAGCATTAGCCGTCCTTTCATTATCTCCCGTCAACATTACGACTTCTAAGTCCAGCTCTAACATCCGCTTAACCGCTTCTTTCGAAGTCTCTTTAACGGTATCAGCTACAGCAACAACTCCTGCAAATTGGCCATCTATTGCAATTAGCATTGCAGTCTTCCCTTCACTTTCCAAAACTTCTATTTGTGAAAGAGCATTTTTAAAGTTAATCGAATGTTGGTCCATTAACTTTCTAGTTCCCGCTAGAACTTCTTTGTTGTCAACGACTGCTCGAATGCCGTAGCCAGGTATGGCTTCGAATTGACTCGGTTCATTTAGAGAAACCCCTTCATTTCTTACACCGTTAACAATGGCTTGTGCCAAAGGGTGTTCAGAATTCTTTTCGGCTGAGCCTAGATAATACATGACATCTTTTTCAATAAAATCATTTGTCACACTTATATCAGTTAGCTCGGGCTCTCCTTTTGTAACGGTTCCAGTTTTATCTAAAACAACAGTTTGAATGGATTGTGTGTTTTCTAAATGCTCTCCACCTTTAAATAATAATCCCATCTCTGCTGCTCGACCAGATCCTGCCATAATAGAGGTTGGTGTCGCAAGACCAAGGGCACATGGGCAGGCGATAACCAAGATTGAAATCAGAGGAATAATGGCCGATCGTAAGTCTCCTGGGGTGATGATAAGGTACCATACTAAAAATGTTAAAACAGCAACCAAAACAACGATTGGTACAAAGATGCCTGATACCTTATCGACCATTCTTTGAATATTTGCTTTCGATCCTTGTGCTTCCTCAACCACTTTCACAATTTGAGACAACGCAGTATCTTTACCTACCTTAGTTGCTTTGATTTTTATGGAGCCATTTTTATTAATGGTTGCCCCAATTACAGGGTCACCTACTGTTTTGTCAATTGGAATACTTTCTCCAGTAATCATGGACTCGTCTAAGGCAGAACGTCCTTCTAATATCTCCCCATCAACTGGTACCTTTTCCCCTGGCTTAATAACGACGGTATCCCCAACCACAACTTCTTCTACCGGAATTTCACTCTCTATTCCATCTCGAATTACACGGGCATTTTTCGCCTGTAAACCAAGAAGCTTTTGTAGGGCTTGACTTGTTCTTCCTTTTGCCCTAACTTCAAATAACTTTCCTAAAACAATCAATGTGATAATAATAGCAGCGGCTTCAAAATAAAGTTCTGGCATTCCTTGTCTGCCGGTACTCACCCACTCCCATCCTAAATAGATACTGTAGAAATACGCGGCACTTGTTCCAAGAGCTACAAGAACATCCATGTTGGCACTTTTATTTTTTATAGCGTGATATGCCCCTCTATAAAATTGTGCCCCAATGACAAATTGGACTGGTGTGGCTAGTGCCAATTGTACCCATGGGTTCATGAACATGTCCGGCATGTATAAGAATGAAGTAAATTCGAAATGGGTGACCATCGTCCATAAAAGGGGAAGAGTGAGAATCGTTGAAAACAGGAACTTCCCGTATTGCTTTTCAATTTCTTTTTCTTTATGGTCCATTTTTTCTTTTGCTTCTTGTTTAGGAATTAAGCTATACCCAAGTTTCTTTACGGCTTCTATCATGTCGTAAGGCTTTACATTTTTTTCATCATATTCTACTGAGATCATCTCCAGGGCAAAATTCACATTTGCGGAGAATACCCCCTCTAACTTATTTATTCTTTTTTCAATTTTTGTGGCACACGCAGCACAGGTCATGCCTGAAATGTCAAACTCAGCTTTCTCATGGATCACTTTGTACCCTAATTTCTCAATTTTGTCTTCGAATGCTTGAGTATTTGTTTGGGAAGGGTCGTATTTAATTTTTGTGCTTTCAAGAGCAAAATTCACATTTGCTTCTTGAACCCCATCGATTTTGGATAAGCCTTTTTCAATTTTGTTAGCACATGCAGCGCAAGTCATACCCGAAACCTTCAAAGATATTTCTTCTTGACTCATTTTCTTCACTCCTAACATTTATACCATGTTGGGGTATGTTATATTTTATAAAATAATCGTGCAAACGCACGATTATTTATTATATACCTTTCAATTACAATCACGTATCTTATTCCTCAATGTCATAGCCTTGTTCCTCAATAACATGTTTGATTTCATTTAAACTGACTTGTTTAGAGTCGTATTCAACAAGAACCTTACCTTTATCTAATAAAACTTTTACTGATTTTACGCCTCCTAATTGACCTACATTACCCTCTATCGAATTTACACAATGTCCACAAGACATCCCTTTTACAATTAGTGTTTTTTCTTCCACGACAAAATCCTCCTTTAAGTTTTTATTTGTGACGCAACTTTATATTACTATACTCTAGTTGGGTATATCAAGTGAATTGTTTTTAAAGGTTTAAAATTTTACATTCAGGACATTTGTCCTCTTAATAGCTCTTTCTTTCCTTGTATTTCTTAATGTTTTGAACTTGGAGGGGCTAGCCCCTCCAAGTTCAAAACATTTTCGGGCTAAAAGTGATCCTTCTTCCCATTTTCAATGGTTAATTTTCCCTTTTTAATTGTCAAGGATCATTTATTCAGGACATTTTTCCGCCTATTTGTTGCTCTTTGAAAATACTTAGGGGATTTGTCCGGTTCTTTTTGTCCTTACTCTTTGGTTGGTTGCTCAGGACATTTGTCTTCAAAAAGAGATGGATGATGTCGTTTTAGGATGTCTAAATATTGATCAATGACTTTCTTTCCTCGACCAGTAAGATGGCTTATATCCCCTTGGTCGATCTTTCTACGGACAAGGAATTTAACTTTTTCATAGTCCTTGATATATCGATCGACAGCTTCCAAGCTATGGTGTGTCCGTTTGGCAATATCAGGTGGTGCCACTTGTTGTTCGTATAGCTCAATGATGATCTTTTTATGCGTGATGCCTGGTCCTATATCTAACTGATTTCCCTTGATTGGAAGAATGATTTGGTGTTCTTCCTGGTACTCTTGGATTCTCTTAGAAATGGTCATCACGGATCGGTTGACCATAAGGGATAACTCTTCTAAGGTAAGTAATCCACCTTGTTCAAAAGCGGAATGAATGAGCCTTACAATTCTTGCTTGATCCCGTTTGGCGCTTTTGTCCCGATGCTTTTGAGGTCTTCTTCAGTAACCAAAGGTAAGTCAATTCGTTGCGATTTATAATCTTCAATTTTTTGTCCTAACTTTGGCTTTTTTATTCTCACTGGAGGTGGTAATCCACGTCAAATTGCCAAAACTAGTTTCATGATTCATTGGGTAAAATTCATCACGCAATTGGCAAATGTCATCAGCGATCAACTCGATCACTTTATGGCTGCCAATAAGCTTGTATTCAGACTCAAGCATTTCAATCAGTCCGCTTCGAAAGGTTCGTTTGGAGATACCACTCTCTTTCGTCTTTTGGTTCTTCATGACTTCATAGCCCCCTTTTTTTCCTGCACCATTGGTGAAGAAGGATTCGATCTCGTTAGAATATCCTCGAGTCGGTCTGCGTATTTTGGGCTGTTATAGTCATGAAATAGTTCCAAGTATTCGTTAGCCAAACGCTCTGAAATACCAGCAACGTGAGCGGTTTCAGCTACGGATAAACCTTTCTTTGAACAGACAACCACTCGTCCAAAGTCCTTCAAATAGCGCTTGATTGAATTTGTTGAGTGTTTGGTCGTTCGAGAGATCTCTGAATAGGTTTTATACTGTAAATACAAGCTGACAATCCATACTTTATGAGAGAGGGTCGGACCGATATCATGGTAAGCTCCTCTCGTTTGGATTCGAATACCCTCTTTCGTAAGAGATTGGATATCTCGACGAATGGTGCGTACATCAACCTCAAAAAGATCTGATAAATCTTCTTGTGTTAGTACACCACCTTGGTCAATGGCTTCTTCTGCCACCCTGCTAATACGTGATTGTCTTAAAGCTTTGCTTCCATGGCTCCGTCTCACTTCTTGGTCTTCTTGCCCATTATCTAGTGTTAGAGTGACGGTGACCATTGGAAGCTCTCTCAGGCGTGGACCATGCTTGGCACTGATCGCAATCACTTGTCGGTTCACTTGCCCATAGTCTGTTTCTCTATCGGGATCAAAACGGTGTAGCTCATATGTCTCTTTGACCGTATCTATGATCGCTTCGGCCGTCTTTGGTGAAAACTCGAACTGATTTACAAACATCTCAAACAGTTGGCTGTCTCTTGACTTAGATTCGAGACGCTCTTGTACTGTTTTTTCCATGTCATTTGTCCTCCTTCTTCTCTGCTCCCAACTCTTACTACTAGTTTAGTGAGTTTGTCTGGAGCTGTCGAACGTCACTTTAGGCGGACAAATGCCCTTATTTATATTTCTAAAAGTGTATTATCATTCTTCTATTTTTACTCTTTTTATGAAGTTCTATCCTGATCATTCGAAAAAACAAAATATCGATTCAAAAACTTTTTGAAAAGCCCCAAAACAATCACTTCACCATACGGATTCTTTCGGGGCTGGCTTCTCTGTTAAAAACCAAACTCTCTTCTTTTTTTATTTCTTCTTCTTTTTCCCTCTTCCCTTTTGGTTCTTTTGGGGCAGCTTGCTTCTATATTGAACATCAGGGTATTTCTTTTTCAAGAGAATAAGTAACCACACTCCGATTCCAACTAGAAAAATCGACATAAGCTGGGCAGCTCTTAGTGATTCTGTCACCATTAAGCTATCTGTACGCATTCCTTCAATAAAGAAACGTCCAATCGAATACCATATTACATAGGAAACGATGAGATAACCCCTTATTGGGTTTACTTTTCGCATCACCATTAACAGGATAAATCCAACTAAATTCCATAATGATTCGTAAAGAAATGTCGGATGATAATAGACGCCATTGATATACATTTGATTAATGATAAACTCAGGTAATTTTAGGCTTTCAAGAAATGTCCGTGTGACAGGTCCCCCATGCGCTTCCTGATTTATAAAGTTTCCCCATCTGCCTATCGATTGCCCAAGAATCAGGCTTGGAGCAGCAATATCAGCAACTTTCCAAAAAGAAACCTGTTTCCTTTTTGTATAAAAATATGTGGTTAGAAAGCCACCAATTAATGCTCCGTGAATAGCTATGCCACCTTCCCAAATAGCAATGATTTGAGAGGGATTTTGACTGAAGTAGTCCCAATTAAAAATCACGTAATAGAACCTTGCCGAAATAATTGCTATTGGCAATGCATATAGGAGCATATCAGAAAAAAAGCCCTTTGGCAGACCGTGCCTGCTGGCTTCCCTGTTCGCTAACCAAATACCTAGTAAAATACCCATCATAATGATCATTCCATACCAGTAGACGGTGAACGGCCCAACTTCGAATGCAATACGATTTAAAGGTTCCATAAGCCTTCTCCTTTCTTTCTAGCCGTCCATTAGTATAATAAATAAATTTGTACAATGTGTGTAGGCCGATAGGTTTTCTAAGAAAAAACTTGTACATATTCATACTCCCACATTAATAAAATTAAATTAAGAACCAGGGAGAGGAGAAATCTAACTCATGCAGTCAATCATGCTTGGTGTAGTTTTCATCGTATTATTAAGTTGGTTAATACTTTATACGTATTTGTTTAAGGAGAAACTTGGTAACATGGTAGGGATGGTTCTTGCAATGACACTAGGAATGGTCGTAGGGTTAAGTACGGGTGCATTATTAGCAATCTTGTACCCAACGTTCATTTTTGAAGTTACCATTATTAGTATGTTGATTGGGGGATTTATCGGTGTGATTTCAGGGTATCCCTTTTCTCTCGTTGCCATTTTAGATGGACTTATGTCTGGAATCATGGGGGGAATGATGGGGGCCATGCTCGGCGTGATGATTACACCTGAATATCAGAACCAATTGTTAAGTATAATGAGTCTCTTGACTGTTGGCATTTTCTTTTTTGTATATTTAATTCAAACATCAGAGCTAGTAAAAGCCTATCAAAGAAACTCATTCTTTTTTCAGCCGTTGCCTTACTTTTTGGTCGCTTGTTTCTTTATTTATAGTTTTCATGGCTATTCATTCGTATTAAATAATGAAATGATCGACCATTCATCTCACGCTCCCAAGAATGAGCTTATGATCCATGCAAGTGAATATGACTTTGGTCCTGAGCAAATTAAAATTCCACCGAATGAAGAAGTTACATTGACTCTGTTGAATACTGGATTGGAAGAACATGATTTTGAAATTAAAGGGTTAGATTATCATCTCCATGCAAAGCCTGGAACCTCAAATAGTCAACGTGTTGTTTTTGAAAAACCTGGCATTTACGAAGCGATATGTACCCTTCCTGGGCACAAAGAAGCTGGGATGGTTGCGACGATATTAGTCATTGACTCATGATAAAAAAGCCGGCATCCTATCACTTATGCTGGCTTTTCTTTGTTTTTATTTTGAATCGAGCGGTCCATCCCACACTGCCATTCCCCCACCAAAATTTGCAACATCTTCAAATCCTTGTTTCACTAAGAAATCTGCGCTTTCCACACCCATACGACCAGTATGACAGATTAAAATCACCTGCTTGTCCTTAGTGAGTTCATTCGTACGTTGCTGAAAATCTTCGTATGGAATGTTAATGGCACCTGGTATATGCCCTTCCGCATATAGCTCTTCCTCTCTCAAATCCACAAATTCTACTTCTTCATTACCGATTTCCATCAAAACTTTATCTTGATCAATTTCCTCCCATTCCTGAGTTGTCGTCTCCATTTGCCTCTGAATCGCCAGTGGATTTATAACGATGAGAATCGCCAATGCTAATACAAAGAAAAATAGGATCGTAACTAACTTATTTCCTTTCACGTTCCATGCCTCCTCTTTTAGCAAATCACTCATTTTGAACCATGAAAAAATAATAGCTTTATCGATGTTCAATTTTAGAGTGGAAATCATATATTTTTTCGATGTAGACTTGATGCCATAACATAAAGGTTAAGACTGTCCAAAGTGGGCGACTGTAATCGAAGGAGCTTTTCAACATCGGTCTTTCATCCATCTTGATTTTTCGGTGGTTTTCTAATAACTTTATTACTTCTTCTTTCTCAAATAAATGTTCAGTCTGGCTACTCTGAATGAGGTCATGTGCCCAGTCATACATCTCATTTTGCAGCCAATAGCGAATGGGAACTGGGAACCCTAGCTTAGCTCGATTAACAATATGTTCAGGTACAAGATGACTTATCGCTTCTCTAAGAGCGACTTTTGTTTGGACCTTATTTATTTTTAATGAGGGATGCAAACCGGCAGCGACCTTGAACACTTCTTTATCCAAGAACGGGACACGTAGCTCTAATGAATGTGCCATTGTCATTCGATCTGCTTTTACAAGGATATCGCCTCTCAGCCATGTCTGGATATCAATATATTGCATTTTCGTTACCTCATCCAAATGCTGAATCCGGTCATAAAAAGGAATCGTAATGTTTCGATAAGTAAAATCTGGATGATAACTTTTTAATATCGTTCTTTTATCAACTTCTGAAAACATTCTAGCATTGCCAATATAACGTTCTTCAAGTGGCGTTATTCCACGTTCAATAAAACTTTTACCCTTTATTTTGTATGGGACTCTTTCCGTAATGAACTTCATCATTCTCTTCCCACTATCGGGAAGTTTAGAAAATGGGCGAAGCGATAGGGGCTCTTGATAGATTCGATAGCCTCCAAATAGTTCATCAGCACCTTCGCCCGATAAGACAACTTTTACCTGTTTTGCCGCTTCTCTTGCAAGAAAATAAAGCGGAATAGCAGCTGGATCCGCTACTGGATCATCCAAGTGCCAAATGATTTTTGGAAGTTCCTCCATAAATTCATCAACTGAAATTTGATAATACGAGTTGTTCACCTTTAATGCCTCCGCCGTTTGCTCAACAGAATCAATTTCATGATAACCGTCTTGTTCAAAGCCAACCGTAAATGTTTTGATGTTAGGATTGATTTCTTTTGCTAATGCAACGATGCAAGTCGAGTCTACTCCTCCTGATAAAAAAGCTCCCAATGGAACATCGCTGGCCATATGATATTTAACGGATTCCTCTAATGTTGAGACGATCCGTTTTGCACTGGTTTCAAGATTTGTCTCGGCAGGTTTAAACGTAGGTTCCCAATATGTTTTAAACACCATTTTCTGTCGAGGCTTTTTTATAAAATAACAACCAGGCTCGATTTTATATGTTTTTTTTGTCATGGTCATCGGCTCAGGGACATATTGAAAGGTCAGGTAATGATGAAGTGCCTCCTTATTTAAAGACTTCATCTCTTGCATCAATGACAAACTTTTCTTTTCAGAAGCAAAATAGAGTTCATGCTCATTCTCCCCGTATGCATAATATAAAGGCTTAATCCCAAAAGGATCTCTCGCCCCATACAACACTTTCTCACGCTTGTCCCATATTAGAATGGCAAACATCCCTCGTAGTTCCAAAAAAGCACGTTCTTTTTTATCCTGAAATAGAGCCAAAATGGTTTCAGAATCGGAAGATGTATTAAAGGTATAACCCTTTTTCTTCAATCGATGGCGTAGCTCGTTATAATTGTAGATTTCTCCATTGAACACCATCCAATATCTATTATTTTCATATGATATCGGCTGCTTACCAAGTTTCAAATCAATAATACTCAATCTTCGAAATCCAAAGACGACGTGTTTGTCAACAAAGTACCCTGAATCATCAGGACCACGGTGAACGATCGATTCCACCATCTCAACAATAGTCCCTTTCTTCCTTTTAACTTCGTCTTCTTTATTATTTATATACCCAACAAATCCACACATGTTTTCCACCTCAATTGATCTTTAATATATAGTTGCACACTTTTCGAAGAGTATGGTTCATGATACAAGTGAGTTTTGTTGTTTGTGTGGAGAAAAGCATAAACATATAAAAAATAAAACAATTGAACTAAGCAATGAAAGGCCCTTTTTAATGCTAGCTCTCTTTACTCCCTCTTTTCAATTTTTACATTGCAGCATAACTCTTCTTCATGAATGATTACATATCTTTTAATGATATGACACATGATAGTACCAGCTATCGTCAATTAATAGAAAAGTTAATGGTACTTTGATTCAGATGGATTTGCTTTAAGTTAACTGAATTAAATTAAGAAGGGATTTTGGCTATGGATAATTTCTTCTATTTTAGAAAGAGGAAAATTAAGAATGAATGTTGATAATCACAGGTTGAAATCGAATAAAACGCTTAATGAAAAAATAAAGATAACTCTCTTACTTGCCCTTCCAGCTGTTATAGAGAATTTTTTTCAACAATCGATAGGTTTTGTTGATACCTACTTCGTTTCGAAAATCGGTCTTGTTGAAGTATCAGCCGTTGGTGTAACGAACGCCCTTTTAGCAATTTATTTTGCAATTTTTATGGCAATCGGTGTTGCCGTCAATGTATATGTTTCCAACTTTTTAGGTGCAAATAAGATTGAAAAAGCGCGGCACATTGCTCAACAAGCCGTAGTAATGGCCTTTATTTTGGGGGTTCTGTCTGGTTTGACCACCCTGTTTTTTGCAGAACCATTGCTTCGTTTAATGGGTATTACCCCGGATGTTTTAGCGGTCGCGGCAGTCTATTTTCGAATTGTTGCCATTCCTTCCTTTTTAATGTCTTTGACGTTCGTTTTTAGCAGCATCTTACGTGGTTCGGGGAATACGAAAGCTCCGATGATAGTTAGCATTGTCATTAACATTTTCCATGTTCTATTGGACTTTGTCCTCATTTTCGGTTTTGCTTTCATACCAGCGCTTGGTATTGTTGGGGCTGCTTGGGCAACTGTTATCGCTCGATTGATTGGGGTAGTCGGATTGTACTTTTACATTACAAAGTCGAAATTGATTTTTTTTAAAAAAGAATATTGGAAGATCGACTGGGGTCATCAGTGGGAATTGGTCACGTTAGGAAGCCCTGCGGCTGGGGAACGCCTTGTCATGCGAGCAGGACAAATCGTTTATTTCGGTCTGATCGTGGCGCTTGGTACCAATTCGTTTGCCGCCCATCAGATTGCGGGTAATATAGAGGTATTATCGTATATGATTGGGTATGGTTTTGCGACAGCAGCAACTATTCTTGTCGGTCAACAAGTCGGTGCTCACAAGTATGAGGAGGCCAAAAGCTATGCACAACTATGTACCTTTCTATCTGTTAGTTTCATGGCAGTTCTCGGAATATTTCTCTTTTTCCTAGGGGAATGGATCGGTTCCTTTTTTACAAATGATCCGGAAGTTATAAACGATATCAAAATTGCCCTTCAAATCTCTGGGCTATCGCAACCATTTTTAGCAATTGTGCTCGTATTAACAGGGGCCTTTCAAGGAGCAAATAATACAAAGTTCCCTATGTATTTGACTGCCGTTGGCATGTGGGGAGTCCGTACCTTATTCATTTATATTTTAGGACTATATTTAGGATGGGGACTTGGGGGCGTATGGCTTGCGATTGGACTAGACATCCTTTTTAAAGCTATCGTACTGTGGATGAAATTTACAAGGGGAAAATGGATTTCTACGAAAACCGATCCTAAAAGGGATCCTGAATCAGAATGTCATCCTCAGTCGACGAAAGAAAATATGTCCTGCTGTGTAAATAATTATTAATCATTTAAAGAACTATTTTTTCATTTGAAGGTCAAACTGCTCGGCTCGAATATACTTTAAAGTTATTCTGTTTATGGTTATTTTTGATTGACTTTTTGGATTTCTTCTTTAAACATCCTGGTTTCACATTTAATAAAACCAGGATGAAATATTTATGACAATTACTAAATTGGTGTTGTCACCTTATTTTAATAGTTGTTCCCCATTATTTATTTTCTTGCAATTTGATTTTCAGGTTATCTAATCCGATACGATTAATGAATTTGAAAAATGGCTCTCTCTTCTTCGCGTGTTCCATATAAATGTCAAGGATTTTTTCGACAACTTCATAAAGTTTTTCAGGAATTAACTGCTCCGCTAATAAGGTCCCTACTTGTGCATCCTTTCCTTTTGCCTTTCCTCCAATATATAAATCATAGCCATTTCTTACTTTCATAACTCCAATATCATTGACTAAAGGTTCACCGCATCCAACCGGACAACCGGTATAGGCTGGCCGGAGCGTAAAGGGAACTGGTTTTCCCGCCATTCGCTTATTTAACTCACGTGCAACTGGCATACCTTCTTCCTCAGATCCTTTACAAAAATTACAGGTCCTTAGGCTTTTCACAAAATTCCCCACCGGATAACAGGATAATCCTATTTCCTTGAATTTTTTCTTAACTATATCCACTTTACTTTCAGGCACCTCGATGTAAAGTTGTTGAAAAGTCGTGACTTCCAGTTCATCACCATCATTCATATATTCTAAAATTAAAGCTAGTTGTTTGGTATTTAATTTTGCACCAAATGATATTCCACCGTTAACAGCCAATTTAATCATTTTTTCTTTTTGATCCATTACAAATTTCACACCTTTCTCTTTTTTTCATTTTTGATTTGCTTCTTTACTATACCATACTATTGCTGGGTATTTATTTCTGTGTCTATTGAAAATAACCTACTTACTTATTCAGTAGTAGGCTATCTCAGGTCAGTTTTTAATGTTTAATAATTGTTTAATTTCATCTCTATTTTGTTCAAAGCCAATAATAATTTTTGGTTTATTCATCAATTGTAATAATGATTTAGTTTTGAATACGAAAGTCGGCACAATTCTTGTACCTGTTAGATTTATTAAGTCTTCTTCCTTAGAAGTTTGTTTTGATAAATCATATTCGATATAAGAGATGTTATTATCGGAAAGAAACTCTTTCCCTGCTTGGCAGTCTGTTCAAGTGGGTCTACTATAGAGCTCAAGTTGAAATTTTTTCATAAACCAATCACCTTTCACCGTATTTTTTACTTTTTTCCGCATTAAATTTGTCATATTTCCCCAGTTATTTTTATTTTGCCTTGCTCTCCTAATACTCCGGATAAAAGCATATATAAGTTTCTATCCTGTTTCTCCCTTTAGTTTTAGTCATGCCTTCATTCCATTTTCCAAGCTTCTGTCGATTTTTAATTAACCTCTATCACATATGGGTAGGCATTGACTTTTTCTCCAAACTTGAATTCAACCCAAAGTTTATACACCCCTGGCTGGTTAAATTGCGTTTTAAACACCGATTTTTTATTCGAAACTGGGTGAACATGGATAAATTTTTTTCCAGCTTCATCTAGGATGATGACATGTCCTAAGGCACCAAGATATGGTTCAGGTGTAGCGCCTTTCACATCAAAATTTAGGGAAATCTCTTTGTTTACTTCAAAGGATCGAGTAGTTAGTTCAACCGTTTGACCATTGATTGTTTTTGAAAAATTCGTATCTTTAACAAGTTGGTTTTCATAGTGTTCCCTGTGTGCTTCACCAACATTTAGCTCAATCGGTTCAACGGAATAGTTTAGACCTTTTGGTTTAATATCAACGAATACTTTGTAAGAGTTATCAGACAAAGTAAATTCCTGTGAATATGCCCCACTATTTTTTTCTTTTGGGTGTAAATGATAATACTCTTTTAAGTCTGAGCTAACGATAATCAAATGCATATTTTTTTCATGGGAAACGTCTAGTTCCGGTACCTCATTATTTTTGTCTTTAAGCTCAATCGTGATAACACCGGTATCATATGACACTTGTGGTGTAACTTCACTTATTTCATTTGCTCCATGGTCTGCATGTTCGTTATGGTAGTCATGATGATGATCCATGTATACGCCCTCCTGCTTGTTACCTATATGATGATAGTGTGTTATTTGTTTTTGTAATTATACCTGTTAAAGAAAAACACGATAATCGAACTATCCCTATTCACTCTAATCGTATCGCTTGATTCTCCCTTCTTAATCCTGATATGGAGAAGCTACCAGTAGTAAGTCGGTTACAGTTTTGCTGCATCGAATTGTTAATAAAATGTTTAGATTTCGATAAATTTAGACTTCGAATCATTTATTGTTCCTTCAATGTGTTTCACTCATAATGAAAAGACAGGATCTGATGAAACGACCCTGTCTAAAGTGAATAAGTATTAAGCAATCATTGACCGACAAACTTCGGCACAACGCTCACACGCTTCAGCACATTTTTTGCAATGCTCATGATGTTCTGCATGCTTTCTGCACTCTTTTGCACAAGCTTCACAAATCTCAGCACATAATTGACAAATTTGATTCATAAAAGCACTATTTCGCGTCATTGCGGACACAGCATATTCACAAACCTCAGCACACTCACGCGTTAATTTAATACAATCTTTAAGCGAATTTAAATCATTTTCGTTTAAACACGAATCAAAACAATAGTTACATGCCTTTAAACATTCTAAACACTCTTCGATACATTGCTTTTGTGTTGCATTCATCTAAATCACTCCTTTAATGGTTTACTATATCTATACCCAATGCTCTAATTATTAAACGTAACCCATGTATAGTATTTAGATCTTTTATTTCGAATTCAGTATCAGTTTAATCAAAATAACCTTTTAAGAATAATATGACCAAGTAAGGAAGATATAAATTGTACCAGTTAAATTATTAATTTGTCATTGTTATGGTATTTATAGTATCATAAAGATGGAGGGGATTGACAATGAGAAAAATATCAGCTGAAAAGCTTGGTTCTTTGATCGTAGAAAGACGTGAGCTAGCAGGTTATACACAAGGAGATTTAGGACAAAAAACAGATATTAATCGTCAAATCATTGGACGAATTGAAAACAAGAAACATATTCCATCCATCTTTCAATTAAATCGTCTTATGGACGTATTAAATTTTGACCTTAGTGAGATTGCTGAGGAAAAAGAAGATCGTAACGTGTTTGTTGCAATGATGGGGGAAGCTCAAACGTCGAATGAGAAAGAATGGCTAGAAGACATGGTTTCCATGATGCTATGCCTGCGTAAACATAATAGAATCAGGAATGCGATAGATCATGCAAAATCCGTTGACAGGTAAGGAACGATACGAGCTCGAAAAGCTGGTCGAGCAAAAGCGGGATATGTTTCAATTGGGTATGGGGGCACTAGGAGACGGGATATTACAGCTTGTCGCAAAACTAGACATCGGTATGCTGTATTTGCCTAAGGAACCTGGTACACACGAAGAGCCCCTTTCTGCGATGTATTTATCTTCAAAAGAGAAGGAGGGAAATATCTTATCCTTCATTGGGGTCAACACCGCTCAATATTACGACACTCAGCTATTTGCGATTGCCCATGAGCTGTACCACCACTGGGAGGAAACTGAAGATCTTTATCTTTGTCGAAACATGGAAGAGGCGAAAGGACTGAGAGAGCGAAAGGCAAATCAATTTGCTGCTTCATTTTTACTTCCATCTAAAACCCTTAAAGAAGCAATTCTTGAAAAGAACAACTATGAGCTAAGCGTCGATAATTGGAATTTATCTGCTTTATTACGATTTATCGCTAGACTCCATTTGGATTATAAAACACCGTACAAATCAATAGTTCGTCGGTTAGTAGAGGTAGAAGCATTAACTGATCAAGCGCTTTATCAAACTTTATGGTCACAAGATGTAAGAAATGAAACAAGCTTATATTATAAAATTGCGATGAGTTATGACGCAGACGTGTTTACGTTATTAAATAAAAAGACCCACAAAATGGGAGCAGATGCACGTTTATTGGAACATATGTTACAAAATTACGAAAGTGCGATTATTGGACTTGATGAACTGGCGGAGGACCTATCGCTATTTGGGAAGCAATTAAATGAGTATGGTTTGGAAGAAGAGCTTGAGCAAGGATTAATGGAGGACATGTTAAGGGAGATTGAAGAAGGAGAAGCCGACGATGAAGATTGACTTGTCAGTGCCAAATGATGCGTTGCTATCTCTAATTAACGATTATAGTCAAATCCTTCCAATTGATGCCAACCTCAATAAAGTTTAATTTTCTCGCTAATACTCGTGTATTCTCCAAATTTCACTAACACCAAATAGTAATCTCACCAGTACTACTGGATAGAAGTAGAACGAATTAAAATTTCTTACAGGGGATAATCCATCCTAACGTCCAAACTGGTATAGTTTGGTAATTGAGTAGTATGACCGTGCCTATAAATCTCCACGCTACTCACGGTCGCTCACCCTCCCATGTCTCTCCGGATTGGTATCCATACCTTCCTTCGTCCTGCGTATCCATGAGGTGGAGGTCGGATAAGCTCCTTTGCTGGGTCATAAGCCCGTATGGTGAAAATAAACTCCGACTCTGCACTATTGGTGTTTGTTATTTGTAAGTATACAGATGATGCACGGCTTTACATGGAGTGGCGGGCATGGTAGGCTTCCTTAGCCATGGGCGAATCATTGGATGACTCGCCGCTTCGCCAAGGAGCCATGCCCGCAGAGGCTCCGTGTCAAGCCACTTTGGGTGATCTGCTTTCTAAGGTTACACTGCCTGTAATCCATCCATTTGAGGAATATCTTTTATTAATCTTGAACCATCAAATTCACACTGTTTTTGACCAATGACAAACAACACACGTAGTAACTTACAACACAAGGCAATCAAAGATTGTTGCTTTTTCAAAGGGCGTTCAGGGCGTTTGGTGTAATAGTGATGCAGGGCTTTAAATGTTGAATTATGGGCGACAAGGGGACGAATCGCTAAATATAAGGCTCGGCGTAATCGTTTCCTTCCTCGCTTTGTAATCCTTGTTTGCCCTTTACATTTACCTGAACTGTGCTCACGTAATGATAGCCCTGCTAAGTTCACTAATTGTTGAGGATGAGAGTACTTTGAAATGTCCCCAACTTCCGCAAAGAATAATCCAACAGTCACCGCCCCTAAGCCTGGAATTTTCATCATTTGTTGGGCACCAGGTAATGTTTCAACGATGGCTTCTAATTCCTGATCCAACTCTTCTAATTGACGCTTAAAAAGCTCATACTGCTCAATAAGATTCTTCAGTTCACACTTGGCAAATTTCAAGCCTACTTCAATTCCAATGCTCTTTTTGGCTGTTTCTACAAGCTTCGTTGCGCGCTTAATGCCAACTCCTCGTTGGACATACGGTTTCCATTCTTGAAGAACCCTCTCTGGTGTCTTTTTATGAATATCAGAGGGGAACGGAAACAGCTTTAAGGTACAGAGAGCGGCTTTGCCTTCCCAATCTCCAAACACATCGAAAAACTCTGGAAAGTAGCGTTGAATCACATTTTGAATACGACCTTCTGTGATCATTAATTGTTCAGTAAGCTGATCTCGAATGTTTACGCATTCTCTTAGTTCCGCATATATGCCATCTAAGAGGTTTGGTACAGAGTATCGCCCATCTTTGATTAACTGGGCGATCACTTTTGCGTCTTTCGTATCGTTTTTCGTTGGAGAATTGTCATCAAGTTCTTTACTTTTCTTAACGTGCATTGGGTTCACGACGACAAAGTCGTAACCTTTTGCCGTTAGATAGTAAGCAAGACTCTTCCAATAATGTCCTGTTGGTTCTACGCCAAAAATGACGTGATTCTTCTTGTGTTTTTCTTGGTGTTGCTTTACCCACTCAACGAGGGCTTCAAAGCCAAAGATTCGATTTTCAAAGATCAAACGCTTTCCAAAGTCTAATCCTCGATCATCTTGAGCACGTGCGACATGTTTGTCTTTGGCAATATCAATGCCAATAATTAATGTTGATGGTGTGATTTGCGAGATTTTGTGATTTTGAGTATAATTCATTACGAGTCCTCCTTGGGTATCAATTAAGGGTCCTTTTTCGTTGCAACGATTGGACACCTCGTATAATACCAAGAGGGCTCTTTTTTGTTCAATCCTCAAATTTCTTCATTACAGGAATGCTCCTTATTCCTCCCAACCGTTCAAAAGTATTGGGTCCTCAGGCAGTTCTTGATTTTGATTTTTATCGAAGAATATGGCTCGATCCCTTATTTAAAACCTTTCCCTATTTAGCCATACATCAAGCTGTTTATGAAGAAGTAATTGTAAAGCCAAATTTATCCAGATATATAGATAACAAAATTCAGCAACAAGCTCTCCTTCTGTTAAAGGACGAAGAATTGACCGAGGAGGAAGAATTCATTCGTCGATCGGTTGAACAAAAAATAGCTGCACCTACGAATTATGAACCAGAGCTTGATAACAAAGATGACCGCGGGGAAGTCAAATCACTAGCCTACATTCATGTGAAAGAGTTAATTTATTTTTGTTCCAATGATTCGAATGCTTTACGACTGGTTGAACACGCAGACAAACTGGAAACTAATTTGGATTCACTGATAACACTACGACTCTATGAAATCATCTATTATTTAGTTACATTACGCATGGCAAGCCCAAAAACGATGCGTTCTCTTTATAAGTTTCATTATTTAGCAACGAGACATGAAAAAAGCACGAATCCTAATTGGCAAGAATTTAAAGAAGGAATGGACACTCTCTATGCACATGCCATCCAAAAAAGCACTGGAAAGCCTACTCCACTCCTATAACATTTTCGGTTCTATATTTTCCAAATACTCTTACTCTTCTCTCTCACAAAAGACCCCAAGGTACTAAATTCCTCGGGGTTTAAATTATAAATTCAGTTAACGCTTCGGCTGTCCTTCTTCAGCAAGCACCTCCCAAGATTTGCCAAAATCGGTTGTCTCATAAATACTTTGTTGATGAGAACCAATCAGGAGTCTATTTTTATCGGTTGGATGGATGTTAATATATCCTATCGTTTCATCGTCTACTTCGAAATCTAGGGACTGCCAAGTTTCACCAAAGTTTTCACTATAGTAAAGTCCTTGTTTCTCACCAAAGAGATACGCGAGTAATTCCTCTGACTCTGAATCAAGTGTCGTTAATGCGCTCGCGCTGAGGTTTGCGTTATTTTGTGTCCACGTCTCTCCTCCGTCCGACGAGGTATAGAAACCATTCTCCGTTCCAGCAAGTAAATGATTAGGTGATTGAGGATGGGACGTGAACGAAAGAACGGAGGCGAGCGGTTCTGGCATGCCAGTTACATCAAGCATATCCCAGTCATACCCCCCATTTTCAGACCTGTACAAATTGGAATTGTACACGTCAATTCCATACATGAAGTCCTTATTTGTTTCATTTATGTGTAGGATATGAAAGTCCACTTCTTCATAAAGGGCAATCGGTTCCCACGTCTCACCAGCATCTTCACTAAGGATAACGCCAAGTGGGTCATTATAGTCTGATTGTACACTAGGGTGACCACTTGAAATCATCTTCTCACCTTCAATAATTGTATAGCCCATAAAATCGTGCTGCTGTTCCGGCTCTCCCATTAGATTCCATCCCGTTTCATCTGCATGCACTAAACCGTGATGCGTCGCTACATAAAAGCCATCACCTGTTTGTGCGTATTCCAGTCCGTGGAGATGAGTGAACGAATCAATCCCATCTGAGTTACTTGAACATGCAGTGATTAAAAACAATGACAATGACAATAAACTTCCTAATAACATTTTTTTCATACTATCCCTTCCTACTTCAATAATTTGTGTTTAAGCTAATCGATTCTTATTTTAACGCTTTTTTTCTTTTCTCAAATTCATCTTCAGAGATTTCGCCGCTTGCGTAGCGCTCTTCTAATATGGCATAAGGTGATTTCGCCCTTCCCTCCTGATTAAAGAGTAACTTTAAAATCAAAAATGTGACAGAGAGAAGTGCAAGAGCGACAATTCCCATCGACAACATGTAAGTCCACATTTGTGAATGAAACATATGATTCATCATGCTTTATCCCCCCATTAAAATCCCATAAATCCATTAAATACATTGTTCACTAAATAGGAAGTAATTCGTGTCATCCAATCAAAATAGAGTGCGGTTCCAAAGACGATCATCAATGCGCCGCCAACTTTCATAATCAGATTCATATACTTTTTAATCCAATTCATTTTACCAATGAAAAATGTCATAAAAAAGAAAGGAATCGCAAACCCGACGCTATACGCACTCATATAGAGCATTCCCGAACCTGGGTTACTCACACTTAAAGCGATCACAGAAGCCAATATTGGACCAATACAAGGAGTCCACCCCGCTGCAAAAGCAAGCCCAATGACATAGGTCCCTACAAAACCGCTTGGTCTTTTTGAGAGCTTAACCTGATGATTTTTCATTAGAAACATCGGTTTTATCACACCGATTGTCACGAGTCCAAATACAACAATAAAGATGGCCCCAATCTGTCGAATCAAATTATTATACCTAATGAATAGTTCCCCAATAAAGGAAGTCGACATTCCGAGTACGATAAAAATTGTTGAAAATCCTAAGATAAAGATCAAGGTGTGTAGCATTGCTTTCGGAGGCAAGCCTTTCCCCTTTTGCTTAAAATCATCCATCGTTAATCCCGTTATATACGATAGAAAAGCAGGGTAAAGAGGGAGGTTACAGGGTGAGACAAAAGACAATACCCCTGCTGCAAAAGCTAAGAAAATTGTTACATCATTCATAGTAAACTCCTTTTATGCATAAGAGTGTAATCCAGCGACGACGAGATTGACTACGAGCAAGTTAAACATAATAATTGCAAATCCAATGACTAATAACCAGGCTAACCTCTCCCCATGCCAACCTTTTGAGAGTCGGAGATGCAAATACGCAGCATAAAATAGAAAGGTAATTAATGCCCATACTTCTTTTGGATCCCAGCCCCAGAACCGTGTCCACGCCACTTGTGCCCAAATCATTGCAAAGATTAATCCTCCTAGCGTAAAGACAGGAAAGCCAATTAAAATTGCCCGATAGCTTACTTCATCGAACAACTGTGGACTGACGTTTTTGACGATTGGTTGAATCGCAGATGAAACACGCTTTCTCAATATTAGACGTAATGTTAGGTATAGTAGACTTCCTGAAAAAATCGACCATAAAAGCGTATTGAATTTTCGCGGTGCCTCAACCCCGTTCATCCAACTTGGCGTTTCAATTATGGGACCAAAACGATTCTGATCAGAAGCAAATTCCCCTTCATATGGTCCTGCAATCGCCGGTAAGTCATATTCAAGCTGTGCTTCGACGTCCAGTTCGTTAACCCAATTAAATGTGACCGAATAATTGACAGCTGAAAAAATTCCAACTGTGATTGAGATCCCGATGGCACAAGTTATGGTAAATACGATGGTTTCAAGCCAAAACGTTTGTTTTGATCGTTTCGATTGGTCGACAACTCGTATTAAATAAATGAGACCTGCAATGAAGCCGATTCCCAATATACCTTGTCCAATCGCTGTCGTTATGACATGAATATGCAGCCAGTAGGATTGTAAGGCAGGTATCAAAGGAGAAACGTCACTTGGAAACACAGACGCATAGGCAATGATAACAACCCCTATTGGCATTGAAAATAGGCCTAGTACAGATTTTTTATAGATTAAATAGAGAATCAAGAACGCAAAGATAATGGTCATCCCTAAAAACGTTATATATTCAAACATATTGCTAACAGGGGGATGTCCGGCGGCTATCCATCTCGTAATAAAATATCCTAGCTGTGATAAGAAGCCTGCAAGAGCAAGTCCAAAACCAATCCATCCCCACTTCTTCGCCTTACTTTGATCTTTTTTATTTTCATAGGAGAGTGTTACCGAATAAACAATTAAAGCGCTAATATAAATAAAAAAGGCGGCGAGCAAAAAATTACTACTTAATTCAACCATTTTTTGATCCTTCTCCTTTCGAAGAGCCTACATCGTCTCTTCTATCGATAGGTTCACTAATTCCAAGTTTTTCAGTCAATTCAAATATCTCTTGTTTAAAACCATACCAACTTTTATTCGTATGAGCTGCTAGAACAGTTCGATCGCCTTCCTGTTTCAACCAAATCCGGCGATGTGTCCAGTAACTTCCTTGAACAAGTCCAATCATAAATATCGCACCACCAACAATCAGAAATGGTAACGTATAGTCTTTACGAACAGTTAACCCAGTAACGTGTTTTGTCTCAGCTCCAGACAACGTCAGTCGATAATGATTCGAGCTACTAGGATCAAAATTTTCACCAATCGCAAGGAAACTGACTTCATTCTCTTCTTGATTGGGACTGTTCACTTCAAATATAAAAGCTGGATTATCAGGATTTCTGAACTGAAAATTTCTTATAGTACACTTGATGCAGGTTATGATTATCTGGCTATTTACCAACAGATTTACCGAATCGGAGCGCAATCCGTTATTGCTTACAACAAGAAAAATGAATCAGAGCTAGAGGGATTTGATAAGCACTTTGCCCCAACTTGTGTCCGAGAACATTCGTATCGATACGATAGTTACGATGCAACGTACGAGACGTTAAAATATACACGTCCAAAAGAGTGTAAGGACTGCCCATTAGCAGAAGACACGTTATGCCAGAAGGTGTACAAAGTGAAAATCACAACCGATTTGCGACGCTATACTGCCCCAGCTCGTGGGTCAAAAGCATGGAAAACGATTTATAAGCAACGAAGTGCAGTAGAACGGGTCATTGCTTATCTCAAGGAATTTTTCCAGTTAAACAATGTTCGCTATCGTACAGGAAAACGGGCAAAAGTACATGTTGATTTGACTCATTTAGTATATAACGCAGCGAAGCTAGCGTGTGATCGTATAGCTAAATCCATTGCCAACAAGGAGAACATTCAAGTAGCTTAATTCAATTTTAAAAACGCTAAAAGCAAAATCGGTTTCGTGTAACATTAATGAACTAAGCTTTATGAAATTGATTCAAACACTAAGTTTTTCTTATCTGGATCAGTCTGTTTTATTAACGCTCTCCTTAGAAGAGCATGGACACGAGCGAGAAGTTCTTCAACCTCAAAAGGCTTAGTCAAATAATCATCAGCACCTAAGTTTAAACCTTCGATTCGATCCTGTACCTCTGTTCTCGCTGAAAGCATTAAAATTGGAACTTCGGAATATTCTCTTACCGCTTGGCAAACCTCAAAACCATCTTGATCTGGCATCATAATATCAAGAATAACCAATTCATAAGAATCCCTATCTCCAGCTATTTTCGTTAATGCTTCCTGACCTGTCGCAGCTTCTGAAACGCGAAATCCAGCCTTTTCCAAATAGAAAGACAAAAGTTCACGCATTCGTAACTCATCATCTACAATTAAAATATGATACTCACCACGATTCATATCAATATCTCCTTAATTCTTTTATAGGGGAAGTATAGATGATAAATGTGTAAAACATATGAAGAAACGAAAGAATCCCAATGAATTTCTAACCTAGATGGAAACATCATAAGATAATTGTTTTGAGCATCAAAAAAGCAGAAGAAAAACCTCCTGCTTTTCTCTACCTTTCGATTAATTAAAGATATTCAATGCATTAATGAATCTTTGAAACCAATTTGGCTCTTGTGTTTCGATGGTAACTTCTTCAAATACTTCAACTGGTTCTTCTACCATACTTAGCTCTTGCTCTAAAAGAATCGACCCTTCGCCTGTTTTTATGACAAGTGAATCGCCATATATGTCTTTTAAAATCCTCTCGTCCTTGGGAACGGTTATAAACGTTCCTGAATCTAGTTTATATTCTACTCCTTCACTATCTTCATACGTTTGCCCAGCTGGCAGTTGCTTCGTTGTAAAATTTTCAAACCCATAGTCGAGTAACGCAATTGTATCATTATAAGCATTTTGAGAAGAAGAAGCATTTAACGTTACCGCAATTAATTCAACACCGTCTTGTTCCGCTGAAGTTACAAGGGTGAACCCTGATTGTGTCACGTATCCGTTTTTAATTCCTGTTACTCCTTCATAATCCCAGAGAAGACGATGATGGTTATAAAGGGTTGTCTCCCACCCCTCACCTTTCCATTCTAATTCTTTCGTTCCGACAATGTCTTTGAATCGTTCATTCTGCATCGCATATTGGGCAATCTTAGCCATATCATAGGCCGTTGTATAATGGTTTTCATTGAATAGTCCGTGAGGGTTCGTAAAGTTAGAATTTGTCACACCGACTTTTTCTTTTACAAACTCATTCATTTTCAAGGCAAAATCACGCTCGCTTCCAGAAAAGTACTCTGCTATGACTGTTCCCGCATCGTTACCAGAATTGATAAGCAGCCCTTGAACTAATCGCAACAATTCGACTTCTTCGTCTTCTAACAAATATACTTTTGTTCCAATTATGCCGGTTGCATTTTTGCTTACTTGAACAGTTTCCGTTAAATCCCCTTCTTCAATGGCGATAATCCCAGTCACCATTTTTGTAATACTTGCGGGGTACATTCGACTTGTTGCCTTTTTATCAAAAAGGACTTGTCCCGATTTTGCATCGATTAAAATTGCTGCCTCGCTCAATAAATCGGGTTTATCCTCTGGGTGTGCCATTGAAGTTGAATAGGTTGATACCAACATAAGCAGTGTTATTATTATGATGGATAATTTCTTTACCATGATGTAGGTCCGCCTTTCTAGTCGTAAAAGAAATAGTTGCTAGAATGTTTTTCGAAATCTATTAATCAGCTTTTTTGAAATGATGTCTAAAATGATTTGACACCCCTTTCTCTTTTTCATGTTGTTTTTGATTGTAAGGATTAAATGTGTGGAAAAGATGAAAAAATAAGATTACCTTCAAAATATGATAAAAGATATAGAAAGGCGTTAATCTTATGTTTGTGTCATTTCAATGTTCCAAATCTTTCTACCCATTTATCTTGTACAACTATTTTTGTTTTAAAGGAAGCTGTAGAATATTTTTTAGCACTGACTCGATCTGCACGAAGCTTAAACAGATACACTATCATTGCGCAATTAGCATTGGATAAATTGGAAATTATTAACGACCAATTAACAGACAATTTCTATCTGAATTTTACGTACGCAAGACAAAAGGTCCCCTAGAAGGAGACCTTTTGTCGATAATATTTATTTACTCAGGCTTATTCGGAACATTTGGATCAGGTGTAAATGTCGGTTCAAATCCCTTATACCGAACTTCCGCCACCATTCCGCCATTCGCATGGTGAAACTCGTGACAATGGAACATCCAATTTCCAGGGTTCTTTGCTTCAAAGACAATTTCATATGTTTCACCAGGTCTTACATTTAATGTATCTTTTAAAACTGGCGAGCCTTGAATAGGGTTCCCGTCTTTGGAAATGACGTTGAAGAACTCCCCGTGCAAGTGCATTGGGTGGTCGAAATCCGTATCATTTGCGATCGTAACCTTCACCACATCCCCTTCTTCGACCTCATAAATCTCGTGGTCTGGGAATTGCTTATCGTTAATCGTGAATGTCTCTCCGCCATCATCGGATCCAAGTAACATATCGTACTCTTTGGTAATTTCCCCTACGTTAAGCTCTTCCGCTTCTCCATAGGTGGTTAAATCAAAGAATGAAGAAATGGACTCAACCGTTTGCAGCTCTTCGCCCTCATACCCGTCGTAAACAAGCGGGATTAACGCGTTAAGTCTCTCCTGATTCTCTTCAGCAAACACTTGAATTTCCCATGCTCCCGGATTATCCATTTCAATTTCAACATCATACCGTTCAGCTGGGGCAATTCGAAAGGCCGTATCATTTAAAACGTCCGGTTCATTTACAGCTTGACCGTCGTAGTGTGTAATTTTAAATGAATGTTCTGGTATTGAGACAACTTGTGTAAACAGCCCAGCATTCACAAAACGCAGCTTCACTTTATTTCCTTCTTCGACATCAATTGATTCAATTTGTGGAGACGCCTTTCCATTAACCACCATCGTATCATACATTGCGTTCATCATTTCCGCATGGGTCATACCATCCATGTCCATATCTCCGTGTTCCATGTCGCCCATGTCCATGCCACCATGATCTATACCGCCCATGTCCATTTCCGAAGAGGCAAATTCATCAATGACAACGACTTCATCTACATCATAGGATTCTTGGTTTGCTGGCTCAACAATAAAGACACCATAAAGACCTTTGTCAACCTGAGTCGCACCGTCTTGGTGGGAGTGATACCAGTAGGTCCCTGGTACATCAGATTGATATTCATACGTAAACTCTTCACCAGGCATAATCGCATTTTGGGTAACGCCTGGGACTCCATCCATCTCATTCGGAACAGGGAACCCGTGCAAATGAAGGGCGGTTGGTACATCAAGGGAGTTAGTCACATGAACGACTACTTCATCGCCCTCTTGCACACGGATTTCCTCACCAGGTAAGGTTCCATTGTACGTCCAAGCAGTAGACATGATTTCATCATTGAACATCCAATGTTCTTCCGTGACATCAAGGTTAAACACTTTCTTCCCCTCTTCATTTGCCTCTTCGCTTTCTTGACTTTGTTCTTCTTGTTGACTATTATCGCTACCCATTTCAGAATGATCAACTGATGCATCTGAGCAGCCAGCTATCACTAAGGACACAGTAAACATAAACACTGCTGCCATTAACCTGTGTGCTTTTTCCATTTACCTTCCTCCATCTTTTGTCGAATGCGCCCATTCCTTCCAAGGTAAATAAGGTTCCGTTTATTCGTTCTTTAAACCTCACTCAACAGGTGAAAGTTCACTTTCTGTTACCCATTTATGATTTTTCACTTCTTCTCCATTTGTTGTTAGTGTGAAATCAACCATATACACAGTCGTCTCTTCCGCTGAGTCGATTTCAACTGTTGCCCCTTCCATTCCTGCCATATGAGATGCATCCGTTGTAACTTCTGTACCAGGTTCTAATGGCTCTTCACCGGCATCTACGATTTCTTCATGAATCACCCATTTATGATTTTCCACTCTTTCCCCGCCATCTGTCGGAGTATAAGAAATTGCATAGGCAATTGTATCATAGGCACCAACAATCGTTGCTTCGGCCCCTTCCATCCCTGCCATATGGCCATCCGTTATAAGCGCTTGACTTCCAATATCATAAGTTGGTTGCTCTGCTGCTTTTAATTCGTCTGGAACCTCACCTGAACTCGAATGGTCCATGTCTGAATGGTCCATGTCTGAATGGTCCATGTCTGAACCCACCATTTCCATGCTTTCTTCAGAATTTGAATCCATATCCATATCCATACCTTCATGCGGATTAGGTTCTTCATTCTCACTTGCACATGCCATTAGCGTAAATACTGTGGATAAAGAAACAATTCCCATCACTATATTTTTTCTTTTAATCATTTTTTGAATCCTCCTTTTGTTTATCAGTTTAACGAGCTCAACTTAACCATATCCAAAAAGTTTATAGAAACGATGAAGAAATCGCAAATCACATCACCGTTCAATAATTGTTCACATTTTTGGATGAACCTTCTTTAATAGGATAGCTTGATTTTCCTTCATTATAAAAATGTGAAAATAATCTCCTTTTTCCAAAGGAATAAACCTTCTTAATTCCATCGGGATCCGAACAGCCCCTCTTTCACTAACAATCATCCTATTATCCAATGTTTCACCTTCACACTTTTGAATAATTAATTCTTTTGACTTTTTTGTTAACCCAACCGTTACCTCATCACCAAAATTGAGACATAATCTTTCCCGAATTTTTTTTGGTAAGGTAATGGTTTGGCCATTTTTTAAAATACAAATCAGTCCAGTCTCGGAAGGTTGTTCTTTTTTCATTTGAGAAGTATTAGGTTCAAGCATAATCAACACCTCGGTCATGAGTTTTATCTGTAGAATAAATTTAAAATGTTTAGAAACCGTGAAGAATTGAAAATTATCTAGTAGTTTTTAAGTTGCATGGAGAAGATGCTAGTAATTGGTTGTGTTTAAGTTGTAGTAAAAAGTATTCTGGCTGGAAACCGCTAGCATCACTACAATCCGGTGTATGAAGAGCCAATGCGAAAGAAAAAGCGAAATGACATAGCGACGAAGGTAGAACACTCTACGCAAAAAAAAATTGAAGTCGAGAGTGTATTTGGTCATGTCAAGCAAAAGCTTGGTTTTCGAAGACTCTACCTTCGAGGAATTGAAAAAGTAACCATTTAGCTCTGATTAGTCGCCCTTGCTCATACATAACATTAGGAAGTGAGTGACGGCAGACCACCACTCGACAAATTAAAAATGACTAAACAAAAGCGAGATGAAAATCAATTTGATTTTCATCTCGCTTTTTCATTTAAAAGGGATTCTGAAAACATCACTGTGAATGCATGTCATGGAATGGAAAAGAAAGATGAGGATCTTGAACATTACATTGCAGTCTCCACTATTAAAAATTGTCCGGAGGGGTTATCAGAGCTTAAAATTCCAAAACAAACTTGGGTTGTGTTTGATGCTGTCGGAAAAATGCCCAAAGCATTAACAACTACATGGGAACGGGTTTATACCAAGTGGTTTCCTAGGTCTGGATATGAATTAGCAGAATCACCCGAAATGGTGAAAGGAATTGACGACACAAAAACGGAAATTTGGATTCCTGTTAAAAAAGAATTAGTTAGAGTGAGGACTTCTATTTCCTTTTTTGCTTATATTGTAATCGGGCGCTTTAATGACGTAATGAAAAAGCCCAATTTCTCTCTATAAATTCACGGAGAAATTGGTTTTTTTATTTTGGAATCGAATAAGAGGAATTCCTTTTTCGTAACATTCAACAAAATCACAAATGGAATTAGGTCATATTCTTTAGCCGTTTGCAATATCTGAAACAGTTGATATATGAAACTTGAAAAACCAGTATAATCAGTCTCTAACACATTACACCCATCCACTTCCGCCTGAGAAAGACCGGACAATAAACGACTGAGAAATACTCCGCTGATTCGTTTTAAAGGGACCACCAAAAAAGAATTACTCCTGTATGTTTATCAAATAATCCCATCAATCTAGCTTTTTAGTTTAACCATTAATGATACGTGAATTTTGGTCAGTATCACGTAAAGTGGAAGGACTATTAAACAATCTTGACACTTCTTCTAAACTTAGTGAATTTTTATTTATTATAGACTTTATTACCTCTAAACCTATCTTCTCTGAGAATTGTTTTTTTTCGTTTGAAAGAAATTGCTCAGAGGATTCATTATATAAAGATTTTAGCTTAGGTATTAAATGACTGTATAAATAGATAATAAAGAAAGTGTCATTATCTTCAGCTTCAAGAAGTTTCAATTTTTCCGATTGAGTTACATATATCTGTGTATTAGACTCATAATCAATTGCGAAAACAATGTCTATATCCTCGTTTCGAAGTCTAGCGGTAATGGTCCTCAATATTTCGCCGTTACTTATAAAGGCTTTTGTTATAATCAGTTCAGATGTTTGATCCGAAACCCCTTTGAAAATATTATGTTCATCTGCCGTGTTCCCGATAAACCCGTTGATATTCATCAAATTAAGTCCATCTCCCAAGGAACCATCGTTTTCAATATACTGGAAAAAAAGCCAGTTAAATAAATCAGAAGGTATCTCATATTCTTTATCAGATTGATCTATAAAACTTGTCCCAACTAGTTTTCTCACTCTTTCTTGGTGAGCATAATTTGATGAGCAAATGATTAAGTGAACAATGTTGTTAAACGACAAAAAGTAAGTCACTATTTGAGTGAAATTTACTCTTTGCATTTTTGGGAGAATATTTCCATTTGAATCACGTTTTCTTCTTTTTGGATATTCAATATTCGCAGTAGCAATAAGATACTCTGCACATATTTCCTTCTTTTCTTCATTTTCATCTGTCGTCTGTAATTTGAGTTCATTAGGTTCAGATATTTCTCCCCAAGTAAAATAAAAATTTTTTTCATCATCCGACAAACTACTCATTAGCTCAGCGTCACGTTTAGTAATCAATAGAGGGTCAGTAAAACTTCTTTTTAAAATATTTATTTTTACATCGTCCAAACTTTTTATTCCTGTCAGCTTGAACAATTTACAGGTTATTTTTGAGCTGGTCAATCGACATCCCCCTCACAGTTTACTTTCAATGGTTCATATTTAACAGATAACAGATAACCAGATAGAGTTTTGCCGAACCTTCCAAACTTATTCGATACAATAACATAGTCCAAATAGGTTTCTGCATTCTTAACTCGTATTGGCTTAACTTTAAACCGCTCGTTTAATTTGTGGGATTTCCCCCTAAATGTTCTTCCTTTAATATCTATTTTTCCAAGTAAATCTATGGAGATCTTTCTTTCAGAAATTTTAAAAATCTGATTTGCTTCACAATCCCACCTATCTGAATAGGAGACATCTAATAACTCAGGGTTAAAATAAACATCAAGTGTAACCCCTATATTTTTAATCAATAAGCTTGATAGCCGTCCCTTTGGTTCAAGAATAATTTCTATTTCAACGTCCTGAGAGTCGTATTCATGATTAGTAGGTGTAAACTTGATAACTTCTTTTTTTCTTCCATTAATTTTCGTAATAAGGGTAACATCCATCTTTTTTATTATTGATTTAATTGTTGAACATAAAAATGATATTAAAATAGAGGCTAACCCAATTAATACTGCTATTACAGCACTAAGTACGGTTTTTTTTAGTACATCATTTTCATATCCTAGCTTATCTAAAATATTGTAAATTTGATTTTGATTATTAGTTGCTGCGAACGCAACAATTAATGTAATTACAAATGTTTTTATTAATTGAATGACTGCATTTTTCATACAAGAACCGCCGGACCAAAACCAAGAAAGTCTATTAATTTCTTTATGTCATTAATCTCGTCGTCAGACATTTCACTATCAATTCCAAGTACTCCATTTGATTTCAGAGTGATCATGTGCTTATCTTTTGATCTGAAGTATACCTGCAAAATTTGATACTCTTGATTTTCCATTATAGTATTTAATATTTCTGGATCAATTTTTTCTCCCTGTAACAAGTAATCAATATCAATATTTTTCAATTTACAATCAACTGAATGAATTTCATAATTTAAGTCCCTACGGGCTCAAGGCTTTTAAGCACTAAAAAAAGGAGTACCTCCCCAAAAGTCGAATTAGTTAAGTGTCCAAACAAAACTACGACTGGAGGAAGACTCCCTT
>NZ_JAMBOS010000036.1 GCF_023715705.1 Halalkalibacter oceani
ATCGTATAGCTAAATCCATTGCCAACAAGGAGAACATTCAAGTAGCTTAATTCAATTTTAAAAACGCTAAAAGCAAAATCGGTTTCGTGTAACATTAATGAACTAAGCTTTATGAAATTGATTCAAATACGTATATTTTTGTTCGAATTCACTTTGCGTTAAATCTCCTTTTGCAAACCGTTCTTTTAAAATTTGAAGTGATGTATCTTGGTCCCAATCTTGAGAATTATTGTTAGAATCCTTTTTATTTAAAAGTCTCATGACTAATACCAATCCACCATAAATGATTAAACCTAATATAAGAATTACTAAGATCATGTACAAAATCATACCGAGATTCATCATTCCCCAGTTCATCATCATGATTAAACACCTCCAATTATTTAAACTAAATGATTCCTTAGATTAAATCCAAATTATCCTTGCTACTCAATTCGGTCATAATATATTTCTTATTTCAACTATCCTTCGTTACTTTTATTTTAAAATATAAATGTGATAAAACTTTGATACATCTAAGAAAACAGTTTGCTAGTTTTGAAAAAAATAAAGAACTACTGTGTATAAACGCGAATCCAAGGTTCGTGTGTCTCAATATTTACATAAATTAATATGTTTACTATCTTTATACACATGTAATCAACCTTCTGTTAGGTAAGAGTCTAATAGAATATTAGTTTTTTTCTGTATTCTTACTGTTACTTCATCATTAATTAACTGATGCTGAACTCCGCCATGTAGGGTTAAAGCTGCTTCTAAATGATCAGCATCCCCAATCGCCGTAATAATAAAAGGAGCTGATGAAATATTTCCGTCTACACTTATTACAGGCCCTATACATTGAATAAATGATGAATGTCTTAGGCGATACCCATTTACGGCAATTGCTTCCGCTCCAGCAACATATAATTCTTGGACCACCTGTTGGATATGTCCTTCATGAACAATGTAATCATTCGGATTAGCCCCGTTAGGTAAATAGTCTGAATCCTCTAATGAGATTTCAATTCCTGGTCCAGTTACTTGCACTTGTCCTACAATCTTTCTTAACCTCTCTATGTCTTCGAGCAAATTTTCTGCTTTTTCTTCACTTTTTTCATTAACGGTGCTTAAGTTTTCTTCAAGTTCCCGTACCTGATATTGATATAACCTTAACTCCTCTTGAAGCATTTTGTTTAAGGATTGTTCCATGATGATTTGGTTTCTAAGTTCATTTTCCTGTGCCCATGTCGAATTCAATCTATTCAGAGGATCAAAGTTACCTGAATCTGTAGACTCATTATTCACCACTAAAATAAAACCAGTCAAGAACAGGACAATAAATAAAATAATATGTTTTTCCCTTATCTTCAATCTTCTCCCCCTCTTCTAAAACTAGTTTTCAAACCAAGAATTCTTTAAGGGTCGCACACTCAAATGGATTAACCGAGTTTTATAAAAAACATAACCTTAGCTGTATGACATCTTGAGAATAGCGGTAGAATCATCATCATTTTGACACTACTAGAGAAATAATCTTTAATTACTTTAACATTATTTACCAATAAAAGTATAGTTATCTGACTATGTACAAAAGTAAACAGTGGAGAGAAGCATATTCATAGCCAGTGAAGGGCCCTTAGAGAAAAATCTAAGAACCCTTTCTGTGAGAAGCGTGACATTTTCTTTATACAGCTGTATCAGCAATCAAAATGAAGCATTACATATCGCCGGGCACTTGTATTTCATATGGAATTATTAAGTTTTCGCCACTTGTTTTAGTAATATGAATATTTAAATAGGTCGTACCAGAACCATGTAATAGTCCACCAGTCACTTGAAAAGTCCCTTCCCCTAACGAAAACGCGGTTATCGTTCTGGTCATAAAAGGTGGCATAAAAAGCTCAACATCAACATTCTTTATATCTTCTGATTGATCAAATTTTATAATTAAATCATTATATCCCATCTGAAATGGTGTCAGTGATACAGAGACATCAACAGGAGAATAAAGATCTGTGGGATAAATTCCTTGTTCAGCAGCCTTGGGTGACGTGTTGATCATTGATGCTGCAAAGAAAAGAATACTCATTCCAATAATGAGTTCGGTTCTTCCTAAGATAGCGGTAAGAGATGTATGATTATGATCAATACCGCTTTTCAATAATCTCATTTGATAGAATCCTATAAAAGTTATAACTAGAAATAAAATCACCTTAAAAAGGAGAAACTGCCCCCAACTACTTATCATTAAACTGTCCATAGTAAAAGAAGGAAGATAACGCAATAGCATTCCTATCCCTGTTAAACTCATAATAAATATACTTATAAGTGCATATTTGGAGAACTTTCGTCCATTTTCTTTTAGCCATTTTAAACCTTCCTCTTTAGGTATCATGACTATTAATGCAAACAATCCACCAAGCCAAATTGCAATAGAAAATAAATGCAAAGCATCTAACGTTATTGAGATAAGCCCACCATACCGATCTGATACAGCATGACCTGATAATGCCCACATCATAATCGTTCCAGCTAACAATAATACCTGTCCTATCATCGACCTAAGAAAAAATGCAATAAGTACAAGGACAAGTTGAAGGACCATGCCCCAAACAAATTGAAATTGAATAAACTCCACGACTGAAATATTAGTAATTTCATCCTTCCGAATTGTAATAAGTAGTAGAAACCCTACAACACTCATGATGAAGAAGATCCGTTTCATCTTGTTCCACCGGTTTGTGTTTTCACTACCTTTTGAAATCAATAATTGAAAAACCATACTACCAAACAAGATGAAAACACCCAGATAGGACAGCCAACTAGCAAGTTCAATCAATCCGACATGTTGCCATCCCCCCATTGAAACTCTTTTTCCCTCTGGAGGGGTAATAGATGTGACTTCATCCACTGCGAAGTAGAAAATTCCATTTTTACTTTTGTTATCTTTACGTACGTACCAATTAATTTCATATGTCCCTTTTGATAATTTCTTGTCTAGCTCTATTATATAGTGGGAAGCATCAGCTGGATTTACATAAGTTTCTCCTATCGGTGCTAAACTTTGATTATCATCATAGATCGCAAAAACCTCTAATTCTATCTCATCAGAGAACCATAGTTCAATTTTGTTTGGAGAAGTTGGTACGATCTCCCCATCTGCTGGAGCGGATTGAACGAGGGTTAGATTTCTCCAATAATCTAATTCTGAAATTTGTTCCTTTTTAATTTCAAATTGGAAACGCTCTTTAATTTCATGTCCATCCATGGCAATTGCGAAAATCTCTAATGTATACCTGCTCTGATAATAGAGTTTCAACCGGTAATGTTACTAAACGTTTGTCAGTAGGATCAATCACCGCTTTTCCGATTCGAACGTTTGATCCGATCGAATTGGTTAAGCGAATAGACTCTGAATAGACTTCTACAGGTTCAGCAAACAAAACACTAATACGTTCTGGTGAATGGTCCAATATTTCATTCATTCCCGGACTTATTCTTTTATTTCTGAATGGGCTTCAACCGCAGTACCGTCTACCAGTGAAATGAATATTGTCAGAAAGAGAATAAGACCGGCTAGTAAGTCTTTTTTTGTCCACACTCCATACACACATCCCTATTTTTTCTCATACAATTGCTTACTTTCTTTTTTTGAACAACAGAAAAATTAGTCCAATCGTTAGAGATGGAATTCCTACCCAAAGACAAATTTTTAGGAGAGAGATGATAAAATTCTCGTCCGTCGTTAACGTTAAGGACATACTTAAACAAACTAACCCAATAAGCAAAAGCAGACTAACAATGACCCAGTCTATCCATTTCATATCTTTTCTCCCCTCTCCTTGTTCCAAATATCGTTAGGAAAAGAAAGAGTAAATTGGGTTCCTTCGTTTTCCTTACTCGTTATATCTATTGTACCACCGTGTAACTTTACTAACATTTTAACGATGGCTAATCCCAATCCGGTCCCTCCGAATTCTCTTGAGCGAGATTTTTCTACTCGGTAAAACCGATCAAAAATAAATGGAAGTTCGTCGGCTGGAATTCCTGATCCGGTATCTTTGATAATGATGTTAATTTGATTATCACCTTGCCTGAACTCACAGGTTACCTCACCGTTAGTCGTATGCCTCATCGCATTATCCAATAAGTTGGTAAAAACTTGTTCTATTCGTTTTCCATCTCCATAAAACAAGGAAAGGTTTTCATCCACTTTAACCGTAAATAGAAGATCTTTTTCTTTTGCTTTTAATGAATATTTCATATCGAGGTTATCGGCAAGTTCTGTTAAATCGATCCACTCCTTATTTATGTCAAACTTCCCTTCTTCCATCTTCGACAAATCAAACAAGTCTGATATAAGATAATTTAATCGAGTTGCTTCATGTTCAAGGATTGATAAATACTGTTCTTTTTCTTCCTCCGTCTGATACAGCTTTTCTTTCAAGACTTCCGAATAACCCATTAAATATGAAACCGGTGTCTTTAACTCATGAGAAATACTAGCAAAGAATTCACTTCTTGTATCATGGTGCCTCTTTAGTTCCTGAGTTAGGTTGTTAATGCCAACAGCAAGAGAACCGATTTCATCTTTTGATCGTACAATCACTTTTGTATTTAAATCCCCTTTGGCAATCTTTTTTGTTGCAGCCTGCATTTCAAGTAAAGGTGACGAGAGCTTTCGTGAAGCAATAAATGTAAACCCAAGAGCTAGAAAGAAACCTCCAACACCAGCAAGAAGAAACAACTGTCTTACCGTAGACATCGAATCATACATATCATTAAGTGGAAATAACATGAACAGACTACCTTTGAATTGATCAGCATTTATTGGATGACCATACAAAAGATAAGGAATGTCAGTGAACGGTTCTACGTATTCATAGAAAACAGGCCTTCCTTCAAAAAGGTTTTGCAAGTCGAACTCTTTAATGTTTATTTCCAGATCATCCGTACCTGTAAACGTGATCATATCTCCATCTTCGTCTAGTAAGAAGATTTTTTTTTGTGTAATATTTCCTGCCATTTCAACCATTGGCGTTGACATTAACATTTGATTATTCGCTATCATCTGGGCATAATTTGACGTTAATTGATGAGCTTCCTCTTTTGCCTTATTGTAATAATAATTACAAAAAACCTGATCAATGACATAAACAAAAGGTGCGAAAACTAATAAAAAAACGGTAATCATCGTCAGCCCTAATTTTACATCAATTCGATTCCATCTCATGTGTCTATTTCCTTTAACTTATAGCCGACACCCCAAACCGTTTCGATGATAGTAAAGCTCAGCCCTTCTTTCTTTAATTTCAACCGAATACTTTTTATGTGAGAATCAACCGTTCTTTCATCTCCGAGAAAATCCACTCCCCAAATTTTCAAAAGTAACTGGTCTCGGTTAAACACTTGCTTAGGATTCAAGAGTAATAATTTTAATAACTCAAATTCTTTAGGGGTTAAATGAACAGGATTGTCTTGAACAAAAACTTTATGATCATCCACATCCATTTTCAGCTCGTGGAAATGGAGTTGTTTTATTTGCGTTGTTTGATTTACAACAGCTCTTCTTAAAAGTGCATTCACTCGTGCGATAAGTTCTTCTGGTTTGAAAGGTTTAGTTAAATAATCATCCGCTCCAATATCGAGTCCCTTCACCTTGTCCGTTGTCTCCGTTCTAGCTGTTAACATTAATATAGGCAAAGCCAAATTTTCTTTTCTAATTTCTTCACACACTTCCCAACCATCCATCTCTGGCATCATTACATCTAAAATAATAAGTTGAAAAGAATGACATTTCATTTCTTTAAGCGCTTCTTTCCCATTCACAGCTTCCACTATGTTATATCCTTGCTTGGATAAATGAATTCGAATTAGATTTCTCATATTCCATTCGTCATCAACAATTAGAATTTTAGTGTCCATGTTCTCCCTCTTTTCTATATAAAGAATCTTACTTATAAAATATTTTTTTACACAAATCTACTTGAAAAGAAGAAAATGGAGGCAACTCAATTAAAAGCCTCCTCCACCGATTGATCTTACTATAATTTAGACCTATTGTGAGTTTGTTAAGCGGGATAAACTTACAATAAGGTTAGTTACTTTTTTCCCGTTTATCGAAGGGGTCATTCTGTTTATTAATCAAAAATTCATAACCCTCTGGTTTTCTTTTGATAGTAGCATAAGAGTGAATCATCATCGCAATTATTAGTAAGAATAAAAGTATGATCGGAATAAAAATTGATAATTCCTCCAAACGTACTCCCCTCCATTATTGTGACCTTTTTAAAGAATCAATTTCCTTCATCAACTTTTGATTTTGTTCCATTAAGTGATTCATATTTTTTTGTAAATCTTTTCCGTTTGGTTCACTCTTATTACTGTTATTTCCATCAGACATCCTTTTCATAAAGAAAAATAACATCACTAACATTAAAGGACATAATAATAGTGGAAGATAATAAGCTAAATTTTCCATAGTCAAATACCTCCTAATTTTTAAATCTATTTATATTATAAAAGGTAATTGTGTTGAAATTTTGAAGAAAAAAATATAAAATATAAATCTCCTTTGGAATTAGATCATGGTTTAATGCAACACATACTTTCTTAAATCCCCCAATAAGTTATCGTATCTAAAATCCCAAGGATGATCAGAAAGCCCCCTGCAACTCGCTGGATCCATTTTCCGATGTTTCTTCCTTTTTTCAAAAGTGTCCCGTTTAATCCAAAAGTCCAGATGAGATACATTGTAATGAACAAAGGAATCGATGTACCAAACGAAAACACAGTTGGTAAGATGAATCCGTATGAAGTAGAAAGGGTTAGCGGCATTAACAAAAAGAAAAAGATTGAGAACATGGTTGGACAGAACCCTAATGAAAAACTACTTCCTAAAAGAAATGCCCCCCATTTTCCTCTGTTTTTATCACCAGCTTCTTTTTGTTTTAGACCGATAGACCATTTCCATGTGATGAGTCCAACTAAATAAAGACCGATTATGATAAAAATGGGCCCAAGTATTTTACGTATCCATGGAAGGTAACCAATTAGTTCTTGTTGAAATTCAGAACCTAATATCCACACTAGTAATCCTAACCCCGAAAAAACAACGACTTTCCCAAGTTGAAAGAATATGACTTCTGACCATGGAATAGCTTTTTGGATAGACCGATTCCCATAAAGTGTAATGGCACCTACATTTCCGGTGAATTGACACGGTGCAGCAGCTGCTAGAATTCCAATAACAAGCGCTGCTAAAAGCGGAATATGTTCAAAACCATACATGAGTTGAATTAAGGGCTCATATAATAATCGACTAATAGAATTAAATACATCATACATATTACAAACCTCGCTTTATAGTAAACAATTTTATGAAGCAGCCTCATTTGGCATTTCTACATTTTCTTTTTTTCTTTCTTTTTTTACCCACCGGAAAAAAAGTATTCCAATGATTGTAATAAATACCCCCTCTTGAATCAGCTTCATTACAATCCCTCCAAGTTGTTGATCATCTTTTATTGATAAGAACGAGATCAATTGAGGAGCATTTATATAGGTTGTATAAAGTACGTTATTAGAAAAGATAATTAAAGCACAAACCGGTGTAATTAATACACTATTTAAGAAAATGTAGCCTACACTTTTCAATTCAGATAACTCGTAGTTACTTTTGGAATGAAGAATAGATAACCACATTGTAAAAGCTAATATTGTGAGAATTAAATGATACACAGATTGATATAGATGGTTCAAACGTAAATAGTCAAATAGACTTGGATAATGGTATAGGGAAAATAATCCATTAAATAAAAGCGATGCGATGATCGGTTTGCTCAATACTCCTAATAATCCCCTGCTTAGTAAACTGGAGCTCGTAGGATGCTTAATTAACTGATTAGGTAGTCCTATAAGAATCAATGGTGGTGCCACAAAATAGACTATTGCTTGTTCAAGCATATGAGCACTAAACAAATAATTGTGTCCGATTAAGTGAAGTGGACTTCCTACTGCAACATAAAAAAACCATACTCCTATAACAAACGATACGGCTTTTCCTTTACTGGTCCTATTAGCAACTTTTTTAGTGGCATAGAAATAAAAAAATGTAATAAGAAAAATAAGGATAAGCCACCCTATATTCCATAGCTCTTGGTAACTGTAACTTTCAAAAATATAATTCATCATCTTATCTCCTACTTTTATAATCAAGCGTTCTTACTATAGCGGAAAAATGTGATAGATTTATGATGAAAAGTAAAAATAAAAACTACGTAATATCCATGAAACTAGGTTCATAGTGAGAAAAAAAACAACAAACAGATTCCTTACAAGTGTCAATGGAATTTCATAGAGATAGCAAGAAGAAACTCGAGGATTGAAAGACCTCGAGTCTAATTTGTTATTATTTTCATTTAACCAGTATTCATACAAGGAAATCTCCTTAAAAACTTTTATGATACTAAATGTTTTATTGACTAACCATCCTGGTTCATTAATTCGTACATCCACTTGTCATAGGGCATTCAGGAGCAGTGGCACAGTCAGAAACCCCGCCTTCCATTTTTTGTGCACACATAGCTACATGTTGTCCCTTCGACATTTGCGCACAATCCGCAACTCCGTTTCCACTAGCAAAAGCAGGAGTACTAATTGTCATGGTTGCAACTAATACAAATAAAGCCAACTTCATTTTCATTCCATTTCCTCCTCATAATTGTATATCCATCACAAGAAAAGAATATAAAAAAATTGTGATGAAAATATGATGGAATGGAAAAGGTTATTCTTGAAAATAACGAAGCAGTATCGAGACCAGGAAGACTGCGTTAGTTTTTTATCTTATCATACTGAGAAATTAAATAGCTGCCCGTTTGGAACTCGTAAAACCCTAAAAATTAGACTAATGCCTAAAGCATAGGTAATCAACTAGACATACGATGAACTTGTGATATAAGTTTTTTTAATTTAAGGAATTAAATTGAATCATACTATGTCTTATCATATGGAAAACCACATGTCACAACACAGAGCACTTGAAACGGTTCAACATTGTGAAGCTATTTGTGAATTTACCGAGTATTCTATTTTGCAAATGGACAGCTCAAGTCACAGAAAAGAGCAATTGCGATTACTTAGAGACTGCGCTGATATTTGTACGTTAACTGCTAAATATATGGCCCGTTGTAGCGTCTTCGCTAAATCTCTTGCTTCGTTATGTGCCCATATTTGTGAAGTTTGCGGGAACCACTGTTTACATCACCCAGACGAAGTTTTACAACGATGTGGTCAAATGTGCTTACATTGTGCTCAAGAGTGTCGCGCCTTTGCTATGGGTGCATAATTATAGTAAAGCTAAAGATAAGAAGTGAATACCAATGGCTAGGTAAAAACAAGTGCGCTACGTAATAAGTAGCGCACCCTTAGCTGAACCTATTTCTTCCTAAATCCTGTCAACAGCTTATTACTTTCAGTAGATTGAATTTTTGATTATCATTTATCTTTTTTTAAGAACTTGCTGCTGTAAATTTTCAAAGCCGAATCGATTAATAAACTTGAAAAACGGTTCTCTTTTTTTTCCAAATTCGTGATAAAGATCTAGTATATCATCCACCATCGCATATAATTGTTCAGGTACTAGTTGTTTCTTGAACAATGTACCTACCTTAGCATCTGCTCCCTTGCTTTTGCCACCGATGTATAAATCGAACTCATTTGTACCTACTTTAATAATCCCAATGTCATTGATTAATGGTTCACCACAACCAACTCGACATCCCGTATATGCTGGTTTGAGGGTAAAAGGCACTTCCCTTCCCGCAATTCGTTTATTTAACTCGATAGCTACCGGCATCCCTTCTTCCTCCGATCCTTTACAAAAATTACAGGTACGAAGGCTTTTAACAAAACTTCCAACCGGATAACAGATTAAACCAGCTTCTTTAAATTTTCCTTTTACTAACTCCAGTTTATTTTCAGACACATCAATATAGAGCTGTTGAAACGTTGTTAATTCCAATTCTTGATCATCATTCATATATTCAGCTAGAACTCGTAATTGTTTTGCATTTAACTTTGCCCCAAAGGATATCCCAGCATTCACAGCAAGTTTAACAAGTTTCTCTGTTTGACTCATCTATTCTTCCCACCTTGTTTGTTTTAACAATGTATTCTAACTAAAGTTACATTACCCTAGTAAGGTATGTCAATAACAACCGAGTAGGAGGGGGTGACTAACCCCCGACCTCTCACACCACCGTACATACGGATCCGTATACGGCGGTTTCATCTAAGTCTGACGTAAAATTTGATATCTTAGATGTAGACTCTTGAGCCCTTGATTTAACCAGTATTGGTTGTCAAGGGCTCTATCTAGTATTGGACTTTTGGCTATTCTCCAATATCCAAGCCTAGAATTTGCCCACTCCCATGCCTTGAATTTATTTATACCTAACTTCGTTAGGTTCTTATGTTTCGTACCTATCTTCTTCCATTCTTTCCACCTAATCATCCTCAATCTTCTTCGTATCCAACTGTCAATCTTACTAAAGATGGATGGAGTCTCCGCTAATTGATAATATCCTAACCATCCAACTAAGTACCGGTTTAACTTCTCCAACCTGTCCCTCATACTTATGGACTTCCTTCTTGAAGTTAACTCACGTATTCGTTGTTTTAGTCGTTGAATACTCTGTTTGGAGATTCTGATTTTGGGTTCAGGATGGAAGGTGAAGGTGAAGCCTAAGAACTTTCTTCGCCATGGTCTGTCTACTGCACTCTTCTCCCGGTTCACTTTTAGTTTAAGTTTCGTTTCGATAAACGTTGTGATATTCTGCATCATACGCTCTCCGGCTCTTTTCGAGCGTGCAAAGAGATTACAGTCATCTGCATAACGAACGAAAGGGATTCCCCTTTTCTCCAGTTCTTTATCTAATTCGTCTAACACAATATTAGATAAGAGTGGACTGAGTGGGCCACCTTGTGGTGTACCCTCTGTGTTGGGGCTTACAAGACCTCTTTCCATTACACCAGCTTGTAAATATCTTCGTATGAGTTGCAGGACTCTCGAATCCGTTATCCTTTGGCTCAGTGTTCTCATAAGTCTGTCATGATTGACTTTATCAAAGAATTTCTCTAAGTCGATGTCCACTACCCACCGATAACCTTGTTGTATGAAGGTTCTTGCTTTTCGGACGGCATCATGACCACGTTTATTTGGGCGAAACCCATAGCTGTGTGGGGAAAAGGATGAGTCGTACGACTCATTTAATACCTGTGCAATCGCTTGTTGTAGAAAACGGTCTATCACTGTCGGGATTCCTAATTTCCTTACTCCACCGTTCGGTTTCGGGATTTCGACTCGACGGACAGGTTGTGGGAAGTAGGTACCCTGTTCAATCTCTGCTCGTAAGGTTGCCCAATGTTCCTTGAGATGAGGTCGTAGGTCTTTTACGCTCATCCCATCGACACCATGACTTCCTTTATTGCGCTCCACTCTTTCCAGAGCGTTTTTCAAATTTTGACGTGATAGAATTCGTTCCAACATGATATCAGTCTCCTACGTGAATGAGTCATTCTTCTTGTGTGGCAACCGTTTTCAGCCCTTCTAATGTCCCCCGTGGATTCACCACTTCCTCCAATTAGGAAGGATTGTCTGTTTCTGCTTCATCAAACGCTGCGTACGCAAAGTGCTCATTCTCCTTCTATGATTCAGCCCTTCCCATGCACACTATAATGCATGGTACTATGGCTTCTGCTGACTTCTGACTGTTCAACTATTTATCACTAAATAGGTTACCAAGAGTGCTTGGCTTATCAGTCAGATCTCCCCAGGTAAGGGTGCAATCTTTCCCTCCATCTATCCGCTTCATTTACTCTGTATCACCTTCGGCAGAAAGGGCTTTGTTTTGTTTGGCAAACTCACTCAATGATACCTAGCCTCGTATGAAGTTCGTGTTCCTCGGACCGGAGATTTGCCGCTCGCTTCCTTCAGATTCCACGTCACCATGGACACCCTTGCGTTAAGCTAACCGTTACTTCTGCCTTCACGGCTCGGGACTCTCACCCTATAGATTGCACCCATGCTGGGCGCACCAATAAGAGCCAGAATTTAATTCTGGCTAAGGAAAAATCACATTTCTGATTTACATTTTTAACAGAGGTTGAAAAATAAATAACAAGAGATAAACAACAATCCCTACTATTATTGTAAGATTCATTCCAAACGTTAAAGATAACATGGCTGCTACTATTGAACCGGCAACCGTCATTAAACCGTTGATCCCCCAACTAATTGAAATTTGATGCTTTTTAAGCCTACTCATCCCATATGGAAATGGCATTCCTATAAAAAAACCTACTGGGATAAGCATAGTAATGACAAGCAAGGTTCTTTGAAATGTGGAGAGTGCCAGCTCAGACTGATAGTAAAAATGAATTAATAGATACACGACAGATGTTAGAAATGCCACAAGTAATATTGGGACAAATCTTCTATCCTCTTCTCTTTTCCATTTAGTCGAATAGGCACTTCCAATTCCACCGGAAATAAGAAGTGTTGTTAATACGATAACAAATGCCCAAGTAGGATGCCCTAGAGGCAATGTCAGGCGTTGTATCAGCGTTACTTGAATAAGCATAAAACCGATTCCAATCCCACTGAAATAAACCATGCTTCCAACTGGAACTTGCTTTCGATAAATTAAACTCATTACAGAAGTGCCAAGACTTATAAGAATCAAACCAATCCATAAAAAAGAAGGAATCCCATCATTCTTATGAAAAAAGAAAGGTTGAGCATCTCGGTTTGCTTTAAAAGGGATGGCCGTATCATGAAGCCTGTTTGCTAAATCTTTGTAGTGATCAAATCTATATGGAACATGTAAAGGGAGCTGTGCGATATTCGCGGCAGAGTCGAAAAGTTTCGTCGCTTCCTTTTCTGTAAATGGATGCTTTTTCAAAATAAGCAGTGGCCGTTCGATGCTTCCCGGCTCGGCTACTACATGACCAAAAATGTGTTGACTACCGACAACGGCTATGTGATTTTTAATTTCATTAGATGGAATTCCCCTTTCTTGATAATAGCTTTCTGCACTATGGATGACTTTAGCTAGCTCCTTTTCGTCGTGAAGTAGAAATGAAAGTTGGCCATTTTCTTTGAGTTTATTAAAATAGTCACGTAACGCTTCATTCGTATAAATGAAATTTTCCGTTAAGGCTAACCCTAGTCCACTATCAGATTGCTTTGTTACCAGTGAAAGGAATATCAAATCATAAGTATTTGTTGTCTCACGAATATAATTTCGACCATCAGCTACAATCGTTTCGACACCATCTCGTTCAAATACATCCCCAGCAAATGATCGAAGTGAATGAATGGCGTTAAAGCTACCTTTATTTATGTCTAGAGCTTCAATCTTGGAATAGCCTGCCATTTCAGCAGATAAGACTTCTTGTCCACCACCACTTCCAATAATCAATGCCCTCTCTTTTTCTTTTGGATTCTGAAAAGCTAAATCACTTGTATTCATTTGCAAATAGTCTACTGTATTTAGGTCTCCGTCAAAACGAGAAATCGAAGAAACAGCACCTCCGTCTATCGTCATATACAAAAAATCTCCGTCTTTTGCATCGTAAACATCAGTGCGTGAAAATGAATCCCATTCAGAATAGATAATGTTTCCCTCTTGTTCAGAAAACGTTGTATATGGACTTGTTTGATAAGACAAAAAACGGTCCGTTGTTAAAAAAGGAGAAAATATATTTATTATCAATAAGGCTAGTATCATGATTAACATAACTTTTGCAGCTTTTTTTAAATGAGTAAATACCAGAATACTCCCAACTAAAAATAAAGCAAGTGATAACATAGATATCATTAGAATAGGGGATAAATGATTCATCAAGAGGATGGCAAAACTCGCACCCAAACTTGCTCCGACTAAATCGATGAAATAAACAACATGAACTTTAGTATGTAATTTTTGAAAAATACTAGCTAAAATATAACCAGTAAACAAAAATGGTACTGTTGAGAGAATGGAGTAAAAGGTGATGCCTTGAAATGGCGTAAGATAAATTAATGACGTTACACCTATTAGCAAAACACCTTGCCCACATAGTGCAAGTGGATATAGACTACGGAAAAGTATAGGAAACTGATAAGCAAAATATCCTCCAATTCCAATTCCTAATGTAGCTAACGAGATGACAAGAAATACATAATTGTAATCAAAAATAACTGCAAACAAACGTGTTAAAAAAATTTCAAACATGATCATCGAAAATGCAAAGAAAAAAGTCAGGGAAAGATCCTTTATTAATTCTGGTTGTAATTTTACGAAGACTGATTTTTTCTTAATATTTAAAATTAGTTCTTGCATAAATCAATCACTTCCTATGCGAGAGTTTCACAAATAATTCTTGCCTCAAATCTAATTCTTTAACCCTTGAAACTCCATAGGAAGTAAACAATCATTAAATTGGTTAGATTTTAAAAAAGGTCGAACAAAGAAAAGCCTTAAAAAGTTTACCTACAACTTCTTAAGGCTTTTCCTCTAGTTTATAGAAATACCATTAGGGTATTCCCCTACATCTAATCGTTTTACTTCTTCTAACGTTTTTAAATCAACAACGGAAACCGTGTCTTCAAACATATTTGTAACAAAGGCATATTGGCTATCCTTAGAAATAACAATACCATGTGCCCCTTTTCCTAACGGAACCACCTTTTCAACTTCTAATGTATCTAGTCCTATAATAGAGATCGTGTCTGATGGGTTCTCTTCACTTCCTTGATTTGCAACAACGACATATTGATTGTCGTAACTAGCAAACATTTGTACCGGACCTACTCCGACATCAATGTGTTTGATTACTTCTTGCGTTGACGTATTAATAACAGCTAGTTGGTTATCAACATGCAATCCAACAAAGGCATACTTTCCGTCATGGGAAAATCCAGTTTGAACAGCACCCTCTCCTACATGAACTCGATTAACTTCTTCATTCAATTGTAAGTCAATAATGCTAACATCAGCACTTTGCATATTCGCTATATAAGCATTTTGTTGATCGGGCGATATCCTTACTCCATGTGGATATTCTCCCACTTCTACATTAACAACTTCATCTGTCTTTCTATTAATAACCGTGACAGAATTATCACCAGAATTTGTTACGACAACGATCTCACCATTCTCTGTAGTCGTTACATGAGCTGGGTGACTCCCTACCTGATGTTCTTCCACTTTTTCTAACGTGTTTATATCATATGCTACAATCATTTCTTGTTTTACCTTATCTTGTTCTTCGTTACCATCATCTTCATGGTTATGACTATGTTTCTCATCTTCATTATCCTCATGTGGCGGATTAATAGTTACCCAAATTAACTGAGACTCGACATTGACTTCTAGATTATGTGCTTCCCCATCAAGGTAAACAAGCTCTTGCCTTCCTTCTGGATAGTAAATGACAGACATAGTTCCATCCTTTTCATTTCCGACTACAACAATGTACTCTTCTTCGATATCCGCTTCCCCCACGTCCACTTGTTTTTCTGTCTCTTCCATACCATCGTTCAACTTGTTTTCTGCATTAGCATTTTCTTCGTTATTTACCACGCTTTCAGCGTTCTGTCCACAAGCAGCAAGCAAAAGTGAAATCGTCAAAATCATGAGTATAAAGCAAATTTTTCTATTCATCTATTTCCCTCCTAGTTCTTTATAAATGTAAGTATAAAAGGAGGATTATACGACAAAAGTGATTCCAATCACAAAAGCAAATATTAAATGATTTTTGTTCAATAGATTGCCTTGCTTTCTTCATAGTTTCTATATAAATATCTGTAATGAAAAGTTGTTATCTGGTGACCCCTTTTTAAATTATAGAAATCAAAACACTTTATCTAATTTCCTAATTACCTGTGTATGATACTGCTTTTTCAAGATAATATTCATAATTTCAATTCATCATAACTTTTAAAATCATCAATAACCAATCTCTGAGTTAAATGGTTCAATTTACATTGGGGGAGAAGAACGGTGAAAAAAAGTGTAATGTTGTCTATTGGTGGTTTAGTTCTCTTTGGGTTCATAACAGCTTGTTCAGATAGGGACGATGAAATATCAACAAATGAAGGGGAATACATAGGATCGAGACTGAATAAAACGAGCTTGCAGTCGAAAATGAGGACGATCACGACCATCTGCAACAAAAGACACTGATGCCCCTCCCAATGAAGAATCAGAAATTGATCATCACGACGATCTTCCTTATGAATGGTCTGCGCTTTATAATTTTGATCCTGGTACTTATTCCTTAGAACTTAATCAAAATGATTCGAGGATGAGACTATGAGGAAAAATAAAAATATTAAAGACCTAGAACATCATGCTGCTCACCTTATCAAATCAACTGCCATTGAAGTAGCGGAAAATGACCATTTTGAGTTGTTTACGAAATACTGTTGAATTTGGATCAGTCGTTTTATTCGTTCAAAATTGAAGAAAAAGGAACTTATATGATATTTACAGAGCATCACCCAAATGAATTCGACATGATTATCGCTGCTGAAACAGGGGCAACTATTGATCCGCAAAATCCAACTGAATATAAAGGACTGGGACACAGTCCTAATTTCCCCCGTTCCCTATAGGATTCCAAAGGTTGAGGTGTGTAGCCATGGACAGATTGTTTATTATAAGTTTGTTGTTATTAACAATTATACTCATTACGAATCCTTCCACCACTCATGCACATAGGTTAGTAATAGAACCTTTAGAACCAGGAGAAATTCGGGTTGTATATGATGATAGTCGTTTTTCAACACGAACAACTGTGACCGTTTATGATGTAAATGGTATCGTGTTACAAACTGGAGGACTTGATGATCAGGGCTATTTTCATTACGACGAGAATCACGCTCATTTTTTTGTAGCTGATGATAGGATTAGTCACCGTACAGAGTGGACTGCGGGAGAAGAAGTTGTTTTATCTCGGATCCTCATCGCTGGCTTATAGCAGGAATTGTTCTCTTTCTTTTAATAAGCATTGCTGTCTTTTTCTCTTATCGAGTTAGAAAATGAAATTAACTAAACAAAAGTGAACTGAGCAATAGACAACCTGTAATAGTAAAATATTTGCACAACAGGAAGAAGTCCTCTTACCCTCTATTGCTTTAATAGCCCTGGCCTTCATGTTATTTATCAGGAACCCTACTTAAAATCATAAAAGATCCTCTTCAGGTTATATGCACAAATCCATTGACGATTTGTGCATTCATTTAGTTAGATTGTTATAATGGGTAGCCTCTTCAAGAGTAAGCTACGTTTTTTAAACACTATTCTACCTAGTAACTAAACATTTAACCAAGAGACTTTTCTTTTTATTTTTAACGCTGTAATACCTACAACAATAAGGAATAAGAATAGATATACAATATATTGTTCCTCAAATGAAATCAGTCCAATAGATAAAATAGATAGTACAAATACAAAGATAGCGTGACCAAACATAGTACTAAGTACGTAATCTTTTGTTTTTATATTACTCATTCCACATGAAATATTTATAATACTAGACGGAATTACAGGTGTAATGCGACTCACTAAAATAACTAGGAACCCATTCTCTTCAATCGTTTTCTTTATTTTCAAATGATTGTGTTTAAAGATCTTCCCTTGTGAAAAATACCTCGCTATATAAAATACAATCACAGACCCGATAATATTTCCGGCTAAACTCCAAAGATACCCATAAAAGAAACCAAATAACCAAATATTGAACATGGTGAGAACTAAAAATGGTAGAAATGAGAATAGATTTTGCATTATCATAAGTCCCATGGTTATTAATAAGACAATTATTAATTCATTGCCGATTAGTCTTTTTAATTCTATCCATTCACCAGCTTTCAGATATAAAAACCAATCATTTTGGCTGAAAATTAAAATTTTGAAGATAAGTAGTGTTACTAAAAATAATAATACTTTCATTCTATTTCACTCTCCTTCTAGGAAAGAAATAGAGAGGTATCATCTAGACTTAGATGTACCTCTCAGATGATTAGAACCAACCTTTAATTGTGTTATAAAGAGTTACCCATAGTTCTGAGAAAAATCCACCTACTGAACGAAGAACCAAGCTAAAGAAACCTGCCTCTTCAATCGCTTCATTTGTTATTACATCTACTTGGGCAATATAATTACTATCTATAAATTCATAATCATTTTCTCCTACATACTCTAACGATATCGTTCCTATTTTCTCTCCTTTTTCTACAGGAGCAATTAGCTCGCCATTCTCGTTTAAACGTTCTTGGTCAAAAGTAACTACAGGAATATATTTGTCTCTTTCTCCTACACGCACGAAACTTATTAGACTTTCGTCAGTAATAACAGCAACTTCATGTTCTTTCCCTTTCGAAACTCCAACGGTTTCCTGTCCCTCAGGTCTATATCCTTTAGGGATAAGTTCTTCTATTGAAAATTGTGAAAAACCATAGTCTAATAGTTTTTTAGTCTCGCTAAACCGTTCTTCAAGTGAGCTTGTCTTTGTTACAACTGTAATTAATCGAACGTTATCCCTTTCAGCAGTTCCAGTAAAGCTATATCCAGCTTGAGCAGTATATCCCGTTTTCAAACCATCTACGTCCGGGTATCCATAAACTAAACCAGGGAGCATCCAATTCCAATTATCCATTTGGATAAAGTCCTCTGTTCCTTCTTTAAAAATATTTCTTTCAATACTAGCTGTCTCTAGAACTTCTGGATAATCTTTTAGTAAATGAAAAGCTAACTTCGCAGTTGCCCTAACCGTTAATTCATTCTCATCATTTTCTGTCGTTCCTTCCGGGTGCTTCCCTAAAAGATATTGGTTCGGTAGACCTGTAGAGTTAACAAATTTATAATCAACTCCATACTCCCCTAATTCCAATTGCATTGATTTATCATTCATCATGTTAACGAATGATTCTTCTGATCCAGCAATTAGCTCTGCTAATGCCATCGTAGCACCATTAGCTGAATATATAGCTACTGACTCATAAAGTTCTTTAACTGTATATGTTTCATCTTGCCGTAAATAAACGTTGGAAAGATTATTATTATGTGATATTTCACGAACGAGGTCACTTATAGGAACGACCTGTTCCCAAGATATTGCCCCATTTTTAATAGCCTCGAGAACTAAATACTCACTCATCATTTTTGACATGCTAGCAACTTTTAATAATTCATTTATATTTTTTTGGAATAAGATCTTTCCAGAGGTAGCATCTACAAGGATAGCTGAGTTTGTATCTATATTTGGATTCGCACTAACTGACACGGGAGAAGTTATTAATACATTTGTTATCACCAATACTAAAACTGCCATTGTAAAACTTTTTTTGAATCTTAATCTCACTTTTTCTGCCTCCAGTTCCATTTCTTCATTTAATATTCATTATTTATAATTAGCGACTTACTTCTATATTAAAGTACCTCTTAATTGTGTTTTTTTTGTGGACTTCTATCAATTTATATTTTTTAAAACCTCAGCTCAGCCATTTCTATACTTAGAAAGTCAGTATGTTAGTTTATTTCCAATTGTTTAGTATTCGTTTTATATTTACACTAGCCTTTGTAGAATTATAAGCAAAAAGAAAAAGACAAGAATTTTTGAGATTCAAGTCTCTGATAGGCGTGATAAAATATTTTATGCATTTACTTTTCCTTTACTTCTATCCAAAAAGGAAAAGCAATTATTTGTTCTGCAAATTTAAATTCAACCCATAGTTTGAAAAAACCGCTATCTATAAATTGAGCAACAAATACTGTTTCATGATCTGAATTAGGATGCACATGAATGAATTGCTTTACTTCATCATCAATGATTACTACATGTCCAAGAGCCCCTAGATAAGGTTCAGGTTTCTCACCTTTGAGATCGAAATGAAGTGTAACATCTTCTCCGATTTTCAATGGATCGTGAGTCATTTCAACTATCTTCCCACTAATTTCCTTTATTTTTTCTTTGTTAGGAATTAGATTCATTTCATTATGACATAAATGAGTATGATTAAGTATATTGCCCTCTATTGCATTCGGTTCAATTAGATAATGTTTCCCTTTCGGATTTATATCAACAAAAGCCTTATAAGATGTAAGATCACGAAGAGGGAGCGTTACTTCATACGTATACAAATCAATTTGCTCAGGATGTAAATGATAAAACTCTTGCAAATCATCACTGACGACGATCAGGTGCATATATTTCTCATGTGTTTGTAAAAGCACTGGTGGATTCCCATCTTGATCTTCTAAATGAATTTTTATAATAGATTCTTGATACGTAATGGTTGTAATAATATCACTTTCGGTTGCACCCATGTACGTATTATGTTGCATTTCATGGTGTTGATGATGTTGTTCCATTTAATTATCCTCCTATCTCTGTGGATGACTTTTTTTTCTGAAAAATACTTCTTGTTCCCAACCACTAAACGGATGAGAGCGGTTTTTCGTAGGTCCCGGTTGAATTCTTGGTGCGTGTCTAGGCTTATCATCTTGTGTCGCAGCCTTTTGTAATAATTGTTCAAGCGGCTGCCATTTTTTGAGTAATAGAACAACCAAGAATAACGCTACCCCTGTTGCTCCATACACGACCCACGGCAAATAACTAACTTCTGTTCCGATTTGAAGTAATTGACCACCAATTAAGTTTCCAACAGCTTCACCTAAGCCTGACATCACATTCGCCAATCCAAAGAAGAGACCGATCAATCCTGCTGTCGATAACTGTGAAATTGTACTATCAATAGTTGGTAAGATAAGCATTTCACCTACAACAAAGATGGCACCACTTAAAACAGGGGTACTACCAACAAAAAGCGGAAAACATACGCTAAGCAAAATTCGTCATAAAAAAAGCCGATTTTCCTACGCTAAGGAATTTTCAGCTTTTATTTTATTGGTTGAGAGGACGTAGTGAGTCTAAGCTTCTTATTTTCGCCATATCAAAGGTGTATTCACCAAGAAAATTGATATGTTCCCATCCTAGTGGGGATATATGTTTTAATAAGTCCTCTCGTAAATTTCCTTTTTCCTTTAACAGTTTAGTTGCCTCAGTTAGATATACGGTATTCCATACGCTAATTGCGTTAATTATAATGTTTAATGCACTTGCGCGTTGCAACTGATCCTGTAAACCCCTTTCCCGTAATTCACCTCGTTTTCCAAAAAACAATGCTCTTGCCAAACCGTTCATGGCTTCCCCTTTATTTAGTCCTCGCTGGATACGTCTACGTAGTGTCTCACTAGATATGTAATCCAAGATAAAAATAGTTTTTTCAATTCTGCCCATTTCTCGTAAAGCAGTGGCTAATTTGTTTTGCCTTGCATATGAACCTAATTTTCCCATAATAAGTGAACCAGATACTTTTCCCTCTCTAATAGAATGGGCTAATCGAAGTACATCATCAAAGTTTTCCAGAATAACCTTTGTGTTAATCCGTCCACGAAGTAAGTTTTCCAATTTAGGAAAATCACTTGGCTTTTGAATTGTGTAAAGTTTAGCGTCAGCTAAATCACGAAGTCTCGGTGCAAATCGAAAACCTAATAAATGACTCAAACCGAAAACCTGATCGGTATAACCTGCTGTATCAGTATAATGCTCCTCAATATTTAACTCCGTCTCATGATGAAGTAACCCATCGATTACATGTACAGCATCTCTTGCGTTCGTATTAATGACCTTCGTATAAAAAGAAGAGAATTGATCACTTGTAAACCGATACATGGTTGCACCTTTACCTGTGCCGTAATGAGGATTTGCTTCGGCGTGCAAAGATGATACACCAACCTGTACTCGCATTCCGTCAGATGAAGATGTGGTACCATCACCCCAATATGAAGCTAGAGTTAATTTTTTCTGGAAATTTACCAATGTGGCTTGCGTCCGACTGATAGCATCATCATACAAACGCCATTGGGCAGCATTAGCCATTTGGTGATAAGAAATTCCAGGGGTAGCATCTGCCATTTTAGTCAAACCGATGTTTGTTCCCATTGCCATAAGTGCAGCCATCAAAATGGGTTTTTCCTCTCCTTTTGGTGGTCGATTGGTGGAAGCATGTACTAACATTTTATCAAATCCTGTCCAGTGGGCTACCTCCATTAAAAGATCAGTAAGCTTTATCTTTGGCAACATATTATACAAGGATAAACTAAAGTTTCGTGCTTCTTCTGGAGTATCTTTTTCTAACCGATCCAGTCTAAGTTTAGATTTTTCGATGTTTACTCCTTCAAGATCATCAAGATTATTTGATATCCATGTGAGTCGTTGAGTTAGTGTTTTTCTTTGTTCTCCAAGGTATTCTTCTGCCGAGGAACGAACTGCTAACTTAGTTTCTTCGAGATTTGTTGTTGTCCAGTCCTCTTTAGTAACAAGGTACTCTTCAAAGTCTTTATGTAACCTACTACCAACAACATATACGTCTCCTGAACGTATATGATTTTTCAATTCCGTTAAGGCAGCCATTTCATAATAATGTCGATTTATTGCTCCTTCTTCATCATAGACATGCTTCTGCCAACGTTTTGGAACAAAATCTAATGGAGCTCCATCTGGTACTTTTCTTTTTCCGGTTTCATTCATTTCTTTCAATGTTTCCAAAGCACATATTAGTGGTTCTGATGCTTTTGTAGAACGAAACTCTAAAGATTTAAGAAGGGCAGGAGTATACTTTCTTAGATAGGTGAATCGATTTCCAAGCAAATCAAGATAATCATAATCCATTGGTCGAGCTAATTTTTTTGCTTCTTCAACGGAGGTAATGATTTTATCCCATGGCATTACTTTTTCAATGGTGCTAAATGGATCAAGATCTTCATTTCGCGCTTGAATAAGTGCAGCTCCAATATCTGCAAAGTGAATAACTTTTTCATTAACTGCTTTTCCATTTTCCCTTTGCATTTCTTCTTGTGTTTTGCGACCTTTTGATTGTAAAATCATCATTTGCCTATCATGAATTTCAATTGCTTGGTCAATTAAGTCTTGGCTGAGTGTTACAAGGTATGCTACCAGAATGGCGTATTTCTTATTATCTTTAAATCTACGAAATGAATGAGGTTCATAACGTGCCCCAATACGTGATAATTGAAGCAATCGATTGGGATGCACTTCTTGTATAATCATTGGAAGTTTTAAGTCTCTGATATATTCCAAACGCTTAATTACTTTTAAAAAGGCATCGGGTGACGATTGGCCAGGAAGTTCCCTTAACCATGCTAATGGAGTTTTCCTGTTTTCAACAAAGGGATCGATAAGTGTATCCAGTTTTTGCTTTTGCCAGTTTGAAAGAGATTTGATTAAAAATTTGAATGTTTTTTCCTCTGCTCTCCGACGGGTTTCCCAAACAAGTCTCTCTATGGTAGTTATACCGGGAAGTATTATTTTCTGATTCCGTAATTTTTCTTGAACTGTATGAAGCAGGTACATAGCATTTCCATTTTGCAAGGCGTGTTGCAATACAAAGTGTGCAGTTTTACGATACTTACTTGCAGAGAAATTCTGATAACCATATACTTGTCGAATTTCTTCCAAATGTTCATGCTTGGTTGGATCTCGTTTGGCATATAAAGAAAAAGAATTTGGGTCAGTATCTATTTGTTTTGCTATATATTGAATTACATAGTCCGGTATAGGTTCAACATACGAGAGAGACCATCCAGGATATCGTAAAACGCATAATTGGACAGCAAACCCCAAACGGTTATGGTCTCTTCTGTGTCGATTAATTATTTCAAGATCATGTTGCGAAAAAGTATAATAGATTTCTAATTCACGTTCGGTCATACCCATTGGTATTCGTACAAATTCTGCTCTTTGATCTGCTGTAAGTAATTCTTTTCCCCTTGAGCCCATTTCGTACCACCCTTTCATAAATAAGGCTAATTATTTTTTAAAGAGAGATTAAACTTCCGCAGCATCCTCTTCCACTTGCTTAACAAGTTTATAAAATGTCGTTTTTTTTACATCTGCTTGTTGCATTGCACTTGTTGCCGTAATATTACCTTTTTTCCATTCGTGATAAGCATCCATAAACACATCTGTAATCTGTGCTTTAGGACGACCAAAGGTTTTGCCTTGCTTCTTCGCTACATCAATTCCCTCACGCTGTCGCTTTCGTATTCGATCCCGTTCCTCTTGTGCCATCCAAGAGAGGATTTGCAAGACAAGGTCGGCTATGAAGGTTCCCATACTGTCTTTATATTGCGTGGTATCAAGAAGGGGCATGTCCATAACAACTATGTCAGCCTGAAGTTCCTTAGTAATGGCATTCCACTCCTGTACGATTTCCTCTTTATTCCGGCCAAAGCGATCAAGGGAATGAATATACAGCACATCCCCTGGACGGAGAATTCGTTTTAAAAGCTGATATTGTTCTCTGTGGAAATCTTTCCCACTCACCTTATCCATAAAAATGTCACGATTATTAATCCCTTTTTCCCTCATTGCAATAATTTGGCGATCTTCATTCTGGTCTTTGCTGCTTACCCGAATGTAACCGTACTTCCGTTTTTCCATATTAAAAATATTCACTCTTTCTGTTGGTTTTTCTTCCCGTATTATACTATATTTCGTTCGCAAAAGTATATGTAAATCGACGAACGTCCGTAAATGTTTTTACGATGTTTACGAACTGGGAATTTTAATATTTATTGGAGGTTATAATCCGTTCGTAAATGTGTACTTTTATAAACTATCACCTTATCTTATGTTGTATTTGTCAACTCAAAATCCAGCATTTTAATAGTGGCATCATCTTTTGTTTCCAGTTTGTAATACTTTGTTAATAAATAAGAGCCTTTGTAGAATGTATAGAATTTTTGAAGTCACTATGTAAAATAGGTTAAAAGTTAATATGTTTGATAATGTTACTTAAATTCTTGATTTAGGAGGCTTTTGTGAAGAACTTATATATAGTTTTCTTTATGATGTATTTATTGATTTTGACTGGATGTAACCATGGGGAAAGTCCTGATAGTGTTGTAAATCCAGAGATATATAATCGATCATTTGATCCCCAAGTAATAGCACCTGGTAACGAAAGCGATTATAAAATTTCATTGAAAATGGATGAAAACGAAACTTTTCATGTAAGCACATCCATTCAAATTAAAAAACTTCAGATGAAAAATGGGACAAACTAGTCTTTTATTTTATCCCAAATATGTTTACGGAAGAGAATTCTCCCTCACTAACAATTCCTTCTACCGTAGACATAAAGGAAGTAATCGTTGATGAAGTTGTGGCTTTGAAATAAAGTTGCGATGTTTATAAAAAAGACACGATGTTTAAAACAAAGTCGCGATATTTATAAAAAAAGTTGCGAAGTTATACCCCTTTGGATACGCTTAGACTTAAGGGTTTTTATAAAAAATCAGTATTCAGCAAACGGGCCATTATCTGGAATAAATTGAATAGGATTGTTAAAATGAAGAGTGGTAAAAAATTATCAAACTGAAGTGTGATAATAGTACAACTTTTAATAGGGGATAGTTAAATTACGACTCATGGTACCCTTTCTCAAGGAGCCTTGAGTTTCGGAATCAATTGATATTGTTTAGTAAAAATATTTTATAGTCTTGCTTTTCTCAAGAAGAAAACGTATTATATATGAATATATGCCCATATAGGGAATTTGAAAATGGGTATAGTTATGGAGGTTAGATGATTGAAGAAAATGAACACATTCATTTATCTGATTGCCAAAATAAAGGAAGTTTTAAAGGATCACCCTGGTGTAGTTGATGTCCACGATCTCCATGTTTGGAGTATTTCTTCTTCGCAAGACTCGTTAACTTGTCACTTGCTAATTGATGATGAAGCGTCCTCCCAACAGATCTTGAAAACAGCGATTGAACAAATTGTAATGCAATTTTCGATTCAGCATACAACCATTCAAGTAGAGACCTCTGACTTTCAACATACAGAACACTAAGTTTTACACTAATAGGATCACTGTTTTTGCTGAGTTAGTGAAGCAACTTCTTTTCCAAACGAAAAAGTTCATCCTCTCTGCGATGTAGTCCACTTTTGTTGTGGAGCATTTTTTGTGAATCGATCGGAATAAGGTAAGCGAGAATATTGGCCAAGTTTTTCTCTTAAATTCCTCACACTTCAATCAAAAAGGACTGATATAATGAAGAAAATTTCTTATTTCGCACAGTTAAAATCCATTCTTGTACCTGTTACTGTCACTATTCTTATTCCTTTTGTAATCCTTTATTTTTCAAAGAGTATACGATTGGAATGGGGAATGGGAGTAATTACGGTAATCGGTATGCTGCTGATACTAGTGGGGTTAGCTTTATTGATCACCACGATTACACTTTTTGCTCAGATTGGTAAAGGCACATTAGCCCCTTGGGACCCTACACAAAAATTAGTTGTTCTAGGTCCATATCGATATGTTAGGAATCCGATGATCTGTGGTGTTTTATTTATATTACTAGGGGAAACAGTCTTATTTGGTTCTTTCTATTTACTTTTATGGTTTGCTTACTTTTGGTCTCGTTACGATAGACATTTTCTTTTGCGTGAAGAACCTCAATTACTACAAAGATTTGGAAAAGAGTATCAAATATATCGTGAAAATGTTCCCATGTGGGTCCCTCGAATAACGCCATGGAAGCCTGAAGGAGATCGGTAAGCATCAATTAATCCAAACCTTCAATTTGGTTATGGGCATCTATTTGTGTATTCAGCATTATAATTATTTTTGAGAGAGTTTTTTAGTACCTATACTGAATTTCGTATTTTTCAATGTTCAGCAAACGGGCGCGATTGCTGGCAGATCGCAGCTGGGAAATGATCGAACTTTTTTATAAAAGATGTGTAATAATTCACAAAGGGAGAATCCGTTTTGATCAATCTTTTTTTTAAAACGGATTCTCTTTATTTTCCCTGAAATAAGGTTTTGCAAGATACTTTTGATCGAACCTTATTCCCAATCAACAGAAGTAGATATTAATTACACATTAGAAACAGATACTTTGGAACTTGAACTAATGGATAGTGTTGATCCTGATGGAGAGGCCATCGTTGATATTTCGTATTCATTTACACTTCCAACAGAGGGATTAAGATTCACGAAGGAGGACCAAAGTTCTTATATTTACGGAAAGTCTACTGCCATGCTGGATCAGCTATTTCAAGCAAACGGTGGATTAGATAAGGCAGAGGGATTTCTAAAAAACTTTTTCAAGTATTATCGATATAAAGAGGTTAACACAGAGGAATTTATACGGTATTTAAAATATTATTTGGAAATTGAAGATGATTCTGCTTTTGAGGGCTGGATAAACATGGACTAAACCAAGTGAGTAACCCGACAAAAGCTGGAGATAACTTTAAACGCTTACCTATTGCTAACGATTGTTGAAGAACAGTAAACAACTATTTTTGAAACAGCCGCATTTTTCAACGGAAGAATGCGGCTTTAAGCTATTAAAAATAAACATCTTTATTTTTATTGAATGAACAACTACCCCAAGATTTAACAATCAAATAAAATAAATTAAATTTGAAGTTCATCCTGTTAATGAATTTAATTCACAGATTAGTTAGACGTTAATAACCGAAGTCCATTTAGTATAACGACTAAAGTACTTCCTTCATGAACAATTACACTGATTGCTATATCAGTTAACCCTAAAGAACTAACAACAATTAAAAATCCAACAACGACCATTGAAAATATAATATTTTGCCAAATAACACGGTTCATTTTTGAGGAAACTTTATGGGATTTTACTAATTTAGATATATCGTTCTGCATTAAAACCAAATCAGATACGTCTACTGCAACATCAGTACCATCTCCCATAGCAATTCCGACATCTGCATTTACAAGGGCTGGTGCATCATTCACACCATCTCCCGCCATTGCTGTTACTCCATACTTTTCTTTTTGCTGATTTATAATATTAGATTTATCCTCAGGCATTACATTAGCGATAACTTCGTCAAGACCCAACTGCTCGGCAACAGCTTTCCCTGTCATCTCAGAGTCACCAGTAATCAAAGTGGTGTGTATACCAAGTTTCTTAAAATAATCAATGGTGGATTTCGCTTGTTCTCGCGGCACATCCATAAGGGCTATCAGCCCAATTACTATTTCATCTTCTGCTACGTACACAACAGTGTTTCCTTCTGAAGCCCACTCATTATTTAAACGGATATACTCCTCGGAGACATCATCAAAAGAAGTGGGTTTACCTATCCGATAATTTTTCCCGTTATATTCTCCTGTTAGACCTTTCCCAATCTCGTTGGTAACTTCGATGTTAATTCTATTATTTGCTTCAAATTTCTTTAAAATTGCATTTGCTAGTGGATGGTTTGATTCTTTTTCAAGAGCCACTATGATATCAATGATATTCTCTTCATTCACAGAATCAGCAAAGTAATAATTTGTTACTTCAGGTTTTCCGTTAGTAAGGGTTCCTGTTTTATCGAAGGCAATTGCATCTATATCCGCTAATTGCGATAGGTACGTACTTCCTTTTGAAAGCACACCTTGTTTAGCAAGGTTAGATGTTGTTGACAAAGTCACTGAAACAGTACTTGCTGCAAGGGCACAAGGGGAGGCTGCAACCAAGAGGACTAAACCTCTGTAAATACTTTGTGACCATGTCCAATCAAATAGAAAAGGGGCTAGTAAAATCACTAATGGTATTACAATCAATACTAAATTAACATATTTAGGCTCAAACCTTTGTATAATACTTGCAGCTTTTGTTTGATTATCTTGGTTTTGATTAACTAGTTGTAAAATTTTTGAGAAGACCGTATCTTTACTTTCTTTTGTGACTTCCATTGTAAATGTACCAGTGCCATTAATCGTACTCCCAAAAACTCCGTCTCCTTTAGTTTTCTCTCTGGGTATGCTTTCACCGTTAATAGAAGCTTCATCAATGGAGGTTGTGCCAGATAGAATAACTCCATCAATCGGTACTTGGTCACCGTTTAATACCTGGAGTTGATCTCCAACCTTTAATTCATTCACGTCAACGATTTCTGTATCCCCGTTGGGCATAATCCGTCTAGCTGTCGTCGGACTCATTTCGAGCAACTTAGTAATTTCTCTTTTACTTCTTCCTTCAGCGTAATCTTCGAGAAAATGGGCACCAGAAAAAATAAGAATCAATAGTGTTCCTTCCCAGAAATTTCCCATTAGAGATGCTCCAATTGCTGCCAGCCCCATTAGAATATGAGAGTTAGGGGTGAATCGTTTTTTTATTTTTGTATTTTCAATCGTCTCTCCAATCCCTTCAAGGATGACTACGTGGTAACCAGCGGTAATTGTGGCGATTGAAAATAAGATGTTCTTTAATAATAAACTTTCATCATCTAAAAATAGCGCAATAATAGCCAAAACTAGGCCGATGAAATATAAAATGACTGGCATTTTTCCATGATCATGATTATGTCCATGGTCGTGGCTATGACCTTCTTGTGATTGATGCTCTTTAATCTCTTTCATTTCATCACCTTCCTAAAAATCTAATATCGAATTCCTATACATCCATTTTTTATAGCATATAGCTAAACCATTGATTGTTCACATTCTAATCCACATTTACTTACATAGTTAGTAACGCCGACTATTGTTGAGGGAACTACCAATTACTTCAACTATCAGGTAATCCATATTATCATGATCCTCGTCAGATATCATGTCCTAATCAGACACCCTCGCTTTAAAACCATGTACTCCCTACATTCCTGACTACAATCTGAAAACTTTTGCATTAGCAAATTCTAATGATGACAAGCATGTTCAATTGTTTGTTTCAGCATATTCATTACATGTTCATCATCATGCGAGTAATATAATGTTGTTCCTTCCCTACGATATTTCAATAAACGTGAATTTTTTAAAGAACGCAATTGATGTGAAACGGTCGATTGCTTTAGATGTAGGTTTTCTGCAATTTCATTCACAGATAGGTCTCTATCGAACAATAAGTTAAGGATACGTATTCTCGTTGGATCTCCTAGCACTTTAAAAATTTGAGATACTATAAATAATGTTTCTTCATCCAAGTCCCTTTTGTCTATTTCTGACAGTTCCTTGTTATTTTCCATAGATCATTCCCCTTTTTAAAGATTAAGCTTGGAAAAGTTATGTGAACTTCATATAATATGATCATATGAATGTATTAGCATATGTTCATATTATATACCCGTTAAAATCGATTGTCAAACCCCACGTAACTAAAATAGAATATTATTTTTGTCCGGTAGAACATAAACTAAAAAGACAACCTTATAAAGGAGCGATTCTATGGCGATGACTTGGATGATTAGTGCGTTTGCCTCCGCACTTGGTATTAGTGTGGGTGGCGGAATAGCCTGGATAATGAAAGGATTACAGCACGGATTCAGCTTTATCTATTCGTTGTGTGCCGGATTTATAGTAGGATTGTTATTCCTGGAAATGATCCCAGAAAATGTTGAGTTAGGTGGCTTTGTCAATCTCGTTCTTGGGGTTTCAGTTGGCGTCATCCTATTCCAATACATTCATCAACTAATGGATAAAGTTACAATTATCACAGCTAGTCATCAAAAGGATATTTTTGTTCGTTCAGGAGTGCTTTTAACTTTCAGCATTGCTATTCACAATTTCCCCGTTGGTATTGCACTTGGTCCGACGCTAGGTACAGAGATGGGAGAACTATTGCTCACAACATTAGTCTTACATAATATACCAGAAGGAATAATTATTTTTACTCCCCTATTTCTTGCAGGATTTGGCATACTTACTTATGTGTTTATCACGACAATTATTACATTTCCAATTGCTTTGGGAACATTGCTTGGGCAAATTTTTAATATAGGATCTCCTTCCTTGTTAGCTTTTATGATAAACCTTTCTATTGCTATTATTTTTATGGTTGCAATAAAAGAGATTTTTGGGGAAGCAGTTAGAAATTCAAGTTTATTGTATTCTTTCTTAATTGGAATATTTGGTTTTGGTGTTATGTATTTATATTTAAATTCATTATAAAAATATAGTACACCAGAGGAAAAAGGTGGATCATTGTTCCGTTTGTGACTTGTTACATATATCGTCATGCTAGAAAATGAATCATTTTCTAGCACGTAGTCTCTATCCAGTTAATATGGTGGTTAAATAACCATTAAGATTTGGATGATTTTATTGATGCCCTTTTGCTTTTAAGTATCGCAGCTTATAAATCTTTTAAAAAATAAAAGAGGTGACGACTTTGTATTGGATTATTATACTCACTCTTAGTATAGATCATTAGCTTTGCATAAAGTTATTAAAAATTTGTCAAGTAGTTTCGAGTAGAAATTTATGGTTTCAAGACATAAAAAAACTCCTTATAATTAGGTTTGGTAGTTCTGTCCAAATCCAAATTAAAAG
>NZ_JAMBOS010000037.1 GCF_023715705.1 Halalkalibacter oceani
GATGTCTTTTTCCTTTCCCCAGAATTATAAATGTCGAAATGTTTCGAATTATATACGGACATTATAATCGACTAATTCTGGACAGGCAATACCGTCAACTTTCAGTAATTTAAGGGTGTCAAAAACATTCAACAGCTACATTTACTTGTTTGACAACTGAACTTTTTGTTTATGCAATGCTAATGAAAAAAATTAGAATTATAATGTGTTCCTTCATTGTAGACATGTACTTAACGAAAGATTTAAAAATGACTAACGATTTAAAGTCGTTAGCCATCATATTCAATAATTGCGCCCGATTGTGGAAGATCATTGTTTATTGCATAGTATATTTGTAATACGCAGCAAATGGTTTTGTTTTATTAGACTCCGTTTATAATAAGAATTATTGAACATTACTTGTTGTAAATAACATACCAATTACAGAAAAAGAATCAATAGCAACTCGTCCCCAAAAAAGTAGAAAGTCACAATTAGCACTTCCTACTTTTTTCTATTTCTTTTTATTAAAGACTTTTATTAACCCTCATTTTATTAACCCTCAAATGACACAAAACTCAATTTCTTTGACCAATCTATGTCAAAGAATTCCATTAGTCCTTTTTAAGTTGTTTCACCTAAAACAACCTTAAGCATTTGGAAAGATTCTTTTTAACGTTTCTTTCATTTCTGGTTTTACATTAATCTTAGGTCGAGCTTCTTTAGCCATTTTTTCAGCTTCTTCAATTGTATTAGCTTTTCCTAGTGATAATAGTGTTCCAATTGCAACTGTGCCTGTACGGTTACTACCACCTTGACAATGAAAGTAGACTTTTTTCCCCTCGTTATATGCATGTACAACATGTTCAATTGATTTCTTCACAGAGTCATCTTGATGATCTGCATCATCAACGATTGGACTATGCACACGATTATATTTAGATTCTTCTTTTGGTGCCTCAGCTCTTAAATCATAAATAATCTCTACTTTTTCATTGTTCATCATGTCTTCAACATCATCTGCACCACCGATGAAGATGCGATCTTTCAACAGCTCATGGTAATTCTTTGTTGTCATTATTAATTCCTCCTACTACAATGATTTGCTCCAATCGTGAACAGCATTTCCTTCTAAGTATCTCTCTACATCTAGTGCTGCCATACACCCTGTACCTGCTGCGGTAATTGCTTGACGGTATTTCTTGTCTTGAACGTCACCACAAGCAAAAACTCCAGGTACGTTCGTTTCAGTGGTTCCAGGTATAACATTGATATACCCAGTTTCATCCGTCTCTATTTGCCCTTTTAAAAATGCAGTATTTGGAGTATGTCCTATTGCTACAAAAATACCATCCGTTTGAATGATTTCTTCCTCTCCAGATTCATTGTTCTTCACTTTTAAAGCTGTTACATTCTTTTCTCCAGCTACAACTTCAATAGGTGTTTTATTAAGTTCCAATCTGATTTTAGAATTTTCTCTCGCTCGTTCTTGCATGATCTTTGAAGCACGAAATTCATCTCTTCTATGAACAATAGTCACTTCACTTGCAAATTTCGTTAAGAAATTTGCTTCTTCCATCGCAGAGTCTCCACCACCAACAATAATTACTTTTTTCCCTCTGAAAAAGAATCCATCACATGTCGCACAAGTACTAATTCCTCGTCCGATGTTTTCTTTTTCACCCGGAATATTCAATAGCTTTGCGGATGCACCTGTTGAAAGAATCAATGCTTCGGTCTCAATTTTTCCTAGGCCACTTACTTCTAAGGTATAAGGTTTTTTCGAGAAATCTACGTCTGTTACCCATCCTCTTTTAAATTCAGCACCAAAGCGCTCTGCCTGTTTCCTCATATTATCCATCAGTTCTGGACCCATAATACCTTCGATAAAACCAGGGAAATTCTCTACCTCTGTTGTTAACGTTAATTGCCCACCTGGTTGATCACCTTCAATGACAATAGGTTTCATATTTGCTCTTGCTAAATAAATAGCAGCTGTTAACCCTGCTGGACCAGTTCCCAAAATAACGACTTTTTCCATGATTGGTTCCCCCAACGATTAATTAAAGTAATCTTTTAATTTGCTATATCCTATTTTTTCTTCATTAAGCCAAGGAATAATGGCACACTTCTCAGCCAAATTTTCATTTACTTCACGAATCCATTGCTTTTCTGAAATGGCTTTTCCACTTAATACAGGATCTTTCGTATTCGTAGCAAATAGACTTTGGTTAATGACCCACCATTTTGGTCTAATATCGGCACGTTTCAAATCATCTTGTAAACGTGAAGCTTCGAGTACTGGGGTTGCCTCTGCTAGTGTCACAATAACGACCGATGTTTCTTTTGGATTTCTAATTTGCGGAAGTAGTTTTTTTACACTTTCAGGTACTTCCCCTGTTGACCTTGCAATTTCTTTGCTATAAGATTGTGCAGCATCTAAAAGTAATAACGTGTGGCCTGTTGGCGCTGTATCAATAACAACAATTTCATTTTCCGACTTAGCTACAACGTCTGCAAATGCTCGGAAAACAGCAATTTCTTCTGTACAAGGTGAGTTTAGATCTTCCTCTAAATACGCTAATCCGTCTTTATCCAACTCTTTCCCTGCGTTTTCTAATACATCAGCTTTATACTTTTCTACTTCTTCCTTTGGATCAATGCGGCTAATGGATAAGTTATTATTTAAATGGTCACGCTGAAATTGATAATCTAAGTGGGCTGCTGGATCTGTTGTTGTTAGGTGAACACGATTTCCCTTTTCAACTAATCCAACGGCAATCGCAGAAGCAACTGTCGTTTTCCCAACTCCACCTTTTCCCATTGTAAAGATAAGCCTAGTGTTGGAAGCTGAAAAATCACTTACTACGTCATTCAATTTTGGTAGGTTATGCATTTCATTATCACTGACCAACTCAACCGATGGTATTGCATATTGTTTAAATAAATAACGAAGATTATCCACCCCAGTTAAGGAATATGAAACAAAAGGTAAAGAGTAAATCACCGTTTGTTTTAAATTGCTAGGCATCTGTTTTAATGCGTTCCTTTGACGCTGGTAAAATGCTGATGAAACTTCGTCTTCTTTCAAGTGATTCTGAAGAAGACCATTAACAATGAGTAGCTGATTTTTAATACCTATTTCTTTCAGTTCTTTTGCTGCACGGTCAGCTTCTAGGAGTGATGATTCATCGGGTCTTGTGACAAGGATTAATGTCGTTTGCTTCGCATCTGCAAGAACATTTACTGACTTCGAATAAAGGTTTTTTTTATCAGCTAACCCAGATAACGGACCTAAACACGAAGCTCCGTGTGTACTTTCTTCTAAAAATCCATTCCAAGCTGTTGGTAGTTGTAAGAGTCTTAATGTATGACCAGTTGGGGCTGTATCAAAAATGATGTGATCATATAGACTGATGATATCATTATTTGTTAATAGACTTGTAAATTCATCAAATGCAGCAATTTCAACTGTACAGGCTCCTGATAATTGTTCTTCCATCGTAGCAACAACCGAATCAGGAAGCTTACCTCGGTATGGACCTACAACACTTTCACGGTAGGCTTTCGCTGAAGCTTCAGGATCAAGGTTGCTTGCAAATAAATTTTCCACGTTCGGAACTGGTTTTGGCTCATTTGTTAACTCTACTCCAAACACATCTTGGAGATTTGAAGCAGGGTCGGTACTTATAAGTAAAACTTTTTTTCCACTATCAGCTAACGCAACGGCTGTTGCACATGCAGTAGATGTTTTACCGACTCCACCTTTTCCAGTTAAAAATAGAAAAGGAGTATTGATTACACTTTTAGGATTGAAAGATTGAAACATACATTTCCCTTCTTTCTATTTACTTTTGGTTTAGATCAATGGAAAGACGATCTTTGGGTTGTTCCTTTAACTTTAACTCTTCAGGTGAGACATCAAACCACTCCGCAAGTTCTTCGTTTGATGGATACCCCCCTACCTTAACAAGTTGATCGTTAACTAAGATAACTGGTAACGCTTCTGGTCCTTTTTCATGTAGTACCTTATTAACTTCGCTGTTTTCAGCAAATTTCTTAGGCTCAGTTGTTAATTGATATCTTTTAATATCACATCCTTTATTCTCTAGTAAGAACACAGCAGCAGCTACTCTTGTTAATTCAGGATCAACGCTTGGTCCACATACACCAGTAGAACAACACATCGCTGGGTCAAAAATTTCAACTTTAGTCATATTATTGCCTCCTCATATAATATCAAATAAGCATATGCTTATATTTCTTTTCAAAAGAAAACCAAGAGAAAATCCCCTTGGCTATTTTTTTATTATTCGCCAGTTTCTTTAAAACGATAAATTCTTTCACCAATTTCATCACGAACACGTTGGAAGAATGCCCACTTTTCTTCTTCTGTTCCTTCTGCTTTCGCTGGATCATCAAATCCCCAATGATCACGTTTTACATGCGGGGGGGTCATAGGGCACTTATCAGCTGCATCACCACATAATGTAACAACAAAGTCTGCATTATTAAGGATTTTAGAGTCAATAATATCAGAAGTTTGATTGGAAATATCAATTCCTACTTCTTTCATTGCTTTTACGGCATTCGGATTTAACCCATGTGCTTCAATACCTGCACTTTTCACTTCCCACTCATCACCTAAATGCTTCTTAGCCCATCCTTCAGCCATTTGGCTTCTGCAAGAATTTCCAGTACATAAAAAGTAGATTGTTTTTTTAGACATAACTCATTTCTCCTTTATTGTTTAATGAATAATAAGTAACCAAATATATAAACCAACGAGTGTGATAAACAATGTTGGAATGGTTAGAATAATTCCTACTTTGAAATACGTTCCCCATGAAATCTTTACCCCTTTTAAAGATAAAACATGTAACCAGAGTAAAGTAGCAAGGGAACCAATTGGGGTAATTTTCGGTCCTAAATCAGAACCAATTATGTTTGCATAAATGAGTGCTTCACGTATAACACCACTTGTATCAGTATCTGCAATCGCCAAAGCATTGATCATAACAGTTGGCATATTATTCATAACTGATGATAATATAGCAGCGATGAAACCCATACCAATGGTGGCTGCAAATAAACCTTGATCAGCAGTTACTTGAACAAGATCTGTTAGAACATTCGTTAATCCTACATTTCTTAAGCCGTAAACGACCACGTACATACCTATAGAGAAAAACACAATAGCCCAAGGTGCCCCTTTTATAACGGTTTTTGTGTTAACAGCTGAACTTCTTCTTGCCATCATTAAAAAGAAAAGAGCGACAATTCCTGCAACAATAGAAACTGGAACTCCGATAAATTCACTTGCGAAATAGCCAATAAGCAAAACACCTAAAACATACCAAGACAGACGGAACATTTTTTCATCACGAATGGCTTCAACAGGTTTCTTTAAATGTGATAAATCGTACTGGCTTGGAAGGTTCTTTCTAAAGTATAGGTATAAAACTAAAATACTAGCTGCTAATGAAAAGAGATTGGGAATAATCATTCTTGTAGCAAATTCCACAAACCCAATTCCGAAAAAGTCAGCCGAAACTATATTAACTAAATTACTTACTACTAAAGGTAGAGACGTTGTATCGGCAATAAATCCACTCGCTATAATAAATGGAAAAACCATTTTCTCTTCAAATTTCAAATTTCGAACCATTGCTAAAACAATTGGTGTCAAGATAAGTGCTGCTCCATCATTTGCGAAAAAGGCCGCTACAAGTGATCCAAGAATGGAAACATACACAAACATCCGAACACCATTACCTTTAGCTGCTCTTGCCATATGAAGGGCTGACCATTCAAAAAATCCGATTTCATCTAATATTAAGGAAATAATAATGATAGCAATAAATGTTAGAGTGGCGTTCCATACAATCGATGTCACGTCAATTACATCATTAAAATCAACGACTCCAACTAGTAATGCAAGAATCGCTCCTCCACAAGCAGACCAACCGATTGATAGACCTTTGGGCTGCCAAATGATTAAAACAAGTGTTAGTAAAAAAATTGCTGATGCTAAAATGACTGATATCAAAGCTTTGACCTCCTATTAATCACACGAGATACGCAATCCCTGTTCCTCTAATTCTTTTAACTTATAATCTTGATTAGGCAGATGTTCAAGAAGAGTATTAACTAAGGGATAATAATCACTCTCTTTATTAAGTGAATATATAATCCACTGTCCTCTTCTTGTTTCTCGAACGACTCCAGCATCCTTCAACTTTCGAACATGTTGACTAATAGCAGGTTGGCTTGTTTTAAATATTTCAACAAATTCACAAACACAACAATCATTTGTGTCTAACATCTTAACCATAGTTAGTCGAGTTTTATCACCTAATAACTTTAAGATCGTTGCAACTTTCTCTATTTCAACAGTTGATACTTGCATGAAAACACCTCCTAAATTCATGATTATTAAGACATAAGAATTTACCTATAAAAGATTATATCTTTTATTTTTAAACAGATTAATTTTTTTATCTATGTATTCGAATGTCTTTAACGAATAACAAAGAAATAATTAAAGTAGTAATATAATTATTCACTTATATATTGATTTACTTATATAATAATTCGCTTATCCATGAATTTCAATAGTTATTTTGTAAAGTGTTTGTAAAGTTCGTTGATAAGTTAATTTAAATATAGTTGTCTATCCTATTTGCAATATATAGGAAATAGGCTTACCTTTTTTAACTAAGCTCCGTTAACACATTTAATAAGGCACTAATCCTTTTTCTCACGCTTTATCATTAGTTATAGGCCCATTATTGGAATTCCCTATTCTAGCTATAATCACTCAGCTTTATTATTTATTTCTAAAAGTAAAAGTACATTAAAAATAACGGAAAACACACATCAATTTTATTCAAGGATGTGTGTTTTCATATTACAGGATTGCATCCTGTTTATTTTAAGTACATTATTGCAGAAAGTCGGTCAAAAATGAAGACCTTTGCTGCGCAGTATGTGTCTACTACGCAATATAAGAGTTATTCCACAATCTGGCCCGTTTGTTGAATAAAGTGATTGACGTATTTAAATAACTCTATTGTTTTTTAAACGACTTTATTATGATTTAAACAACTTTATTATCATGAAACACCAGCAAGGGTTTGTGCGACTAAGTCTTCCCAAGCTGACAGTTTTTAAACAACTTTATTATTTTTTAAACGACTTTATTATGATTTAAACAACTTTATTATCACTCAACAATTATCCCTCAACACAAATCTCAGCTTACTCCACAGTCACGCTTTTCGCGAGGTTGCGCGGCTTATCGACGTCGCAGTCGCGGTGCAGGGCGGCATAGTAGGAGATCAGCTGCAGCGGAATGACCGTGATGAGTGAAGTCAGGTATTCGTGAACTTTCGGGAGAACGAATGCGTCTCCGTCCTGGTCCAGTCCTTCCATGCTGATGATGCATGGATAAGCGCCGCGGGCGGCGACTTCCTTCACGTTTCCACGAATGCTCAGGTTGACGTGCTCCTGGGTTGCGATCGCGATTACCGGAGTGCCGTCTTCAATTAAGGCAATCGTTCCGTGCTTCAGCTCTCCACCGGCGAAGCCTTCTGCCTGGATGTAGGAGATTTCCTTGAGTTTCAAGGCTCCTTCTAAGCAGACAAAGTAATCGGCGGCGCGGCCGATGAAGAAGCAGTTGCGTGTGACCGCGAGATAATCGCGGGCAATCAGCTCAAGCTTCTCTTTTTGGTCGCAGAGTGTTTCCATGGCGCTTGAAACGATAGCCAGCTCCTGCAACGGATCGAAGTCAAGCTCGATCCCTCTTGCTTTGGCTGTATCAACAGCAAGCAGGGTAAGCACGGCCATTTGTGCGGTATACGCTTTAGTCGAAGCAACCGCGATTTCCGGGCCGGCATAGGTGTGCAGGGTGAAATCCGCCTCCCGAGAGAGGGTGGAGCCTGGCACATTCGTAATCGTTAATGCCGGATAGCCTTTTTTCTTCACGTCAACAAGAACGCCGCGCAGGTCGGCGGTTTCTCCGCTTTGTGAAATGAAGATAAAGAGCGGGTTTTCTGATAATAAAGGCATATTGTATAGAAATTCACTTGCAATGTGAACCTCTACAGGACGTTGTGCGATTTTTTCGATCAGCTGTTTGCCGACAAGACCGGCGTGATAGCTCGTTCCGGCAGCGATGATATAAATACGGTCAGCCGCCTTCATCGCCCCGCGGATCTCATCGTCAAGACGGACGGTGCCGTCTTCGTTCTGATACTTTTGGATAATGTTACGGATCACAAAAGGCTGTTCATCAATTTCCTTCAGCATAAAGTGAGGGTAGGTGCCTTTTTCAATGTCGCTCGCATCAAGCTCAGCGGTGTAAGGAAGGCGTTCGACCTTCTTTCCGTCAAGTGTTTTAATTGTAAATGCCTGACGAGTCACGATGACGACTTCCTCATCCATAATTTCAACAAATTGATTTGTCACCTGCAGCATCGCCATCGCATCCGAAGCGACAACATTTGCTTCTTCCCCAACGCCAATGAGCAACGGACTTTTGTTTTTACCAACATAAATCGTGTCGGGATCCTGCTTATCAAGCAGCGCCGTCGCATATGATCCTTTCAGTAAGGACAATGTGTGACGGAACGCTTCTTCGACCGGGCTTCCCTTTTTCACAAAAAGCTCGACCAGCTGAACCATGATTTCTGTATCGGTATCACTTTTGAGCGTCACATCGGCTAAATACTCCGCCCGAAGCTGCTCATAGTTTTCAACGACACCATTATGCACGAGCGTAAAGCGCGCTGTTTCACTTTGATGCGGGTGGGCATTAACCCGGCTCGGTTCGCCATGCGTCGCCCAGCGGGTATGACCGATGCCAACCGGACCGTCGACATCCTCGACAACGATTTCGCGCAACGCGGCAATGCGGCCCTTTTCCTTGAAGACATGAACGCCAGAGTCATTGACGACAGCGATTCCCGCTGAATCATAACCGCGGTATTCAAGCTTTTCTAATCCCCGTAATAAAATTTCCTTCGCATCATTTGTCCCAATATAACCTACGATTCCACACATATAACAGTTACCTCCCAAGTGGGGGCAAGGACCTGAGGGCAGACTTGCCCCCGCTCTCTATTTTTTATTAGAAGGCATGGCTGCTCCTGGCTTTGTGCAAAGAGTTGCCTCTCTGTTTTCTCCAGAAGCTTAGCGGCTGTCATGCTACAGCCGGAGGGCATCCGCCGAATACTCGATAAACCCTCTCCTCGTCAACTACACGTTCTCGTCCGTGTGTAGTCCTGGCGCTTTAATAAAAATGACGACCTCGATCCTCCTCTCTTTTTTCAACTCACGAATCATCATACCGTAATGAATCCAGAACGTCAATTAGAAACACAGTAAGCTCATTTCCCGAAAACACCGCTCGGAGACAGGCTCTGCGCCTGATTGAGTTCCATTTCCCATGATTTTATACATTCTGCTTCCATGCCTTTGCGGTGCGGCCCTCATAAGCTGTCACGAAAAACGTGATAATTAAAAATATGCATAAGCAGCTCGTCTCGTGCTGCTTATGCATCGCCTCTTTTTCTTACTCCGCTACTCCCAGCTCAGCTTTCACGACCGTTGCGATTTCATCAACATAGCGGTTGCACAGCTCCTCGCTTTGAGCTTCGACCATGACGCGAACGAGCGGCTCTGTGCCAGATGGACGAACGAGGACGCGACCTTCTCCGTTCATATCCTCTTCGACCCTGGCAATCGCCGCCTTGACCGCTTCGTTTTCACTGACCGCATGCTTGTCGCTGACGCGGATATTAACCAGCTTCTGCGGATACGTCTGCATTTCGGCGGCAAGCTCAGATAGCGGCTTATTCGTCATCTTCATAATATTCACAAGCTGGAGTGCGGACAGAAGACCATCTCCAGTCGTGATATGATCAAGGAAGATAATATGGCCAGATTGCTCACCGCCAAGGTTGTATCCGCCTTTGCGCATCTCTTCCATCACATAACGGTCACCAACGGCCGTCTGCTTGGCGACAATACCCTCTTCTTCCAGTGCTTTATAAAAGCCGAGGTTGCTCATCACCGTCGAAACAACAGTGCCATGCTTAAGCCAGCCCTGCTCCTTCATATACTTCGCACAAATAAACATAATTTTATCGCCATCGACGATTTGACCCTTTTCATCAATCGCAATCAACCGGTCGGCGTCGCCGTCAAAGGCCAGCCCGATTTGTGCCCCTCTTTCAAGGACGAAGGCACTTAGCGCTTCCGGATGAGTCGAACCGCATCCCTCATTAATATTGACGCCGTTCGGCGCGGTTCCCATTGTTGAAATATCCGCTTCAAGATCGGCAAATAAATGCGGAGCGAGCGATGAAGCAGCGCCGTGCGCACAATCAAGCGCGATATGAATGCCGGAAAAATCCTCTTGAACGGTCTGCTTCAGAAATTGCAAATACTTCTGTCCGCCCTCATAGTAATCACTTACTTGGCCGAGCGCGCCGCCAGTCGGACGGGGCAGCTGATCCTCGCTGTCTAAATAGCGTTCAATCTCCTGCTCCTGCTCGTCTAACAGCTTAAACCCATCCGGTCCGAAAAATTTAATTCCGTTATCCGGCACCGGATTATGCGAAGCGGAGATCATCACCCCGGCGTTCGCACTTAATGCCTTTGTTAAGAAAGCAACACCAGGTGTTGAGATGACGCCTAAACGCATGACCTCAGCTCCAATTGACAACAAGCCGGCAATAAGCGCACTTTCCAGCATTTCACCGGAAATACGAGTATCGCGTCCAATAATCACGCGCGGCTTCTCCGTATGTTTCGTCAACACATAGCCGCCCATTCTGCCAAGCTTAAAAGCCAACTCTGGCGTCAGCTCCGTATTTGCGACTCCCCTTACTCCATCCGTACCAAAATAATTTCCCATTATTCATTCTCTCCTTCAATCACATCATTACGTATTATCACCGGAATCATTGCCCGAACAGGCTGAAAGCGGATATTCGAAGGGCCATTGATTTGCAGCTCTGCTTCATGCTCCCCTTCTTGAAAATTAGTAATATCGATATAAGCTTGTATATCCTCTAAATCCAACTGTTCCAACATTTCGGCAGTTCCATAGGCCATCAGGACAGAAGTGGAAGCTTCGGTTAGCGTCGCCGTCTGTCCCTCAGCCAAGCCAACGATCTCAATCGGAACATCCGCAAACTCCCTCTCCTGTTCCTGATCCACGGTTACTGTGACCGTCACCACCTCTGGTGAAACCTGCTCTACCCCAGGCGGAACCGGAACCTGCCATTCGTAACTGCCACTTTCGGTTATTTCACTCAAATCAAGGTTTCCTAGCTGAATCACCTGTAGCTGATCAATAATCTCCAATGGACCATAAACGGTGACCTCGCCCGGGTCCAGTTGGACTTCTTGAATGCTGAGCCCTTCCGGTAGCTCCCCTTCTCTGCCTACGCGTACAGGAACTTCACGATTCGGGCTTGTAATCGGTACGCGAACGTCGACAACGGCAGGGTCAGGTTCAAGCTCTATTTCTTCACCATTTGCCCGGTAAAGGGTCACACGCCCTGTCTCCTCGATCATCTTGTCGGCGCCGGCGACATCTATAAATACTTTCGCTGAATCGACCTGAGAGACGATGCTCCGCGCTGCTCTAACATCAACATTGACCGGCGTCACAATCGGCGTCCCTACTGTATAGCCCTCCGTCACTTCGTCAGTATGAAGCAATTCAACCTCGACAGGCAGGGAAATCGTCTGTTTCTCCTGAAGCTCGACGCGGGCAAATTGCGGAACGATCGAAACCGTTAGTTCCTCCGGGAAGCCGCGGTGCTGAACATTCAGAGTATGCACACCTTCCTCACGCTCACTCACATTGACAAACACTTCATACGTTGGCCGCGTTAACTGAAACAGCATAATTTCACTTTGCGGCCCTCTCAGATTGACTCTGACACTTTCCGTTTGATCAATAACAGCGTAATTCTCTTCATCATAGAGGACATTCAGCTCGACCTCCTCCAGCGTGTATGTAGCCGGACTGATTGTCGGCAGCACACCCGGCTGACTGGTTAGATCATCAAGGTTTACCATCGTAAAGAGCATCAGCGCAATAAAGAAAGAAATAATCTTGACGAACCAATGGCTATTAAACAGTCTATCCATTTTTCTTTCCCCCCCACTGCCAGCGCGAAGTGGTTGTTTGCTTGCCTTCCACTAATAATTCCTGTTCAAGCAGACCTCTCAGCTGTTCTTCATCAAGGTCACGATGCAATTCACCATTTTTGGTCAACGAGATATTCCCCGTTTCCTCTGAGACGACAATTGTGATCGAGTCCGTCACTTCACTTACACCGAGCGCCGCCCGATGCCTCGTGCCGAGCTCTTTTGAAATAAACGGATTTTCAGACAGCGGCAAATAACAGGCCGCGGCTAAAATCGTTTCATCCTTAATAATGACTGCTCCGTCATGAAGCGGCGTATTCGGAATAAACGTATTGATCAGCAGTTCCGAGGTCAAGTTGGCATTCATCGCTATTCCTGTCTCAACGTAATCATTCATGCCCGTCTCACGCTCAAGGGACATCAGCGCCCCGATCCGCCGCTTCCCCATGTAGGTCGAAGCTTTTACAATCGCGGCAATCGCTTTTTTTACCGTATCATCCTGAGGAATCGTTCTGCTCGCAAATAAACGTCCTCTCCCCAGCTGTTCGAGCGCCCGTCTAAGCTCCGGCTGAAAAATAATGATAATTGCCAGCAATCCATATGTAACGGTCTGCGTCATCAGAAATTCTAATGTTCGCAGTCCAAGAAACTTACTGAGGAACCAGACAGCGAGAATGACGGTAATTCCTTTTAGCAGCTGTACGGCTCTTGTACCGCGAATAATCATAATCGCCTTATATACTACATAGGTGACGACCAATATATCTACAATTTGCCCGAGATAATTAAGCAAACTAAAATCTTCAAAAGAAAACATGGCTCTTCCTCCAAACCATTATCATACATAGTGGTATTCCAAAGGAACAACACCGCTGCGACAAGCGAAGCCTACTCAGGGAAGCTCCTGTGCAAACCAAAGCCGCCGCCCCGTATTTGCTTTTTACAAGGCTTTTTATAAGCTCCTATTTATGAAAAACACGGATAGCGCCTGGCGAGGCCTTTATCCTTAACAAGCGAGGACCAACCCATCTTTTCCCGACCAGCACCAATGCGGTCATCTTTTCTACCTGTGCATAGGCGGCTTACCCTGTCACAGCTTTCATTATAGCTTGAATCGCCCCTGCTTAGCAAAGTTTGACATAGATTATTCAAGGTAATCTTTCCTGACGTGTTACATTCACCTTGATCAAACGATTCACATCAATAAAAAAAGGATACCTCAATAGAAAATTTCCTTTGAGATATCCTCCCGTAATATAACCACGTCATTTCACAATTGCAACAACTTCTTTAAAGAACCCTTTTATATGATACCAGACCCATTCGAGCGCCTGATTGACCTCTTCAATCTCTCCCGACACATGTCCGGCGGAAGCATAATACGCATCCCCATTCACGAGAAGCACATTCCCCTGAACCTCTCCTTCAATCTCAAGCGTACCATTACGAACAACCAGGTCCCCTTCAATCACTTCGCCTTTCGGCACGATTACCTTGCCTTTTTCCTGATCAATAATCACATGACCCGGTCCTGTGACAACTACCTGTTCATCATTGCCCTGCCAGAGAGACGAAATGCTGATTGACATAAGCAAAAAGAACACGGCCGCTGAAACAAGCAAAGGATGGCTTCTCGTCCATTGCTTCCATTTTGAAGTTGATTTTCTTTCAGGCAATCTTGCCATAACGCCTTCGGTAAATCCAGACGGAGCTTCAATATGGGATGAGCTTTGGACAAAGGCAATGACCTTCTTCAGTTCATTAAAACGCTGACGACAGGAAGGACATTGTGCCAAATGAGCATCTAGCTGTTCTTTTTCTTCTTGTGTGGCTTCACCATCAAGGAAGGCTTGTATTAACTCCTCATAATGCTGTTCACATTTCACTCATAAACACTTCCTTCCTACACATGACGCATTCTTTTTCTTAATGCTTCCCGCCCACGATGAATTCTCGTCTTCACAGTGGACGGGGGCATATCAAGAATTTCACTTATTTCATTAATGGATAGATCTTCAATGTATTTTAAAATGATAGCAGTCCGATATTTCGGCGGGAGCTGGTTGATCTCAGATTGAACCCACTCCTGCATTTCAAGTGTTACCACTTGATCCTCAGGCAATTCCGTATCAGCAGCAAGCTGGGATTCCAAGGTTAGTCCATCAGAACCCTTTACTTGTTCCTGAAGGTAAAAATCGGGTTTTTTCTTGCGTAAACGGTCAATCGCTACATTGGTGGCGATCCGGAATAGCCAGGTAGAGAATTTGCGATTGCTGTCAAAGCGATCAATATTTGTATAGGCCCGCAGAAAAGCCTCCTGAGCGATATCCTGTGCTTCATGCACATTTCCCACCATTCGATAAGAAACTTGGTATATCTTATCTTTATACAGCTCGACAATTTCCTCAAACGCCTGTTGATCACCTTTCCTCACTTCCCGGATTAACCTTTTTACTATCGTTTCCATGTTCCTATCCCTACCCACATTCGTTCTGACTTATATACGGATAAACTCCGTCTTCCGTTTCATTATTTTTATGAAATCTGATCTTTCTATCATAACATACCTTTTACCTAAATCAGATTAGCCATTAGTGTTTTTTTTACTAATATTAGGGTATGTAAGGAATATAAAAAGCAATCCTTACGACTTGTAGAGAGAGGGTGGAATTGAATGACTACAGAGAAGCAATTACTGGCAGAAATCGAACATTACCGCCAGTTGTTAAACGAAAAGGCAAAAACCAATCCGCTTCCTTCCGCACCAATGGTCCGCTTCAGCAAGAAGCTCGATCAGCTTCTAAACAAGTACAGTAAAATGCCAAAATCACTTCCGTCACAGTCGCGTCCTCTGGAGTAGGCAGCAGACCGGAAATATCCCAATGTCAGACAATTCCCAATAAAAGCAAGATAGCATAACTCGTCAGGCCGCCCGCGGTAAGACGATCCACATAAAACTGCGGGTCCTATTTTCAGTGAAATCACTTCGCAAAAGGGTGAGTAACTTCCATAAAGTGTGACACCCCACTGTCCAACCTTTCCCTCCCTCAATGCTCTATTGGAAATCCCTTTTACCTTTATATTATGTTTAATGTGAGAACGCAACAATGCAGCATACAAAAACACACCTTTAGCAGTCATTAGGCAAAGACCTAATCCCAAGGTGTGTTTTCATGTATTCGCGATGGAGCCTAGCGGGATCGAACCGCTGACCTCCTGCGTGCAAGGCAGGCGCTCTCCCAGCTGAGCTAAGGCCCCGTTTATCTAGTCAATAAATGCTCTTGAACAAGCATGAGCCATGAAGGACTCGAACCTTCGACCCTCTGATTAAAAGTCAGATGCTCTACCAACTGAGCTAATGGCTCCCGATGTGATTCAATGTTGTTTCTCACGATGCTTCCGGACGACGTTTCGCTCCGTTGTCTCCACCTGTTCCTTCCTCTTCCCAGCAACGCTCTGATGCTGGCTGCGTCGGAACAACTCGGGGTCTTTTCGACGAGGCTTTGGCTCGTCACTGAGCTAATGATAAAAAAATGGCTGGGCTAGCTGGATTCGAACCAGCGCATGACGGAGTCAAAGTCCGTTGCCTTACCGCTTGGCTATAGCCCAACAAAAATGGTGGAGGGGGACGGATTCGAACCGCCGAACCCGGAGGGAGCGGATTTACAGTCCGCCGCGTTTAGCCACTTCGCTACCCCTCCACAATCATTCGAGTGCCGGCCAGAGGACTTGAACCCCCAACCTACTGATTACAAGTCAGTTGCTCTACCAATTGAGCTAGACCGGCATAATATGGATAGTATTTCTTATTTTATATTGAGACTGTGTCTCTTCCTCTTGACAGCCTTTCCTCCGATGCGGGCTGCGTCGAGACAACTCGTCGCTTATTCGACGATGACTTGCTCGTCTCTACCAATTGAGCTAGACCGGCATAATATGGATAGTATTTCTTATTTTATGTTGAGACTGTGTCTCTTCCTCTTGACAGCTTTCGCTCCGATGCGGGCTGCGTCGAGACAACTCGTCGCTTATTCGACGATGACTTGCTCGTCTCTACCAATTGAGCTAGACCGGCATAGTGTATGTAGTCTTTTGAAATTTATCCTTATGTATGCTGGTGGAGGATGACGGGATCGAACCGCCGACCCCCTGCTTGTAAGGCAGGTGCTCTCCCAGCTGAGCTAATCCTCCGGCAAAAATGGTGACCCGTACGGGATTCGAACCCGTGTTACCGCCGTGAAAGGGCGGTGTCTTAACCACTTGACCAACGGGCCAAAATATAGCTCTTTCTTACTGACAAAAAGTATTATATAAAAAATAAACTTCAAAGACAACCCCTTTTGCATAATTTTTCTTTTATCTAAGAAAAAAGCAGGCTGTCCTTCCCTAAAAGAGGCAGAGCGACGGCCATGTTCTTGAAGAAACGGGGCTGTGGCCTTTCTGTTTTCCTATCTTTTGAAAATTCAGAGGCCGGGCAAAAGGTAAAAAAGCACCTTTTAACCCGGCCTTCCTCATTTAATCCTCATCGTTATTGCGGCTGTTTGCGGATGTCGAGCTTCCACCTTTGAATCAAACTGCGGACAGCGGCTTTATCCTCGGTACTTAGTGGGCTGACAGGCTCCCTCGTGACGCCTGCATTTAAACCGAGTTGGCGCATCCCTTCTTTGACAATCGCTACATTGACACCGCTATTGTATTTTTCCCGTAAATTCTCAAACGGAAGTACTTCATTCCAGACACTCCATATTTTTGCTTCATCCTTTGTTTTTAATGCTTCAAGCAGCTCCAGTGATTTTTCTGGGTAAAGATTGACCAACCCCGATGTAAAGCCGGTTGCCCCTGCATGAAAAAAGAATGGCGCCCATTTCTCGGCAACTCCGCACACCCACGTAATATCGCGGTTCGCGGGGATTGATTGGACGGTTCTGGCAAAGCGCGGCAAATCATTAATCGCGTATTTCACTGCTACTAATCTATCCAATGAGGACAGTTCTTCTAACACCCGATCTGAAATAGCCGGATTTTTAAAGTAAATAACAGCGGGCAAATCTACATTTTCAATAATCGATTTAAAATAATCAACAACTCCGTCATCGGTCATAAAAGGGTGAATCGGCATATGAATCATGATGCAGTCGGCTCCGACATCCTTCGCATAATTCCCCATCTCAATTGCGGTCGCAACTGAATAACCGACCCCGGCCAAAACAGTAGCACGCTTGTTGGCACATTCAACGACATATCTGATTTCTTCTTTCGCTTCCTCCAATGTCAGCGCATAAAATTCACTAGTATTTCCACATGGAACTAGCACATTGATTCCGCGATTAATTAAGAACTCCACGTTTTCTTTTACGCCATTCCAATCGATTTCTTTTGACTCCTCTTTAAAAGGAGTAATTGTTATTCCTGAAATATCCTCGAACCTCTTACCAAATGATCGATAATCCATTTTCCCGCCTCCATTTTCATCTTTTAATGAGTTGAAGCAATAAATGAAATTTGATATATCAACAAAGGTTTAAAGAAATAAATCATTATTTCTTTAAGACATTCGTCAACGTTCTGTTGATATGTCGCTTCATCAATTCTTCTGCCCGCTCCGGATCACGCTCAATAATCGCTTGCAGAATTTCCTTATGCTCCAAGTAGCCATCCTTCATTTCATCCTTATTTGTAAGGGCTCTTTTGCGAAAGGCCGTTTCAAAGCTCGAAATATTATTCAGTAAGTTTGTGACCATCGAATTGTTGGCAATCTCCCGGATGAGAGCATGAAATCTCGTATTCTCTTCAACAAGCGCATCGATATCCTTTTTTTCAAAGAGTTCCTCCATAAGAGCGAGCTGTGCCTTTAACCTGTCAACTTGCTGGTCATTCGCCTTTGCCGCGGCAAACTTCGCGCACAGCCCTTCCACGACAGCTCGTAATTGGAGTACTTCTTCAATATTCGTATCAACATATTCTGATACATACGTCCCTTTTCGAGGGATGGTCACCACCAGTCCCTCGTTCCCGAGAATTCGAAAGGCTTCCTTGATCGGTGTCGTGCTAATTCCGAGCTTCTCAGAAAGATCACGCTCCTTCAAATGCTCGCCGCTTTTGATTTGCCCCCTTACAATCGCCTCTCGTAATGATTCGACCACTACTTCTCTCAATGATTTTACATTTCGAGTTCTAGTAGAAATAAACTTTTCAAAAGACTGATCAGCCGACTCTTTATTCATACTAGACATCTCCATTCGTCCAATTGATATATCAAATATTATCACAGCTGATGACGATTGTAAATGCATGAAAGCACGACAGGATTATGGTAAAAACAGCAGGCAAACAGGGGTTGGCGCCTTCACCACATTCCCGGTAAAAGTTAATTCACCGGTTTCCCGATCAATGCGAAAGGTAACAATTGAGTCGCTCTCCTGATTGGCGACTAACAAAAACTTCCCATTAGGAGAAATCGTAAAATGTCGCGGCACATCCCCTTTGCAGTCATAATGATTCACATAACGCAACTCGCCTGTTTCTTCATGAAACGTATAGCACACGATACTATTATCTCCCCTGTTTGACGCATAGAGAAACCGTCCACAGGCTGAAAATTTCACTTCTGCCGCCGTGCTTTCACCGTTGGCTTTCGGCGGAAGCGTCGCTACTGTTTCCAGCTCCGTCAGCTCGCCGCTTTCCTCTGTCCACCGGTAGCTTGTCAGCGTTGAATTCAATTCATGAATAACAACGACATAGCGATTGGAAGGGTGAAAGGCGAGGTGTCTCGGACCGGCACCCGCCGCTGCTTTATAACGGCGGTGCGGCTCCAGCTTGCCCTTTTCTGCATCAAATCGATAGACATAAACCGTATCCGTCCCAAGATCAGCTGCCAATGCAAATGAATTGCTTGGATCAGTCATGATCGAATGAGCGTGCGGTCCTTCCTGTCTCGAATGGACACTTTCTCCGGCGTGCTGGATAACATCTGTCGCCTCTCCTAATCTGCCATCAGGTAAAAGAGGAAAGACAGCAACACTTCCTTCGCCGTAATTGGCAAGCAGCACATATTTTTTTGAACGGTCAACAAATACATACGCTGGTCGCCTCCCACGGGAAGACCGCTCATTTAACAGGGTCAGTCGGCCTGACTCACGCTCGATGGAAAAAGCGCTGACAGCTCCGGTCGGCTCGCCTTTGTATTCAAATAAGGCATTGATGGCATAAAGCGTATGATCTGGACCAGGCGTTAAAAAGGATGGATCAGCGACTTGCTTCACGACATCGAAATAGCGCAGTTCTCCGCTTTCCTCATTAAAATGATAGAGATAAATCCCTTCACTCTCCTTGTCTGTAAAGGTGCCAACATATAAAAGCCGCTCCCTTTGTCTCACTTCATCTTACCTCCTTCATTTTGTCTTCAGTCATCGTTTCCACCCATATCATACGTCAGAGCGCTTCTCCCTCCATCGATCACAAGCGTTTCACCATTAATAAAAGCAGCTTTGTCGGAAACCAGAAAAGCAACCGCATACGCGACATCTTCCGGATTCCCGACTCTTCCGCTCGGGTGGTACTTCATAATTTTTTTCATATAGGCCCCGTCTTCCTCATAGATTTCCGGTGATAATATATTCGTTTTAATAAAACCGGGGCAGATGGCGTTGACACGAATCCGATGCTTACTTAAATCAATCGCCATGCTTCTCGTCATCGCCAGAATTGCACTCTTTGACGCGTTATAAGGAAAGAAACGCGGCTGGGTACGCATCGCATGTGTGGACGAAATGTGGATAATTGCGTTATTTTCTTCTTCTTTTAAATACAGGATGCTGTATTTTGATGCCAGGTAATGCCCGCGAAAATTAACCGCGATACATTCATCAAATTCCTCAACGGTACAGTCTTCCACGCTATGCGTGAAATTGATTCCGGCATTATTAACCAATACATTTAACCGACCAAACCGCTGATATGTGTTTTCGACCATTGCCTGAATGGCAGATTCCACTTTAATATCGACTTGAAGAGCAATCGCCTCGCCGCCTTCTTTTTCAATCGCAGCGGCGACTTGTTGTGCTTTGGTTTCTTCAATGTCTGCCACCGCTACCGCATAGTTCTCTTTGGCAAGCTCCAGCGCTACAGCACGGCCAATCCCGGAGCCTCCCCCGGTTACAATTGCTACTTTCATATGAACCTCCCTTTCTGTTTACTTCATAAAATGAGTCGGAACAAACATGACGATTTCCGGAATAAAGGTAATGATCAACAAAACAGCAATCATAACGAAGTAAAATGGCAGCATGGTTATGCTTAGCCTTTCAATTGAAACCCCACTTATTGCACTGCCGACAAAAAGAGTACCTCCTACTGGGGGAGTTAATAGACCGATTCCAAGGTTTAGCATCATCACGACCCCAAAGTGGACAGGGTCCATTCCTACTGCAGTGACAACAGGAAGTAAGACAGGAGTAATGAGTAAAATCAGTGCAGCCATATCCATAAAGGTTCCTAAAATAAGCATAATCAGATTGACAAGCAAAAGAATGATTACTTTACTATCGGACATATTCAGCAAAGCGTTGCCAATCACACTCGTCACATTCAAATAATTCATTAAATAACCAAACGCACTTGATGTACCAATAAGAATAAAGACAATCGAAATCGTTCCGAGCGTATTTTTTAAAATAAGGTTCATACGCGAAAGAGGAATATCACGATAAATGATAAAAGTTACAATAAAAGCATATACAACAGCAATCGCCGCAGCCTCTGTTGCTGTAAAAATACCGACTACCACACCAACAACGACAATTAAGACAGTCATTAGACCTAGCATGGACTCACGTAAAGCTGCAAACGTCGCTCTCAACGTATATGGTTCACCCTTTGGATATTTACGCTTTAACGCAACCAGATAACTAAATACCATCAACGCAATTCCTAAAAACACTCCAGGTACAATCCCTGCTAAAAACAGTTGCCCAATTGACACTCCGCCTCCTGCGACAAGTGCATACAAAATAATATTATGACTCGGCGGTATTAGGACCCCTTGTACAGAGCTAGCTACAGTTACGGCCGTCGAATAATCGGCTTCATAGCCATTTTTCTTCATCATTGGAATCATGACTGATCCAATTGATGAGGTATCAGCTACGGAAGACCCCGAAATTCCTCCAAAGAACATACTTGCTTGAATATTCACCATTGCTAAACCACCGCGAAATCGACCGACCAGTGCCTGTGACAACTTAACAAGACGGTCAGAAATGCCACCTTGCGACATCAGCTCCCCGGCCAGGATAAAGAAGGGGATCGCCAGAAGAACAAATACATTAATCCCGCCGACAATGCTTTGCGCGATCATCATCAAAGGCAGCTCTAAATACCACGCCGTCATAATCGAAGAAATTCCGAGCGCGAACACAATCGGCACCCGCAAAAAGATTAAGAGAAAAAAGCTTCCAATCAAAAGGTACACAGCCGTTATGTCGTTAATCACAGCATCCTCCTCCCTCTATCAATAATTTGCACAAGCATCGCTACCCCTGAAACAGGAACCGCTAAATACAACCACGACGAGGAAATTCGCAAGCCCGGCAAAGTATTTGTGCTTGTTAGTTGCACGAGCTGAATCCCAGCGACTATAAAAAAGATTGCGAACGCTCCCATTAATAAGAGCACGATCCAATGAACCACCTTCATATATTTGTCAGGTAAAATAAAATCAAGCAGCGATAATCGTAAATGAGTGTCCGTTCGAATCGCCATACTTGCACTGGTCAGAGCAACCCAGACCATTAATATTTTCGCTAATTCCTCTCCCCATGCCGGCGTCGCGCTTAACACATATCTACCAAACACGACCCAGCTCACAATGATCACCAAAAGAGCAAGCATCGCCTTAGAAAAATACTCAACAATTAACGTTGCATATCGGGAAAGCGTATCCATTTCTTTCACCTCCATCTTGCCTGATCACCAAGCTTATGCACGGGCGGGCAGGAAGCTCATTCCTACCCACATTCTCGCGCATTCCCTACTTCTGGACTCTGATAACCACGTCACTCCGTTGCCCGAATCGTTTCAATCAGATCGGCAAAATCTCCGCCATATGTGTCATACAGTCCGCTTACTTCAGCCTGCCAGCTTGACAGATCATCGAATTGAATAATAGTTGCACCTAATTCCTCGAGCTCTGCCAGCGCTTCTTCCTCAAATTTTTCTGTTTGCGTGCGGACAAATTCTGACGATTGCTGTGCTGCTTCCTCGATAATCGCCTGGTCTTCCGCACTTAGCTTATTCCATGTCATCTCTGATACAACGACGACTCCGGGACTCGCAACGTGGCTTGTTAATGAGAAATTCTCTGCCACTTCGTAAAACGAGTTTGTTAAATAGCCGGCGATTGTATTTTCCGCGCCATCCACAATCCCGGTCTGCAGAGCGCTATACAACTCAGCATAGTTAATTGGGGTCGGGTCAGCATTAAACGCTGAAATCATATCCATAAAAATGGCGTTCTCAGGCACACGGATCTTCAGCCCGCTCATATCTTCAACCGATTCAACTGCGCTCCCTTGAGTGAACATATGTCTCGCTCCGTCATCATAATAGGTTAAGCCTTTCATTCCGCCGATGAATTCTTCGACACTTTGAAGAATTTCCTCACCTGCCGGACCATTCAACGCATTCCATTGATGCTCGCGGTTTTCAAAAATAAACGGCAAGGCCAGGACCCCCATCGGCTCTGCGCCAAAGTCGGTTAAGGCACTTGAGTTGGGCCGGAAGAAGTCCAGACCTCCAGCCTGAACCGACTGCAATTGTTCTCTTTCAGACCCTAAGGCACTTGCTGAAAAAATCTCAATTTTAATTCTGCCATCAGTCGCTTCCTCCACAAGACGTGAAAATTCGTAGGCTCCTTCTGTAATTGGGTGATCATCCGGATTCAGCTCTCCGTAACGAAGAATCATTTGCTCTCCATTTCCAGCAGCCTCCGTTTCTCCCTCCCCACCTTGTGACGCTTCTTCTTCTCCCGCCTCAGGCGCTGGTTCGTTTGTTTCATTGGCAGAACCACAAGCGGCGATAATCAGTAAAAGACCAACGACAAGCAACAGAAGCACTATTCTCTTTTTTAACAATGTAACCCCTCCTAATAATTAATTTGGTATATGATATTTCATAAACAGTAAAAAAAGAATTATGACGTTCGATCCTGCAATTGATGCACGCTGACATCTCCCCAGCTTAAATCAGGTACGCGCAAGCGTTCGATCCGTTCCCAATCAAGCTCCATTCCCAACCCAGGAAGGCTGCGGTCCGGCACTAACAGATAGCCCTGCTCATATTGAACCGGCTTCTTCACAATGTCATCCGTGTATAATTTCGGTCCGGTCGGATCAGATGTATACGTCAGGTTGACTAAAGAGCTGCCTAAATGTGCCATAGCCGCCGTACCAATTGATAACTCCTGCGTTGTCCCAAGCAGGCAGGCCTTTCCGGCAACCTCGGCCGCCGCAGCCGCTTTTCTGGCAGAACTAATTCCGCCGATGAAGATTGGAGAGATATTGAAAATATCAACGGAGTCATGACGAATCATCTCATACTGCTGCCGGAAATCCCAGACATGCTCGCTGACTGGATGATCGACTTTCAACCGGAATTGGCGCAGTCCTTCAAAGTCATTCCGGACGGTTGGACTTTCAATCATTTCAAAGTCGTATTGCGCTAACCGCTTCACAATTCTAAGAGACTCTTTCCAATCTAATAGATGGCTGAAATCAATTGATTTGATTTTAACGCTTGAACCAAATTCCTCAGCCACCCTGGCTAAAAATGCTTCATCAGCATCAACGTTTTTTCCAACGTATAATCGAAAAACATCAAACCCTTCTTGTAAGCGCTTTCTAACAACAGCAATATTCTCCTCTACTTCTTCGATAAAACGATGGCGGAATATCGGATAACAAACTTTAATCTTTTCCTGGTAGCGACCGCCTAACAATTCAGCAACTGAAACATGCAAATATTTCGCGCACAGATCATGTAACGCAGCATCAACCCCATTTCGGATAAAACTGCCTTTCTCGTAATAGTACATGACTGCCGGGTAGTTTTCAGAGAGAACGTTGTTAATCAGTGTCAGGTCAAATGGATTCTTCCCCAGTAACATTGACTTCAGGACATTTTCCAAATCGACTACATCGACGGCGTACTTTGGTAAGTGCGAGAAATCCGACATTTCACCTATCCCGGTTACCCCTTCATCCGTCATGATTTCAACAATCACATGCTTGTTTACAAAGCCTGTATGTCTTGGTACTCCCACCACAGTCAATTTCACATCACTTATTTTCAATATAACTCCCCCTTGGAATCTGATATATCAATAAATTTATCAATGATTTTGCAATTAGTCAATCTATTTTCAAAACATTATTACAACTAATTTTCGATTAGCTCTCGGGAGGTGGATCATCGTTCGGTAAACAACTGCAAAGAACGGTTCGTCGCGTTGCCCGTTCCTCTGCCCTTCTCAGCTATCATTCCGGACACCCTTTTGCAAAATATCGGTTATCAATCAGCATTTTTAATTAAATGTTTGTTTAAGTTCTATTCATACATAGCATTGTACACCCCCTTCCACTATCATCAATGTGTAATAAACCCAGTTAGGGACATATTATGGTAGGTAGGAGGTGGATCAATTTGGACTTTCCAACGATTCATACGAACTTTTGGGATGCGGTCATCGCGGTTCCCGTCGTCATGCTTGTAACTCAACTCATTAAACTATTTTTTAAAATGCCTAAAAAATTTGTCCCTACCATCGCCCTGCTCCTGGGATTAGGCATCTCCATTTTTATAAGTCACCGACATAGCCTCGTTGTCGGGATATTTATGGGCTGGTTGTTCTATGGGTACGCGGCAATTGGCAATTATGCCGCCTTAAAAACGACTATCACTGCCTGGCGGGAAAATAAACCTTAACATGGGGACGGACTACCTTATAGGGAGTTTCTTCATAAGTGGAGCACTCATAAACGCTCCTCTCTAAAATGATAGCAAGATAAAAGAAAGGAGACGGACCACGGACTGCTATAATTCACTCGTAGTTACCGATAACTAAAGGAGGAATACTAATGCCCGTTACCCCTTATTTGATGATGAACGGTAATGCAAAGGAAGCGATTCAGTTTTATGAACAAGCTCTGGGTGCTGAAGTGCGGACGATTATTACATACGGAGACATGCCTGACCCACCTTCCGAGGATTTAAAAGATCTGATTGCCCATGCAAAAATGATAATTGAGGAATCAGCACTGATGTTTTCTGATGCCCCGGGTCCTTCAACCATTACGAGCGGCAATCAAGTCACCATTTGCATTTCAACCAATGATGTTGAGAAATCAAAGCGGTTCTTTGAAGCGTTAAGCGACGGAGGCCGAGTGAAAATGCCGTTTCAGGAAACGTCATTTAGTCCCGGCTATGGCAGCGTTACAGACAAATTTGGCGTAACCTTTCAAATCGACACGGAAGCGCCAGGCTGAGTGTCTGCTTCATCCGTTTGTGGCTTGGCTCGAGTAGAAAGCAGAGTACGAAAAAAGGAACAGCTTTTCACTGTTCCTTTTTTAGATAAATCTTCCCTTATAGCCCTCATTTATCTATCCTATTAGTTTAAAATTCTGTCCATCTTATCGGCAGCATCTATCGTGACTCCAAAAACGACTCCAGGCATGTAATATTGATGCACTTCATTATTACGTTTGTATTCAACAATTGGAGTAATTGTATAAAAGTCATGGTGTGTCACTTCATCAAAATTTGATACGGCTAGCTCCCCCGTTTCCCCTTCAGCAATTTCAGTTTTCTCTTTAAAGGTAAATACTAGATTATCTGCTAAGTCATATACCTTAGAAAGTTCAATAGGGTCAGATGCTTGGTTCATTACATTTGCTTCAAATAAAGGTAGAGGAGCAGCAACAATATTGCGATCACCTGTTACGTCTAAATCCTCTTGATTGAATCCATTATCATCTTTAAGAATCAGTGTACCAAATACAAACGAAGCTTCTTCAACCTGATTATAATGAATGGTTAGTTCATTTGCTTTTTCCACTTCATTACTATGCAGCTTTACTTCAAGAAGAATATTGAATAATTGTTGATCATCTAAAATATCACCTTGGCTGATCTCATAATCTACAATTTCTATGTTCTCATTCTCTAGCGAAATAAAACCAACGGAATCGAAATAAGAGGGGCCATCCGTGCTAACATCCTGTGCTCCAAAGAGGTTGATAGTTAAAGTGCTCTCCTCATCTAAAACATAGCTAATATAGTTGTCACCAAATGTAAGTTCCTTAGGCTCCGTTGAAGGAATAGTTCTATCTTCTTGCTCACTCGTTAAAGTAATAGACAAGATACCTACCAGCGCAAGAAGCAATGCACCGATAGTAATTGCCATTAGTAAACTTATTCTTTTTCTTTTCATGATGGCCCCCATTGTATGTTGATTATTGATAGGCAACTATCAGATAAGTATCTTTTCTTGGTGCAAAATGATCTCCTCTTTTAGTTGATGTGGAATTACCAATTCTCGCTGTTACCGTGACATTCCTTCTGTCGTAATCGCTATAGAAACCTAATTGGGATGAAATTACTTCCGCACTCGCAGACAGATCTGTACTTTTATAAATTGCCATTAAAATTTAACACAATATTACCAATACCTCCATAATATAATTTCTTCTTTTTCAAAATTCCTTTGTGAAATTTATAAGAAAATGGCGTGTTGTGAGTATCACTATAATAGAAAAGCAGAGAGAGCGAAAATTTCTACAGGGCAGGAGATAGGCAAATGAATATGAGGATGCATCTTGATGAGAAAGTTACCTGATGAAGGGCTATCATTTGTGGTGAGGTCAAGGCGTCTTTCCTCTGTTGACGCAGAAGCAAAACAAAAAAAAGCCCTCCATCTCCTGAAAGGCTTGCCGCATAAGGCGTTCGAGGTAAGCTTCCAAGCGGACTTGAACCGCTGACCCCTACCTTACCATGGTAGTGCTCTACCGACTGAGCTATGGAAGCGCAAAAATGGCTCCACAGGTAGGACTCGAACCTACGACCGATCGGTTAACAGCCGATTGCTCTACCACTGAGCTACTGTGGAATATCATTGAAGTTGTTCATTCGTACGCTTGTGGTACCTGTCTCTTCCTCTTGATCGCTTCGCTCCGGTATGAGCTGCGTCGAGCGAGCTACTGTGGAATATGTATGATATTGCTTTTTATCTTACGCTTTTGGTCATGGAAGAAAAAAATGAGTTGCCCGGCAACGTCCTACTCTCACAGGGGGAAGCCCCCAACTACCATCGGCGCTGAAGAGCTTAACGACCGTGTTCGGCATGGGAACGGGTGTGACCTCTTCGCTATCGCCACCGGACATTTGATCGACAGATTACCTCGTTAGGCTCTCTTTGATCAATGCGATATGCTTTATAAGCATATGTTGAAAGAAGTGATTCCTTCAAAACTAGATCATGATTATGCAAGTATCAAGAATTGCTTGGATAAGTCCTCGACCGATTAGTATCTGTCAGCTCCACGTGTCGCCACGCTTCCACACCAGACCTATCAACCTCATCA
>NZ_JAMBOS010000038.1 GCF_023715705.1 Halalkalibacter oceani
TATTTACACACATACAAAACAAAGAAGGTTCAAGAAGGCACCAAATGAATATTTAAACAATCTTGAAACCAAATGGTTAAGGCACAACTAAACCATTGTGTTAGTTGTGCCGTCTAAGTTTTTTTTAGATCGTGGAACGGAAGAAAGAATTCTCGTAAAACGTAATATCAGGATACTTCTCGGTTGCAGTGCGCATTTGGAAATCATTTTCAAACAGCACGACAATCCGTCCATCGCGGTCGGTCACGAGATTGCGTTGGGCTTTTTTAAAGGCTTCCAGCGCCTCCGCTGGGCCTTCCGCCCAGCGCGCCAATGAAAACGGCAGCCGTTCAAGCTGAATATCAACGTGGTACTCATGCTTCAGTCGATGCTCAAGCACTTCAAACTGCAGGACTCCGACTACGCCGACAATTTGCTGCTCATTGAAACGGTTAAACGTTTTAAACAGCTGAATGGCGCCTTCCTCCGTTAATTGGTGCAGGCCTTTTTCGAATGATTTATGCTTTAATGCTTCCTTAACTGTGATCGCACTGAAGAATTCAGGCGAGAAATGAGGCATCTCCGCAAATTCAAAGCTGTCTCCTTCGACGAGTGTATCGCCAATTCGGAAATTGCCCGGATCAAAGAGTCCGATAATATCGCCGGCGTAAGCCTCATCAATGATGCTGCGGTTTTGCGCCAGAAACTGCGTCGGCTGCGACAGCTTAATGTTTTTTCCAATGCGGACATGCTTGACCGCCATTCCGCGTTCAAATTTGCCGGATGTGATCCGAAGGAACGCAATCCGGTCGCGGTGAGCGGGATTCATGTTGGCCTGGATTTTGAAAATAAACCCGGAAAATTCTTTGTGGGTTAACGGCTCGATTATGCCTTTCGAGCTTTCTCTTGGCGTCGGTGCTGGTGAAAGCTTTAAGAAGTGCTCAAGAAATGTCTGCACGCCAAAGCTGGAAATCGCACTGCCGAAGAAAATCGGCGTCAGCTCTCCTTTGGCAACCAGCTCAAGGTCGAACTCATCTCCGGCGACATCGAGCAGCTCCAGCTCCTCGCGAAATTGCGCAACAAGCTCAGGGTCGTTAATCGCTTCATCAAGCTTCGGATCATCCGGTCCTTCCAATTGAATGACATCAATTTCTTTCGGGTTTTCCGGATTATACAGCTCCAGCCGCTTCTCATGACGGTCATAAACACCTGAGAAGGACTGTCCCATGCCGATTGGCCAGCCCATCGGGTACGAGCGGATGCCAAGCAGGTTCTCAAGCTCCTCCATCAGCTCAAACGGGTCGCGCCCCTGACGGTCGAGCTTGTTCATAAACGTAAAAATCGGAATGCCCCGCATTTTACATACTTTAAACAGCTTCTTCGTCTGCGCCTCGACGCCCTTTGCCGCATCGATCAGCATCGTCGCCGAGTCAGCCGCTGTTAGCGTCCGGTACGTATCTTCACTGAAATCTTCATGCCCGGGTGTATCAAGAATATTGACGTGGTAGCCGTCATATTGAAATTCAAGGACAGAGCTTGTCACGGAAATTCCGCGCTGCTTTTCAATGTCCATCCAGTCACTCATCGCATGTTTGGCTGTTTTCTTCCCTTTAACAGATCCAGCCTCGCGTATTGCTCCACCAAACAGCAACAGCTTTTCCGTTAAAGTCGTTTTTCCGGCATCGGGATGCGAAATAATCGCAAAGGTTCGCCGTGATTGCACAGCTTCCGTGTACGTCATAAATGTGTTCCTCGTTTCTCGTTCAAATAGTCTTATCCATTATACCAGCCTTAGGTGAATGTTTCATCTTTGCATAAAAAAAGATTACAATCAGATTACATCTGTCCAAGAAAGGATAAAACAAAAAGGGTATCGACATAGAATAACGAATAACTAGGACGAAATAAGGTGATCGATTCGATAGAGTAGGAAAGCAGCAAAAAGACGGCTTTCCAATTACTAACAGGAAATCATTCCATCCATCCATTATAATAGAAAAGGGCAAATCAATAGGGAGCGTGTCAACATGAGAATTTCACAGATTTTGCAAGTCATTTTGCTGATCATTCTTCTGGCGGGCTGCAGTAATCCGATTTCATCATCCTCTCCTGCGAAAATCGGGCTGCTGCTTGAAAACACGATTGATGACCAGGGATGGAACAGCAAAGGATATCAGGGACTTTTAAATATTCATACAAACCGAAATAGTGAAGTTGTTTTTAAAGAGGATATGAATACGCTCGAGAAAGTGAAACATGCTGTCGCGGAGTTTGCTGCCAATGATGTGCAATTGGTTTTTGGCCATGGCAGGATTTTCGCTGAATTTTTCTCAGAAATTGGCGGGGATTACCCAGATCTGCATTTTGTCAGCTTTAATGGGGACGTAGAAGGAGAGAATGTCACCAGCTTACACTTCGACAGCTATGCGATGGGCTATTTCGCCGGGATTATCGCCGCGGCGATGTCAGAAACCGGAGTGGTTGGCATTATCGCCGCCTTCCCGTGGCAGCCGGAGGTTAAAGGCTTCCAGGAGGGCGCGATGATTGGAAATAGGGCGATCGAGGTGGAGGTGGAGTTTGTCGAAAGCTGGACAAATGAAGAGCTCGCTTTGACCTATTTTAAAGACATGCAGCAGAAGGACGTTGATGTATTTTATCCGGTCGGCGATGGATACCATGTGGCGGTGATTGAGGAAGCGAAAAATCAAGGGCTCTATGCGATCGGCTTTGTCGGTGACCAATCTGATCTGGGCGAATCGACTGTGCTGACAAGCACGGTTCAGCATGTCGATGTGCTGTATGAGCTGGTAGCTGATCAATATGAGAAAGATCAATTGCCTGCTGGAAATAAGAGCTATGATTTTCAAGACGGGGTCATCACTCTTGGCCGTTTTAGTCCGGTTGTACCGGAAGAACTGAAGCTCAAGCTTGAAGAGGCCGTCAACACCTATATTGAAACGGGAGAATTACCGACGGAGCCCTTAACCTAACTACTTGCGTTCACCTGCTCATCATAGTATCGTAGATGAGAGAATGATCTTAAGAGGTGGATAACGTATGAATCATCCGGAAATGAATATGAAATTTATGCAAATTGCGATGAAGCACCTTCCAGAAGGAAAGAAATTTCTCGATGAAAAAGGGATCGAATTAAATATGGAAGATTTACAGCCGATGCTGGAACTGCTACTGAATGTCATGTCTGAAGCTTATGAGCTTGGCAAGGAGCATTCTGCTTTGGAGAAAGAGTAAGGAAAGCTGTACAGGAAAGAAAAGCTCGACAGGGGGAGGACCCTGATCCGGGCTTTTCTTCTGTTTCAATCATTACGAGCAAGGAGGAAATAAGATGGACAAGACGGCAAGGCTCAAAGCGTTTGCGGAAGAAATGAAGCAAGGGTATCAGCTCGTTAAGGAAAAGAAGGACAAAGAGGCCATTCAAAAGCTTCGTCCGTTTATCGAATTGATGAGGCAAAGCGAGGCGCCTCATATTCGTCTGTTTGTCTCTTATAGTATCGCGCAAATCCGCACCGGGGATCTTGAAGGGTTTTTGCAAACGTATGAAGAGGTGAAAGGCATGGCGCCGAAAAGCGAGGAAGACGAGCAGCTGAAAAGCCAGCTGGACGGATTTTTTGTTGATATGATGGACGAGCTGCAAAAGAAAGAAAAATAGCGACAGGCTCCATTCTTTTTGCCCGCTCATAGGATAAAGAGAACCTAGCGGAAGGAGCGGTGAATGCATGAGCTATCTCCCTTATCAACCGATGATGAGAAACGCCGGGTACGAGCAGCAGGATCAGCGTTTTTTCCCTGTGCTTCCCTTTATAGCGGGACTCGCGGTCAGTCCATTTCTTTTTGGGGGCTACGGTCGGCCAAATGTCTTTTATGGACCAAATTACGGCCCGAATTACGGTCCAAACTATGGCCCGAGCTACGGCCCAGGCTACGGCCCGAACTACGGTCCGGGTTATGGCCCGAACTATGGTCCTCAATACGGTCCTCAATACGGTCCGGTCTATCCTTACTATAGATGAACCTATTAAGGAAAAGAGGTGTCTCAATCGGGAAAAGCCCTTTTGCGGACACCTGCTTTTACATACAACATCAGATTTACGATTGGTACAGAAAAAGTGGGGGGTTCATTTGTTTTTCTTCGGCTGGTTCGGTCAAGCTCGTTATCCCTGCTTTTTCGTCTGCTTTTCAGCCGGTTTTTTGGAAGAAGGCTCTTCCTTTTTCTGCTTCGTAAAAAACGTGTGAGCGGCGCCGATAAGCGGAGCCAACTTATCTATTGCCGGTCCCAATGTCTGGACGAGCATCAGCATCTGCTCTAATTGTGACGGCGGAGTCGCCGGCGCTGTAGGTTCCTCTTTCTCCGGCTGCGGCTCTGCTTCCTGAGTGTCTGTCTGCGGCGCGGAAATGGGACGCCCAAACATAAATTCATCAAAAAAATCTCGCTGCGGCTTTTGCTGTTCAGCCATATCTCTTCCTCCTTTCTTCTCTCATTTTAGTGTATGGAAGAGGACAAACGTGCGTGTGAAGCCGATCGCCTAATTCAAAAGAGGTTCATATAGACAGAATAGTGAACATAGGATAGAATTAGTAGCAGGTACTAATAATAACCCAAAAAGAATCGTGCGATCGACCGCGAAAGGGGAACGAGAGATGAAACATGCAGGAATTTTAGGCATTGGCAGTTATGTGGGAGAGCAAGTAGTAACAAATGCTGATTTTGAACAGAAGCTTGACACGTCTGATGAATGGATTCGCACCCGCACTGGAATTGAAGAGCGTCGTTTTGCTCCTGATCATATTGAAACGTCCGATATGGCTTATGTTGCTGCAAAGGATGCGCTTGAACAGGCAGGGATTGCGGCGGAAGAGCTTGATTTGATCTTAGTCGCAACGGTTACACCTGATATGCCGTTTCCAACTGTTTCGACATTAATTCAAGAAAGACTAGGCGCTAAAAAAGCGGCTGCTATGGATATTAGCGCGGCGTGTGCCGGTTTTATTTATGGACTTGCCACCGGACAGCAGTTCATTCAGACCGGGGCTTACCGTCATATTTTGGTCGTCGGGGTGGAAAAGCTTTCGAAAATTACCGATTTTTCCGACCGTAACACCGCTGTTTTATTCGGCGATGGCGCCGGAGCGGCCGTACTTGGCCCTGTAGCTGAAGGCAAAGGGATCTTGGCCTTTGAACTCGGAGCGGATGGCGCCGGGGCGATGCATATTAATCAGCGGGACAAATATTTAGAGATGAACGGCAGAGAAGTGTTTAAGTTTGCGGTCCGCCAAATGGGGGAGTCTTCCTTACGGGTGTTGGAAAAAGCGGGATTAACGAAAGAGGATTGTGACTATCTCGTACCTCATCAAGCCAATATCCGCATTATGGAAGCGGCACGGGAACGGTTGGAGCTTCCGCAGGAAAAAATGGCGAAATCGGTTCATAAATACGGAAACACGTCATCAGCTTCAATTCCGATGACATTGGTCGATGAATTAAAAAATGGTAAAATAAAAGACGGAGATATTGTTGTCCTCGTTGGCTTTGGGGCTGGCCTTGTCTGGGGCTCTGTAGCCTTGCGATGGGGGAAGTAGTAAGCTGACAGATCAATTGTAGCAAAGGAGAGGAAAGACATGGAAAAAAAGCGTGTCGTGATCACCGGCCTTGGAGCGGTAACACCATTAGGAGTAGACGCTGCGACGACGTGGAAGCGAGCTGTTGAGGGACAATCAGGAATTGGCCTGCTGACTCGTGTCAATGCTGAGGAATTTCCGATGAAGGTGGCGGCGGAAATCAATGATTTTGATCCGGGTGCCTTTATTGATAAAAAAGAAGCGCGTAAGATGGATCGCTTTACGCAATTCGCTGTTGCGGCTTCGCTAATGGCGTTAAAGGATGCCAACCTGGAAATTACGGAAGAGATCGCACCGCGCGTCGGTGTCTGGATCGGTTCAGGAATCGGCGGAATGGAAACGTATGAGCAAAATTTCCGTCAGTTTTTAGAAAAGGGACATCGGCGCGTCAGCCCGTTTTTTGTCCCGATGATGATTCCGGATATGGCATCAGGTCAAGTGTCGATTACGACCGGGGCAAAAGGGATTAATTCCTGCTCGGTAACAGCGTGCGCTTCAGGCACAAATTCAATCGGAGATGCGTTCAAAGTGATCCAGCGCGGAGATGCTGATGTGATGATTACCGGCGGCTCCGAGGCTCCGATTACGAATATGGCTGTCGCGGGCTTTTGCTCGGCCAAAGCGATTTCAACGAATGAGGATCCGGCAACGGCTTCAAGACCGTTCGATGCTGACCGTGACGGCTTCGTCATGGGAGAAGGAGCAGGGATTCTGATCCTCGAATCGCTTGAATCAGCCGAGAAGCGCGGCGCAACGATTTACGCTGAAATCGTTGGCTATGGTGCGACTGGCGATGCCTATCATGTGACGGCTCCTGCTCCGGAGGGAGAAGGCGGCGCACGGGCGATGAGCCAAGCGATTGCCGATGCCGGTCTTGAGCCAGCCGATATTGATTATGTCAATGCCCATGGGACAAGTACACCATATAATGACAAGTTTGAAACGATGGCACTGAAAAAGGTTTTCGGAGAGCATGCCTACAAGCTGGCGGTGAGTTCAACGAAATCAATGACCGGACACCTTTTAGGGGCTGCGGGTGCGGTTGAGGCAATTTTCTCGGTTAAAGCCTTGCAGGAAGGGATCATTCCGCCGACAATCAACTACGTGAATCCTGATCCGGATTGCGATCTTGACTATGTACCAAATGAAGCACGTCATGCCGAGCTTCGAGCGGTCTTAAGCAACTCTCTTGGTTTCGGCGGACACAATGCGACGCTGATTTTTAAGAAATACGAATAAGGATCATAAGCTGCGAGTGAGTTTCTCACAGCAAGGCACGCAGCGCGCGGAGCATTACTCTTCTTCGAGTTACGAAAAAGGAAGTTTTTCAGTAGACTCGCTGTTTCGGGGGTGTCTAAAAAGGTGAAACAACCTTTTTGGACACCCCCGTTTGTTTGTTACTAGTCGAGTTGGTTTCTCTCACTTGTTCCTTTCTCTCTAATGTCTTGCCGGAGTTCTGTGCCGGTCTCTTTGACGTCCTGACGAAAGGATTCTAATGAATCTTTTAGGTGATTTCGAATCATTGTTCCCCGATCTTGAATGAGCCTTGTCACATCGGAAGCATCGAAATCAAAATTCTGGCTAGACCCGTTTACGATTAAAATCATGCGATTGGTTTCAGTTAGACTCCGCAAGGTTGCTGAATTTTGCGTATGCAAAAGATCTAAGGTTTGTGTGTTCTGACTATGCAGCGCATTTAGCGTATTGCTGTTCTCCCATTGCAGCCAGGCCAGCTTTAAGTCCTGTGATTGGATCGTGAATGTCTCGGTTAATGAAGCGGCAGAATTCGCACTAAAATAATCCCCATCGCCAGCATTCGCAATGGCCTCAAGAGCTGCACGCTCGTCTTCCTCCACATCGAACCCAATAATATTGACGACGGCAGAAACACCTGACTCCTGCATGGCTTTAATCGCTAAAACGGGATCACCGCCGCATGTTTCATGGCCGTCACTGACAATGTACATCACATGCTCCCCTTTTTCAGGAAACTGGGCTCCCGCTTCCTCGATCGCACGAGCAATAGGGGTATATCCAGTAGCTTCAAAGGAATTTATCGCATTCTCAAAAGCTCCTTCTTCATAAGGACTTAGCTCATACATGGTCTCTGTCTGCTGACATGATACTTCAGGCTCATCCCGGCCTTCATGACCATAGACATGAAGCGATACATGGGCTGCTTCAGGTAGAGAAGATACAAAGGTTTTAACCGCTTCCTTTGCAATCGTCATTTTTGTTGTTCCTTCCATCTCCTGGGACATACTTCCGCTTGCATCAAGGAGGATTTGAACATTTAACCGGTTTTCTTCCATTTCCTCTTGATTGATTTTGATTTCTTCTTCCGGGGTCGCTGTCACACTGTCATACTGTACTTGAAAGGAATCAATTAGTTCCTGTTCTTCCCGGAAATCTTCAGCCATTAATGCAAGTAAGCGGTAATAAAATTCTTCAGCTGGAATATCAGAAGGAAAGGAGGAAATTTCCTGAAAAATCAACTCTTCATTATAGTGATCACCTTTGTAAATTCCCGGCTCCTGCCGCATTAATTCCTCAACGGAATCTGTGGCAAAGCGTAAAAAATCTTCCTCATTCGTATTCTCTTCTGCTTCCTGCTTGTGGGAGACAGAATTATCCCCCTCGAACTCCTTTTCCGCCTCCGCCTGCGTATCATCTGAATTACAGGCACCGAGCAAAAAGACTGTACACATTAATACCAGTAATGTCTGAACTTTCACATTCCTGCTCCTTTTCAAATATTTTGCAGTACCTCTATTATCCTAAACAGTAATTCCTATTGACAAAAGAGAATATAGCACTAGCGCGGCTCACCTAATTTTCGGGTGATGGAATACATGAGCCGGGCTGCCTTTCCGACTTTAGCCATAGGAAGGAAGGGAATAAAAGGGAATTATATCCAATGTTATGAGCGATAACCAATAGTGGGGAAGCCATGGAGTATTGTGACGATGGACAGAAGTCAAGTTTGCGGGATAAAAACAAAGCAATGGCTGCAAGATGCACAAAAAGAAGGAGCATAAGGTGGATCTTCCCCTCATGCTCCGATTTTTTATGATTCTTGTTCGTTGTCTTCCGCCTCAGTGTCATTGGCGAGCACCTTTTTACCTGAAAAGAAGTCGGTAATGGCCTGGACGTTTTTCTCTTTGTCAATTTCCAGTACGGCTCCGGCGTGTGAATAGTATTCATCGCGGTAGCTGTTATCCAACGGAATTCGCAGTGTTTCAAAGTCGTTAATCGGATTGAGCGCGAAATCTCGTCCAATGCTGAGCATTTGCGGTAATCCAATGTTCGTCTCGAGATAAGGCTCGACCGACCCAATTAAACGGGGAATCCGTGTCAATCCGGAAAAGGATAAAAGTTCATCTTTTAATAACGCTAAAATTTCCTGTTGTCGTGCCACTCGTCCAAAATCATTTTCGCTATCCTTACGGAAGCGGACATACTTTAAAATTTCATCACCATGGAGCGTTTGCACACCGGGCTGAAAATCAATCACCATATCAGCTGCTGTGTCGCGGTAATACATCCGGTTCTCGATATTTACCTCAAGCCCGTCCGGCGCAACAGTGTCAACGACATTGACAAAGCCGTTAAAATTGACCATTGCATAATAATGAATATCAAGATCAAAATTTTGTTCGATTGTTTTGCGTAACAGATCAGCTCCGCCGGCGGCGAAAGCATAATTGATCTTGTTATTCATGTGACCGGGAATTTCAACATAGGTGTCACGCATAATCGAAGCCAGTTTCGCGTCGCCATTTTTGGCGTCATATTGACCGATCATAATCGTATCCGTGCGGGCAGGCTCCTGGTCAGATGTATCAATGCCAATTAAAAGAACATTGATCGGTTCATCATTTTCAGGCTCCTTGACTTCGACAACTTCTTCATCCAGCTCATCAGATCCAATCATTTCATTTTCAGTTAAGTTATCTTGTGCTTCATTTTTGCCAGCTTGAAATTGCATGACTGCATAGGCTGTTGTCACAAGAAAGAGGCAAGAGAATATCAGCACAAACATCATAAGGAGCTTGCGCTTTCGTTTTGGCTTTTTTCTCGTTGCCTGCCTTCGTTTCATCCGTGTATCCACATCTTACCCCCCTTACACCTACCACGTTTCATTATAACAGAAACATCGACAAGTTTTGTGAAAAAAAGTCATTTTCATGCGTGATATCATGAACGTCTTGTGAATGGGAAGGAGTGCTGAACAATAAAAGCTCATTCCTTATAGTATGATAAAACGGCTGTCTTCATTAAAAAGAAAAGAAAGGTAAGTAAGTTATTCAGCCTGATGTGCCTCTTGCTTCAGCCATTCCAACGCCTCCTGACGCGAGCGGATTTCGTTATCAAGCTGGAGGCCGAAAAGCTGCTGCAGCAGAGTGGAGTAGACGGGTCCCGGCTTAATCCCCTGCTTTCTTAAGTCATGGCCATTGAGTAAAAGGGTGATCGTTTGGCGTTTTTTTACATAATCAAGCAGGAAAGGTTTTTTCATCAGGTATCCATACAATTGTAAGGCGAGCTCGGAAAAGTGAGACAGCTCTATGTGCAGTTCGCGTAATGGCTTTTCTTCGATCTCGTTGGCGTGCAGCTGTTCCCACTCACGCAGCAGCTTCACATCAGCAATCGTCAGTGCATAGCGCTGCAACTTTTTCGTGACATTCTCCGCTTGATGAAGAAGGACGAACAAAGTAAGGAAAGGGTCCATAGTTGCTTCCAAATCTTCGGCGATTTCGCTGTGCTGCTTCCATACGTCAGCTGCCGGCTGATAGGCGAACAGTGCTTCCCAGACACCAAGGCGGTCGAGCCATTTCGCGCCGGCGAGTAAATGCTGTTCTTCCTGAAGTAGCTCCAGCTCGCGCAAAAACCGGGACGCACTGATTTGCTCGAGCATCGGCGCGGCGTTTTTTGCGAGACGTTCCGTCTGCTCATCGAAATGATAGCCAAAGCGGAGAGCGAAGCGGACCGCCCGCAAAATCCGGGTCGGGTCTTCAACGAAGCTGAGCGTATGTAAGATCCGGATTGTCCGTTGCTTGAGATCATTTTGTCCCTGGAAAAAATCAATAATTTGACCAAAGCTTTCCTTGTTGATTTTGACCGCAAGCGCGTTAATCGTAAAATCACGTCTGCGGAGATCCTCGCGTAAATTGGATGCGCGAACAACAGGCAAAAGGCCTGGCGCCTCATAATATTCCGTTCGGCACGTGACGATGTCGATTTTTTCATCGGCCGCTGTCGTCCATGTAGCCGTCCCGAATGTATCATGGGTTTTGATGCTTCCACCGAGTCTTGCCGCTATCGCTTCGGCAAAAGCAATTCCGTCCCCTTCGACGACGAGATCAATATCTTCGTTTTGCCGCTTTAGCAATAAATCACGGACAATTCCACCAATTAAATAGACAGGGAGCTCAAGCTCATCGGCAATGTCTCCAATCTGTTTTAATAAAGAAAGCGTAGAGCCGGGCAAATATTTCTCCATATGTGGCAATAGAGAGTCTTTAGTTACAGGCTCTACAACGGAGGATTGCTGGTGAAGCTGCTCAATCACATCTGTTCGCGAGACAATGCCGACTAACGCTCCGTTTTCGACAATCGGAATCCGGCCGATGTTATGCTGCATCATCGTCGCCTGAATCTCTTCGATTGTCGCTTCTGGTGGCAAGGTGACCGGGCGGCTCGACATATAGGCTTTCACCGGGGCGTGCCCAAGCCCGTGATGGGTCGCTTTATCGACATCACGGCGGGAAATAACGCCGACGAGCTTTCCGTTTTCATCGACAACAGGGAAGCCGGTATGACCATATTGAAACATGCGCTCAAGAATCGCTTCAATTTTGTCCGTTGGGGCGACTGATTTAACAGGGCTTGCCATCATCGAGGATGCGGTCACCGCCTGTTTCAAAATCGACGGCAAAAGCTCCTTGATCTTCGGCACAATTTCCGGCAACGGCTTCTGCTTGAACGTCGCTGACGCCGCCTGGGCATGACCGCCGCCTCCGAGCGCCTGCATGAGCGGACTGAAATCAATCCGGCTTGATGAGGCGCGGGCGACGACATAGGTACGGTCCTTCATCCTGACGATTGCGAGTGCCGCGTCGCTGTCTGTAACGTCCATCAGCCGTCTCGTCAGTGTGGCGAGGCCACCCTGATAATGATCCTGTTCATGGGTCGTCAGGAGGATCGTTACTCCTTGATGCTGCTGTTCCTCGCTGTTTGTCAGCAAGGTTTGAAACAGAGCTTTTTCCTCCGCCGTCAGCACCTGTTCAGCAAAGCGTTCAATCAGAGTGACGTCCATGCCGCGTTCACGGAGGACGGAAGCAATAGAGAGGTCTCGTGCAGTCACTTGCGGGTATGTAAAATTTCCGGTATCTGTATAGAGACCTAAGCCGAACAAGGTAGCTTCAAAGGAATTGATCGGATGCTCATGCTTGAGCAGCTGCTCGGTCAGAAGCGTAATCGCCGCCCCGACCCCTTCGATCAGGCTGAACTCAGCTCCCGGTTCGGGCTCGTTTTGCAGGTGGTGATCATAAATCAAAACGGAGACGTCATCATTCAGTTCCTTAAGTGGAATGCCGGTTCGAGCGAGGGAGCCGACATCAACGAGGATGATTTTTGTTACAGTTGTCCAGGGAATTTGCTCGTATGAAGAAAAATTGAGCTGATCGCGGTAAATCGCCAGGTAGGATTTGACCGTCGGCTGCTGTTTATCGGTTAAGGCGACGGTTGCCTGAGGATGAAGCTTATGAGCAGCCAGTAAACAGGCCAATCCATCGAAGTCAATATTCATATGTGAAACAATTACTTCCATGATATCCCTCATTTCTGCACACGCTTGATCTCTCTATTGTACCAAAAAAGCGTAGAGCAAGAGCAGAGAGTCTAATATTGTTCTTCAATTAGAAGGCCTTTTACAGGAAGCGGCTGGCTTTCATACGCATCAGCCGGTGTATCCGGCGCCTTAATGCGGATAAAGGTCTGATATTCTTTCAGGATCATCGCTTTAAAGCGGCCCATAAATTCAGAAGCTGCATGCTCGGCATCGTGCAGAAATGATAAAAATTGATCCATATTCAGAGAAAGGGAGTAATCCTCATTTTCGGTTACGCCAATGGCCTGGAAATCTTCAGCAAAGAGCGTATAAATGTGATGGATCGACTGCAGGTGGTCGGTGCCGGCAAGCGCATCAAAGTCGCGCAGCGCCTCCAATGCCAGATTGTACTTTTCAACGAGCGTCTTCGTCTGTTCGATGAGTGTCTGATCATTGTCATTGAGACGGGCAATCGCCTGCTGCAATTCTTTTTCATGATGATAAAACCGCTTGAATTCCTTTTTTAATTCCTGAATGCTGCGATAATAACGGTCGTATGAGATGAGGTAATTTTCCGAAAATTGATTGAAGGGACGCTGTGATTCATGAATTGGATCTATCTTTTCAATATGTGGAGTGCGCTCAATATTTGTCATGCGATTTACATAATTAGCGTGAATACGTTCAGTTTGCAGCCGGGAAGAGCGAGAAATCCGTCCCATTCAAACACCGCCTTCTTTATAATTTGCCTACTCTTACTATATTCCCCTTCTGCTGCAGATCAACCTGCTTTTTTGAAAAAAAGGAGCTGGGGTAAAGGTAAAAACACAACCTTTTGTCCCAGCTCCTCTCATTTATTTTGCAAACACGTGGTCACCGATCCTTACGGTTTCTGTCCGGGTCGCGTTCCAGTGGTTTGTTGCTTTTGCAGGGTTATAGAAGAAAAGGGAGCCTTGTCCCTGACCGTGAAAGGCCAATGCTTCATTAACAGCGCGTTTCGCCTGTTCGGTTGCCGGCTGGTTGATGTTGCCGTCCTTCACCGGGGAAAACGCGTAGTGGCCTGTAGGCGTCACTTCTTCAATCACTCCACGAACCGTATTCGGGAAGTCCTGATGATCGACCCGATTCAGAACGACTGTCGCTACAGCGACCATGCCGGCATAAGGTTCTCCTTTTGCCTCGGCGGTAACAAGCCGGGCGAGTAAATCCTTATCAGCCTGACTGATGGAAGCTGGAAGAGTAAGCTGTTCTCCCGGATAAAGAGTCGAGCTGTTCTTGTCGTTCACTTCTTTAAGTGCTGCTACCGATACTCCATATTGCTGCCCGACTGTATAAAGAGTGTCACCGGTTTGGACAGTATGAACCCCAGCCGCTGCGGTCGCGAGACCTCCTGTACATAGGAGAGCAACTGTCATTCCTACAATAGTGATCATTTTTTTCATTTGTTGATTTCCTCCTTTTTCAGAAAAGCAATCTCTATAAAACTATCAAAAACCCGCAGCCCGGGCACTGCGTAATATTTTCCATTAACAGGAGGAGAAGGGCGCAGGCCAGTATTGTCAAAGCCCGGGACTGTTTTATTACAGTTATGTAACCAACTTTGGAGGAATCTATAAAAATCAAGCCTGGTTGTGAGAATTGGAAATGTGATTAGAGGAAAAAGGCCTGATTCGGTGAACGGTTGAAAAGCGGCGGAAGCAAGACGCACCAACGGATCAAGAGGGAGTCTCGTCGCGGACAAACAGGTGGAAAAGAGCCGATTTCCGCTGGTTTTCAAGCTACAATTTTCCAGAGAAATTAAAGAGAAAATCATGGTACGGTTGTTCCTGTAGCACGACAAACCAACATATTTTGGAGGGAAACAACATGAAAAAATTACTCGTAACAACAGTAGCAGCCGCAGCGATCGCAGCAGGTTTTGGAGGACAAGCATTCGCAGCTGAAAAAACTCATCAGCCTGTCTATGCAAAGGTGCAAGCGTATGAGTTGAAAAACATAGATAAAGAGTCGATCAATCAATTACTAGAAAAGTTCGCGCACACAACATTAAAAGATGTTCTCGCTGACTGGCAGAAGCAAGCAAAGAAACATGCTGGTCCGGCCCCAGTGAAGCAACCAGCACCGGAAGCAGCACCTGAACAGGCACCGGCACCAGAAGCTGCACCAGAAAAGCAGCCGGCGCCAACACAAGAGGAAAAGCCAGCACCGGCTCCAGCTGAACAAGCACCAGCACCAGCTGAACAGGCACCGGCTCCTTCCCAGCAGCAACCGGCACCAGAAAAGCCGCAGGCACCTGAACAGGAACAAGTGAGTGGCATCAGCCAGGAAGAGCAGCAAATGCTTGACCTTGTCAATCAGGAGCGTTCACAAAGAGGGCTTGCGCCGCTTAAAGCTGATCTTGAATTAACAAAAGTAGCAAGAGTAAAAGCACAGGATATGATTGATAACAACTACTTCAGCCACCAATCACCAACGTACGGTTCTCCGTTCGACATGATGTCACAATTCGGCATCCAGTACCGTACAGCCGGAGAGAACTTAGCTGGTAATCAAACTGTAGAAGCTGCTCATCAGGCATTAATGAATTCACAAGGTCACCGTGAAAATATTCTTAAGGCTGACTACACGGAAGTTGGAATCGGCGTCGTTGACGGCGGTCCTTACGGTAAAATGTTCGTTCAGCTTTTCAAAGGATAATAGAATAGAAAAAAGGTTGTCCCGACCGGGACAGCCTTTTTTGGTTGGTGCAGGTTAATTCGGTGAAGGGCTTGAACAAGTGAGGCGCTGTTTCACATGGCAATGGCTTCGTTCGCTACTCGCCTGGAGAGGAAAACCCCGCTCCTCTCCAGGCTTTAAAAAATGTAGCGACTCCGCTCATTGCTTCGGTTTTGTCCGCAAAGGTGAAAGTCAATCTTTGCGGACAAAACTACATCTTTTTCAGCCGGATTTCAGAGACGCGATGGCCGGCTTCTTTTTTGAGAATCAGGTCGGCCCGGTGCCGTGTCGGACGAATGTTCTTTTCCAGGTTAACCCCGTTGATTGTATTCCAGATATCCGTCGCAAACTCGACCGCCTCGCCGTCGGATAAGTGGCGGTAGCGGTGAAAAAACGACTCTGGATTTTGAAAGGCGGTATTGCGCAAAAGCTTGAACCGTTCAATATACCAGGACAGAATATCGCCTTCTTCGGCATCGACATAGATCGAAAAGTCGAAGAAGTCAGAGACGAAAACCTGCGGCATCCGCCGGTCTTTTTTATTTACTTGCAGGACATTGATGCCTTCGACGATCACAACATCCGGCTCTTCAATTTTCTGCACTTGATCCTCCAGCACATCATAGCTCAAATGAGAATAAAGCGGGGCTTCAATGTAAGCGCAGCCAGATTTCAATTGGTAAAGAAAATGAATTAAGCGCTTAATGTCATAGCTTTCAGGAAAGCCCTTCCGCTTCATCAGTCCTCTTTCCTCCAGTACGGCATTCGGATAAAGGAAGCCGTCGGTTGTCACAAGCTCGACCTTCGGCTGATTCGGCCAGCGCGAGGCGAGAGCCTGAATCAGCCTGGCCGTTGTACTTTTCCCGACGGAAACGCTGCCGGCGACACCGATCACAAAGGGAACCTTTTTCGTCCGACTTTGTAAAAATGTATTCACCTGCTGGTGAAGGCTAACCGATTGGGTCATATGTAAATAGAGAAGCTGTGACAATGGAAGGTAAATCTCAGATACCTCTTCCGCCGAAATTGTATCATAAATGCCTTCAAGTTCCATCCGCTCATGCGGAGAAAGCAGAAGATCGGTTTTACCTTTGGAAAGCTTCGCCCACTCTGCCCGGCTAAACGTCGTGTAGGCCGATAAGGGGGGCGTTTTTTTAATAGTAACCATGTTGTTTCTCCTTTTTTGTCAGGTTATCCTCACACGTAAAACAGGATTCGTTACATAGCAGCATGTTTGAACGACAAGATCTTTTAACGTAAAAGCATGCTCTTATAAGATATAATGAAAGTGATGAGGAAGCAAGGAGGACCGTCGTGAAAAAAGTAATTATTGCAGAGAAACCATCCGTTGCGAAAAACATAGCGGATGCCTTAAAAATAAAAGGAAAAAAAGATGGCTATTATGAAGGGCAGGAATATGTGATCACCTGGGCCTTCGGTCATCTGCTCCAATTATATGATGTGAAAGATTATGATGAACGGCTGGCGAAATGGAAACTTGATCATTTCCCCTTTATTCCCAAGCAGTTCCGTTACAAGGTGAAAGGCGATGCACGGAAAAAGGGCAAGGAAGATCTAAATGCGAAAAAGCAGCTCAAGCTGATCCGCAGTTTGTTTGCCCGTCCGGATGTCGACGGGATCATTTCGGCATGCGATTATGATCGTGAAGGACAGATCATCGGCGATACGATTATTCAGACGAGCAATGTCGCCAAGCCGGTGTACCGTCTTCTGTTAAACGAGTGGACGCCCGATGCTGTCGTTAAAGGGTTGGCAGATATCAGATCCAACGAGGAGATGAAGCCTCTGCAGGATGCGGGTGTCAGCAGGCAATGGGCCGACTGGGTGATCGGGATTAATCTGACGACGGTCACGACGTTGAAATATCAAAAGGGGAGCGGAAGTCCGCTGAATATCGGCAGGGTGCTGATGCCGACATTAAAGCTGATTTATGATCGTGATAAAGCGATTGAAACCTTCGTGCCGGAGCATTATTATACGTTGTCGGCTTTGTTCCAAACGGAGAAAGGCGAGCAGTATGAGGGTGTATATGCCGAGGACGGAAACGAGAAATTCAAGGAGAAGGAGCAGCTTGAACAGATCGCCGCTTCCCTCTCTGACGAAGCGGTCGTCATCAATAAGCAGGTCGAGGAAAAAAGAAGCTTTCCACCGTATTTATTTAATTTGTCAAACCTGCAAGGATATATCACCAGCAAATACAAAGGCTGGACAGCCGACAAAGTATTAAAGGTCGCCCAGTCTCTCTATGAGAAAAAATCAATTACCTATCCGCGGACGGCGAGTGTCGTCCTCGATGACAGCTTAGTGGGCCGGGCGCGTAAAGTGCTGGAGCTTGTCAAAAAAGATTTGCCGTACGAGAATGAAATTGTTTTTAAGAAGTCAAAACGAATTTTCGACAGCGCGCGCGTTGACAGTCACAGCGCGATCATCCCGACGTACCTGCTGCCAAAGCGGCTGACAAAGGATGAGGAGCTGGTCTACCGGGCAATCAAAAACCGCTTTATCATGCAATTTATGCCGCCTGCGGTCCATGAAGAAACGAAGCTGACGACGAAGGTGAATCGCGCTCCGATTAAAGGACTGTTTCATACTACAGGCAGGGTTCAACTCACGGAAGGATGGAAAAAGGTCGAGCAGATCGCGACTAAGGAAGTGCTGCTCCCATTCGTGACAAAGGGGGAAACGGTCAGCCTGGAGGATAAACAGGTCCACTCTCATGTGACGAAGCCGCCGCGTCCTCATACGGAGAAAACGTTGCTTCATGTGATGGAGACATGTGGAAAAGGACAGGAGGAAGAGAAATCGGAGGAGCTGATGTCCACTATTTTAAGCGGCTACAGCATCGGCACACCGGCGACGCGCGCAGAGACGATTAAGAAATTGAAGGATATCGGCTATATTGCGGCCGAGCAAAAGAATTTACAATGTACCGAGCTTGGCAGAAAGCTTGTTGAAACGTTTCCGGTTCAGGAGCTGTTTGATCTCGAGTTTACCGGCAGACTGGAAAAAGCGCTCAGCGATATTGAGAAACGAAAGGTTGGAAAGGATCAATTTCTCTCCTTTATCTATTCGTTTACGTCAAAGTCCGTCAATACGATTAAACAGGAGCAGGAAGTGGTGCTGCGCGAAATGAAGAGGCAGCGGAGCAGCAATGAAGTACTAGGCGAATGTCCGGTATGCGGACACAGTGTGATAGAAGGGCAAAAAGGGTTTGGCTGCAGCAATTGGAAAAACGGCTGCAAATTTGTCATTTGGAAAAATGACCGCTATTTAGCGGCGATGAAGAAAAAGCCGACAAAAACAATGGTCAAACAGCTTCTGAAACAGGGAAGCGTGATCGTCAAAGGGTTAAAAAGTAAAAAAGGCCAGACGTTTTCCGCCCGCTTACGCTATGAAAAAAATGAGGAAAATGATTTTTACAGCTGGAAGATGGAATTTGCCGAGCGCCCTCAGCGGTCACAGCGATAAAGAACGGTCGATCAGCCCTTCGTTTCTATGATTCTTGAAACTTTTTCTATTTTTTTATCGTATAATAACATTATGTGAAACGATGTGAGAGGAAAGAGGGGAACCGGATGAAGGAGAAACGATGGCTGGGCGTGCTGGCAGCGGCGATTTTGCTTTTACTGCCGACCAGTGTCAGTGCTGCTGTTACGGTTGATGATCAAGGGGAGTTTTTCTCAGTTGAAGAGGTAGAAAAGCTGGAAACAGAATACAATGAAACTGAATTTGATTATTATGTCAGGACCGTGCCGAGTTTGAGCGGAGAATCAATTGGTGAAGCCTCCGAGAATCTTTTTGAGGACGTAAAGGGAGAAGGGTATGACGCCGCGATTCTGATAGCTGTCGAGGAAAGTGAGATTCACATGAATGTTGCTCCCGGCACGGCGATTGATCAGGCGATTGCCCAGCTGTCAAATTCGGATCCTTTCGGAAGATTACTGGATGAGACCTTCGTCCAGGCCGCAGGTGATGGCCGCTTTGGCGATGGAATCGCCGACCTCGTTCTAAAAGTAGAAGAGCTTGGCAGCTCAATACCGGATGCAGAGGATAGTTCAGCCGAAGACTTGGCAGCGGTTCCGTCTGCGCCGGCCGCACCGGAAAATCCGAATTCCACTAGTCCGCTTCTCCTGCTAGCATTCTTGATTTTAGCCGTGTTAGCGGCGCGAATCATCTATTTGCTCGGTCAGGTAAAGAAGGTCGGCAAACGGCTAGAGGCGCTTGTTCAACGGCAAAAAGGGTTGCTGTCTAATGTGCTTGAGCCTTATCAGCAATCACTAGAGCGCAGTGAGATCAGCAAAGGTTTGACGAAGGAGCAGTTTCAGGAGCTTCATGAGCAATTGTCCACGTTATTAACAGAGGCCAAGGAGCAGGAGCAAACATTAACCGTCTTGAAAGACACGGCAAAGAAACGGAAATATGCCATTGCTTTTAAACATATCGGCTCGTTCGGCAAACAAGCAAAGACGACAAACTTGGGAAAACTGGAGCATGAAGCTTCACTGTTTGAACAAGGAAGTCAAGAACAGGAAGCGGTTTTAGCTAGGTTGAGAGGCGAGCTGGAGCAATTAAAGGCAAAGGAGCTTGAAACGTCACGGGAAATCAAAGCATTACAGGAGACAGCCGCACAGGCAGCGTTGAAGCTGGCACAATTTCAGCAGGAAACGGAACTTGCCTTTCCGGCAATGAAGCAGCATATCGATCAAGCCCTGCTTCATCTTAATCAAGCCGTTCAGCTTGATGACGCGTTTGATTTTGCCGCTGCCAATGAGCTGCTGCCGAACCTTAAGTCGAAATGGCAGGAGATCACCACTGATTTGACAACGCTCGAAGCACTGCTGGCGAGCAAAGAGACGATGATCGCTGATATTGATCAAAGGGAAGAAGAGATTCGTCAATATACAGAGCGTGAACAGCTAAAATTGGTAGATGAGGACCCATATGCTTTACTGGACGAAGCGCGCGAAATATTTGACACCTTTTCCTCCTCTGTCGCTGAAGGCCGGGTCAGTCACGCCAAAGCACAGCAGGCCAGAATGACCGATTTGGCCGGGGAGGCGAAGCGGCGTGTCGAGACTCTGGTCAGCTATCGCGATCAAACCGGTATTGATTATCAAAAAATAACAGACGGCATTTTACCGTTTCTAAACCTTGAGCGGGCTTTTGAGCAGGAACTGGAGCAGCTTCGTCCAGCCTATGCTGAGCATCATTGGCACTATTTGCAGGAGCGTTTTTCACGGATGCAGGAATTAACAAGCACTGTTGAGGAAAAGCTGCCTTTGATCGCCAAGTTGATTGATCCGGATGAGCAGCAGTATAAGCAGGCACGGACGGAAATGAATCATGTGCTTGAAATGTTCCAGTTGATTGAACAGCTGCACGCCGACTGCTTCACCGCCTATGAGGGACTTGAAGAGCAGCGAATTCGTCTTACCGACTCCATTGGTTCTTTGAAGAAAAGGCTGACGGGTATGGAAGAGACAGCGAACCGGCACGGGTTACCGGTTCAGCCCTATTCCTTTGAGCAATTGCGACAGAGGATTGAACATTTGCAGGCTGATGTCGAGCAAATGCCGCTTGATTTGGCGCTTGTTTCCCGTCAATTTGAAGAGGAACAGCAGCAGCTGGAGCAGCTTGATGCGCAGCTGCAAACACTGCTTCGCGATAAGCAAAACGTTGAACGGGAATGGCAGGAGCTGAAATCATCCTATCAGCAAGCGGATCGTCGTCTCGGAATTGGCTTTGGAGCAGGCACGTATCGTAACCGGTTCCGGGCGTGCGAAGGGCTGATCAACCAATATATGAACGACGGCCAGTATGCTAAGGCACAAAGTGAGGTGGCGCTCGGCCGGCGTATCGTCGAGGAAATGCGGGAAGAAGAACGGCGGATCGCGCGCGAGCGGCAAAGAATAGCAGCGCAACAGGCGGCGCGAGCGGCGGCACAGCGGAACCGCCATAAGCCCGGAGGCGGCGGAGGATTTGGCGGCTTCGGCGGTGGACCAAGAGGCGGGGGCAGCGGCTTCGGTGGCGGCTCACGCGGAGGCGGTTCAAGTTTCGGATCAAGAGGCGGCGGTTCAGGCTTCGGTTCCCGCGGAGGAGGCAGGAAGTTTTAGTCTTCACTTGAAACGAATTTCAAATGTAAAAAAGACACGATGTTATAAATAAGTTTGATTAAAGATCCTGTGTTGTTGTAATGCAGGGTTTTTTCTTACTTAATAATTGAACAATATAATTACCTAATGTCTTTAAAGAACGGGGAGAAGAGTTGAATAAAGGAAGTACATTATTTACTCATAAATATGGGTATGAATGTTATGATTTAGTAAATGACTTTTCAGAAGTATTGGGGGGGAGAAATGTTTTGAACCTGTTAAGAAATATCTTATCGGTCATTGTTATTGTTTTAGCGGGTTATAGTCTTTTTACTAAAAACTTTGAGTTTATGCCTTATTTAATGCTGATAGTAAGTTTTACTGTATTACTGACAGGAGTAACTGAACTTAAAAAAGATAAAAAGGCCTTTTTGGGCTATTTCAATATTTTTGCTTCTTTGTTTGTATTTTTTGTTTCTATAACGATGTTGTCAAGCTAACGGGTAGCGAATGCCGAACAAGCTTAATCGCAATCCGCACCACTGCTTACATAGAACCTGGACAAAAGCCAAAGAGCTGGGATAAAACTAGTTCGCATGTAGTTTCTATGGTTTCACGCGTCACAAGCTCGCGGCGGTTCCACTTATTGCTTAGGGGCTGGGAAAAGGTGTTTTTACCTTTTCCCAGCCCCCTTTTCGTTAGTTTTTATTGTTTAACTTCGCCTTAAGCGCGGCTAATTCATCATCAACGGAGCTGCTTGTATCGAGTGCCGCCAGTTCATCGTCAAGTGTTTTGTTGGCGCTGCGCAGTTCCTCGGACGCTTCGGCCTCGGCTTCGTGACGAATTACCTTTTCTTCCATTCGGTCAAACCCGCTCTTCGCCCCATTCCCGATGCCGGACATCGTCCGGTTAATCTTGGCGCGCGCTTTGGCACTTTCTGAACGAGCTTTTAGAGAGTCCTTCTTCATATTCATTTCCCGGAGCTCGTCTTTCATTTCTCGGAGTTTGTCTTTCAGCTCTTCTGATAGTTTCACAGCTTCATCGACTGCCTGCTTGAGCGAATCAGCGTGAGATTTTTGCTTATTCTTATCTTCCAGCACTCTTCTTGCCAGGCTCTCGTCACCTGACTCAAGTGCCGTAATGGCTTGTTCTTCACGCTTGGCGACGAGTTCTGCCGCTTCGGTGTATTGCTTGGTGAGAAGCTTTTCGTTGGCGATTTGTTTGGCGACAGCGGCTTCAACCTCGGCAATGTCTTTCTCCATATCAAGGATAAACTGGTCAAGCATTTTTCCTGGATCTTCAGCTTTGCTAAGCAAAGCGTTCAATTCTGAGGATACAATCGTCCGAACACGGTTAAAAAAGCGAAACATGGGCAATCCCTCCATCTTAAAATTGTACAGTAAGATACGATAAAACAGCGTTGTATTCTTTTATTATATACGAGAAAAGAAGCGTGAGGTTTCAGAATCAGGCAAAAGTAAGAAACAAATTACATTGAAGAGAGAGAAAGTCAGAAAGTTCGATAAAAAGTGACTCTCCTACTGTCGAAATGATACAATAAAAAGAATGATGACATGAGGAGGAACATAGATGGGAGAGCGTGATTTTTCAGAGCAGAGGCTGGAACTGCTCTGGCAGGAAGTCGCAAAGGTGGTGGTGGGCCGGAGCAGGGAGTGCCGGCTGATGCTGACAGCGTTGCTGACGGAAGGACATGTATTAATTGAAGATATGCCGGGAACCGGAAAAACGACGATGGTCAAAGCATTTGCGAAAGGACTTGATTGTCAGTTTACCCGCATTCAATGCACGCCTGATCTGTTGCCGTCGGATATTGTCGGAGGGTCGATTTTCAACCCGAAGACGAATGAATTTTATTTACGCAAAGGCCCGGTGTTTACCAATATTCTGCTCGTGGACGAGATTAACCGCTCATTGCCGCGGACGCAGTCCAGCTTGCTGGAAAGTATGGAAGAGAAGCAAGTAACGATTGAAGGGGTGACCCACCCTCTCCCGGCGCCGTTTATCGTACTGGCAACGCAAAATCCGGTGGATATGGAAGGGACGTTTCCATTGCCGGAGGCGCAGCTTGACCGCTTTTTAATGAAGCTGACGTTAGGCTATCCATCAGCGGAGGAGGAAGCGCAAATGCTGGCGCAGGTCGGAGATGAAGTGCCTTTTGCCGCGATCAACAGCATTTTCAGCCCAGAGGAGATCGCCAGCCTGCAAGTGGCTTGCCGCAAAGTCGAGGTTCATGAAGCGATTCGTGACTATATTACGGCGCTCGCCCAAACAACCCGGCAGCACCCGCTTGTCGCGATCGGTGTCAGCCCGCGGGCCAGTAAAGCGCTGTATAAAGCGGCGAAGACGTGGGCCTTTCTCCATGGACGCCAATATGTCACCCTTGATGATGTAAAAGCTTTAATCGTGCCGGTCTGGAATCATCGTCTCATTTTGACGACCGAAGCGCGCATGAACGAACGTCAGCAGGAGGATATTTTGGAGGAATTACTGAAAGAGGTCGCGATCCCTGAGGAACAGGTGGTCCGGACATGAGTCAGACCGAGCGGGCCGACGTTACTCCTCCGGCTGAGGAAGAGGAGTTTTCCGTTAAAGAAACGAGCATCCTGTTTGAGGCGAAAGCGATTTGGGTGTTGCTTGCCCTGTTGGTCGTGGCGATTTGGTTCCGCTTTTTGCCGTTGATCGCCGTGTCTACTTTTTTGCTGTTGCTGTCGTTTTGTATTGTCTGGTGGAAGAAGAAAGCGCTGACAGGGCTGGAACCGCAGCTGGTCCTCTCCAAGTCGCGTGTCTTTGCCGGCGAGGAATTTCATATTGATGCAACGCTCACAAATAATAAATGGCTGCCATTAGTGTGGCTTGAATATGAATTGGCCAACAGCACGCTTGTCAGCTGGGGAGAGCAGAAGCGTACATATGTCGTGCGCTTTTTATGGTTGTTATGGTATCAGCGGATTGATTGGATAATAGAAGGTGAGGCGCGGCGGCGCGGCGTGTATCAATTTCAGGACGTCACGCTCAGATCGGGAGACGGATTTCGCTTTTCAGAACAGGAGAAGTCTTTTCCCGTCGGGCAGGTGCTGTTTATTTATCCGGCTTTACGTTCTGTGCGCCCGCCTGCCTTTCGTCCATCCTTGCAATGGGGAATGAATGGCAAGCAGGGCGGCTTTCTCGAGGATCCGCTGCTGATTGCCGGGATTCGGGACTATGAGCCGGGTGATGAATGGCGGAAGTTTAACTGGAAGGCGAGCGCCCGCACAGGGAAGATGCAGTCCAATATTTATCAGCCTGTGGTGACACAGCAGCTGATGATCGCGATTGATGTTCAGGCTTTTCTCGTACAGGAGGATGCATATGAGGATCCGAACGAGCAAAAGAAATACGAAATGCAAAAGCAAGAAGCATTTGAAAACTATTTGTCGGTGATCGCTTCGTTTGCCGCAGTTTATGAGCAGCAGGGCATCATGATCGGATTTATCACCAATGCGCTTGATTATAAAGGGCAGCCGCTCGCTTCCATACAGCCGAACGGGCAATTAGCGACTTTTCTCGATCAAATGGCGAAAATGGAGGCGCGCATAAAAATGAAGAAGAAAGAATTTCTGCAAATGCTGCGTTATGAATTGCCCCGTTCCGTGCCGCTGTTTCTATTTTGCGGGACACTGACGAAGGATCACTATCAATGGTACGAGCAGGAAAAGAACCGGCTCGCTGATGTCCAGTTTTTTTATAGCAAAGAGAGCGAATATTCCCATAGACTATCCCGGCTTGCGAGGCCGTTGGACGATTTTGTACAGCAGCCGGTGAGGAAAGGACGATCGTGATGCAGCAGTTTTCATACGTTGGAAAATCATTGATTGTGCTGCTTAGTGAGGCGGTATGGATCTATTATCTGATCGTGCTGTTCACGAGCATTGAATGGGGGAGCGCCGCTTCCTTCCATGTCTCGTGGTGGCTCGCCGCCGCCTGCCTTGGTTATCTGATGACAAAAGTGCTCTCCGGCAGAGTTCATTATCTTGCCGTGATCGCGGTTCAGCTGCCTCTTCTGCTTATAATCGTTTGGCAAAACTGGCTGACGGCCGTGCCGGAAGACGGCTGGGTTCTCGGTATTGCGCTGAGCCTCGCGCTCCTGTTTCTCTATGTTCGCAGTGGCAGCTTCGTCTTCTTTGAGCCGAAACGGCCGCATATGCTCCGGCGTTTTGAAGGGAATATTATCTTTTATGTAGTATTTGCCTGGATTTTCACTTACAACGGGTGGGCGACCGAAATCTTTCATCTTCTGTTTTTGGCGAGTATTTTTCTCAGCTTGCTAGGAATGGTGACGACCTTGCAAAGTGATACCGATTCAGCTGCTCAGGAGGTGGAGGTTCGGACGGTAGGCCAATCCCGCTGGTTTCACGGTGTTCTTTCGGTATTTGTCCTTTCGATCTCCCTGCTTTGCTTTATTTTGTTTTTGCCGGTTTTCCGCAATGGACTTTATGCGCTTGCACTTACGGGCTGGGGCTGGCTGACGGAGGCCGGGGCTCTGGCGCTTAAAGGACTTCAGTGGCTGTTCAGTTTGCTGCCAACCGATACCGGCGGCGAGATGCTTCCCCTGGAGAACAATGAGATGCCTCTGCTGCCGGAAGAAGCGATGGAAGAAATGCCGTTCAATCTTCCTGTACAGTGGATTGTAATTGGCGTCGGCAGTGTGGTCGCGATTCTCGCCCTTCTCGTGGTAGCCAGATTTTTAAAAGGCTGGCAGCCGCCCAAAGGGGGAAAGCCACGCAAGCTGCGCGTGACCCGTATCTCCCTGTGGGACAAACTGGTCAGCACGATTCAGGCATGTCTGCAAAGGCTGAGCAGGAGATGGCGCGCCAGCATCCGCCGCTACTACCTCCATTCGGCTTACTGGACATACGCCCAGGTCCATAAGTGGGGGAGAAAGAATGGACTGAAGCGGCAAAAAACGGAGACCGCGAAGGAATATATTGAGCGAATGATTGCCAGGCTGTCCGAAGAACAAACAGTGGAAAATGATGCTGACAGGCGCAAGCAGGCACAGCTGCTTGGTCTGTTACGCCAGCTTTATCGTGAATACGACGCTGTGTACTATGGGGGAGAAATAAACGAAAACGAAACGAATTACGCCCCGTTACTGGATATGCTTAACGGCGTAACGCTTAAAAAAAGGCGTGTGTCAGGAAAAAGTGCGGTCCGAAATAATGAGATGTAACTTAATCAGCTAGGTTTGCCCGTCATGCATGGGGCAGACCTAGCTGTTATTGTAAAAAGAAAACCCTAGGCTAGGCCTAGGGTTCCGGAAAGCTTCCAGCGAGGTATGAAAAAAACTCCTTCGTGATGCTACGATATATGTGGTTCGCCAACCAATATATCAAGCAAATGGAG
>NZ_JAMBOS010000039.1 GCF_023715705.1 Halalkalibacter oceani
CTTTTAATTTGGATTTGGACAGAACTACCAAACCTAATTATAAGGAGTTTTTTTATGTCTTGAAACCATAAATTTCTACTCGAAACTACTTGACAAATTTTTAATAACTTTATGCAAAGCTAATGATTTATTAAATAAAAAAAATGATATTGAAGCCCAGATCTCACAAACGGTCGAATTAAATGATAATCCTAACAGCGCTTATTGGATACAAATTGACGATGTTTATTCAGACTATATAACAGAAGAAGGGCAAACAAAATGGTTCGCCTTTGAGAATCTTGAACATGGGAAACTAACCGTATTTATGCAAACTGTAGCTTCACAGAATGTAGATTATGACTTACATTTATTCAAACTAAATGAAAGTACAATGATGTTAGAGGAACAACTATCCTCAACTTATGGACCTGCTTTAGATGAACAGATCGCTAGAATTAGTGATGAAGGTATTTATTTTATCGCTATTCAATCATGGCAAGGATTTGATATAAATAACCCTTTTGCTTTTATTGTTCAACACCCTCTTTCTTCCTTCATCTCAATCGTATATTAGGGTCGATACTTTCTATGCTAAAAAGGTAAAATAGTCTCTTAAAGACTGTCTCAAAAGGATACTATCGATCCATTGAAACAGCCTCTATATGACTCTCATTTTTATGAATATAGTAAAACTTTGGGAAAGAGAGAGTTATTTATGTAAACAAAAGTTACATTAAGGAGTTAATGATGGAGGTGTTCTATGTTTAGTTGCTTTTTCATAAGAATAAGCAAGTTCAATTAATTTCGCTTCCTCAAAAGCTCTTCCTAGCAATTCGGCTCCAACTGGAAATCCATCAGCTGTAAAGCCAATTGGAAAACTAATGGCAGGTAATCCAGAGTTTGCACTCAAATACCCATTGTTATCTTCCCAACGTTGTTCATCAACTAACGAGGTGGACGTTTTAAAAGTTGGATAATAAATAGCATCAAGACCATGTAACTCCATTTGTTGCAATATTCCTTTACGCAGTTTCCCTCTATTTTCTAATGCCGATTTATATTGAACATCCTCTAAAGATTTACCGAGTGCTTCTTTTAAATAACCATCAATACCCTCAATATGTTGTGCTTGATCAATTAAATCTTTTAAAGAAGTGACAGGACGAGTCTCGCCCAATGATTGAAAATAGTTGTTTAACGCAGATTCAAATTCCCAAGAAACAACAGATGCGTCGAATTCAAACATTTCAGGTAATGTAATATCAATCATTTCAGCACCTAGTTTTTCCATCTTTTGGATGGATGCTTCAAGCAACGAATTGGTATCTGTGGCTTCTTCCCCTTGACCAAAGTAGTCTCTGAACACACCAATTGTTGTCCCTTGTAATGAATTTTCTTTTAAATGAGCAAGAAAGCTCTTAGGTTTTTTACCAACACCAAATTCCGTAATAGGATCGCGAGAATCTAGTTTTCCAGAAATGACATCCATTACAGCTGCGACGTCTGAGACTGTTCTGCCAATCGGACCTCCCACATCTTGTGTAGTTGAAATCGGAACTATTCCAGAACGACTCGTTAATCCAAATGTCGCACGTAAGCCTACTAAGTTATTTTGAGAGGCAGGGTACCGAATGGAACAACCTGTATCTGTTCCCAACCCAACGGCTGCGAAGTTTGCTGCGATTGCAGCACCCGTTCCTCCACTCGAACCACCTGCATGCTTGCTCAGATTATATGGGTTTAATGTTTGACCTCCAAGTGAACTGTTTGTTGAAATCCCAAAAGCAAATTCATGTAGATTGGATTTAGCTAGAATAATAGCTCCCGCTTCCCGCAATTGCTTAACTATAAAAGAGTCCTTTAATGGAATGGAATCCTTCAGAACTTTAGACCCAGCTGATGTTGGCATATCATACGTATCAAAATTATCTTTTAAGATGATGGGTATCCCATGCAATAACCCCCGTTTCCCCGATCTTCTTCTTTCTTCATCCAATGAACGAGCCGTTTCCAACGCTTGATCATTAATATAAATAATAGAATTTATCGCTGGCCCTTTTTTATCATACATCTCAATTCTTTGAAGATAGTAGGTTACTAACTCCTCGGAAATCAGTTTGCCTCTTTCAAGCGCTTCTTGCAATTCAACAATTGTAGCTTCGTTAATAGTAAATGGCCGATCCTCGATGTTGTTTATAAGTTTATTTAGTTCCACTAATCTCATCACCTTTCTTTTTATAAGTTACATTACGACACAGTGTAAGGTATTCGAATATTGCGTACCATTGTTTCGTAATGTTCTTTAAATTGACAGGGGGGCAAATTCGAATATTTCTTAAAGTCTTTAATTAAATGGGATTGATCATAGTACCCATTTTCATGAACAATCTCCGAAAGGACAAAATTTTCCGACAGTAGTATTTTTTTCATCGCACTTTGAAACTTTACAATTTGACTAAATTGTTTCGGCGAAAAACCAATATATTCTTCAAACTTCTTTCGTAAATAACGGTCAGAGTAACCTGATTGCTCCGATAATCTTTTTATGTTTAGCTGACGCTTTGATGAATAAATCTCATGTAATGTAAAGTTAATAATATTCTGATCATATTTAGCGTCAACTCTTGAGACTTTCATATGTTTTTTAAAAAATCTTATCCTCTCTTCAAACGATGTAGCGGCCGCAATCCTCTCAATAATCCTTTCGTCAAAAGAAACAGCATCACATAAAGGAATTTGTTTATTAAGGATTTCTTTCATCGAGTAATTAAGTTTCAATAAATTTTGTTCAGGGAAAAATCTCACCCCAAAGTATTCACAATTGATATAGAAATTCGACTGCTTATGTTTACTGTATTTTAATGAGCTTGTCCAAACGACAGCAGAAGGAACTAAGGGGTTGCAACAAAATAACACGTCAAAACATCCATCAGGAACAATTGAGAGGCTCTCGGTAGAGTGACTGCCCGTTTTATATTGGTAAAACAATGCGATATCACTACTAATAGGCTTTACTTCTTTGTAACACTCTCTTTCAACGATAAGTAAGGGTTGAGATGGTAGAAAATTGCTTTTGCAATGGAGAGATCGAATGATGGTTAGAACCCCCTTTCTTTGATAGTTTGGTAGTTTGTCTTGTTAAAAAATTATCCCAATCTCCTTGTCTTTACAATAAACTAGTCAGATATTCTTACTCTCTTTCTTCATACGTCCGCTCCATCATTAGGTATGGAGCATTAAATTGTGTTGAGTAAAGGGTTCGTTAAGTTACGATGGATAATAAGGCTCTGGATGAGAGATAGCATATTTCAAACGATCGGCCGAAACTCTACTAAGTGATCGACAAAAAGCTTTAACATAGTCCATTTGGTCAGTTCAAAAAGGAAGGGTTTTTATCAACAGAACGATTGTAAGAAACGGAACTAGTCTATTTACAAATATAAAAACTGCAATTATTATTCGGAATAAGTTTTACATACTTGAAAAAGGGATCGAGTCAAGCTTTCATCATTGAGGGTTTATCATTTCCTACTGTTGCTGAGCTGTAACCATCAGGCATAACTGGCGGTTGCTTCCCTATTATCTTTTTCATTGCTTTAACGTTTCTTAGGGGTATGACTGCTAGTTAATGTATGACAAAAATTGTAAATAGTTTTCCACTCAGAAGAGTCAAACAGAAAGAATGTGTTCCATGTTTGTAATAACCAAGTAACATGCTTCTTTATTTTTGTTTCACTTACAAATTCTATTCTGGAGGGAAAAAGTATGAAAAAAACTGGATTTATAAGTCATGAAAGCTTTTTTTGGCATAACACAGGGAATGGTTCTCTCTTTCTTCCACCGGGAGGCTGGGTTGAACCGAATATACACGCTGAAAATCCTGCTACGAAGAGAAGATTTAAGAACTTATTAGAATTAAGCGGTTTATATGATCAGTTAGAAAAAATCTCCCCGAGAACAGCTACAAGAGAAGAATTAGAGTATTTCCATACCTCTGAATACATCGATAATATTAAGGAGTTAAGTGATCAAACAGGTGGAGATGCTGGCGAATTATCTCTTTTTGGGAAGGGATCTTTTGAAATTGCAAAATTAGCAACGGGAGGCGCGATTACAGCAACAGACGCTGTAATGAATGGAGACGTTGATAATGTGTACGCGCTAATTCGTCCATGTGGTCATCATGCTGAACGCGATCGTGGGATGGGGTTTTGTATCTTCAATCATGTCGCAATTGCGGCAAAATATGCAAAAAAGAAATATGGCCTCAAACGCATACTCATTGTAGACTGGGACGTTCATCACGGGAATGGAACAGAGCAAGCGTTCTATGACGATCCTGACGTCCTCTTTGTCTCGTTGCATCAAGAATTAAATTACCCTGCTAATAGCGGTCTAGTTGAACATACAGGTGAAGGAAAAGGGGAAGGGTACAACATCAATATTCCGCTTCCTGCAGGGACTGGGAATGCTGGTTATATGCATGCATTTGAACAAATCATAGGTCCAATTGCAAAAGAATTTAAACCTGAATTAATTTATATTTCAGCGGGCCAAGATGCCAGCAATTATGATCCCCTTGGAAGAATGATGGTCGATGCAGAAGGTTACTATCAACTTGCCGACTTCATGAAGAAGTTAGCTGAAAAGCATTGTGATGGTAAATTAATCGCTTGTCATGAAGGTGGTTACAGTGCAGACTACGTACCGTTTTGCTCCTTACGAATAGTAGAAGCGATGAGTGAGATAAATACGCCTGTAGAAGATCCATATAAAATAAACACACCTGCTACGACTTATATCGTAACTGAGGGTCAAAAGAAATTAGTAGAAGACGTAATCAAGGTTCACTCCAATTATTGGAGTTTTGGAAAAATGAGCGTTTAACGGGAATGCCTGCTAGTTTTTAGGTATTAAAGCCTTCAAGTTTAACTAGCTGTTTTCAACGGCTAGTTAAACTTGAACGGGTAACCCCCTCTTTTAAACCCAAAAAAACTATTGAAAGATATCTGACAAACTACTTGCTTATTAGTAGTATTCTCATATGATTGAAGTAACTGAGAATGGATCGTGCGACCAATAACTCAAGTTCTATCTAATTCTATCATCATGATCTTTCCCCCATTACATCAATATCACTTAATGGATTTATATTTACTTCATTTACCCCAGGAGGTTACCTAGTGTTTGGAAGACTTAATCTAACTGTTCTGTCCAGCGAGAAAAAAAGCATTCTATCAAATCTTACATTTTCTTCACCTGTTAAAGTAATGAGACCTTTTTATTTGGATACCATCGGCACTGCTTACCTATATATGATGGATATTTCAGGTGGGATGTTAGCTCATGATACCCTTGTTTGTGATATCAAAATAAAAGAAAATTCGCACCTCTACTTAACGAATAATTCTGCTACTAAAATTCATCCAATGGAGGATGGATATGCGACAATGACTAACTTTTTTGATGTTGAACAAGGTGCAAGCCTAGAATATTTCCCCGAAGAAATTACATTGTATAAAAATAGCTCTTTAAATACCAATACAATTATAGATTTACATGAACATTCATGCGTAGCCGCCTCTGAAATTCTTTTTTTAGGGAGGAAAAATTTTGGTGAGTTCTTACACTTTTCAAACCTAACGAGTAATTTAGAAATAAGAATGAATGGTAACGTAGTCTTGTTTGAGCGTTTTAACATTAGCCCTCAAAATAAAGACTACCTTGGTTTAGGCTTTATGGAAGATTTCAGTCATTACGGAAGTCTCTACATTTACTCGTTTGAAAATAACAGGGATTTAGTAGAGAACATACGTCACTCCATAAAAGATATAACTGAAAAAATGAACATTGCTTGTACCCTTCACCACAGTGGAGTCATCGTTATAAAGGCTTTAGCTAACAACCATTATTCCATTAAGACAGCGTTTAAAATCATATGGGAAAACGTTCGACCCCAGTTACTAAAGGAGGGTTTGCCTTATATTCGCAAATAAACATATTTCTAACTTATTAACATGGCTACAAATTTCTGGTGGAACCTTTCCAACAGGAGGGTTTAATCATTCATTAGGTCTTGAAACTTACATTCAATCTTCTACGATCAAATCAGGAAAAGATGTTTTAAAGATTTTACATGTTCAATTAGACACTATGAAAAATTCAGATGTTATTTTTCTAAAAGAAGCATTTTATGCGATGAAAAACAACGAGGTTGAAGCATTACGCCATCTTGATCAATATTATACTGCTTTTAAACTAGAAGAAGAATTAGCAATAGCTAGTACGAAAACAGGTCGATCACTTTTAACAGGTATCATCCCTTTGTATACAGGCAAAACATTAGAAGCCTTAACTCATTTAAAAAAGCTAAAAATTAGTCATTATCCAGTAATTTATGGAGCCATTACGTCTATTTTAGATTTGTCTTTGGAAGATGCTGTTTACACCTACTTATACTCTTCTCTATCCAACCTTGTATATGTATCAAGCCGCATTATTCCTTTAGGACAAGTAGAGTCACAAAAAGTTCTGGCCTCCATTAGAGATGGAATGCTCAATCAACCATTTGACTATGAATCTCTTACTTTAAATGATATTTCTTCATTTACCCCTGGTCTGCAATTAGCCTCATTGAAACATGAAACTCTTTTTTCACGCTTATGTATGTCATAGAATCTAATATTTGGAGGGAAAGCTATGCATTTAACCCCAAGAGAAAACGAAAGATTAACACTTTTTGTTGCAGCAGAATTTGCAAGAAGAAAATTTAGAGACGGTGTGAAATTAAACCACCCTGAAACGATTGCGATCATTTGTGATGAACTTTTAGAACAGGCTCGTTACGGAAATAAAAGCTTATCAGATGTTATTGCATTGGGAAGAAGAATTCTCACAAAGGAAGATGTCATGACGGGAGTCGATAAGCTAATTCCAATAATCCAAGTCGAAGGAATGTTTGATGATGAAGCAAAACTAATAACCGTTTACGACCCTATTACTTGCTCAAACCGATTAGAACTTGAAGGCGAAACTTACATAACTCTCAATTAAAGGAGTGGAATGCATTGAATTTCGAAGGGTTAGAAGTTAGTTCAGTGATTTATAAGAACGAGGATATCACTATAAATGAACAGTCCAAGCGAGTGAAACTAAAAGTAATCCATTGCGGAGATCGACCTATTCAAGTAGGTTCACATTTTCATTTCTTTGAAGCAAACAAGGCCCTTAAGTTTAACCGAGAAAAAGCGTTTGGAATGCATCTAGATATTTTATCAGGTACGGCTGTTCGATTCGAACCTGGTGATGAGTCAATTGTTACGTTAGTTGAGTATAACGGCAACAAAAATATTATTGGCTTTAATGGTTTAACGATGGGAAATGTGGAAGACGAAACCGTCAAACAGGAAGCTTTAAGAATGGCCAGTGAAAGAGGATTTTTATTTTTAGAGGAAGATGAGGTGAATTAAAGGTGAAATATAGCAGAAGAAACTATGGAGAAGTTTATGGTCCAACAGTAGGCGATAAGATTAGCTTAGCTGATACAAATTTATGGATTGAGATCGAAAAAGATTATAACAAAGAATCATACGGTGACGAAGCAGTCGTTGGAGGCGGAAAAACGGTTAGAGATGGGATGGGGCTATCCAACACATCGAGTAAAAGCGAAACACTTGATTTTGCCATTACTAACGTCATTATAATGGATCCTGAACTAGGTATTATCAAAGGTGATATCGGAATCAAAGATGGTATCATCGTTGGCATCGGTAAAGCTGGAAACCCAGAAACCATGGATATTACTCCTGGTCTTGTTATTGGACCAGGTACAGACATCATCTCCGCTTCCCCAGGTATGATTGCAACAGCTGGTGGCATTGACACTCATATTCACTTTATATCAGCAGACCAGGTTAATGAATCACTAAGTAGCGGCCTTACGACGATGATCGGCGGCGGCAGTGGTCCAGTTACACTTGCCATTGATGCTGCTGGTGAGTTTAATGTACAACGGATGATTGAAGCGTTTGAATCATTCCCAATCAATGTAGGAATTATTGGTAAAGGAACATTAAGCCAACGAGAAGCTGTTATCGAGCAGATTGAAGCTGGTGTCATAGGTCTTAAAATTCATGAAGACTGGGGAGCGACTCCTGCTGTTATTGATAACTGCTTAGCTGTGGCCGATGAATACGATGTTCAAGTTCAAATTCACACCGACACGCTTAACGAAGCAGGTTATGTAGATGATACATTAAACGCCATAAATAAGCGCACGATCCATGCTTACCATGTTGAAGGAGCTGGTGGCGGTCATGCACCAGATATACTAGAATGCGTTTCTTACCCTTGGATACTCCCTTCTTCAACGAATCCAACCAATCCTTTTACTGTAAATACAGTTGATGAACATTTAGATATGATCATGGTCGCCCACCATTTAAACCCGTTAATTCCAGAAGATGTATCATTCGCGGACTCTCGCGTTCGCTATGAAACAATTGGTGCAGAAGATGTCTTACACGATCTTGGTGCCATTAGTATGATGAGCTCAGACTCCCAAGGTATGGGTCGTGTAGGAGAAACCATTTCACGAACATGGCAACTCGCTGCTAAAATGAAATTGCAACGCGGACCACTTGCTGGTGACTCTGAGTACAATGATAACAATCGTGTGCTCCGCTATTTAGCCAAATATACATCAAATCCAGCAATTGCACTTGGAATTCAGGATTATGTCGGGTCCATCAAGCCAGGTAAAGTGGCTGATATTGTTTTATGGAAGCATGACTTTTTTGGTGCCAAACCTGAAAGAATCATAAAATCTGGTTTTGTTGTCTGGTCAGCTATGGGCGAACCGAATGCGTCAGTAATGACATGTCAACCGATCACCTATCGACCTCAATTTGGAGCATTCGGTAGTAATCCAAATCGTCTCTCTTATGTTTTTACTAATAAACTAGCGTTAGAAAAAGGCTTAAAAGAAAAAGTGCCTAATTCAGCACAAAAGCTCTTACCTGTAAGAAATACTAGAAATATCGGAAAAAAGGATATGATCCGAAACGATTACTGTCCAAATATAAAAGTTGACCCCGAAACGTATAAAGTTTCCATTGATGACGTACCTATTGAAGCAGAACCGATTACAGACCTGCCATTAAATAAATTATATTTTTTACGATAAATAGCAGAATTGAAAGAGCGTTCCTAAAAATAGGTACGCTCTTTCTCAATCCCTTATGCAATTATGATTATTTAATAATTATTCCTTTTTGTTTGGATTTTTGATAACCTCTATCACCTTCTTTAAGAGCTTCAATGATTTTTTCTGACTGCTACGAATGTACCTAGGTTCCTCTGACGTATTCGACCTTAGACTAATGAACTCTTGATAATAGGTGATTGTTCATGAAAGTTCGTTGTTTCTTGAAACGCTTGGCCCACTCTAAATAAAGTTGCTTCTTCGAAAGGTTTACCAATATTCTGCATTCCAATTGGCAATTCGTTATCATCAAAGCCACATGGAATACTTAATGCAGGCAACCCAGCTAAACTTGGAATCCCTGTAAACTGCATGATTGCCGATAACATATCCTCTTCCTTCCCATTAATAGAAACTTTTGTTTCTCCTAGTTTGGTCGCTGTAAACGGTAGGCATGATGATCTTTAATTTGCTCGGCCGCTCTTCTGATAAAGGTAAATCAGCTATATTAGCTAACAATCTTATATCTTTTGTCTCCACGATCGGTCCTCCATAAGAACATAATTAGATAAAAATTGAGAAAAACAAGCAACCGCTTGTTTTCTCAATTTTCCGTTTTAATATTTACTTTTCGTTAAATAACACTTTTATTTAACTCTTCTTCAAATGATGGTTTAAGGCCATTTAAAGGATTTGTTTTCTCTAAGGCATATGCAAAGTTAAGAATTTCGGCTTCTTTAAAGGCTGGACCAATGATTTGCATTCCTACTGGTAACCCTTCGCTTATACCACAAGGAACAGATATAGATGGGAGTCCTGTAAGGTTAGCAGGGCAAGATAAACGAACACCTTGACTAGTCGTATCAATTCCAATGGTAGGCGGAGCGACAGGTAAAGATGGACCAATGATAACATCGACTTTTTCAAATGCTTTTAAAAACTCCATATCAATCATTCTTCTTATTTGTTGTGCTTGTAAGTAATCAACACCACTTGGAACCATACCAAGCTTTAGATTTAATCTGACATCCTCACCGAAATCATTCGGACGCGTTTGAATGTTACGGGCATGTATGGTTGATGATTCTGCTAAAATTGTAATATACTCTGCGTACATTGCATATTTAAGCGATCGGACTTTAATTACTTCTACCGTTGCACCCATACTTTCGAGTTGCTTAATTCCGTCTCTAACTGTTTTTTCAATACCATTGTCAATTTCTTGGAAGAAATAATCCTCAATAATACCGATAACTTTTCCTTTAATATCACCTGTTAGATAGTTAGAATAGTTCTCAATCGGTTTCTCAATTGTAGTAGGATCTTTTTCATCATAGCCAGCAATATACTCTAGAAGGATAGCGGCATCTTCAACTGTTTTCGTCATTGGTCCAATATGGTCTAAACTCCAAGATAGAGGAAAACATCCATATTTACTAACACGACCGTGTGTAGGCTTTAAACCCACAATTCCACATGCTGCTGCTGGCATTCGAATCGATCCACCCGTATCAGTTCCTAGCGAAGCAATCGTCATATCTGCTGCAACAGCTGCACCAGACCCCCCACTTGAACCCATTGGATTTCGTTGTAAATCCCAAGGGTTACGGCAAGCTCCAAAATGGGGGTTGTCCGTTGTCGCTCCCCATGCATATTCATGCATATTTAGTTTACCTGTAAAAACAGATCCAGCTTCTTTTAGTTTGGTTACAACCGTTGCATCAAAATCTGGTACAAAGTCTTTATGAATTTTTGACCCGTACGTAACGGTTTCCCCTTTAAAATTAAGGATATCTTTTAACGCTAAAGGAATTCCATGTAAAACCCCCTTATAATTTCCATTACTAATTTCAACCTCTGCTGCTTTTGCTGCCTCAAGAGCCGTTTCCTCATTGATGTCAATATAAGCATTTATCGTAGGATTATATTCTTTCGTTCTTTTTAAAACTGCTTCAGTTATTTCAACAGGTGATAGTTCCTTAGATTCGACTAAGGGCGCTAAGTCGGCAATCGTCTTTTTTGCTAATTCACTCATATTACTTTCCCTCCTTTGGAGCATGGCATAGGGCAATATCTAATTCATTTTGTAGTACATCATCCAAATCCTGTTTTAATGCTTGAATTCCTTCCCATTGAGCATGAAGTGCTACACTTTCCTCTTCTGTAACTTCAATTCCTTTTGCAGTTAATAGATCATACATTGTCATATGAAAACACTCCTCATTTTTTAATTTTTTTACTTACTTGTATTTAATTCGTTAATAATTCTTTTAAATTAGGTTTCTTTGAAAATTGTGGATTATTCTTTTCAAAAGCATATGCAAAATTTAGTACATCTTTTTCGTTGAATGCTGCTCCCATAATTTGTAGCCCTACTGGAAGACCATTACTAAATCCGCACGGTACCGAGATCGCAGGAATTCCTACTAAGTTTGCTGGACTTGTTAAACGAATTATGCTATCTAATGCAGGATACTCTTTTCCATTAATAACAACCATCTCGTCGCCAATTGTTGGAGGTAGAGCAGGCAATGTAGGTGATATTAATACATCTACTTGATTAAAGACGTTAGCAAATTCTTTGATCATCATTGTTCGAACTTGCTGCCCTTGGAGATAATCTACAGCTGATGGGATATTGCTGAATTTCAATAAATGTTGAACATCTGGACCAAATTGATCTATTCGACTGATCAAGTTATTGCGGTGAATGGTTGCTGACTCCGCCATAAACGTAATGTATTCAGCATATTCCGAATATTTCAGTGATGGAATATTGACTAGTTCCACTTTAGCACCTAAAGATTCAAGCTGTTTTATAGCAGTTTCAACTAACTGTTTTACCTTACGATCAACGCTATTAAAAAAGTAATCTTCCTCAATTCCAATTACTTTTCCTTTGATATCACCCGTTAAGAAAGATGCATAGTTTTCAACAGGTTTATCAATTGTTGTTGGATCTTTTTCATCATAACCAGCAATATACTCTAGCAGTATCGCCGTGTCTTCCACTGTTTTTGTCATTGGACCGATATGATCTAACGACCAAGATAACGGAAAGCACCCATATTTGCTTACTCTTCCATGAGTTGGCTTTAATCCAACAATTCCGCAAGCTGAAGCTGGAATTCGAACAGAGCCAGCCGTATCAGTACCTAAAGACGCAATCGTTAAATCAGCAGCAACTGCAGCGGCAGAACCACCACTAGATCCTCCTGGAATTTTTTCCATATTCCATGGATTACGACAAGGGCCATAATGAGGATTGTTATTTGTTGGCCCATATGCATATTCATGCATGTTGAGTTTTCCAGTGAATGTTGTTCCTACTTCTTTTAATTTTGAAACAACAGTAGCATTCTCACTCGCAATAAAATCTTGATGAATTTTCGAGCCAAATGTAACACGTTCATTTTCAAAGTGTAAAATATCTTTTAGTGCCATTGGAATTCCGTGCAAGGGACCTTTATAAATTCCTTGATTGATTTCTGCTTCTGCTTGCTTAGCATCCTCCAGTGCTTTTGCCTCATCTATACTAATAAAGGCATTAATTAAAACATTATAGTCCTTTGCTTGTTTTAATACTGATTGCGTTACTTCGATCGTTGATATTTCTTTAGATTTGATTAAAGGGGCTAATTCAGTAATGGTTTTCTGGTAAAGGGGTTGTTCCATTCCATCATTCCTCTCACTTTTTTCAAAAATAGAAAAGTTATGATTACAAATCTATTTCTAGATTAATAGATAAGGATAGAACTCGTAGATTATATTAAAACTTTATTAAGGTTTGGTTTTCTCCCTTGTAGAGGGTTGGTTTTTTCAAACGCATAGGCGATATTTAAAATCATTGCTTCGCTAAATCCTGGCCCCATAATTTGCATACCGACTGGTAGTCCCTCACTAAATCCACAAGGAACTGAAATAGCAGGTAAACCTGTCAAATTAGCAGGCGCCATCAATCGGACAGATGCTCCAACGATATTATCATCGCCAATTTTAGGTGCAGTAAATGGGAGCTGTGGCGAAACGAGTACATCTACTTTTTCAAATACGTTCGAAAACTCTCTTTTCATGATTGTTCTCACTTGTTGTGCTTGTAAGTAATCGACTGCAGAAGGAACTTCACCTAGTTTTAAAAGGAATTGGACATCTGTACCAAAATCTTCTGGACGAACCTTCATATTTTTTTGGTGAATGGTTGTTGCTTCTGTCATAATTGTTGTCATTTCTGCAAAGACGGTATATTCCAGGGAAGGAATTTTAACGATTTCAATTTTTGCACCCAGTTGTTCTAATTTCTTAATTCCTTCCCTAACCTCATTCTCTACACCACTTTCGATATCGCTAAAAAAGAAATCTTCTTCAATTCCTATGACTTTACCTTTGATATCTCCAGTTAGCAATTTGGAATATTCAACCGAATCTGTACGTTGAGTGGTAATATCCATTTCGTCTTGACCAGCAATATATTCTAGCATAATGGCGTTATCTTCCACGGTTTTGGTCATCGGTCCGATATGATCTAATGACCATGCTAGAGGAAAACAACCATATTTACTCACAAGACCATGTGTGGGTTTTAATCCGACGATTCCACATAAAGCGGCTGGTCCACGTATTGAACCACCAGTATCCGTTCCTAATGAACCAATCGTCATATCTGCACTGACAGCAGCTCCTGACCCACCACTAGATCCTCCAGGAATTCTTTCAAGGTCCCACGGATTTCTGCACGGACCAAAATGCGGATTATTCGTTGTCCCTCCCCATGCGTATTCATGCATATTCAACTTTCCAGTAAAAATTGCTCCAGCGTCTTTTAGTTTAGAGACAACTGTGGCATCATCAGTTGAACGAAAATTTTGATGGATTTTCGAACCAATTGATGTTTTTTCACCCTTAAAATAAAGAATGTCTTTGAGGGCCAGAGGGATACCGTGTAATTTCCCTCGGTATCCTCCTTGACTAATTTCCTCTTCAGCGTGCTTCGCTGCTGCTAATGCATTTTCTTCGGTGATGTCAACGTAGGCATTAATTTGTGGATTATACTTTTTGGCTTGGCTTAGAACGGATTCGGTTAACTCAACAGGTGAGATCGTTTTGTTTTTCACTAAGGGAGCTAATTCAGATATACTCATGCGAAATAATTCATCTTCCATAGCTTACTCTCCTTAATTAATGGATTTTTTGTTCGACTTGATAGATTTCTTCTCTTCGATCATCCATAATAGAATTTAATTTTGTTTTCTGTTTCCCTCTTCTTGCTTTTGATAAATCACAAGTAGCCAATAACAACTCTTCTTCATCATAACTTGCAGGACCAGTGACACACCAACCATCAGAATCGACGATAACGCTGCTACCTATGAAGGGTTGCCCCCGTTCCACACCAACTCGGTCTGCACAGGCTACAAAAACACTGTTCATATGTGCATTGGCTTGAGCGATATGAACGGCCATTCTTTTCTCTTCTTTTGGTTGATAAGCCATTGGTACCCAATTCGTTGCAACACAGACTAAATCAACACCATGTTTCGCATAAACTCGAAATGCTTCAGGAAACCAAATGTCATAGCATACCAAAATACCAAGCTTCCCATATTTTGTTTCAAACACAGGAAACCCTAAGTTACCCTCCTCAAAATAATATTTTTCTTCATTCCAGAGGTGATTTTTCCTATAGGTCCCTATATAGCCTTCAGGTCCAATTAGAACTGCTGAGTTGTAAAGCTTATCACCTTCTTTTTCATTAATCCCTGCGACAATATAGACATCATTTTCTTTCGCAACCCGAATCCAAGACTGAACAGTAGGGCCTGACGGAATTTCTTCTGCTAGTGATAATGCTTCTATTCGACTATTAAACACATAACCAGAATTACATAGCTCAGGCAGGACAATGATGTTTGCCCCTTTATTACTTGCTTGATTGATAAGTTCAATTGATTTTCTCGTATTTCCTGGAATATCCCCAAATACTGGCTCCATCTGTATGCAAGCAATATTAACTAAGTTTTCTTTGTGGTTCATCTTGGAATTCAACTCCCTCTTCTATAGGTGGGTTATAACATGCATACTGATGACCACCATCAAGGTGTACAACTTCTGGATGTGCCCCATAACAAACGTCTATTGCATATCCACATTTTTCCGAGAATACACATCCTCCTCCCTTCCCTGTGTTTTCATTCACATTATCCAATAACGGTTTCTTGTCTAACGATAACACTGAATCTAATAACATTCTTGAAACTGGATGGTAAGGAGTTTTATATAATGTGTCACTATCTGCTAGCTCAACTAACCTCCCCTTATACAAGACAGCTACACGATCACAGAAAAATTTTATAATACTTAAATTGTGTCCGATAAATAAGTAAGTCAAATTAAATTCTTCTTGGAGGTCAAGTAATAGATTCAGAATTTGAGCTTGAATTGATACATCTAGTGCTGAAGTTGGTTCATCTAAAACTAAAAATTCAGGTTTTAATGCAAGTGCTCTCGCAATACCAATTCTTTGTCTTTGACCACCCGAGAACTCATGTGGATACCTAATAAAATGCTCTTCTTTTAGACCAACTTTTACTAGTAATCTTAATACTTCCTCCTCAGCCTCCTTTTTAGTATTAGCAACTCCTAATCTTAACATTGGATTTACGATTTGCTCGCCAATCGTTTTTCTTGGATTAAATGAGGAAGCACTATCCTGAAAGATAATTTGCATTTTACGATAATATTCTTTCATTTCCTTATGTGAAAGATTGGTTAAGTCTTTCCCATCATAAATAATCTTGCCTGAAGAAGGTTCTATTAATCTTAAAACCATTCTTCCAATCGTCGATTTACCTGAACCAGACTCTCCAATTAAACCAATGATTTCGCCTTTTTTGATCGTTAAGTCAATTCCATTTACTGCTTTAAATGTCTTAGAGCTTTTCTTAAAGAAACCATTTCCTAATGAGAATTCCTTTTCCAACCCTTTAACTTCTAATAAGTTCTGCATAAGCTTCCTCCTCATTAAAGCATCGCACTAAATGACCATTCTCTTTAATGCTTACTTTAGGAAATTTATTTTGACACTCACTTGTTGCCTCATTACATCGACTGTAAAAACTACAACCATTTGGAAGATTCAATAAATCAGGTGGTGACCCACCGATCTGTTGGAGTCGTTTTTTCTTCCATTTTGAACTTTTTTCAAGAATGTCTAAAGACGTCTCAGGCATCGCATTCATTAAACCTTTTGTATAAGGATGTTTTGGTTTCGAGAGAATTTCTTGTGTTTCACCATATTCAACAATGCGTCCAGCATACATAACTGCTACATAATCACAAAGGTTGGCTACAACACCAAAATCATGGGTGATAAATAAAATACTAGTGTTTAATTCTTTGTTAATCTTTTTTAACAAGGCTAGTATTTGCATTTGAATGGTAGCATCTAGTGCAGTGGTTGGTTCATCTGCAATTAATAATTTAGGCTTACAACTTAATGCCATTGCAATCATTGCCCTTTGTCTCATTCCTCCACTTAAAGCATGTGGGTAGGAGTTTAACACTCGATCTGGATCATGAATCCCGACCAAATCTAGTAAATTCTTTGCCTCTTCAATGGCAGCTTTTTTAGAAAGACCCTGTCTATATTGAATAATTTCCAACATTTGATTTCCTACTGTAAAAGAAGGATCCATCGCTGTCAAAGGGTTCTGGAAAATCATTGCAATATCATTACCTCTAATTTTACGATACTCTTTTTCCGTTCTCTCCACTAGATTAATATCTTCAAAATTAATTGAACCATTTACGATCTTTCCATTTGGTTTTGGAATAAGTCCTAATATTGAAAGGCCAGTAATACTCTTTCCTGAACCTGACTCTCCAACAAGAGCCATAATTTCACCAGCTCGAATCGTTATATCTACACCATTCACTGCCCTAACTAAGCCATTTGGAGTAGAGAATTGGACTTCTAAATTATTAATTTCAAGTAAAGTCATAATCAGCTCTCCCTCTCTTTATTGTGTACGTTTATATGGATCTAAAGCATCTCGCAGACCGTCCCCTAACCAGTTAAAGGCTGTTGCTATAATTAAAATGACAAGTCCTGGGATTGTCGCTACATGAGGAGCGCCTTGTGTAAGTACCGATAATCCCCCTGCTGTCATTCTCCCCCAATCCGCATGAGGTGGTTGAATACCCAAGCCAAGGAAGCTTAATCCTGCGGCAAAAACGATCATTACACCTGTTAATGTCGTAGCATAAACAATTAAGTCAGAGACGACATTAGGTAAAATCTCTTTAAACAAAATCTCAAATTTATTAGCCCCTAAGGATTTTGCCGCCTCAACATACTCTTTTGTTTTTTCTGCTACAGTCGATGTGTAAACGACCCTTGTCATGTAAGGGAGTAAAACAAGACAGATTGAAAGCATAATCGCAGTCATTCCCGAGCCAACAATCGCCGCGATTGCTACAGCTAATAAAACCATTGGGAAGGCAAACAAAATATCTAATAACCTCATAATGACTTCACCAAGTCGCTGGAAATAACCCGCAACTAACCCTAAAGTTAAGCTCACTGCAAACATGACCAAAATAGGAACTATAGCTGAGACTAATGACAGTCTACCTCCCCAAATGAGCCGGCTTAGTATATCTCTGCCTTGGTCATCTAACCCTAAAATATGGCCTGGAGTTCCGATGCCCATTAATCGTTTGAAACCATCTGTTACATTTGGATCATAAGGGGCAATAACGGGTGCAAGAATTGAAACAAGGATTGTGATAGCGATGATAATAGCTCCTGTCATCGCCAGCTTATCTTTTTTGAACACTCGGATTGATTGTTTAAAAGCATTACTTCCTAATGAAATTTGCTTTTTAGTCAAATTTCCTTTATCAATAGCTAAGTTTTTTGCCATCTTTATTCCCCCCTAGCTCTTCAGTCTTGGATTTAATGACGTTACGATAAGGTCATTTATTAAGTTCAGTAGCACGAAGCTAATGGCAATAAATAATACACCAGCTTGTATCATTGGGATATCTTGAGCATTAATAGAAGTGTATAATTGACTTCCTATTCCAGGCCAAGAGAAAACAACTTCTACGAATAGTGCTCCACCCAATAAATACCCAATTTGTAATCCAGACATGTTTAATAGTGGAGAAAGAATATTTCTGAACACATGTTTGCTGATAATTTTAGATTCTGGGATCCCATTGGCACGGAATGTTTTAATATAATCCGTGTTTAACACTTCTATAATGCTACTACGTGTTAACCTAGCAATAACTGCTAGAGATACCGTCGCTGTTGCAAATGCTGGTAAAATTAGATGTTGCAATAAACCACTGAAACTTGGTCCAGTTCTCATGCTATACATTCCTGATGAAGGTAACCAACCTAACTTAATTGAGAAGAACCACATGATCACAATTGCTAACCAAAAAACGGGAGTATTAGCACCAAACTGAGCTAAAAACATAATAAAGCGATCAAAAAAAGTGTACTTTTTTAACGCAGCTAGTAGACCAATTAGGACACCACCAACAAGACAAATAAGTAATGCTCCTGCTGTTAAAATCAATGTGTTAAGTAACTTTGGAAGTAAAAAGTCTGCAACTGGAATTCTCATCGCGATTGAAGTGCCTAAATCTCCTTGCAGGACACTGAGTAGCCAGATTCCATATTGGACGAAAAATGGTTGATCTAAACCAAGTTCAGCTCTTAATTCAAGAATCGCGCTTTCTGTCGCCGCTTGACCGAGGATAATTCTAGCAGGGTCACCTGGAATTAAGTAGACCATTAAAAATACTAAGAATGAAACACCTAATAGGATAGGAATGATGGATAATATTCTTTTTAATAAATAGATAAACATGCAAAGCCTCCTATCTTGATAGAATGTAGGTTGCTAGTATGGTAGCAACCTACATCTGTTTTTAGTTGATGGTTACATCGATTAGGTCATACCACTCTTCATTTGGAGCGATAAAGCCTTCAACATAATCAGCCATTACATAAGGTGCAGTATCATTAACAATTGGAGCAAATGCAGCATCTTCTGCTAAAATTTGATTCGCTTGTTTCCAGTATTCATCCGCCACATCTGGATCAAGTTCTGTAATTGCCTTATGAACAAGTTCATCAAATTCTTCACTGTAGTAATTACCTGCATTCCCTATACCGTTTTCACTCCCGATGATTGAAATGAAATATGGTGTAGACATGCCCCATGACATTTGGTTAAATCCTACGTCTGGATCCATTGTTGTCCAAAACCCTAAATACGTAATCCATTCATAAGTGTCCAAAATAACATCGATACCCACTTTAGCTAAGTCTGCTTGTATCCATTCAGCCATTGGCACTGGAATAAGCTGTCCTGAACCATCGATAGACGTTTGAAACTTAACCTCAAAACCATCACCATAACCAGCTTCTTCTAATAATTCTTTTGCCTTTTCAGGATTATACTCATAATCAACAAAGTCTGGGTCAAATGCTGAATTTGCAGGTGTTTGTGCACTTGTTGAAGGAGTTGCAGTTCCTCTTAATAAATCATTCGCCATCCCTTCTCTATCAATTGCCATAATAATTGCCTGTCTAACTCTTAAATCTGAAATGGCAGGATGGTCAAAATTAAAGTTCAAATACCATGAATGTGGTGGTGCAGATTGTTCAAGTTTAAACCCACTATCTACTAAACGTTCAACACTGTCTGGTGTTGGAACCGCGATAATATCTACCTCACCAGACTCTAACGCTAATACACGAGCAGAACCATCAGGAATTGGTCTGAAAATAACTCCATCAATATGAGGTTTTTCACCCCAATAATCTTCATTACGAACAAGTTCAATTCTTTGCCCTCTTTCACGAGCTGCGAACTTAAATGGCCCAGTACCAACGGGATTTTCAGCATATTGATCATTCCCAGTTTTCATTAGTGCTGTTGGACTTAATATTCCTGTTGAACCCATTCCACCTTGTGTTAACAAGCTTAGGAATGCTGAAAATGGCTCATCAAATTCAAATACGAATGTATATTCATCTTCAACACGAATATCTTTCACTCTTTCATAAACTAAACTTAAGTTCCCCGCACTATTTGCATCATAGTATTCAAAGTCTGGGTCCCATGCTCGACGAACGTTGAATTCAACTGCTTCTGCATTAAATTCAGTTCCATCGTGGAATTTAACACCTTCTCTTAAATGGAATGTGTATGTTAAACCATCCTCTGAAATATCCCATGATTCTGCTAAGCCTGGCTTTAGTGGAGGATACATTTGATTTGGTTCTGACAAATCTCCAGTTACTAGCGACTCATGAATTTGTCTGTTGATACGGAATGTTACCCATCCACCTGCTCGGTGTGGATCTAATACATCAGCTTCTGATTCAATACCAATAATTAATATTCCGCCACCTCCACTGCCTTCAACCCCTTCAGAGGAACATGCAGTAGTTAGAGTTAATGCCAAAAGTAATAACATAAACAACAGCGCTTTTTTCAATTAAATCCACCCCTCTTTTTTAAAAATACGTTTTGTTTTTTTTATTTGGTATGTATTACCTCCTTTTCTGCCTTTATAATAATTCGAATATTTTGAGTTGTCTCAAAATGTGTAATATTTTATTACATGTTATTTGAAAATAGAATTTCTAATCGTTTTTTTTTATATTAATGAAAACGCATTCAAAAATTCAGTCTTTTTATCAATCTTCATTTCACTTTTGTGTTGTTATATCAAAGTTTCAGATGAACTCTTATAGAAATTCCGATTTTGAAACTATGAAACTCTGATCCCGGCTTTACTATTTCGATATAATAAAAACAACTAATAAAATGATAAAACTTTAGAGAACCAAATAATAAATTTAATCATTTTTAAACGAAATGAAACAAATTGCAGGAAATTGCAAAGCCTTTTAAAAACAGGTGACGTGTTAGTAGAATAACTAGTACTGTCAATGATTATATAAAACTAATACAGGTACTATCCATTTTTTTGGATAGTACCTGTATTAGTGAATTAATCAATAAATCCCTCTAGAATAAGCATTTAAAATAAATGTTTAATATCCATCCTCGCGATGATCTTGATATAAATAATTAAATAAGTAGAAATACAATTCAGCATATTTCATTTCACTACAACAATGTCCTTTTTCAAAACAGTGCTCACCAATGTACAAAATCACTAGGTCAAGAACTTTTTCCGTGTATTAATTTTTTTTCTCTTCAGAAAGTTCTACTTTTTTCCCGCCAACCGATAAGAAATGATAAACTTCCGCACCTTCTTTTAACTTGGTTATTCCGTTAATGTATGGCTTAACTAAGTCTTTGAAATCTTCATAGACCCCTTCATTTTCTAAGTGACCATACACATAAACTTTTTTTTCATCAACAATATATGAAAGATATCCAACCGCTTCACCGTCTCGATTCACGATATTTAATACTTGTGCATCTTGTTTATTTAATTCAGGCGAAAAATAAATATCCACGACTTTCCCTCCAATCCGATGTACTTTTTAAAGTCCTATATGAAAATTAAATATTGTTGAAGAAGGACATAGGTTAGCCCCACCTCTGCCATCTTTATGACCCACTCCGGACAAGATATTGATCCACTTATGACAGAAGTGATCCACAACCATATAAATAGTGAATCCAAAAAGTATTATTGGT
>NZ_JAMBOS010000003.1 GCF_023715705.1 Halalkalibacter oceani
GTCAACCTTTTGTGGGAGGAATATTTTCCATTCTCATAGGTGTAAGCGAATTCAGAATGTTAGGGTTCTCCTCTGTTAAGAATCTTAGGGCTTTTAAAAGCCTTTCAAGTCTTTCAGTGCTCGGTAATCAGGGCGAGATCGAGTTCTTTCGGTACCAGCCCATATCTTGTTTGGACTTCATATCGGCATTATAAATTTGAAGGACACGCTTTCTTGTTTCCTCGCCGTTTGTGTTGTGCGGCAGCTCTTCCACAGCTTCCCAAGCTGTAAACTTCAAAAATTCCATTAAGTGTTCCAAATTTACCTTTAAGCGAAACTCCACTATATCTACAGGGTTGGCAGGTAATGTCTACCTAACTTGGGTAATCGTGATTCTTTCTCCCTCTTCAATTTTCAGATCTCATATGGAAATTCAATAAATTTATAAGCTTAGAAATTATTCATTTTAATAAAAAAAATTCAAGCTTTAACCGTTTCGATCTTACAAAAGATGAACGTACAAAAGTGTAAGCAATTGATCTTTCCTTGTCATATTTCTTTACGAACTTTAATGAATTAGATAGCTGAGGTGATAGAATCGAAACGCTGTAACTAGGTTTACCAATTAAGTATAAAGGAAATTCGCATCACTTCCATGTAAAAATGACAGGTTTCCTCACAATAGTTTGAATTATATCAAATTTCGGAATTCTGTTATTGACAATAGAAATGAAAATAATATATATTGAAGATAAGAAAGATTGGTTTTGATATGTTTGATAAGTTTTGTTTTGTTGATTTCCAAAATCAGGTGACTGAATATTCGAAATACTAGGGGTGATGAGTAAAAGATTCGCATTTTATTTTAAACAGAGCTGCTTGTGGGTAGGTAAATTAATTTTTAAGAGGAGTGATTGAATTTATGAATAGAAAATGGAAGTGCTTATTTTATTCCTTAGTCATTAGTTTTTTGATTGTGGTTGTAGCTGCCTGTGGTGATGGATCTGCAACTTCAGGTAGTACTACAGGCTCGCAAACTACAGGTGAAGAAGTCGAATTGTCAGTTTCTACATACTTAACTGCTGGCCATGGTCAAGTAACTGATGTATTGGAACCTTTCTTTAACGAGATTGAAGAAAAGACGGAAGGGCGGGTCACTGCAAATTATTATCCATCTAATGCGTTAGGTGCTGCAGATGCTCAATATGATATGGCTGTTACTGGTGTTGCCGATTTTGTGCTGAGTAATCACGGTTATTCACCTGGACAGTTCCAATTGACTAGCATAGCTGATTTACCATTCATGGGAAATTCGGCGGAAGACGCCTCACGTATATTGTGGAATTTGCACGAACAGTTCCCTGGTATTGCAGAGGAGCATGAAGGGACTAAGATTGGCTGGCTTTTTAAAACAGATACCTATCAAATTTTTACTTCGGACAAGCCAGTAAGAACTCCGGAAGATTTAAAAGGGCTTCGAATTAGAACCCCATCCCCGGCGGGCAATCGATTATTAGAACTGGTGGGAGCCACACCTGTTAATATTCCGATGGGAGATGTCTATGAGGGCATGCAGCGAGGAGTCATTGATGGTGCTCTGGCACCGGCATCGGTAATCGTAAACTTCCAATTATCAGATGTAACCAAATATATTACTAAGGGAGATTTTTGGACGCAAAGTTTTTACGGGGTATTTAACCCTGATACGTGGGAACGGCTTTCAGCAGAAGACCAAGAAATCATTGAAAGTATGATTGGTGAACAAATGGCTATTAAAGCCGGCCAAGTCTATGATCAAGATGGTCAAAACGGCTGGGAAAAAGCAGAAGAAGATGGAGTAGAGATTATAGAGCTGTCTAATGAGGAGAAAACAGAATGGGAAGAAGCCTTAAAGCCAATGGTTCAAGAATGGATTGATGAAACAGAAAGTAAGGGACTGCCAGGCCAAGAAATCTATGATGCTGCCATTGAACTTCGTAATCCATAATCGTCGATAACTACCATCAATTGAAAGGAGTGATTACTTTTGACCAATATGATCACTTATTTGGAAAGAATTATTGCAACAATCAATAAAGTTTCGTTTTATATAGCCTCTTTTTTAGTATTCTGCTTAATGATTTTGACATTTAGTGATGTAACAGGGCGTTATTTTATACGCCCTGTTACAGGTACTTATGAGTTAACGGGTATCCTTTTGTCTCTGATCGTCTTTTTAAGCTTAGGCTATACGCAAATAAAAAAAGGACATATATCAATAGGGGTTCTTGTTGATAGATTCCCGCCAAAAATTCAAGCCTTTGTTGATGTAATTACCTATTTCGTTATTTTAATTATGCTTATTTTAATGACTCAACAAACGTTTATCTATGCAGAGCGAAGCAGTGCCAATGTAACAGGTGAATTAGGCATACCTGTCTATCTATTTATTAATATAGGTGGTATAGGTATCTCCTTATTTGCTTTAGCGATTTTATTGGATTTCGTAAAAGCTGTACAAAGGGTGGTGAGTAAGAATCATGAGTCCTGAATTGATCGGTTTGTTATGTATAATCCTGCTTTTTGTGCTGCTCTTGCTTAGAGTACCAGTTGGAATGTCTTTGCTGTTAGTAGGTTTTTTAGGATATATCGCCATTTCAAATCTATCAGTCGCGAACGCACAACTTGGGATAAGTGGATTTGGAACGGCCAGTAGCCATAGTTTGAGTGTTATGCCTATGTTTATCTTAATGGGATTATTTTTGTCCTTTAGTGGCTTAGCTAAAGAACTGTTTAAAGCGGTTGATAGTTGGGTTGGCCACTTTCGGGGTGGTTTAGGTATGGCCACGATCGGAGCAGCTGCTATTTTTTCCTCTATCTCCGGATCTTCCAGTGCCACGACAGCCACCTTAGCGAGGATTGCGATTCCTGAAATGAGTCAGTATAAGTATCACCCCCAGTTGTCTTCGGCAACAGTAGCGGTAGGAGGGACGTTAGGCTTTCTTATCCCTCCAAGTGTTATTTTAATCCTGTATGGCGTGCTGACCCATGAACCAATTGGCCCTTTATTGATTGCTGGATTGTTACCTGGCATCATCATGGCCTTCATGTTTATGGTAACCATTTATATCCAAATCCGTCGCAACCCATCATTAGCACCTGTCAATGCGGATGTGATGCCATTCAAAGAAAGATTTAAGTCTCTGTCTACGATATGGCCTTTCCTTCTTATTTTTTTACTGAGTATTGGTGGAATTTATTTGGGCATCTTCACTCCAACTGAGGCAGGTGGGGTTGGTGCACTAGGGGCACTGGTGGTTTCGATTATGACCAAGAGAATGAATTGGAAGAATTTTGTTGAGTCATTAGGGGAAAGCGTTCGCTTAACGGCAATGATTTTTCTTATTTTAATAGGAGCAAACTTATTTGCACAATTTCTTGCAAAGTCGAGAATACCAACAGGGATTACTCAAACGATTACGTCATTAGAGGTATCACCATATGTCATTCTATTTGGGATTCTTTTTGTACTATTCATCCTTGGATTGTTTATGGAGGGAATTGCCATATTGGTTCTGACATTACCAATTATTTATCCTTTAGTTATGGAACTGGGCTTTAATGGCATTTGGTTTGGCGTCATTATTGTTATGGTCATAAATATGGGCTTAATTACCCCTCCGTTAGGAATAAATGTTTTTATCATAAATGGGGTAGCGCGTGATATACCCATTCCTACCATATTCCGAGGGGTCATCCCTATGTTAGTTACGATGCTTATTTTTACGGTTCTCCTTGTCATTTTCCCTGATGTGGTTCTATTATTACCAAACATTATGAATGGATAAATTTAAGCCGTTCCAGAGTTTAAATTTTCAAAGAAAATTGACGATTAGGGTTTCTTGTTTTATACTAAAATGGTAAGTTTGATAAGTTTGATAAACTTAGGAAGATTTCGATTCTATTATCGTTGCGAAGGGGGAATGACATACGTATCTAAATGTTGGCCCTGAAGCCCCCAACCAATACCTGTAATTCAGAATAATCAGTCTTCCTGAATTTCTAGTGCTCAAGCTGCATGAGCCAGTTAATGAGCTTGCTCACAAAAATAATAATTGAGGTGATTAAAAAGATGGAAAAATCTTTAGTTGTTGGCATTATCGGCGGAGGTATTGGCGGAGTAGCTTTGGCAGAATCACTGAGACAGCGCGGCATTTCCTTTCATTTGTTTGAACAGGCGCCAATGTTTGGCGAAGTCGGAGCTGGAATACAAATGACACCTAATGCTGTAAAGATATTGAATGCGCTTGGATTAGAAGATGAAATCCAAAAGGTTGGCTTTTTACCTGAAGCGATGGTAGGGCGTAGCTGGGACTCGGGAGATGAATTATTTCGGACACCGATAAAGGATACATTTAATAAAATTTTCGGTGCCGAGTATTATCATTTGCATCGGGCGGATTTACACGCGATATTAACAAAAAGATTACCGGAAAGTAATATAACTTTTAATGTTAAATGTGTTGATGTAAAGCTCAAAGAAGATAAAGCAGTAGCAATATTTGATAATGGAGATGAATTCGAAGCTGATCTTATTATTGGGGCAGATGGAATACGCTCTGTTGTAAGGGAAGCGCTGTGGGGCAAGGATGATCCAAAATTTACGGGGGACATGTGTTGGCGCGCACTCGTTCCAGTCGATCAGCATCCGTTGCCTTTTGTGGAGCCAGCTGCTTCTTTCTGGTTTGGTCCTAAAGCACACGTCGTGACTTACTATGTAAAAGGTGGTAACGCCGTAAATATTGTTGCGTGTAAAGAGACAGATGAATGGGTTAAGGAGTCGTGGACAGAACCAAGCTCCACAAGTGAATTATTGAAAGCATATGAAGGTTGGCATTCTGACTTAATTCGTCTTTTTGAAAGAACAGATAATTTACAAGTATTTAAATGGGGGTTATATGATCGTGATCCTATGGAGCGATGGTCGAAAGGACACGCGACCCTACTAGGTGATGCGGCCCATCCAATGCTTCCATATCTATCTCAAGGTGCAGCTATGGCGATAGAGGATGCTTATGTGCTGTCTGAAGCTTTGGACCATTTTGAAGGGGATATCTGTTTGGCATTGGAGGCATATGAAGGGGAGCGTCGGAGTCGAACTCGAAACGTACAATTACAATCTCGTGAAAGAGGGCGTACGTATCACTTGGAGTCGCCTGAAGAACAATACAAGCGAAATCAAGCGATTCAAGAAAGGCAGAAGGAAAATCCTAATGCTGTAGGCATTAGTTCTGAATGGGTTTATGAATATGATGCAACAACTTGCCGTCAGCGTTTTGATCCATCTAAGACATCTGTCTAATTTAAACATAAATAATGGCTACTTAGTAATGCTTTGTAACGTCAAAGTAGGAAATACATCTTCACATATAAAAAGTAAAAAGGAGAGGTGTTTGTTATGACAGTAGAATTTGAAGAGATGGTGAGTCTGTTTAAAAAGGAGCTTGAATTATGTAAATTAAAGCCGACTGAAACTATGGCGGTCCTAACTTCTGGAGACATTCGACAAGATTACGCTCAGGCTTTTTTGACTGCTGCGAGTGAACTTGGGGCAAATGCCTTTGAATTAAAATTGCCTCCTGTTAAAGCCGGGATATCAGGATCGTTTGGGGTAACCCCTTTGACTGATAACCGGGTGGCGGTGGAATGTTTAAAAAAGGCAGATCTGGTGATTGATCTCGTTCTCCTATTATTCTCCAAGGAACAGCTAGAACTTCAAAATTCCGGCGTAAGAATTTTAATGGTTGTAGAACCGTTTGATGTAATTAAAAGAATGTTCCCTCAGGAAAGTGATAAGGATAGAGTACTCCATGCAACAGAATTATTGAAAAATGCGAAGGAATTAAGATTCACAAATAAAGCTGGAACTGATGTTGTGTACGAGCTTGGGCAATATCCGATCTTAACAGAATATGCTTTTGCAGATGAGCCCGGCAGATGGGATCATTTACCGAGTTGTTTTGCTGCGGCAACTTCTAATGATCGTGGTGTAAACGGGGTTGTAGTCTTAGATAAAGGAGATATTTTCTTTCCTTTTAACCGATATTTTCAGGACCCGGTAACTCTTACGATCAAAGACGGCTTTGTAACAACTATTGAAGGCGGATTTGATGCGATGTTAATGAAAGATTATATAGAAAGTTTTAATGATCCACGAGCTTACGCTGTATCGCATATTGGGTGGGGACTTAATGAAAGGGCGAAATGGCATAGTCTGGCATTAGATGATCAGGTTTTTGGAATGGATGGAAGAGCGTTTTACGGAAATGTCTTATTCTCCTTAGGTCCTAATTCTGAATTAGGGGGAGATAATGACACACCATGCCATCTTGATTTGCCAATGAAAAATTGCACGTTATATCTTGATGGAAAGCTAATCGTAAAAGACGGAGATGTCGTCATTGAAGAAATGAAACCCATTAACTCTATAGCAACCTCGTGAAGCAGAAAGGGATCAGATCTGAACTTCACGGTGAATAAAATGAAAACAGTATTAGCGTGCCTTTGATTGTACAACTCCCTTTAGCTCGTAATGTAAATAATTATAGGAATGGAAGGGGTATCCGGCAAATGGTAAAAGCTATTGGTGCCCCTTTAATAGTTTGAAAAATATAAATCTTACAAAGGAACGGAAAGTTTTGGATGTTTTAGCGCATTTTATATGAATATTACTAGCAAAAGACTATATTTAGCGGGGTAGTCAGGGAAGATCAGCGTAACTTTGGAGGAGATAACATGAATAAAAGGTATCGAGTAGGTCTTATTGTTCCGAGTTCAAATACAACAATGGAAACCGAAATTCCAGCGATGTTACAAGAACGAATGAAAATGAAGCCTGAAACATTTACGTTTCATTCAGCCAGGATGCGGATGATGCATGTAAACCCGGAAGAATTAAAAAAAATGGATGTGGATAGTGACCGCTGTGCATTAGAATTGTCGGACGCTAGGTGTGATGTTCTTGCCTATGCATGCCTTGTAGCGATTATGTGCCAAGGTGCAGGCTACCATCATGTTTCAGAAGAGCGGTTAAGTAAGGTTGTAGAAGAGAATGCCGAAAAAGCCCCAATTGTAAGTAGTGCGGGTGCATTAATAGAAGGAATTGAAAAAATCGGGGCAAAAAGAGTGGCCATCATTACGCCATATATGAAAAGTTTAACGAACCAAGTTATTGAATACTTACATGCCAGTGGAATAGAAGTGGTAGATTCCATAAGCTTAGAGGTCGCGGATAATTTAGAGGTTGGTCGATTAGACCCTAAGAATCTCATTGAACACGCGGAAAAGCTTAACATTAAAAATGCTGATGCTGTAGTGCTATCGGCTTGTGTCCAAATGCCATCCCTTCCATCTATTCAGGAAGTGGAAAACCGTTTAGGCATACCAGTTCTCTCAGCAGCAACAGCGACAGTTTATAAAATATTAACTCAATTAAAATTGGAACCAGTTGTACCTAATGCCGGGAAATTACTTTCAGGGGTATTAGATAAGTAATTTTTCAGAATAAAGAGATGTAGATGTAAACATTCGTGTGATAAAGGAGATATAGATTATGTTGATGCCTTATGACGATGAGAATCTGTTTAAAGAAAGAGGTTTCGGTAAACAGCTTGGAATTGGAGAAGAAGTGGCATTGGTCGTTGTAGATTTGATAGTGGGGTTTACACGTGCCGACATGCCAATGGGCTCTGATCTAACGAAGCAGATTGAAAAAACCAACGAACTGATTAAAGTAGCTAGAACAAGTGGACTTCCTATCTATTTTACTACTATTTCATATGACGAAGAAGATGTAGCTGATGCAGGTATTTGGGTGAATAAAATGGAAGGGTTAAAAACATTACGGTCAGGAACAGAGGCAGTGAAGGTGGATCCATCTTTAGACTTTCAAAAAGGAGATAGTTTAATAGTAAAGAAATATGCATCTTCTTTTTTCGGTACAGATTTAGTTTCAAAACTAATTAAAAAAAGAATCGATACGATCATTGTAACAGGGGCCACAACGAGTGGCTGTGTAAGGGCAACAGTTGTTGATGCTCTGCAATACGGGTTTACCCCAATAGTTGCGGAGGATGCTGTAGGCGATCGGGCACAAAAGACCCATGAACAATCATTATTTGATATGAAACAAAAATATGCGGACGTTAAAAAAACAGAGGAAATTATTAAGGATATGGTATCGATACAAGGAAGTAAAGCAAACACGTTATAGTATCCTTGCCATGGCAGTGTAAAAAGCGAATACCATGTATATGTTCTCTCTCCTACTTATTCTTGCTCATGATTGCCCCCGACTTCTATAACTAGTTGTCGGGGATTGTTCCCTATATATTTATAACATTCCATAGGAGGTATTACATGAATATATTCTTAGAAAATCCGGAGTTTGAGGATGTTTTTATTAAAGGGATGGATGTGGACTTGCATATGATAACGAAGGGAGATAAAAAAGGCATCCCTTTAGTTTTTATACCGGGAATCACCAGTTACTCATACTCCTTTGCGGAAGTGTTAAGAAAAATTCCTGATGAATATTACTGCTTAGCTTTGGATGTACGCGGGCGTGGACAATCTTCGTGGCCGACGAGTGGATATAAACTTAGTGATTATGCTGAGGATTTATTGTATGTGATCAATTATCTTATAGATAATCCTCATAAACCTGTAATTATAGGTCATTCCATGGGAGCCAGAATAGGAGTTGCTTTTGCCAGTCATTATTCTACTTTAGTTTCAGGCTTAGTATTAATTGACCCGCCAATAAATGGTCCTGGTCAACGAGATGTATATCCTAATCCACTAGAGGAAATGTTTTTAACACAAAAGAAAGCAGTGGACGAAGGTAAGCTGGATTTATTCAGGACATACTTTCCTGAAAATTGGACGGAACAACAAGTATTGCAGAGAGCTGAAGAATATCGAAATAATTCCAGGGAAGCTATTATAGAGTCATACCAATCTCTACTATATGAGCCATTTCATGCCCATTTAAAAAATGTAACCGTTCCTATGTTGTTACTGGCAGCCGAATTTGGGGATACGATCCGAGAGAAGGAGCTGGAATTAATTAGTAGCCTTAACACTTATCTAGAAGCAGAACGTGTTAAAGGGGTTGGTCACATGATTTATAAGGATGCACCCGATAAGGTGGTACAAAGTATTCTAGGGTTTGTCAATAAACATATCGAGTAGGGAAAGAGAGAACTAAAACGGATTAATTGTTTATCATGTAGCACATTATTTTATTCTGAATTTCACCTTTAATCATGTGAAAATTCGAAATAATGTGCTACTTTTATTTTTTTCCTTAAATGATTTCATGGTGGTTGTAAAGGCTTCAATGAAATGTAAGGTTATCCATTTTATTGTTGATTCTTAACTGACTTTTGATAAGTAAGGATTTTATTAACACTTAATACATCTGCATATCTGGCATTAAGATCAATTAAAGTAGACGTGTGCAATGAATTGCTCCGGTCGCCAACAGCTTCCTTTGCTATAATAACCTTATAACCCCTTTGAAGACCTTCTACAGCGGTTGCCCGAATGCTGCCGCTCGTTGTAACTCCTGCTAAAATTAACGTATCTATTTCTTTTTCTTTTAGGAAATTTAATACCGGTGATGTATGAAAACTTGTAATATATGGTGTTTTATCAACCAAATCAAATTCATAATCCTGTAATTCAGGAAGCGTGCTAATCCAGTGACTGTCCTCTTTTAGAATTTCTAAAGAAGGGAACTTTTTGCACCATAACCTAGATGATTCAATCTCTGGATTATAGATTGTCTTACTAAAAACAACAGGAATATTACTTTCCTTAGCTGCCTCAATAAGCTTTATCGCCATAGATGCTTGATCTTCCACTTGAATAGAGAATAACGAATGAGGTTCGAAAAAAGCGATTGTAAAGTCTCTAATTAATAGCGCCGCTTTTTTACCGAAGCCGACTTTTCCAGAAAATCCCTGATTGGTGTATAATTGTTGAACTTCATCTAACAGATACCTTCTTTGACCTCCGGGTGTGTATATTACTTTCAATCCGTATCCGTCCACTATCCCGTTATCTCGTTCTAGTCGTCTCAATGTACTAGTTGAAATCCCTAGAACTTTGGCAGCTTCTGAAATGGTTAGGAGCTTTTCGTAAAACAACAGACCACCTACTTTCTATTTCATTTTAGAATTATCACGTTGGTTATCTGGTTAAATTATACCACACCCTATACATCCCCCCATACACTCCAACTATTAAAAAAGAAAGGGGGTAATACGCTTTAAGTAAGAAGAAATAGAGGGTTGAATAGGAAGTTATAAGCGTTTTTCTTTGATATGTTCTAAATATAAAATAACTAACAAATGCAAGTCCAAGGCTCCCCTTGATGACGCATGATCTCTTCTTCTGCGTACATACTATCCTTATAAATGACTGGGCGGAGATGAGGAAAATGGTGGAAAACCAACTAAAACGTACATATTTGGTCATAGACCGTCTTCGCGTTTATTGTGAGTATTGCATTGATCAGGGCAAGCCGGCGATGTTTTTGATTCACGGCTTTGCCTCTTCCACCTATACGTTTCACCGTTTGATTCCTCTGCTTAAGGAGCATTTTTCGATTTTCGCAATTGACCTTCCGGGGTTTGGCCGGAGTGACAAATCAACCTCATTTACCTATTCGTTTCAAAATTATGCGCAACTTGTAGCGAAGTGCCTGAAATATTTCGGCCTAGAGCGGGTCATTATTGTCGGTCATTCGATGGGCGGGCAGATCGCCTTGTATACGGCGAAATTAGTTCCGGATCAAGTCGATAAATTGGTGCTGCTAAATAGTTCCGGCTATTTGAAAAAAGTAAAGAAATCCCTGATGTACAGTTCATATATGCCCTTTTTTCCTGCTTTCGTTCAGTGGTATGTCGGACGGAAGGAAGTAAAGGACTATTTGGAAAATGTGCTATATAACAAAGCACTAATTACCGCCGATATGGTTGAGGAGTTCGGCCGACCGCTTAAGGAAAGAAACTTCTATAAATCACTCGTCCGGCTGGCGCGCCATCGTGAGGGTGACCTGACGACGGAACAGCTGCGCGACATTAGAAAACCGACCTTGCTTTTGTGGGGCGAAGAGGATAAGGTCGTCCCTGTGGCGGTTGGCAGACGCCTTGTGAAGGAACTGCCTGAAGCGGAGCTGATTACTTACAAGCACACAGGTCATCTGCTTTCGATTGAAAAGCCGCTTGATGTTGTGACGGATATAGTAAGGTATACATGTAGAACCAATTTAGTCTAAAGTTTTCGTAAAAGTCGGGTAAAAAGCGGGGCCTGGATCTTTAAAAAAGCTGTACAGTCCCTTAATATTCACCTGTTACACTAAAACCTATCAGACGTATGGAATGGGGGTAATGAGGTGAAAGTGCGAAAAGCGATCATCCCTGCGGGGGGATTGGGGACCCGGTTTTTACCTGCTACGAAAGCCCATCCGAAGGAAATGCTGCCGATCGTCGATAAGCCTACGATTCAATATATTGTCGAGGAAGCTGCTGAGTCCGGCATCGAGGATATTATTATTGTCAGTGGACGCGGCAAAAGAGCGATTGAGGATCACTTTGACAGCTCCTACGAATTAGAGAGCGTGCTCGCCGGCAAGGAAAAATGGCGGCAGCTTGAAGAAGTGAAAACCATTTCGAGCCTGGCCAACATTCATTATATCCGTCAAAAAGAGCCGTTAGGACTTGGTCATGCGATTGCGTGCTGCCAGTCATTTATTGGCGATGAGCCGTTTGCTGTACTGCTCGGGGATGATATTGTCCGTTCGGCTATCCCTTGTACGAAGCAACTAATGACGATTTATGAGCGCTATCAATCTCCTGTTGTCGGCGTTCAGCCTGTCCGTGACGAAGAAGTATCGAGATACGGAATCGTCGCACCGGCAGGTTTGGAAATCGAACAAGGAGTGATCGGCGTATCAGACCTTGTTGAAAAACCTTCTTTCCACCACGCGCCATCGAACTATGCACTTATGGGACGTTACATCCTCTTACCCGACATCTTCCCACTTCTACACACGATCACACCTGGTGCAGGAGGCGAAATCCAGTTAACTGACGCTTTGAAACAACTGAATCAATCTCATCATGTGCTTGCGTATCACTTCCAGGGAAAACGCTATGACATTGGCGATAAGCTCGGCTTTCTGAAAGCAACGCTGGACTTTGCCCTGGAGCGGAAGGAGATCAGTCAAGAGTTAAGAGCCTACATGGAGGAATTGATGAACGTCACAATCGCATAGAGGCGATGAAGGGAGGAGGTCCTTATGCAAATTACCGTTGTTGGGACTGGGTATGTCGGTTTAGTCACCGGCGTCACCTTTGCTGAAATTGGTCATGAAGTCATTTGTATCGACGTTGACAGTACGAAAATCGAGATGCTGAAACGGGGCGAGGTGCCATTTTATGAGCCAGGTCTTCAGCAGCTTCTTGTTCATAATCTCGCAAACGGCCGACTGACGTTTACGACTGATGGCGATGAAGCGTATCGCTTGAGAGATGTGATTTATGTAGCGGTCGGAACGCCCTCAAAGGCGGATGGCGCAGTGGATGTGAGCTATATGGAGCAGGCCGTAGTTGACGTCGCGAAAGCAATTGAAGAATATACGGTCATTGTTATTAAAAGCACTGTACCTGTCGGAACGAATGAACGTGTTCGCGCCCTGATCACCGAGCATACAAGCTGTCCATTCGACCTCGTCTCCAATCCGGAGTTTTTACGGGAGGGTTCAGCGATTTATGATATTTATCATGGCGACCGGATCGTCATTGGCGCGGAAGATGAGCGGGCTGCTGAAACGGTGGCGATGCTGCACAAGCCGTTTGGTACGCCGATTTTTCATACCGATCCTCGCAGTGCCGAGCTGATCAAATATGCAGCGAACGCTTTTCTGGCGACGAAGATCAGCTATATCAATGAAATTGCGAATCTATGTGAAAGGCTTGGAGCAAATGTCGACGCTGTCGCGCATGGCATCGGCTTGGACCGGCGGATCGGCGCGCAATTTTTACAGGCGGGACTTGGCTACGGCGGTTCCTGTTTTCCGAAGGATACAAGAGCACTTCTTCATATGGCGGAAACGGCTCAGTCTGATTTGCGGTTGCTCGACGCTGCCAGAAGCGTCAACGAGCGCCAGCCTTACGTCGTTGTCGAGAGGTTGAAAAAACGGTTTTCATCATTACGAGGGCTGCGGATCGCCTTATTGGGATTGAGCTTCAAACCGAATACAGATGATCTTCGTGAAGCTGTCTCGCTTGTCATTTTGCAGGAATTACAGGCGGCGGGAGCGTCGCTGATCGTGTATGACCCAGTCGTCGATCAGCCTGGTGGGAACCGCGTTCTTGAACAAGTAGCATTTGCCGGCAGCATCGACGAAGCGCTGTCCGGGGCCGAGGTCGCCGTCATTGTTACGGAGTGGGAGGAAATTAAAGCATTTCCGCTTGCCAGCTATAAAGGGCTGATGAAAGAAGCTGTCGTGATCGACGGCCGGAATTGCTACCCGCTGGCAGAGGCTGAAAAGGCGGGGATCGAGTATTACTCCATTGGCCGGCCGGCGGTCAATAAGCAGCAGCCGAGTCAGCTGTTGAAGCAATGAGAGAGGCAGGAAATATAGATAGGGGGAGTCATAAGATGAGAATCGCGATTTTTTCTGACACATACGCGCCGGAAGTGAACGGGGTCGCCCGGACGTTGAAGCGCTACACGAACTATCTTGACACGAAAGGAATCGAATACCGTCTGTTCGTCCCGGAAAGCCGCACACCTGTGCCGAAGGTTCCTCATATTGAGCGGTTTATGAGCATCCCGTTTTTATTTTATCCGGACTGTCGCCTGGCACTGCCGAATCCGCTCTACATCCGGCAGGCGCTCGATGAATTCAAGCCGACATTGATTCACGTCGCAACTCCGTTTAATCTTGGGCTCTTTGGCCTTCATTATGGCAAAAAGCATCATATTCCGATGGTCGCTTCCTATCACACTCACTTCGATGATTACTTAGCCTATTATCATGCCACCCTGTTCAAAAAATGGATTTGGAAATACTTACATTGGTTTCATCACTCGTTCGACCGTGTGTATGTTCCGTCAGAGAGCACAAAACAAAAACTGATCGACCGCGATTTTCACCCTTCAATTGACATCTGGGGCCGGGGAGTGAACCACCAGTTCTTTTCACCGGTAAAGAAATCGAATCACGTCAGAAAAAAATACCGGATCAAAGAAAAGAACATTCTGCTCTATGTCGGGCGTGTCGCTCCGGAAAAAGATGTCCATATCGTCCTGGAGACATTTCACGCTCTGCCAGCTCATATTAAAAAGCAAACGCATCTGCTGCTTGTCGGCGACGGTCCGTTATTTCAGTCGTTGTCAGCCAAAGCTCACCCGCAAATTACTTGGACCGGTTTCTTAGAAGGGGAAGCTTTATCCGAAGTGTATGCGTCGTCTGATCTTTTTCTTTTTCCATCCCCGACTGAAACATTTGGCAATGTCGTCCTGGAAGCCCAATCTTCAGGGTTGCCGGTCATCGGCGCCAGGGCAGGAGGAGTGCAGCATCTTGTTTCCCACGGAGTGAACGGTTTTTTATGCGAAGCGAAAGACACAAAGTCGTTTGCCCACTATACGACCCTTCTTTTAGAGCAAAAAAGCCTGCGCCGTTCCTTCTCGGAAAAATCGCGCGCTTTTGCCTTAACTTTGTCATGGGACGAAATCTTTGCTGGCTTACTTTACAGTTTTTATCAAATTGCGAGCCAAAAGCAGGAAATTTCGGCGTAACTCAAAGTTTGCCCGGTCTTGAAGAATAATGTTTCAGGGAGTGTATGAAAGGGAGCATCACCCTTTTGATACACTCCTTTTTCATTTGAGCAAAATTAGGAGATGGAGTTGTACAATCTATGTGAAAGGATGAACGAAATCAATCGGACTGAACGAAGCCACTTTTTTACTAGCCTAAAATAGCTTATAATTATTAGGTGAGGTAGATTGATTCATCTATAGATAATTGTGATGCATGATGATAAGGTATAAGTGAGAATAGTTTTGTGATAGGTCGCGCCTTGCTTGGTGTGACACCTAGGCAGGAGCGTATACATCCTTCCTGCAAATTTTAGAGTATAGGGATGGTAAACATGAGCAACGGAGAAACAAAAACAGATGTCATCTTAATTGGTGCTGGAATCATGAGTGCGACGCTGGGGACACTTTTGAAGGAGCTGGTACCAGAGTGGGAAATTACTGTGTTTGAGAAGCTCGAAAAGGCAGGTGAGGAGAGCTCCAATGAATGGAATAATGCCGGGACAGGGCATGCGGCACTATGCGAGCTAAACTACACAGTGGAAAAGCCGGACGGATCGATCGATATTAGCAAAGCAATTAAAGTGAATGAGCAATTTCAACTTTCGATGCAGTTCTGGTCATATCTGGTCAACCGCCAGCTGATCCGGAATCCGCAGGACTTTATTATGCCATTGCCCCATATGAGTATGGTCCAAGGGGAGCAAAATGTGACATTTTTAAAGAAACGGTTTGAAGCGCTCACAAATAACCCGCTTTTTCAGGGGATGGAATTTTCTGAGGATCCAGAAAAATTAAAGGAATGGATTCCGCTTATTATGGAGGATCGGGGAACGGATATACCGATGGCTGCAACGAAAATCGATTCTGGAACCGATGTCAATTTCGGTGCGTTAACCCGGATGCTGTTCGACCATTTGGCAAGTCAGGATGTCGAAATCCGCTATAAGCACAGTGTAGATGATTTGAATCGTACAGCGGACGGTTCGTGGGAATTACATGTACGGAACGTCGAGACCGGAACAGTGGAGCGGCATACGGCAAAGTTCGTTTTCATCGGCGGTGGGGGCGGCAGTTTGCATTTGCTGCAAAAATCCGGTATCCCTGAAGGAAAACATATTGGTGGATTCCCGGTAAGCGGTATATTCATGGTCTGTCATAATCCCGAAGTGATCGATCAGCACAACGCAAAGGTCTACGGCAAGGCGAAGGTTGGAGCGCCGCCAATGTCGGTTCCGCATCTGGATACCCGCTTTATCGATGGACAGAAATCATTGCTGTTTGGTCCGTTTGCCGGATTCTCGCCGAAGTTTTTGAAAACGGGCTCAATGCTTGATTTACTTACTTCGGTAAAACCGAACAATCTTGTGACGATGCTGGCGGCAGGCGCGAAAAATCTCTCCTTGACTAAATACCTGATCGAACAGGTGATGCTCTCAAAAGAGAAGCGGATGGAAGAATTGCGCGAGTTTATTCCGAACGCGAAAGATGAGGATTGGGATTTAGTCGTAGCGGGCCAGCGCGTACAGGTGATTAAAGATACGGAAGCCGGGAAAGGCACTCTTCAGTTCGGTACCGAAGTGATTACTGGCGCTGACGGTACGATTGCCGCTTTATTAGGGGCGTCACCGGGGGCTTCCACAGCTGTTCATGTCATGCTTGAAGTGATCAACAAATGCTTCCCGCAGCATTTGGCCCAGTGGGAGCCGAAAATCAAAGAAATGATTCCTTCTTATGGAGTGTCGCTCGCGGAAAATCCGGAGCTTCTCCGCGACATTCATACTTCAACAGCGCAGACGCTTGGCTTAATCGAGAAAGAACTGGTTCACAGCTGATCGTTTGAAGAGAGGAAGGCAGCGGCATTGTATCGCTGTTTCGGACTTGTTCCCCTGGGACAAGTCCTTTTTTATGATAAGGATGAGACAAAACTTGTTAGCATTAGCGAGGCCACTGAAAAACGAAGAGTAATGGCTCCGCGCGTTGCCGCCTTGCTTCGAGACACTCACTCGTAGCAAGGCTTGCAAAATCAGGCATGTTTCTTGTTTTAAAATAGAAAGAACCAACCGAGAACTAACACAATTACGATAGCTGGAATGAGACCGAGATAAATAATTAATTGATTGCCAATACTGCGTTGGCTGCTATAATTCGAGTCCTCCGTTTTTGTCAGTGATAATGTAATGACAAGGGCTGCCACGCAAACGATAGCGGCAAAAATAATTAAGATTGTCATTGTTTCTCTCCTTCAAGAATTGCATGTTGATGTCTATTTCTTTTATTAAAGCCGGTATTGTCACTATAACGAATGGCAGACAGGAAGATCAAGTGTAGACCATTTGCCGGGAGCAGCGGGTGAAAAAGAGAGTCAGGGCCCTGAGACAAAACCGCTTACAGACCAAGGCGGTTCCGCTCATTGCTTAGAGGCCGGACAAAAGGTAATGAAACAACCTTCTGACCAGGCCTCTGACTGTCCTGCCTATAATGCCGGGTAATAAGGCTTGTAAACAGGGTTGCTGTAATAAGGCGGTCGCACAGCGATCGTTGGCAGATCCCAGCTGTATGTCATATAGTCCATTGTCACCTTTTCTTCCTCATTTTGCAAAAGCCTTGTCGCTTCTGGAAAAAATTCAATATTCAAATGTCATTCCTCCCGACCTTTTTTAGTAGCATTCTTCACATAAGCAAATGCCTAGACATAGCATATGTTATCTGGGAGGGAGACGTTATGAAAAATAAAGATGAGCGCAATCAGCCAACGAATGAAGAGCTTGAAAGAATCAGAGCGTATCAGCAGTGGTTTGAGGAAAACAAGAAGAATGACCCGTATCCTCAATACCCGATTTACGGAACAATCACAAAGACGGAAGAAGTCCCTATGGCTCAGCCTGAGCAAAGACAGCTCCGGCACCCGGGCCTTGAGAGCTTGATGGTTCCAAGACCGATTATTGAAAATCCGCATTATCACGGCAGTGGGAAATTAACTGGCAAAACAGCTCTCATTACCGGAGGAGACAGCGGTATGGGTGCTGCGGCGGCAATTGCCTTTGCGAAGGAAGGCGCGGACGTAGCAATTTCGTACTTAGATGAACATGAAGATGCGAACCGGACAAAAGACCGGGTCGAAGAGCTTGGGCAAAGATGTTTAGTACTGCCGGGCGACTTGAGGGAAAAGGAGCAGTGTGAACATATCGTTTATGAAACGATCAACACATTTGGCCGGTTGGATGTACTGTGCAACCATGTTGGCATTCAGTTCCAGCAAAATGACATAACGGAAATTACTGATGAACAGTTTGATGAAACGTTTAAACTTAATGTTTATTCACATTTTTATACGACACGGGCAGCGATGCCGTATTTGGAAGCCGGCAGTTCGATCATTGGGACGGCCTCCGTTGTGGCCTATGAAGGGGAGCCGCTATTAATGGACTATTCGGCGACAAAGGCAGCGATTGTTGGCTGGACCCGCGCGCTGGCGAGAAACGTTGCCAAGCGGAAAATCCGCGTCAATGCGATCGCTCCCGGCCGGATCTGGACTCCTCTTATTCCGGCCAGCTTTTCTTCTGATGAAAATGCGCTCCACGGCGGGAATCTTTTTAATCGGATGGCCCATCCGTTTGAAGTGGCGCCGACATTTGTCTATCTGGCTTCGGACGATTCGCGCCACGTCACCGGTCAGGTTCTTCATGTTGACGGTGGAGAGTCGACGCAATCCTGATCGTGAAAAAAGCCGGCTCTCCCGGAAGCGGGAGGCTGTTTTTGCAATCAGACGCCTATGAAAAGAAGACCACTGAAAAGCTTCCTTTTTCGTAACTCGAAGAAGAGTAATGGCTCCGCGCGTTGCGCGCCTTGCTTCGAGAAATCCAATCGTAGCAAGACTTTCAAAATCAGGCAACGGCTACGCTCATTACGAAAAAGCTGCTGAAAAAGTTAAAATCGTACTTTTTCAGCAGCCTCATGAAAAGAGGGCTTTATAAAGAAGCAGCACGCCGCTAATCCCGACTAATGACAGCACGGAATATTTGAAGACGCTATCGGTGATAAATTTCTGGATTTTCATTGCCAGAGCGAGACCGAGAAATGACGGAACGATCGCCAGAAGCGCATAGAGGAAAAGCGTGTTTCCTTGATAAAAGCCAAGCGAGCTAATCGTAATCAGCTGGGTGATATCAATAACGACAAAATAGCAGTTAATCAAAAATAAAAACTGATAGCGGCTGACGTTCATCTGCAAAAAATATAAGCTGATCAACGGTCCGCTCGCTCCTGCTGCTCCCTGAAGAGTACCGCCGACAAGACCAACGGCGCCATCAACCCATAGCGGCGGTTTGGTGAATTGCGGCAGGAAGGACGTCAGTGAACTGATGACGAAGAAAATAATGACGACGCCAAGCAGGCCGGCCAGAAGGTTGGAGTCGGTCATGACTAAAATGGTTGAACCGATAATCATACCGCCGATTCCCGTTAAGGTGAGGACGGCGGCTTTTTTTAATGTGCTCCACTTCTCAAATGTTTTCACGAGCATAAAGCAGTCGGTCGCCACCGTCGCCGGGACGGTTAAGGCAATTGCTGTCGGCAGGTCGAACATCACCGTTAAAATCGGAGTGGCGACCAGAGGGAGACCCATCCCACTGATCCCTTTTGATACCCCGGCTAACAGAAAAACAAAAAGAGCGATAAGAATGACGGATAGCTGCAACGGATAGTTTCCTCCTACTGTCAGGTTCTATTTAGTAACCATCTCTAAGATCGATAGGTAGATTTGCGGTAATCATTGTCAAAATCAAACCTAAACGGATCAGGTCAATCCCCCATGTTTTGCGCGACGGGCACAAGCAGAGGTGTTACTACTAAAATAGCAGAAGCCGGGTTGAAAAACACGTAAACTTGCAGACACATAAATCTCATTTTTTGATTGACACCGCTGTGAACAGTTACGGCTCGCTTGATATTTTAGTCAATAACGCCGGCATTATGGATAATTTCGAAGCTGCTGCCGACATTCAGGATGAAGCATGGGAAAAAATCTTTGCGATCAATACACTGACGGGCCGGTACAGGATTAAAACGAGACATTTGAACTATATTCTCAATTAAAAAATTCCAAATTATACTTATTGAACCATTTATCGCTAACTTTATCTCGATTAAACTAAAGTCATAAGCAAAATGATAATTGAGGTGACTCTTATTCGTGAAACTGTTAGTTGTAAATGAATTGGAAGAAGGGATCACAAGTATTGATCAAAAGATTGATGCGCAAATCCAGCAATTTCAACAACTAGAACAAGCACTCACCAGCCTTGCCAGTTTAGATGATTCGTTTGCCGGTGCTGGCGGAGAAGCGATTCGCCGCTTTTACCGCGAGTGCCACCTCCCCTTTCTTCAGTTCTGCCAGCTTTTCTTTCGTGATTACCAAACCAGCTTAGAACAGACAAAAACCGCCTTACGTTCACTTGAACCGGCAGCTGATGGCCTGATCAGACAAAGCTTTCTCGAAAATGAGATCCAACAAGGGCTTAGCCAACTAGAAGAAACGACGATGGCGTTAACAAACAACGCCAATCAAGCGATCGAACGAGTACGGGATATCGTCTTCCTCCCTTCTATTACCGATGAACGCGTCCTTCATGAAGCAAGAAAAGCAAAAGAGTTCCGCGACGACACCATCGAATCACTTCTGCAATTTGACCATGTGCAGACAGCTGCCCTTACACCACTTGCCAATAGCCTAACCCTTATGCGGCAGTACCTAAAGGAACTTGAAGGAATGTTTATGAGCGCCCCCTTCACCTTAGAAACCATCAAACAATTCGAACAAAACGTCACCTATACTATGGTACAATCACAACTAGAAGAGCGAAGACAAGAGCTTCTGATGATAAGGAGCGAGACGTTCGATGACGAATTCGCTGCTTATCGCTTTACCTATACATTTACATATAACGGATGGGTCAATCCCTATCTCTATACCAACCACGTTCAAGCATGCTTAGCTCCATCACAGTCAGAGGGGCCTGACGCCGTACAAGAAAAAATTCCCTGGTGGAAGGAGCTGGCATCAACCGTTGTCGGTTTCATCCCATTCGCCGGCAATGCGAAGGCTGGATATGAAGCCATCGACGGCAGAGATCCGATTACAGGTAGGGAGCTCGAAGACTGGGAACAAGCGTTGGCGGCAGCTGCGATTGTCGGTGGTGGTCTGGTTAAGGCTGGGTCGCGTGGGGCGAAGATTATTGGTGGTGTTGATAAGGGTATAGGAAAAGGGGAACAAGTATTAGATAAGGTCAAAACATATGAACAAGCTAGAAACAAGGCAATAGACCTAGTTGGAGATTTAGGACCAAACTCACAGCCATATACAGGTACTCTTAAGTCAAGTGCTGGATATGGTCAAGTTGTTGGTAGGCAGTCTGCTGACGGAAAAGTAAGATGGAGATTAGATTATGACCCAAATAAGGGGCCGCATATAAATATTGAGGATTTTCGTAATGGTAAAGGGGCTAATGCCCGAAAAATCGCTGTACCGTTTGAGGGTAACGAAAGCACCTTTAAATCTTTATTAAAACATTTGAATAGATAAGGGGACTTTAGATGAGTTTATTTGATGAGTGTATTGAAGCACTAGGTGAGGATGTACATGTCTTTTCTGATAATAATAGAGAGCAAATATTAAGTAATTTTGAAAGTTCATTTCCGTTTAAGTGGGGGCGTATTGAATGGGAGAAAGTGTCTAATCATGCTGAAGTGAATACAGTTGATGAGATAATCTCCTTTTTAGACCAAAACGCGAATGAATACAGTAATGTTGTTTATGTAATTTGGGACGAAGGGACTTTACCTATTATTCAAACTACTTTAGATAAAGTACTTAAAGAGATAGATGATGTAACTGCTGTAAGTTTTGATACATGGATATTTTCGCCATCTACAGGATATGTTATTGAAATATTTCATGATGGTGAAGTAAGAGTAGGATTTAAGTGAAATTAATTTAACCTTGATTGGCTTAATGCCTTTCAAGGTTTTTTTTATTGTGGGGCTACCCAGTGACGAATAGTTCAATTTTTATGCAGAGAATATGAGTAACCCTTGCAAGTCCTTTATTATGTTGTACGAACTATATTAGTACGTACAAAACCTATAAAACGGATAACCTAATTAATGTATTCTACCTCTTAAAAGTAATCACAAAACCATCAGTTACCACCATCTATATTCTCCAATACTATACCTTTGTTTTCCCATAGCATTATAAATTTTTTCGCAACTTTGACGTACATGGAACGATTACTAGAGTGAGGACTACTCCACCTCGATTAACTCCTGAATGTCGATGTCTAACACTTTGTATACCGTTTCTAATGTCGATAAATAAACCCTGTCCACGTTGTCTGAGCAAAGATGGCTGATTGTATTTGGTCGCAGCCCTGTCATTCGTGCTAACTCACGTTGTGAAAGGTCACGTTCTTTCAAGATTTTCTTTAGTTTGATTGATATTGGCATGATAGTTCCCTGCCTCTTTTTCATGTTCTTTTACGATACACAATAAATTTGTATTGGTAAAGGGGTTGGTTGTATCGCTAAAGCCGCATGCAATAAATTTATATTAAATATAGCGACTAAGCGTTACGTTAATTGAAATTTTCGTAACGGGAGGGTGAGAAGTTGAACGTTGTCGGGTATATACGAGTCTCTACACAAGGGCAAGCGAAAGATGGATCCAGCTTGAAATAGCAAGAAGATGAAATTAAAGCATATTGTGAGGAATAAGGATTTAGCTTGATATACACATTTTTAGAGATGAAGGCATAAGTGGTGCCAAACTAAATGAAGATGCATGGGAAATTGACAGGGCGGGCTTACAGGAGATGTTGGCTCACCTTTCGTCTGTCAAAATTGTTTATGTAGAAGTACTGAACACAAGCCGATTATGGAGGTCGGATATTGTAAAGGTGTTGATACAACGAGAGTTAAAGAAAATATGGATGTGACATTAAAAGCATTGAACCCAGTATGGGGGAGACAGAAAGGCTAGCTGGCAGCATTTTATTACTGCCCTCGTCGTTTTACTGACTTTATTATGGCGTGAGCAGGAACGGGCTTAGGGATTGTTGATTCGGTTTCTCTCCTCTCCTAGTGGGCATCATTTTAAGGGAAATACAGTTAAAGGAGTATTCATCTGACTGTAAATGGATACTAAAATAAAGTGTGCAGTCACCTGCAACCACCCGTGAGAGCGCGGGTGGTTTTATTGTTCTCTTAAATTATGATGCAAAGCTGTAAATAAAACTATTTTCGTACTCTGAACGTGAATTATGCACCAGTAATGAGTTGGAGAGGTCCATTAATATATATTCTCACTGATTTCCTTGGCAGCCTTTTTTAATGGGGTGACGTATTCTTGTAATTTCTCTTCAGAGTATTTTGCTTCTAACATATGCATTCCTAATACGGCGACTAATTCGCTTTGATCGAAATTAAAAATAGGCACAGCAAATCCGACGACTCCATGACTATATTCACTATTTGTAAAACAATAACCATCCTTCAAAATTTTGTTAAGTGATTTTTTTAATTCATCAGGATTCGTAATAGAATTTTTAGTAAATGGCTTCAATTCAAGTCCAGAAATAATCCTACCTTTTTCAGATTCATCTAAGTCTTTAATCAAGTAAGCTAAATGGGTTTTTCCAGCCGTTCCAGCTGGTAAAGGAAGGATCTCTCCCAAATTCGTTGACCATCTAAAAAATGGAGAAGGGTTATCTTCTTTTTCTATATATATATAACTTTTATCATCGTACAGCACTGTTATATAAACAGACTCCTTGATTTCTTCAACTAATTTTTTTAAAACAGGGCGCGAGGCACTGCGGATATCCTGTTCGACCATTTGATATAATTGAATAATTTTAGATGGATTTAAAGAATAAGTTTTATTATCATTCCGTTTCACAAAGCCCATGCTATATAACGTATCCATAATTCTATATGCAGCTGTTAAGCTAATATCCAACGCTTTTGCAACGTCAGCAACAAGAATGTATTTGTTTTTGGAAAATAGCATGAGGGCCTTTAATGTTCTTTCAGCGACTAAAGAGCCTTTATTAGATTTCATCATTACACCTCTCCAATGATAATAACATGACAATCGATAATTATTATTAAAGAATATTTTATTAACCTAGGGTTTACTTAATTTTCAATTATCGTAATAGTTTACATGTAATGATAACACACTTAAAAGTAAATTAGAATCAGCTAATAAATCTGAATATTATGAATTTAATGGATTGTCTTGACAGTCGATAATGCAGGTTATAACATTCGATTATAGAAAAAAGATTCCGATAATAGAAATAATAGCAATCCTATTTGGGTGGTTATTAGACGGATATGATCTGAACGATGATTTTGAAAGCGCTTATTATTACATTTATTACTAAATTTGATGTTTAAGAGGTGAACTAATGATTCAAAGAGCTGAGAAAGTATGGAGTATGGAAAAAGCATCGGCACTCATACATGATGGGATGCGCATCGGATTAGGAGGGTTTGTACTTTACCAAAAGCCGATGGCGTTTGTGCAGGAGTTAATTCGAAAAAGAAAAAGGAATTTGACTTTAGTTGGTTCAGCGCATGCTTTAGATGCAGACATGTTGATTGGCGCAGGAAGTTTATCCAAGCTGGAAACATCTTATGTTGGATTGGAAAAATTTGGACTGGCGAGGAATTTTAGAAGAGAAATGGAGCAAGGGGGGTTAAAAACGGTATATTTTCCTGAACTAATGGCAATAGACCGCTTTCGGGCAGATCGGGAGGGACTTGATTTTTGGCCAGTTAATAGCTTAGGGGGGAATGATGTAGCTAATAATAATCCAGAAATAATTCCATTTAAGTGTCCGGTCTCTAGGAGACCACTTTGGGCAGTTCCGGCTGCTAAGATCGATGTAGGGATTATCCATGCTCATGCTGCTGATAAATATGGAAATGTTCAAATTCAAGAGAGACACTCACTGCCTCAATCTACGAATACAACGATCGCCTTTGCTTGTAAAACATTGATTGTAACAGTTGAAAAGATTGTTGAGAATCGGGAAATACGGGAAAATCCTCACCTCACAGTAATTCCTTCTTACAAAACAACTTGTGTGGTACATGTGAAAAATGGTTCTCATCCCACCTCAACACTATCAGCATCACAAATGGACGATAAATTTATAAGCGAATATGTAGAGGCATCTCGAACTAAAGAATCGTTCAAAGAGTTTCTTGATAAATATATTTACGGAACTAGGAACTTTAATGAGTATTTAAATTTAGTTGAAAAAAAACAAATTGAATCATTTAAGGAGGGGGCTGAATGAATTGCACAATTGAGGAACTTTTAATCGTGGATATCGCTCGTACGATAAATGATGGCGAGCTTGGTTTTACAGGTCTTGCCACAGGCAGTTCAGCAACGATCTATATTAGTAGTATTCCGCTTGCCGCTATGGAATTGGCAAAGCGCACTCATGCTCCGAATCTAACTATTTTACTCTGCGGATGGCTCTTTAATCCCGATTGGAGTAAGTTAGATCGATTGCCTGAATCGGAATATGATAATCATATGATGGAGCTTTCCTGTGAGTCACAAATGACAGAATACCCTGGTACTTGGTCACATAAAGCAGGGGATATAAGCTTTGGTTTTGGATCTGGAGTTCAAGTTGACAAAGAAGGAAATATAAACAGCACTTGTATAGGAGAAGTTGAATCGCCAAAAGTGCAGCTTGTAGGGCCGATATTTCTCCCGGAGCATATGGCTCATTTCGGTAGAGAATATATTATGATGCCACAGCATGAAAGAAGAAACTTTGTCGAAAAGGTTGATCATATATCCGGAGTCGGTTTTCCGGGGGGGAGAGAAGGTCGAAAAAGGCTTGGATTGACAGGAGGTGGGCCAGCTTACATATATACACCGAAATGCGTGTTTTCTTTTAAGGAGGATGGAAGCATATTTGTAAAATCGATTCATTCAGGTGTTTCAAAGGATGATGTAATTCAAAGCACCGGATTTGACATCGGAAATCTCGATAATGTGCCATTTACAAAAGAACCTACAAGTGAAGAATTAAGAATATTAAGAGAAGAGGTAGACCCAAAAGGAATATTATTAAAAGCTTAAAAAAACGTCGCTATTAATTTTTTTAATAAACAACGAAAAGGGGATGAATACGATGAACATCAAAAAAATGCTCATTAATTCAATTGTTTTAACAGCGGTATTAATGTTGGGGGCGTGTGGAAATAGTCAAGATACTACACAGGGAGATAATGCTCAGGAAGCAGGGCAGGAGGCAGCTGATACAACAGTCCTTAAGTACAACAGCTCAAGACCCGCTACTGATCCAGTGTATGCATGGTATGAAGAATTTTTTAAGGAGGTTGAAGAAAGGTCGAACGGGACAGTAAAGTTTGAAATGTATCCAAGTGAGTCTCTCGGAAAGACCGCTGATATGATTGAGGCATCCTCCAAAGGAGAACCGATTATTAACGATGGCGATTTTGCATACCTAGGGGAGTATAATGCTGATTTTGGAATATTGACTGCACCATATTTTATTAGAGATCCGGAAGACTGGACCTCATTATGGGACTCGGAAGTTGGCCAAAAGCTTTTTTCAGAAGTTGAAAATGAAGGAATGAAAATTATGGCTAACTTCTATGTTGGTCCCCGAAATCTAATCACTACTACGCAGGTGAACAGTCGTGATGACGTACAGGGCATGACCCTACGAACTGCCTCTTCAAAAATGTGGACTGAGGTTGGGCGTGTTTTGGGAGGAGAGCCTACGAACATTCCGATCACAGAAGCTTATCAAGCATTTTCGCAAGGAGTAGCTGATGGTGGTGAAATGTCAACATCTTATATTGAGAGTCTATCATGGTTTGAAGTCGCCCCTTATATCGCAGAGACTGAACATATTCTTTCAACAACAGTCTTAATTATGAGCGCAGATGTTTATCGTTCATTACCTGAAGAGGCCCAGACTGCCATTAATGAAGTGTCGCGTGAGTATATGCCGATTTTCATAGAAAGAATAGGAGAAATTGAAGCTGAATTGCGCACAGCCATGGAGGAATCCGGTGCCGTTTTTACTGAGGTGGATAAGGAGCCATTTATTGAAGCGGCACAACAGTTGCCGGAAAAGTTCCCTGAATGGACGCCAGGCTTATATGAGGAGATCAGCGCTGCACTTGGTTATTAATCCTTTCGCATTTACTTTGCAGGTTAAATCTTAAGATTTAACCTGCCCACTATAGTGCTTTTGAAAGAGGGTGCTTTTATGAACCATTCAATTGATCGCTTTTTCGATAAAGCATCAATATATATTAGCTGTACAGCATTTGCATGCATGGTCCTGGTTGTTGTCGTCAATGTTTTCATGCGTGCTGTGCTATCAAAGTCATTACTGTTTACAGAAGAGTTAAGCTTTATGTTCTTCATATATAGTGTGTTTTTCGGAGTTTGTGTGCTATATAGGCGGATGGGATTAATTGCAATTGATATTGTCGTGGATAAATTACCCGAACTACTGAAAAAGTCGGTCACTTTGTTTACATTTTTACTGTTATTTGTAGTCAATCTCGTTTTACTTTGGTTTAGTTGGGAGCTGTCCATTAACTCGTGGAATCGTGTTACACCCAGTCTGGGAATACCATATTTCTATAATTATTTATCACCTACCTTGGCATTTCTGATTTTAGCTTATTATTCAATTCGTTTTTTTATAAAAGAAATGAAAGGCGAGGCAATTGAGGAAGTGCCAATTGAGCAACAAAGTTAATTTGATTTAAATCCTTGTAAGGAAGGTGGTACTTTGGACTTTTGGTTAATATTCCCGCTGGTTGTTGTTTTCTTTCTCTTTATCATTAAGGTCCCGGTAGCTTATGCGATGCTTATTTCATCATTAACATATTTTTTGTTTAATGCTGAAGCAATGTCAACTCAATTTTTAACACAACGTCTTGTAGCTACAATGGAGTCATTTATATATTTGGCCATCCCCTTTTTCACTTGTGCAGGAGTTGTGTTTAATTACTCGGGTATTACTTCCCGTCTTATCAGGCTTGCTATTGCGCTAGTCGGGCATTTGAAGGGAGGAATGGGACATGTCAACATCGTGTTATCTACTATGATGGGCGGGCTTTCAGGTTCTGCAAATGCTGATGCTGCTATGCAATCAAAAGTGATCGTTCCAGAAATGACTAAGCTTGGGTACAGCAAGTCGTTTTCTACTGTCGTAACCTCCGCTTCATCAGTTATTACACCGATCATCCCGCCGGGCATCATACTTATTTTGTATGCAACAGCGGCAAACGTTTCTATTGAGCAAATGTTTTATGCAGGCTATATTCCAGGCTTAGTGATGATGGCAGGTTTAATGATTTTAACCCGGAGAATTTCAATAAAGCGTGAATATAAGCCTGTTGTAGAAAAGAGAGCAACAGTTAAAGAGTTACTTAGTGAGCTTAAAAAATCAATTTGGGCTTTGATGATGCCGCTCGGAATCATTATGGGTTTACGTTTTGGTATTTTTACACCTACGGAGGCCGGTGCTATTTCAATTGTATATGCCTTTATCATAGGTAAGTTTATCTACAAGGAATTAAAAATTTCAGATATTAAGTACATCTTGTTAGAATCAACGACCATTAGCGCAGGAATCATGTTTATTTTAGCCTCTGCTCAAGTATTTGGCAGCTATTTAACATGGGAAAGAATTCCGATGATGATTTCTGAGGCTTTAACGGCGAATATTAGCGATCCTTGGATGTTTTTGCTGATCGTAAATATTATGTTAATTGTTATTGGATATTTCTTCGATGGTGGAGCTGCAATGATTTTACTCGCACCATTATTAGTACCTACCGCTATAGCTATGGACATTGATTTGGTTCATTTTGGAATTGTTATGTGTATAAACTTAGCGATCGCCGGGTTCTCTCCACCGTTTGGAAGTATGATGTTTGTTACGACTTCTATTACTAATACGAAAGTAGAAGATTACATTAAAGAATCCTGGCCGTACTTAGCGGTACTGGTTTTAGTGTTATTAATTCTTACATATTTGCCGCAAGTTACAATGTTTTTACCAAATTTACTTTCATAAACAAGTAAGATTGGACGTTGCTGCAAATCAAGAAGGTTAAAAAAGGAGAGTGTGAAGTGAGTGGGCCTTTGAAAGGAATAAGGGTGGCAGATTTATCCAGGTTCGTCGCAGGTCCATATTGCGGTATGCTGCTGGCTGATATGGGAGCTGAAGTGATTAAGGTTGAAAAGCCCGAGGGGGAAGAAACGAGAAGCATTCCTCCATTCTTTAATGATATCGAGGGGGATAGTCATTATACTGCCGCCTTAAATCGAAACAAAAGAGCGATAACCTTGAATTTTCGGGAGGTTGGGGCGAAAAACGTACTAACAAAACTGTTTAAATGGGCAGACGTTATTATTGAGAATTTTCGCCCTGGCACGTTAGAGAAAATGGGTTTTTCACCTGAGTTAATACAGGAAATTAATCCTGAAGTTATTCTCGCCCGCTGCTCTGGTTTTGGACAAACAGGACCTTATAAACATCGTCCCGGGTTTGATGCGATTGCCCAGGCCATGGGAGGAATTATGAGCGTGACGGGACGAGAGGAAGACCCGCCATTATTAGCAGGAACATATGTAATTGATTATGTAACGGGAATGCACGCAACAATTGGAATTTTGTCGGCATTACATGAGCGTGAAAAAACAGGAAAGGGACAAACAGTCGATGTTTCCCTTTATGAGAGTGCCGTCTCTATGCTTGTGTCCATGATTCCTACATACGATCAAACCGAAACAATTCATAAACGGGTTGGGAATGGTGACCGCTATGCAGCACCGGCCAATGCATTTGAAACGAAAGATGGTTGGGTTTATCTATTAGCATCTACTCAAAATTTATGGGAGAGGCTATGTAAATTAATGGGGCGGGAAGATCTGTTGAAGAACGATCAACTTAACTCGGTTCCGCGGCGTTTAAAACAAAAAGAGGACGTTAACGCGATTGTGCAGGAATGGACAATGAATTTTGAACGAGATGAATTAGTGAATTTGTTGGACCAAAAAGGAATACCCTGTGCTCCAATTCAGAATATCAGCGATATCATGCAGGACGAGCATTTAAAAGCAAGAGAGCAGATTGTTAAGGTCAATCATCCCAAAGTCGGGGAAGTGGCACTGAGTGGAATAACAATCAAATTATCTGAATCACCTGGGGAAATAAGGTATGGGGTGCCGATAATAGGACAGCACAATGAAGACATTTACCTTAAAGAACTGGGGTTTCATAAAGAAGAATATGAAGAGTTGAAAACGAAGGGTGTTATCTAAATTATTAGGAGGAGTAATAAAATGAAAACAGGAAAAGTAGCAGAATTTGTAACCGATTTTTTAGTAAGAGAAGGAGTGAAAACAGTATACGGGATACCAGGTGGGCAGCCTTTAACGATTCTGGATGCCATCTATGATCGGGACGATATTGACTTTGTCGCAACACGACATGAAAACGGTGCCGCTCATGCAGCGGATGCTGTAGGCAGAATCTCAGGAATCCCCGGTGTTTGCCTGGCGACAACTGGACCGGGAGCAACTAATTTAATTACGGGTGTAGGGGGAGCCTTTCAGGACTCAAGCCCTGTCATTGTCATTACAGCTAACAATAATCGTAAAGATATGCTTCATGATGATGCACAAAATGCTGATCATAAAGCATTGTTTGAAAGCTTGGTGAAATGGAGTGTGCTTATTAGTCATCCCGAGCATGTTGAATCATTATTAAATGAAGCTTTTAATGTGGCACTTTCCGGGAATCCGGGACCAGTTCATGTTGACTTCACCCGGGATGTACTAAGTGAGGTTATCTCGTGGGATGAACATTTAAAGCCGCATCGTTCAACAAATAGAATATTAGGAGATCCTGACAGCTTAAATCAATTTAAAGAGGCTTTATTAAAAGCGGAGCGCCCAGTCTTTTGGGTCGGAAATGGAGCGAGAATTTCGGGGGCTGGAGAAGAAATTTTACAAGTAGCTGAAAAATTATCAATTCCTATTATTACAACGTTTAATGGAATTACAGCGGTAGATATGAGTCATAAACAAGTTTACGGGCCTTTGAGCCGGAGCGGCAGTATGTTAGGCGCTGAAATATTGGCTGAAGCAGATACATTATTTGCTATTGGAAACAGCCTGAATGGACCTTCCACCGGTCGCTGGACAATGAAATTACCAGAAAAGATTTATCAAATGGACATTGATCCATCCATGCTTGGTAGACATTACCCTAACACAGTAGGAGTATGGGGAGATGTAAAAGTTTGCTTTACCTATTTATTGGAGCAATTGGCAAGTGACTCCGCTTCATCTTCGCAGATGGAGTGGTTAGAACACTGCAACAATAAATACGAGGCATGGCATGAAGAGTATGTAAAGCCGTTCCATAATAACGTGGCGACACCTGTTTACCCTCAAACTGTTGTTCAAGCGATAGCTGATGTAGCTGACGATGATGCCATATTTTCAGTAGACGCAGGAAACCCCGGGATTTGGACACACATTATGCCACTGAAAAAAGAGCAGTCTTATATGAAACCGGTTGGTTTTGGAAATATGGCTTTCTCGATCCCGGCTGCTATTGCGGCCAAGTTAGAACAACCTGAGAGGCAGGTTGTCTGTTTAGTAGGGGATGGGGGACTTGGAATGTCATTAGGTGAACTTGAAACGGCTAAAAGAACCAATGCAAACATCATTGTCGTGTGTATGAACGATCGGGCATATGGAAATATCAAACAGGAACAAATTAGAGATTTTGGACCTAGTAAGCGTCACATCGGGGTCGATTTTGTAGATTGGGATTTTGCAGCTGTTTCTAAAGCTCTAAACGGTGACGGAGAAAGAGTTTCTAATGTGGAAGACTTGAAAGCTGCATTTGCAAGAGCGAAAAAAGCGAATAATTTATATTTAATTGATGTTCAAATTGATCCGGACGTAAGCGTTTGGACGAAGCCTTTTTAATTTTTTTATAAATCGACGGTATTAAAGCCGTCGATTGCTTTCATCATCTGATGGTGGTTCTTTACGATAAGGTGAATCTATCACATTGTGATCTTTGGGGTGTAATTAATGAAGAAAAGCGGCATATTGGCTTTAGATGTAGGAACAAGCTCGATTCGTGCATCTATCTATATAAAAGATGAAGGAGTTAAGCATACTTTAGCGGTAAAACAGCAATTAAAAGAAAGATTTGATATTCATAAGCTGTGGGAAGCCATTTTGACACTTATGCAAGAGGTGACGCAAGCCACAAAGAACGTAAGCATTGATGCAATAGGGGTAAGTGCTTTCTTAGGATGGGTGATTGTAAAAAAAAACGGTGAACCAGTAGAGAAGGCATGGAGCTGGATGGCTTATGGAGATCAAAATGAACTAAAAAAAGCAAGACGAAGCGAGAACAATATAAATGAAATAATAGGAAGAGAATTGAACGAACAATTAGGGGTGTTTTATTGGGCAAATACGGTGAAAACGGCGAATGAAGAAGTTATCGTATTAAGCATAAAAGATTTTATTAATTTTAAACTGACCAATACTTTTATGATGGACAGGTCCCATGCAAGCTACACCGGTTTATATTCCATTGGAGATGGTAACTGGGATAATGATTTATTACAAATGTTCAACCTTCCGTTATCAGTTGTACCGAATCTGGGCTATGGTAGCGATATTGTAGGCAAAATTAATAAGGTGATACAGTCCAGGTTACATTTAGCTGGTGACACTAAAGTAATTTTAGGAGGACCGGATGGCACGCTTGCTATTTTAGGAAGTGGGGGAGTGAATCCTGGTTGCAGCATTGAAGTGATGGGAACAACAGATGTTATATTCCGTGTTGTAGACTCTATTAATACAAAAGCGGTAGTCAAAAGTGGTTTAGTGCAGAATAGTCACATTTTACCTGGTTTGTTTTGTATAGGGGGTCCAACCGGCATGACAGGCGGATCACTTGAATGGCTTATGAAGAACCACAATTGGGGTTATGAGCATGCCGAGTTTATAAAAATGTGCAGCAGCTGGGAAGAGATAAAATCTGCTGAATCAGGCCTGTTTTCCATTTCTTCTTTAACCGGAGCAAGAGTGCCGGATTGGAACCCTGAAACGAGAGGGACCCTTGTCGGTATAAATCCTTCGCATCAATTTAAAGAGGTCTTTAAAGCAACTTTAGAAGGGATTGCTTTTAACACAAGAAGAATAATGGACAGAATGGAATCTTTAGTAGGTACTGTATCCTCTATAACGGCAATCGGCGGAGGAGCAAAAAACAGGACGTTTATCAAAACCAGAGCAGCTATAGCCGACTGCACATTTCGGATACCGAAAGAGATTGAAGCCAGTAGCTTTGGTGTTTTTGCTTTAGCGAGTATAAATATCGGTTGGTACAGGACGATAGAAGACGCTGTCGTCAATCTCAATCCAGTTGAATTTACAGTTGAACCTGACAGAGAGGAGGTCAACAAATACCAACCATTCGTAGAAAAATATAATAAATTGATTGAAATAATGGATGTCTGGTACAAGTAATGCGTATTCTGCGGGAAAAGATGATTGTTGTTGATGGCACTGATTTTAATAAACATTAAATGAGGGATAATAATGCCTTTAGAAAAATTTAAATTAGATGGAAAAGTAGCGATAGTCACCGGTGCCGGTAAAGGGTTAGGCAAGCAAATGGCCATCGCCTTAGCAGAAGCAGGCGCTGATATAGTCGGCACGGCACACTCCAGCGCAGCAGGGTTAGAAGAGACAAAGGCAGAGGTTGCAAAACGAGGAAGAGCGTTTGTTAGTGTCAAGGCTGATCTGACTAAAAAAGAGGAAATTGATCATGTTGTTAACCAGGCGGTTAAAGCTTTTGAGCGGATTGATATCGTAATTAATAATGCAGGAACAATTCAACGAAACTCTGTTTTGGAATTTACAGAACAGGAATGGGACGAGGTAATAGAACTGAATTCAAAAGCCCTGTTCTTTCTAAGCCAAAAATCGGGGCAGCTTATGAAGGCTAAGAATATAAAGGGAAATATTATAAATATTGCTTCATTACGAGTCTTTCAAGGCGGGACAAATGTGGTTTCCTACTCAGCAAGCAAGGGGGCAGTTGCTTCGATCACAAAGTCTCTAGCCAATGAGTTGGCGGAGTTTGGAATCAGGGTGAATGCGATTGCACCTGGATATATGGAAACGAATATTACCAAACCTTATCGACAAAATCCGGAGACTAACCAGTATATTTTAAGTAGGACTCCTTTAGGGCGTTGGGGAAAGCCGGAAGATCTTGACGGTGTGGTTGTGTTTTTAGCGTCCGAGGCCTCGGGCTTTATTACTGGAGAAATAATTGTAGTGGATGGTGGATGGTTAATCAGGTAGGAGTAGGAGTGCCTGTTTTAGATAGGTATAGAAAGGATGAAAACATGGAGAGATTAAGTGAAAAATTCATAGCATTAGATCAGGCTGTAAGTGTAATAAAGCCAAACAGTACGATCACATTTAGTGGTTTTGGGCATTCCATGACTCCGTTGGCGTTTATTAGGGAGATGATTCGCCAACAAATAAATAATCTACATTTGATCGGAATTGGTGAGGCATGGGCTGTTGACATGCTTGCTGGTGCAAACATGCTTTCCCACGTCTGGCTATCTAATTTTATGTTTGAGGGATACGGTAGATGCAAGAACTTTAGCAGAAAGGTAGAAGACGGTTCTATAAAAGTAGAAGATTTCAGTCACTATGGTCAAATCAGCCGCTTTGCAGCGGGAGCGGCAAATGTGCCGTTTTTGCCTATCAGAAGTATGCTGGGAACGGACTTGGAAACGGAGACACAAAATAGCGATCGTACTCATAAATTGAAGTGTCCATTTACAGAAGAAATCGTTCTTGCTGTAGCCGCAGTCAAACCGGATTATGCAGTCATTCATGCTAATCGCTCTGATCGTAATGGAAATATTCAGCTGCTTGGTAATTCCACTTCAGTAGATGAACAAGTTCGAGCAGCAAAAAAAGTGATAGTCACAGTAGAAGAAATCGTTAATGAGGAAGAAATCAGCAAACTATCAGAAGTTAATACGTTACCGGCTTTCTTAGTTGATTATGTAGTAGAGGTTCCTTATGGAGCTCACCCAACCGGAATGTATAAATATTATTCCGAAGATTACGAACATATCGATTATTTTATGGAATTAAGTAAAACGGCAGAAGGTTTTCAGCAATACTTAAATGAGTACGTATTTAACGTAAAAGATCATTGGGAGTATCTTCAAAAAATTGGAATTGAAAACATACAAAGGTTAAAGGCCGATCCTTATCTTGGCTATCAACTACCAAAAAAGTAATAAGGAGAGGAACATATGAATTATACAACTGAGGAATTGATGATTGTAGCCGCATCCAAACAGCTGGACGATGAGGAAGTTGTTTTTGTTGGTACGGGTTTGCCAATGTTAGCCTGCCTGGTTGCTAAAGCCACCCATGCCCCAAATCTGTTTATGCTTTTTGAATCTGGAATTATTGATCCGAAACCTTCGCACTTAGCGAAGGGGGTAGGTGATTTTAGGCTTCTTAAAGGCGCTACAAAAAGGACCAGCCTTAACTATGTTCTTACTTTGTTGCAAGGGGGGTACATTGATGTTGGATTTTTAGGAGCTGCCGAGGTTGACCAATACGGAAATATTAACTCAACCTTTATTGGTGGTAACTATACAGCTCCAAAATTAAGGCTTCCTGGAAGCGGCGGAGCAAATGACATAGCAAGCAATGCTAAAAGAACTTTGGTCATTATGCCCCATCAAAAAAGGAAGTTTAAAAGAAATCTCTCTTATTTGACGACGCCTGGTTTTTTAACGGGAGGAGATAGTCGAGCTCAAGCGGGTTTAATAGGGGGCGGTCCTTCTCGAGTTATTACGGATAAGGCAATTTTGGATTTTGAGCCGATTAGTAAAAAAATGAGGTTACTCGCTGTGCATCCAGGTGTAACGACAGAGGAAGTGCAAGAGTTAACAGAGTTTGAGTTACTCATTTCCGACGATATCTCAGTGACTACGGAGCCGACCGAAGAAGAACTATCGATTATCAGGGAACTTGATAAGGAAGGAATATATGTGAATAAAAACTTAGCATAATCACATTTACAGGTCCGCAAGAAATAGGAAAGCAGCCTGTATAGGTGGATCGAAAGGATGAATAAAATGTTGAAAAAGAAAAGTAAAGTAGTTTCATTGAATCAAGCTGTCTCTCTTATAGAAGATAACAGTACTTTGGCAATAGGCGGCCATACATTTCGTCGTCATCCGATGGCTCTTGTTTATGAAATAATACGACAAAAAAAGGCCGGATTGAAGCTATTGGGTTGGAATAATGCCAATGACGTTGATATTTTAGTTGGGGCAGGAAATGTCGAAAGTGTAGAAACATCCTATGTGGGCATGTCGATGTTTGGCTTGGCAACCCATTTTAGAAATGCTGTTGAAACCAATCGTATCAAGGTGTTTGAACATTCAGAAACAACAGCGATTGATATGTTTCGAGCGGGAAGCCTTGGGCTTGATTTTATGCCGACAAAAGCATCATTAGGTTCTGATGTTCTCAGGACGAATCCACGTATAAAAGAAATGAATTGTCCATTTACGAATCAAAAATATGCCGCTGTAAAAGCGGCGGATGTTGATGTGGCCATCATACATGGACATTTTGCTGATGAATATGGAAATATCGGCGTTGACCAAAGAAGACTGATGGAGAACGAGATGGATGCGTTAATTGCAAAATCTGCTAAAAAGGTGATCGCCAGCGTTGAACAAATTGTAAGTGAGGACTTTGTAAAAAAGAATGCTCATTTGACCTTTGTTCCTGGTATTTATATCGATGCTGTTGTAGAGGCACCATACGGCGCGCATCCTACAGCGTGTGATAGCCGCTATGACTATGATTTAACCCATTTAGAACAATATCATAACGCAACGAAAGTAGAGACGGACTTTAACCGATATCTTGATCAATATGTTTATGGTTGCAAGGACCATTATGAATATTTAGAGAAAATTGGTTTAAAGAATTTGAATAAAATTAAAAGGCCTGAGGTGATTCTTTATGGTTAATCAATCGAGGTATACGCTCGAAGAGTTACTGGTAGCTAATCTGGCGAGAGAATTAAAGGATGAAGAAGTTGGATTCATTGGTCTAGGGACAGGTGGGAGAACGTTTGTGTTAGCTGTTGGAGTACCTACCGTGGCTTCAAGGCTGGCACAAATGACTCACGCTCCTGACTTTGTTCCGATGCTGGGACCGATTGTGGACCCTGATTTAAGTCATATTCCAGAATCCTACACGGATCATGAACTTTTAACCTGGCCATGCCGTGCTCAAATATCAGTGATGGATTGCTTAGACTATTGGCAGCGCGGCAAAATAAACGTCGGCTTTGTATCCGGGGCACAAGTAGATATGTATGGCAATGTAAATACTGTATCAATTGGAGATTATAACAACCCCAAAGTTCGGCTGGTCGGACCAATTGCACAAACGAACCATATGGCATTCGGGGATAGAGTTTTTATCTTCCAGGAGCATGAAAAGAGATCCTTTGTCGAAAGGGTAGATTTTATCTCTGGAACTGGCTTTCTCGGTGGCGGAGATGAGCGGGAAGCGGAGGGCCTGAGAGGAAAGGGGCCGTATAAAGTTTTTACGGACTTAGCGATTCTCGACTTTTGCCCGGACACAAAGAGAATGCGCTTGGCGTCTGTTCATCCCGGAGTCACGGTTGAGCAAGTGCAGGACAATACCGGTTTTGAATTAATAATTCCAGAAAATGTGCCAATGACAACAGAACCTACTGAACAAGAGTTGTCTCTTATCAGAGAAATTGATCCGAAAGGTTTATTGTTGGAAGCGAAAATAAAATAACAAAAGAGATAGAGAAGAAGTGGCTATGAAAGAATATTAACCGTAACAGGCACGTCTTCTCTATCATCATTTTGAACATATTTGCAACAAAGAGTTGATTTTCCTTTCTGTACTAGGGTGAAGCAATCGCTGGATATTTTCTTACGCCGAATGGAACCACCACTGTCCTTTTTGAAACCTGGATTTGTTTGAGCTACTTTTAATGACACTCTTATGTCGTGTCAACTGAAGAAAGTAGTAGTAGATAGACAAAAAGTGGGAGAACTCTCTTTGTCAATCAATTTGAGCTTAGTTTCCACTTTTTCATTTTTTTCACAAGCGTAGAATGATCAATTCCAAGCTGCTCAGCTGTTTTTCTTATCGAAGGTTGCTTTTTCAGCTCATCTATAATTAACTTTTTTTCGAATTTCTCAACACGTTGTTTTAATGTTAACGGTTGCGAAGCGGGTGAACTCATCCCCATACTAATATGTGGTGGAAGATCATCAGGCTCAATCTTCAACGAGGGTACGGAAACAATCATACTTTCTACTAAATTTTTTAACTCCCTGACATTTCCAGGCCATCCGTATTCTTTTAAAAGCTGTCTTGTTTCTGGAGAAAGCTCCTTATGAACGTTATATGTTCTGCTAAAGTAAGAGAGAAAATGATCGAGTAATATTTCGATATCCTGCTGTCGCTCGATTAAGGGAGGAATAGCAATTTCTACAACTTGTAAGCGATAGTAAAGATCCTCGCGGAATCTGCCCTGCTGGACCAAATCTTTTAAAACTTTATTAGTTGCTGAAATGATTCGGATATCTAATTGTTTTACTTGACTGCTACCAATTCTTTGAATTTTCTTTTCTTGTAAAACACGGAGCAATTTCACTTGAATTGATAACGGCAGCTCTCCTAATTCATCGAGGAGAACTGTACCTTGATCAGCCAATTCCAGTAAGCCGATTTTACCTTCTTGACGTGCTCCAGTAAATGCTCCTTTTTCATAGCCAAATAATTCGGACTCTAATAGCTGTTCAGGAATTGCGCTGCAATTAATCTTGATAAAAGGCTTATCTTTGCGGTCGCTATACTCATGAATTAAGTTGGCGATAACCTCTTTTCCGACTCCGGACGGCCCGGAAAGCAGAATGCTGGTAGGAAAGGGAGCCACCTGCTTTACTTTGTGGATCACTTCATTCATTTGACTGCTATGAAAGACAACTTCTTCGTTTGAGGTTTCCATCGAAAAAGTAAACCGATTTTGATTTAAGGCTGAAAAGCTTTTCGCTTTTTTTAATTCAGCTGTCATTTCAGTCAGCCGGGTAATGTCCCTTACGCTTGTTACGACAAGTTGAATGTCTCCTAATTCATCTAAGACCGGATTACCAGTAACGATAACGTCTTTTTTTCCTCCGATCTTTTGTAAAATTGAAAGTCGCTTCTTTTCTTCTAAAACGAGTAAGGAAACAGATTGATCAAAGTAGCCCTCCTTCATTAAATCAGCCATATGGTTACCGATAAGCTCTTCTCGTTTGAATCCGGTAATTTCTTCATAAGCAGAGTTAACAAATAACGTATCTCCATGGTGATCGACAACGTAGATTCCATCACTTGCAAACTCAATGATTTGCTCCATTTGCCTTATTAGACGCCGGTAATGCTCAATTTGTGATATTTCCTGAATGACGCCAATGGCGCCGATTAACTCTCCATCTTGAGATAAAGGTGTGCGGTTAACCATATATTGCTTTCCGGAAATCTCCATTTTAACACCAATAATGCTTTTGCCAGTTTCGAGTACTTTGTACATTTCCGTATTAGGAATAAATTCTCTTATGTTCTGCCCGATGTAATCTTCTTTTCCCTCACATAACAGCTTTTGAGCAGAGGGATTCATAAATAAGACCTTTTGTTCGTAGTTAACAACAATTATTCCATTAGAGATAGAGGAAAGAACATTCTTGAAAAAAGCTTCATCCAGCTTCCGATGCTGCATGTAAATACCTACTTTCGAAGGATAAAATTCACCAGGATGGTGAATTTTATCACCGTTTATGAATGCGCTGTCACTACTGTTTTTTATTGATATGGTGAATTTTATCACCGTATTTAAAAATCTGCAATACAAAAGGCTGGGCATAGTAAGGTTTTCATAGATGGCATGAATTTTGCAATAAGAAATAGACAGAGGAGGTTATTAGATAATGGAAACAAAAGGAATATTTCTAAATGGGAAATTTGTCATCAAAGAGAGAGTATTGCCGCTGTATTCCCCATATAATGGGAAGTTGATAGCGAATATTAGCATGGCTGATGAAGAGGATGTTAAGGAAGCAATTGCCGGGGCGCAGGAAGCCTTTGGCATTATGAAACATATGCCTGCCTATAAAAAAGCTGAAATTTTATTTGAGGTTGCTAGAATTCTACGGAGTCGTAAAGAAGAACTGGCTCAGCTTCTAGCGCTTGAGGCCGGTAAACCGATCCGCACGGCCCGTACTGAAATAGATCGTACAATCACGACTTATTATTTTGCCGGGGAAGAAGCAAAGCGAATTTATGGTGAGACAATCCCAATGGACGCGGCCGAGGGTGGAGAGAATCGGCTCGGGTTCACGTGGAGGGAACCGCTCGGGGTTGTAGCTGCAATTACGCCGTTTAACTTTCCATTTAATCTCGTTGCACACAAACTTGGTCCTGCGTTTGCAGCCGGAAATACGGTCGTTTTAAAGCCCGCAGGTCAAACGCCTCTCAGCGCTTATCGCATTGCGGAAATTTTTCAGGAAGCAGGTCTACCAGATGGGGCTCTGTCCGTGATCACGGGAAGTGGTAGAGAGCTTAGTAATGCTCTACTAATGGATGAAAGAGTGAAAAAAATTACTTTTACAGGCAGTGCCTCGGTTGGAAAACTAATAAAAGAAAAGGCTGGACTGCGGAAAGTCACGTTGGAGCTGGGCTCTAATTCGGGTTTAATTGTTGAGCCCGATGTACCGTTGGAAAAAGTGATACCGAGATGTGTGGAAGGAGCTTTTGCCTTTGCCGGACAGGTATGTATTTCTTTACAAAGACTTTATGTGCATGAAGAGATTTACGAGGAATTTTGTCAGCAATTTATTGAAAAGGCCAGACAATTAAAAGTCGGTGATCCGTTGGATGAAACTACCGATGTGAGCGCAATGATTAACAGTGAGGAAGCTGAGCGTATTGAATCGTGGGTTAAAGAGGCAGTTGAGCAGGGAGCAACCATTGGATTGGGTGGCACGCGTGAGGACTCAGTTTTTGCGCCGACGGTTTTACTTAATGTTACAAATGATATGGCGGTTTCGTGTCAAGAAGCATTTGCTCCAGTAGTTTCAATCGTTCCCTATAAGGGTATCGATGAAGCGATTGACATGGTGAACGATTCAGTGTATGGGCTTAATGTTGCAATCTATACTGAAAGTATTACGAAAGCCTTTCATGCTGCCCGTAAATTCGAAACGGGAGGTGTGGTGATTAACGATATTCCGACATTCCGAGTGGATCATATGCCCTATGGGGGGGTGAAAGAAAGCGGTTACGGGCGTGAAGGGATAAAGTATGCTGTTGAAGAAATGACTGATCTAAAGTTTATTACTGTAAAAACTACATTTTAAGGAGGAGTTTGAATGAATATCATAAAGCCACATCCGAAGCTGTACGTTATGGACAATGGAAGAATGAAAATGGATAAAAATTGGATGATTGCAATGCATAATCCAGCTACAGTAGATAATCCAAATGCGCCAACAGAATTCGTCGAATTTCCTGTCTACACCGTTTTGATTGATCACCCGGAAGGAAAGATATTATTTGACACAGCCTGTAACCCGAATTCAATGGGACCGGATGGAAGGTGGGGAGAAGCAACTCAGAGGATGTTTCCGATTGAGATGAGTGAAGAATGTTATCTACACAATCGCCTAGAGGAACTGAATGTCCGGCCAGAGGATATTAAATTCGTTGTGGCTTCTCACCTTCACCTTGACCATGCTGGATGTTTAGAGTTGTTTACGAATGCGACAATTATTGTTCATGAGGATGAATTGAATGGTACATTGCAAACCTATGCGCGTAATCAGAAGGAAGGAGCCTACGTTTGGGCGGATATTGATGCGTGGATCAAAAATAATCTCCAATGGCAAACGATTAAGCGTGATGAGGATAACCTTCAGTTAGCAGAAGGAATAAAGGTATTAAACTTTGGTAGTGGACATGCTTGGGGAATGATTGGCCTCCACTTAGATATGCCGGAAACTGGAGGCATTATTCTCGCCTCTGACGCGATTTATACAGCGGAAAGTTTTGGGCCGCCAATTAAACCGCCAGGAATTATTTATGATTCACTCGGTTATACCAATGCGGTTGAAAAGATTCGTCGAATTGCTAAAGAGACAAATTCTCAAGTCTGGTTTGGCCATGATGCAAAGCAATTTCAACAATTTCGCAAATCATCAGAAGGATACTATGAATAAACAAGGAGGAAAAAGATGGGTGTGTCAAAATTAGTGTTTGCCCCGTTAAGCTATACGGGGTGGGGCGCACTTGAGCAATTACCTAAGGAAGTAGAACGTTTTTCTCCAGAGAAGATACTTGTTGTAACTGACCCTCTGCTTGAACAAATTGGGATAGTCAAAAAAGTAATTTCGCCGCTTGAACAACAAGGCTATAAAGTATCTGTCTATAATGAAGTGGTGGCTGAACCGCCACTTGAGACAGGCGAGAAGCTAGTCTCTTTTACCAGGGAAAACCAATTTGAGTTGGTGATTGGCCTTGGCGGTGGAAGTGCGATGGACCTGGCGAAGCTGGCGGCGGTCTTATCAGCTCACGAAGGTATGGTGGCTGACTATTTAAATTTAACAGGGGAGAAGGCGCTTCAGGTTAAAGGTTTACCAAAAATTTTAATTCCTACTACATCAGGTACAGGTTCAGAAGTGACTAACATATCTGTTCTTTCATTGGAAACGACTAAGGATGTTGTCACGCATGATTTTCTGCTGGCTGATGTTGCTATTGTAGACCCTCAATTAACGATCTCCGTGCCTGCTAGAGTAACAGCGGCGACAGGAATTGATGCTTTGACTCATGCTGTAGAGGCTTACCTGTCGGTGAATGCGAGTCCTGTCTCAGATGGGCTAGCTTTACAAGCAATTCGTCTCATCGGCCGCTCTTTACGGGCAGCGGTTGAGGATGGGCAAAATGAGGCAGCGCGGAGTGATATGAGTCATGGTAGCTTTTTAGCTGGATTAGCTTTTTTTAATGCGGGGGTTGCTGGTGTTCATGCTTTAGCGTATCCGCTTGGAGGTCAGTTTCATATTTCTCACGGTGAATCAAATGCTGTACTACTACCTTATGTAATGGGATATATTCGGAAAAACTGCACGAAGCGTATGGCAGATATCCTTAATATGCTTGGAGGGAACGCAGGCTTTCTATCAGAAGAAGAAGCCTCATACAAATGTGTAAAGGAATTGGAACGCCTTGTACGTGATGTGGGCATTCCACAAACTTTATCTGACTTTAATGTGCCAGAATCAGCGCTAGAGGCCTTGACTGAAGATGGGGTGAAACAAAAGAGGTTATTAGCAAGAAGCCCCTTACCTTTAGGGGAGAAAGAAATACGAGAGATTTATAAGGCGGCTTTTGCTGGTAGATTAATCGAGCCGAAGTAAAAGGAATAACTCTGGGAATGGCATTTTCAATATTCCCAGAGTTATTCCTTATTTAAAAGGTAACCGTCATTATGACCGCTTTGTTAGCGTAGAAGACTTCTTAATTACTCTCCCCCCAATTTTTTGCAGATGGAATTCAGTTAGCCTGCGTCGAATACATTAGACGATTCGCTCTACTGTCATGTAAACTGTAACAATGGAATTGCCAAAAGGGTATGTTTTGGTGAGTACAGTTGCTTTGCTAATCTTTTTGAATCAACATTGGGCATACTAAAGATAGAGCAACGTCTCCTAAAAAAGCAAAAGGTGATGGATCTAAATTGGATATGAAGCATTTGCAGTTTTTTCTTGAAGTGGCGCGCACGGGAAGCTTTACGCATGCGGCCGAGAATCTGTATATTACGCAGCCTGCGCTCAGCCGGATTATTAAATCAATGGAGGATGAGCTCGGGCTTCCGTTGTTTATCCGTTCGCGGAAAAAGGTGATCTTAACGGATGCTGGACATGTTTTGAATAAGCATGCGCAGTCGATAGATAAGCAACTCCAGCTGCTCTATGCGGAATTGGATAATATGAAAACGGTCAAGACGGGGCAGATCCGGATCGGGTTGCCGACGATTGTGAACTCGTTTTTCTTTTCGCAGCTGCTTGCTTCCTTTCATAAAGAGTACCCGGAAGTTACCTTTCAATTAGAAGAGGCCGGGTCCAAGAAGATCGAAGAAGAGATTACGAATGATAAGCTCGATTTTGGCGTAGTTGTGCTGCCGGATAAGCATGATATGCTCGATTACTATATGTTTGAAACGGACAAGCTGAAGCTCGTCGTCCCGCCTTCTCATCGTCTTGTCGGCAGAGAATCGGTGGCGCTGTCAGAGCTGAAGGATGAGTCATTTATTATGTTTACTCGTGAATTCGAGCTGAGAAGGCTTGTGCTTGAGGCGTGTCACGAAGCCGGATTTGAGCCGGGCATTATCTCAGAGACGTCGCAATTGGATTTCATCGAAGAAATGGTCGCCTATAATTTAGGAATTACGCTTTTGCCTGAAAGTACATGTATGGAGCTGAAACGGGATATTCAGACGATTGGGGCTACGGACCCGACGATTGAATGGAGGCTGGCGATGATTTGGAAAAAAGAAGCGTATTTATCGCATGTCGCGACGGAATTCATTCATTTTGCAAAAGGAAAGCTGCCGAAAAGCAGGCCTGATCAAAAGGGATTATAAGCAAGCAGAGAAGAGGACTTCCTGTGAAGCTGCTGAAAAGGACGATTTTCACTTTTTCAGCAGCTTTTTAATGCAGATAACTGGCGTGGAGTATTTGCTCTGCTCATATAATGCGGTTATCTTGTCAGAACCGTCCTCCGGTGCCAGGATGGCGCCATAAATCAGGATTTCTTCTTCCTTGTCTCTGAATACATCCTCTCTTGATCTGCTTTCCCCCATTTCTTCAGGGATTTCCTTATCTTCGATCCACTTGATCAGCTCTTCTATCGAGAATGATGCCCTTTCGAAGAAAACGGTCGTGCCGCTGTCTACTAATTGCAGGACATCTATATTTTCAAGATTCGCCAGTTCCTCCCCCATGATCAGAGCAGCAAGGTAATTCCCGGTTACGAGACGTTCCAGGTCAACATATTCCACCGTCTCTTCAAAAGTAGAAGGGGGTTGATATTGGCCGGATTCGTCGACAATCGCGATTTTGTGACCGTCCTCTTTTATTTTGCTGATTAACTCATGATAAGGAAGAGCAGCCTCGTCCAGTTCCATTCTGCTTTAGGAAGTTGCTGTACCGCAGGCGGCTGCAAGCAACGATAGAATGATGATCGTCAATAAGAAGAAACCTCTTTTCCTAATTACCATCATATCCTCCAATACCTTCAATAAATGCCTTACTCACCCTTATACGTTCAAAGCGGATGGACGGTTGCGGCTATGCGCTTTCATACTAGATCTGTATAGGTTGTATGTAGGATCGGCATTGTATTTTCTTCCTGTTCTTATCCTATAATAGGGTCTGAGCACATTCTAGCAAGAATATGCATGCAGAAATAGAAACAGGTGAGAGTATGGAAGCAAAAAAAATGAAAGAAACCCGTGTTGTTCAAACCGATCAAGTCCTGATTAATGATTTGAACAACTATTATACATTGTTCGGTGGCGTTCTAATGAAAAAGATGGATGCCTGCGCGACTCTATCTGCCCGCCGGCATTCGAGAGTGAAGGAGTGCGTGACCGCTTCAACTGATTCTGTCCATTTTCTTCAGCCGATCAGACAGAGTGATTCGGTCTGTATTGAATCATTTGTCAGCTATACAGGAAAAACCTCTATGGAAATTTTCTGTAAGGTGATTGCCGAGGATCTTGAGACAGCAGAACGTAAAATCGCAGCGACCGCCTTTTTGACCTTTGTTCCATTGGATGAAAATAAACGGCCAAAGGAAGTGCCGGGCGTCATTCCCGAATCAGAGGAAGAAAAATACCTCTATGAAACTGGAAAGGAACGCGAAAGAATTCGCAAGCTGAAGCGTCAGCAAAATAAAGAGCTGGTCGCGAACCTTGAGTTGAAAAAACCATGGGATTAATTTTAGAAAAAGGAGAGATAACATGCTAACCGTATCAAGTTATCAGGAAGTGCACACGGCAAAAGAAGCGATCGAACGATTCCGTCAGGCGAAGCCGGGACTTTTCCAAAAGTTTCTCAATGTCATCCATTTAACCCGGCAGCTCCAATATGGCTATCAATATATGGGAGCCTTAATCATGGAGGAGAATGCAGCTGAGCAATTTCAGCCGCAGGCTCAGGCGGACTATGTACTTGCTGTTTATAAGCGGGAAATTGAACAATTAAAAGCAGACAGCAAAATTCAGGAGCTAAAGCAATTCCTTGCTGCAAATCGACAGGTTAGCTATGCCCATCTTAGCAAACTGGCGCTGGGAATCGAGCCTGAAGGATTAATTGGGCCAATTTGGGTACGCTAGAGTCAAGAAATGGAACTAGATAGAAATCAGCCTTGGGAGGACCCGAACTCCTCACAGGGCTTTTTATTCGCCTATAAAATAAACAAACAGTTGAAATTGATAATGAGAATTGTTATCATTTGATTGAGCATAAACTTTAATTAGGTGTTTGTTAACCGCGAAGGAGAAAAGAAGATGAAAACATATGTAAGACAGAGTAAATGGAAGCAAGGCGGATTGCTTTTTGTTTTCCTACTAATTATGATAGTGGCTTTGAGCGCTTGCGGAGGTGGAGCACCGGAAGAAGAGCAAAGCGACGAAGCTCCTGCCGACGAAACTCCGGCGGAGGAGCAGGGCGACGAAGCGTTCACTTTGACAGACGGAATGGGTCATGAAGTGACAGTACCGGCGAATCCTCAGCGGATCATCGCCTCCTATTTGGAGGACCCTCTTGTCGCACTTGGGTATACTCCCGTCGCGCAGTGGACGGTAGGAGAGGGCAGAATCCAGCATTATTTACAGGATTATTTGGATGGGATACCAACGATTCCATGGGATTTACCGTTTGAAACAGTGCTGGAGTATGAACCGGACTTATTGATTATTGGTTCAGAGTCCACGGTAGGAGAAGGCAAGTACAGTCAGTATGAGAAAATCGCCCCGACTTATGTACTCGGCGATGAGGTCAATGATGACTGGCGCGAGGCGCTGCGGGCAGTCGGAAAAGTGTTAAATAAAGAAGAGGAAGCGGAACAGATTCTTACTGAATATACGGAGGTCGCCGAAGAAGCGCAACAGACGCTGCAGGAAGCGATTGGTGAGGAATCCGTAGCGGCGATCTGGCTTGTCTCGAAGCAATTTTATATTGTAAGTGAAGACCTTTCCAGCGGGGCGGTCTTGTATGAGGATCTTGGATTGACAGCTCCTGATTTAGTCAAGGAAGTGTCGGCTACAGGATCGGGAAACTGGAACCCTGTTTCGCTGGAGGAATTGGCGAATATGGATGTTGATCACCTGTTTTTGGTCAACAGTGATGGCGATGAAGGCAGAGAGATGCTGCAGGAGCCTTTATGGCAAAGCATTCCGGCTGTGAAAAATGATCATTTGTATGAGTTCGACAGTACGACGAGCTGGCTGTATGGCGGACCAATCGCCAATGAGCAGATTATTGAGCATGTGTTAACTAGTTTGGTCGAGTAAGCGGCACGGACGGGATTGAACCTGGAAACAGTGAAAGTGGTTTGGAGCTTGAGATAAAGGGAAAGCCAACCTTTGATCTCAAGCTCTTGCTGTGTTAAAGGGACGGTTGCTTATTCGGAAGCGGCATTCTTCACAATCATGACGTCACAAGGGGCCTGACGGACGGAGGCTTCTGCGACGCTGCCGATTAACAGTCGCTCGACTCTGTTGCGGCCGGTTGCCGCGGTGACGAGCAGATCAATATGATAAGTCTTTGGCAGCTCTTCCGCAATTAAAAAACGGGGGTTGCCTGATTTTAGTACGGTTTCAACTTTGGTCAGTCCTTTTGCTTCCGCGAGCTCTTTGTAGCGCGCCAGCATTTCTTTCGCGTCATTTTCAATTCGGACGAACCAGGAATCGTGGAAGCCGACCGCTCCGGTTACATTGCGAAGGTCAATAATATGGGCGATCACCAAGGAGGACTTGTGAAACTCCGCGACTTGAATCGCCTTTGCCAAGGCTTGCTCTGATTGCTGTGAACCATCGACTGCGACTAAAATATGCTTATACATCCGATCCTCTCCTTTAAACAGCCAAGATTAACAACGAAAGAAAGCGTTTGCTGTTTATACTCCTATTATCTCATGGTTCTTGTGAAATTGTGAGCAAGAATGTGGCGAATTGTTTTAAATTTTTTGAAGCTTTATTGACAAAAATCCTCTTTGATCAGCTGGGCCAGCCTTTGCAAACCCTGGACAAGCTCCGATTCTGAAGGATAGGCGTAAGAAAGGCGGATATGGCTGTCGTCCATTTTATCATAGACCGATCCCGGATTAAGCAGGATTCCTTTCTGAAGCGCGAGCTGAAACAACTTGCGCGCGGAGAACCTTTTCTGCAACCGCAGCCAAATATAAAAGCCTCCTGCCGGAATGTTCCACGTGCAACAATCAGACAAGCAGTGCCGCAGGATGTCGAGAGTAAGATTACGCCTCTTTAGAAGGCTTACTCTAAGCTGCGACAGGTGGTCATCATATTTTCCGCTCTGTATCCACTGATTGACGACGGCCTGCGAGAGCGAGCTTGAGCCGTAGTCAGTCTGCATCTTAATATCGGCTAACCGGTCAATCACCTGCTCCGGGCCAACGAGCCAGCCAATCCGCAAGCCCGGGCTTAATGCCTTCGACACACTTCCTAAATAGAGAACGTTACCACCCCTGTCATCAGCCTTTAACGGTGGCGGAGGTGCATCCTCGAACCAAAGATCGCCGTAGACGTCATCCTCGATAAGAGGCAGCGTTTCACGGTGGGCTATTTCGGTTAGCTGTTTGCGTCGTTCCTCTGACATGACCGCCCCTGTAGGATTATGGAAAGAAGGGATCGTATAAAGCAATGCAGCGTCATGCTGGCGCTTCAGTCGGACAAGGCTTTCCATTTGCAATCCGTGCCTATCAAGAGGAATGCCGACTCCCCGTATTCCGACCGATTCAAACATAGAAAGAGAATTAAGATAAGACGGCGCTTCGTGCAAGATAACGGAGCCCTTTCGTAAAAGACCCCAGGCAATTAGTTGCAGTGCCTGAAGTCCGCCGGATACGATTAAAATCGATGACGGGGAAGCCTGGATTCCCTTTTTGCGCAAATATCTGGATAGTGTTTCCCTCAATTGGGCATTTCCTTTCGGTTCTTCATAGCCGAGGGAAAGCGACTGGTGTTGCTTCGAGATCAGCATCTGCTTCATTTCATCAGTCGGAATCAGCTCGGAGCCGAGTTCTCCGGTACCGAGCCGCAGCGTTGCAGGCTCCGCTTCTGCCTTATTGATTTGCTGGATAAGCGACCTGTTTGGCTGATGAATGCCGGCCTGGACGTATTCCGGCCAATTTGGCGATGATGTGGCGAGGACATTCCACGTATTATTGGCTACAAATGTGCTGCTGCCGGTTTTTGCTTCAAGCAGTCCTTCCGCGATCAGCTCTTGTAGGGCGGTAATGACTGTGCTTCTATTCACTTCAAAACAGGCAGCTAACTGGCGCTGGGAGGGAAGCTTTGTTCCAATCGTCCATTCCCCGCTCATAATTTTATTTCTGATGTAATTGACAATTTGCAAATATAAAGGGGTTGAGGATGATTTCACAGGCTTCCAATTGACTTCTGACAAATGGTCTTCCCTCCTTCATTTATGCTGCAGATAAAGTATACCGTAAATTGGTTGGTCAGTCAGCGAACCAATTGGTTGAAGACAAATTTTTGTCCACCCATTATGCTATCTTTATTAAGGGAGGAGAGACAATGTTAGAAGCAATTATTCACGGACTGCTTTTATCTTTTGGATTAATTTTACCGTTGGGGGCTCAAAATATTTTTATTTTCAATCAGGGAGTGACACAGCACAGCTTCAGGGCGGCTTTGCCAGTCGTGATTACGGCGTCGGTATGTGACGCGATTTTGATCGTGCTGGCGATAGCCGGGCTATCGGTGATCGTTCTGCAATTTACGTGGATGAGTCAATTATTACTGGCGTTTGGCTGTTTGTTTTTACTCTATATGGGCTGGTCGATATGGAAGAGTGTCCCGGCTACTAGCGAGCAGAAGCCGAGCGGCCCGTTATCACCGAAGCAGCAAATCCTTTTTGCTGTATCCGTCTCCTTACTTAATCCTCATGCCATCCTAGATACGGTTGGGATAGTCGGTACAAGTTCCCTCGCGTATCAAGGGATCGACAAGCTGATGTTCGCTGGAGCATGCGTAGCGGTTTCCTTCTTTTGGTTTTTCATGCTGGCCGGGGCGGGCCGAAAGCTTGGCCGTTACGATAAAGATGGACGGAAAATAAGGAGATTGAATCAGGCGTCAGCTTTTTTTATGTGGGGGATGGCCGTTTTCTTAGCGTATCAGCTTTTTCGTCAATTGTAAGAAAAGGACTTGCAAAAATAAAATACGAAAGAGTCGGTCGGGTTGTGCTTTTCTGGCAAATATCTATGATATAATTCCTATGGGTCATATTATAGAAAAGGGGTTGTACTAGTGGAGGAAACAGCTGAAAAAAGTCTGAATGTTTCGGTATTGATGAATGAGTTAAAAAAAGATAACGATGAAATGCAGGTTGTGATGAAACAAATTCAGGACATTTCGACGAAGTCAAATATTCTGGCGTTGAATTCAGGGATTGAGGCAGCCCGGGCCGGAGAAGCGGGCCGCGGCTTTTCTGTCGTGGCGACTGAAATAAAAAAGTTTGCCGAGGAAAGCTTGCAGGCGAGCAGACAAAGTGAGGCGATCATTACCAGCATCCAGAACAAAGCAAACGAAATTATTGCCGTCCGGACGGTTGACATTGCTTATGATACGATCGATAAAATTGACCGCAATTTATTTGAGCGTAACTGTGATGTCCAGGCATGGGCAACGTTTGACGCGATTAAGCAATGCTTGCTCTCGCCCTCTTCAGAAACTGTCCAAAATGCTGAAGCCTTCCTGAAAAATATTCATAAGATTTATGAGGTGTATTTTGATCTATTTGTCGTGGATCTGTCAGGCAAAATTGTTGCCTCGGCACAGCACCCGAATCAGGTAGGCAAGGATATGTCAAAGCGTACATGGTTTAAGGAAACGGTTCGCACCAATCAGGTTTATGTAACGGACATGTATTATTCGGATGTCGTGGAAGGACATACGATGAGCTATTCGAGTCCTGTTCATGATGATCAGGGCAACATCATTGGTGTCTTTACGACGAGGTTCAACTGGGAATTTATTTATGACATCATTGACCGGGTCAAGATTGACGAAACGAGCAAGCTTTATGTCATTAATTCAGAGGGCTATGTCATTGCCTCAAAGGACCGCTCTGAAGTGCTAAACACGAAGCTGAACCATCTGAAGGCAGTCGAGCTGCTGCTTTCAGGACGAGAAACACGCGGCTATACGATTGAGCAGGATCATATTTACGCCTATTGTTTAACGGAAGGCTACAATGCGTATAAAGGAAAAGGCTGGTCCGTTGTCGTGATGGAATCGATCGTTTAGCAGGACAGAGAGCTGAGAGCGTTTAAAGGTCAACCGGGCTGGAAACACTGGGGAAACAAACCGTTTGCTTGTTTTGCTTTCTTTGGGTAGAATAAAGGGATACATTTCAAGCTTGAAAAGAGGGTATTACATGAGTAAACAATCCATTTATGGATTAACCTTTGAACAATTGACGTCTTGGCTTATGGAACATGGACATAAAAAATTTCGCGCTTCTCAAGTATGGGACTGGCTTTATCAAAAGCGGGTAACGACGTTTTCTGAGATGACGAATATTAATAAAGAATGCCTGCAACTGCTGGAAGAGAATTTTGAATTCCAGACGCTGGCCGAGCATATTAAGCAGGAGTCGGCAGACGGGACGATTAAGTTTCTCTTTAAGCTGAATGACGGCAACTTAATTGAGACGGTATTGATGCGTCAAAAGTACGGCCTGTCGGTCTGTGTCACTACGCAGGTTGGCTGTAACATTGGCTGCAGCTTCTGTGCGAGCGGACTGTTGACGAAGGATCGTGATCTGTCTAGTGGAGAAATTGTCGAGCAGATTATGAAAGTTCAGCTTTATCTGGATTCGGTCGGCAAAGGCGAACGGGTCAGTCACATTGTCATCATGGGAATCGGCGAACCATTTGATAATTTTGAGAACATGGTGGATTTCCTGGATATTATGAAGGATCAGAAGGGGCTGGCAATCGGTGCGAGACATATTACCGTTTCGACAAGTGGTCTCGTCAACAAAATTTATGAGTTTGCTGATTTACAGTCACAGGTCAATTTGGCGGTGTCCCTGCATGCGCCAAATGATGAGCTGCGCACCCGGATTATGAAGATTAACCGGGCTTATCCGATTAAGAAGCTGATGGAGGCTATCGATTATTATATCGAGAAGACAAATCGGCGCATTACGTTGGAGTATATTTTGCTGAAGGATGTAAATGATCATAAGGAGCATGCCCTTGAGCTTGCTGAGCTGATTGCTGATAAACGAAAGCTGGCGTACGTCAATTTAATTCCGTATAACCCGGTCAGTGAGCACAGTCAATATCAGCGAAGCACGAAGGAAGCGATCCGGACCTTTTATGATACGTTGAAGAAAAAGGGGATCAACTGCGTTGTCCGGATGGAGCACGGCACTGACATTGATGCCGCCTGCGGTCAGCTGCGCAGTAAGCAAATGAAGAAAAAACAGAAGCAGAAAGCGTAGTTTGTTTTAAAATGAGGGCGTCCCAACTTTCGGGGCGCCTTTTATGCGCAATGCAATGAGAATGAGACAAAATAGAGCGAGGATAAAAACGCTCGGACTGTAAACAAAAAGCCTGTCGACTGTCCCGTAAAACGAGACTTTGTCGACAGGCTGAGATAGCCAAAAGCGCCTTTTCTTATTGAATGCCTTCGTGAATTTCTTTCACCATTTCCGCTACGGAGATTAAACCACCGCCGGACATATACCAGACACTTGGGTTCAGGAAGATAATGTTGTCGTTTTGCGCAGCATTTGTGCTGTTGACAATTTCATTATTGATTAACGGATTTTCGTTGCCTGCCTCATCAAGCGCCTGATCACGGTCGATTACGAATAGATAATCAGGATTTGTTTCGGCAATGTATTCAAACGAAACGCTCATTCCGTGAGTCGAAGCCTCGATATTTTCATCAGCTGCCGGGATGCCGAATACATCGTGGAGAATTCCGAATCTTGAGCCGTTGCCGTATGCACTAATATTTCCGCTTGTCGTTAAGACGATAAGTCCAGTTCCATCCAACTCTGCAACATCTTCATTTAAAGCTGCAATCGCATCATTAATTTTTGTTAACTCCGCTTGTGCTTCTTCCTCTTTGTTGAAAATTTCTCCTAACAATTCAACGTTCTGGGTGAACGATTCCATGTAGTTCGTCGTATCCACTCCGACAAAAATGGTAGGAGCGATTTCACTTAGTTCCTCATAAGCTTCAGACTGTCTGCCGGAGATGATAATCAGATCCGGGCTTAACCCATAAATTGTTTCGAAGTCTAGCTCTTTTAAGCTTCCGACATTTGTATATTCATCACCTTCATATTTTGATAAATAATCCGGCAAAGAGCTTCCTTTAGCGACACCCGCCACTTCGACTCCGAGTGTATCTAAAGTCTCAAGAGCCCCGTAATCAAAGACAACAACCGTTTCCGGTTCTTTCTGGACGATCGTTTCGCCAAGATCATGAGTAACTGTAATTTCAGCTGCTTCGGACTCTGCTTCTGCTCCGCTGCCGTCCTCTTCAGTCGCTTCTTCAGTTGTAGCTGGACTTTCCTCTTCGCCTGTATCTGCGTCATTCGATGCGTCTGTTCCGCATGCGGCTAATGTGACAAGCAGAACGAGAAGAAGAATAAGAAAGGATAAGTATTTCTTCATGTCATCTCACTCCTAATTATATAGTTTATCTATTTTTAAATTATGTAGCATAATTTAAAACCTGGCGTGATCCAATAAGTTTGCTGACTAAACAGAAAACGACCATAAACAAATGATAACAATTATCATTATCATAAGTCAAGAGAGAAATGGAAAAAAGCTGTTTGATCACGATGTTGACGCAACCAGTCGATCGGCATATAATTAACACAATTATTTGAAAAAGGATGCTGTGTAACAGACGATATTTCGGTTTCCTAATGTTTCATGTGAAACATGATAATGGGATAGAAAGTCGAACTTTCAACAGAGTAGGGAAGGGTTTTTATGGCTGGATTGAATGCTTTTTTTGGACGTAAGAATAACACGAATCCATTTACAGATTTTAACGGAAAAAATATAACAGCGGGCTGTGTGTCCGGACTGCTGGCGATTATCAGTGTGCCTGTTATTATCCTCCAGGCGGCTGAAAACGGTGGCTTCACAAATGCGCAAACGATTTCATGGATGCTGACGATGTACATTTTTGGCGGACTGTTCAGCGTGTTAATTCCTCTTTATTACCGGATACCGATTGTCGGGGCCAGTTCCATCACGGGAGTCGCCTTTTTAGCTACGGTCACGTCGCAATTTTCGTATCACCAGCTTGTTGGAGCTTATGTCCTGACCGGCCTCTTAATGCTTATTGTCGGTTATTTCGGCTTTTTTAAAAAGCTGATTGATTATGTGCCGAAGGAAATTATTGCCGCGATGCTTGCCGGTATGATTATGAAGTACATGACAAATTTCATTGTTTCGATTAGCCAGATGGCGCTTATCGGAATTCTCTCACTGCTTGTGTTTTTTGTTTTCAGTTATAAGAAGATGAAGGTTCCGCCTTTAATCGCCGCCGTGGCGACGGCCTTTATTCTGCTGCTCGTAACCTATCCGCTCCAAGTGAGCGGAGGAGCCTCGGCTTTTGTTTTACCAACTGTTCAAATGCCGGTTTTCAGCGTCTTAGGATTTTTATCAGTGGCGATTCCGCTGGCTTTACTAATTTTAAGTAACGATGCTGCTGTCGGAATTGGCGCGGTTGAACAGAATGACTACCGTCCACCGGTTAATCAATTGGTCTCACTTGGCGGTGTATTTACGATTTTCGCCGGCTTCTTCGGTGGAATCAGTGCCAATGTAGCCGGAATGATGTCGGCGATTTGTTCTGATGAGGAGGCGGGACCTTTTGAGAAGAGGTATATCGGTGCTGTCATCTCGGGTCTGATTTTGATTGCCTTCGGTCTTCTTTCCTGGAAGCTTGTTCCGTTTATTCAAGCTTTACCTGCTAATTTTGTCGCGATATTAGTTGGTCTTTCACTGCTCGGTGTATTCGCAAACAGCCTGCACACCAGCTTTTCGAAGCCGCAGCTGAAAATGAGCGCTGCTTTTGCTTTTATTATCGCAGCCTCCGGCATTACATTGTTTAATATTAGCGCTCCGGTCTGGTCGTTGCTTGTTGGAACGTTCATAGCCCGAAAAATCGAGACGAAGCGGGAGAAGGCGGAACTGAATAAGCGAACCGCCTAGCGGTGCGACCGTTTCGGGTCTTGTGTATGGGGAGATGTCATAAAAAGGTTTTCACCTTTTTTGACATCTCCTCTTTGTTTTAGCAGCTGGCAAAACGGGTACTCAACCTGCAAAGCGTGCTAAAGGAGGAAAAGTGATGAGTAACAAACGGAACAAAAAAGATGAACAGCTGGAGCAGTTTCGCGTTGAAGATGAAGGCAAAAAGCTGACGACGAATCAGGGGTTGAAAGTGGCTGAAGACGAATTCTCTCTGAAAGCGGGAGAACGGGGACCGACATTAATGGAGGACTTTCATTTCCGTGAAAAGATGACACACTTCGACCATGAGCGCATTCCGGAGCGGATCGTACACGCCCGCGGCTTTGCGGCTCACGGGGAGTTTCAAGTATATGAATCAATGAAAAAATATACGAAAGCGAAATTCCTGCAGGACCCAGCAGTGAAGACACCGGTTTTCGTCCGGTTTTCGACCGTTGCCGGTTCCAAGGGCTCTGCGGAAACGGTCCGTGACGCGCGCGGCTTTGCGACAAAATTTTATACCGAGGAAGGAAATTATGATTTAGTCGGAAATAACATTCCGGTTTTCTTCATCCAGGATGCGATGAAGTTTCCTGATTTGATTCACGCCGTGAAGCCGGAGCCGCATAACGAGATGCCGCAGGCCGCTTCGGCGCATGATACCTTTTGGGATTTCGTCGCCAACAATCAGGAGTCGGCGCATATGGTGATGTGGGCGATGTCGGACCGCGCCATTCCGCGCAGTTTTCGGATGATGGAAGGCTTCGGTGTCCACACCTTCCGTTTTGTGAACGAGGAGGGCGAGGCGTTTTTTGTGAAGTTCCATTGGAAGCCGGTACTCGGTACGCATTCGCTTGTCTGGGATGAAGCTCAAAAAATTTCAGGGAAGGACCCGGATTTTCACCGCCGTGATTTATGGGAGTCGATTGAAAATGGCGATTACCCGGAATATGAGCTGGGCGTCCAAATTGTCGAGGAAAAGGACGAATTCTCTTTCGACTTCGACATTCTTGATCCAACGAAGATCTGGCCGGAAGAGGACATCCCCGTCAAAATCATCGGCAAGCTGACATTGAACCGCAACGTTGATAATGTCTTTGCGGAAACGGAGCAGGTCGCCTTCCATCCAGGCCATGTCGTGCCAGGCATTGATTTCACAAATGATCCGCTGTTGCAGGGACGATTATTTTCCTATACGGATACGCAGCTTATCCGGTTAGGTGGGCCGAATTTCCATGAGCTGCCGATCAACCGCCCGGTCTGTCCGTTCCATAATAATCAGCGTGATGGCTATGGCCGACAGACGATCAACAAGGGACAGGTCAGCTACCATAAAAATTCTCTCGCCGGGAACACGCCGGCGCCGGCAAGCGAGGAAGAGGGTGGCTATGTTCACTATCAGGAAAAGATAGATGGGCGCAAAATCCGGGCGCGCAGCGAAAGCTTTAAGGATCATTTCTCACAGGCGACGTTATTTTGGAACAGCATGAGCGAGCCGGAGAAGCAGCATATTATTGAGGCGTTCAGCTTTGAGCTTGGAAAAGTGAAGAGCAAATCGATCCAGCGGCAGGTCGTCGAGATGTTTGCCAATGTCAGCCTTGATCTGGCAAAAGGCTTTGCCGCCGCGATTGGAGTCGAAGCTCCGCAAGGCGGAGGCTCCTCTGTCACGAAGTCATCACCGGCTTTAAGCCAGGAGAACACGAGAAAAAAGGTCGATACACGTAAAGTCGGCGTCATTATTAATGATGGCTTTAATGGCCAGGCAGTAACGGCTGTGCTTGACCGCTTAAAGCAGGCGGGTGCGAAGCCGGAGATTGTCAGTGACCGGCTTGGAAAGAAAACAGGCTCGGACGGCAGTGAGCTGGAAGTGGATCATACATTCTTGACCGGGGAGTCGCTAATGTTCGATGCACTTTATCTGGTCGGAGGTGACAAGGTCGACCGCTCGTTTATTAAGGACGCCTTGTATTTCCTCCATGAAGCGTATGATCACTTTAAGCCGATCGGCGCGACCCATCAGGGAACGATGTGGGTGAAAGAAGCCGGAATGGAGAATAGTCCGGGCGTCATCTCCGCTGATCAGAATATCGAGACGTTTATTACGCAGTTTCTTGAAGCAATCGCGGCTCACCGGCATTGGAATCGTCAGGTGAAATAAGTCCGGAAGAGGCTGGGCAAAAGGTACAAAACTACCTTTATCCCGGCCTCTTCATTTTGTCTGTCATCCCCTTTGCAACAGTATGATATCGTAATAGAAAGGGGAGGGATAATCTTGAAAATCCTTTTAAAGCTAGTTTGTATGCTGCTGCCCGTCGCCCTTATCTTTGGTTGTGGGTCATCGAATACATTCGAGGGCACGATTGTAGTGAAGCATGAGAATCGTATTTCAGTTGAAAATGAACAGCAGGAACGGTTTTCCTTTCATATCGGCCCAGACGCCGTGATCCGCAACAACCGGCAAGTGGTGGAGATTGATTCTCTCGCGGAAGGAATGAAAGTAAAGGTTACGCACTCCGAAAACGTGAACGCTTCCAATCCACCGGGTGCGTCAGCCCTTAAAATTGAAATAAAGCAATAGCAGTTCTTTGGCCTATCTCACTCGGGTGAGATAGCTTTTTTTGTTACACGGCAAGATTATGGTACCGTTAAAGAAAAAAAGGCGGGATGGTGTTGAGGGCTCTTTTGTTATCTGATGTTTTTCATACTGCTTTCGGTTGCGGGCACAAATACATTCGAGGGTACGATTGTAGAGAAGCAGGAGGAGCGTATTTTAGTTGAAAATGAACAACAACAGAAACGGTTTTCCTTTTATTGTGGCCCAGACGCCGTGATCCGCAGCAATTAGCAAGTGGTGGAGGCTGATTCTCTTGCCGAAGGAATGAAGGTCGCTGTTAAACATTCCGACAATGTAGAAACCTCTGACCCTCCAAGAGCGTCGACAATTAAAATTACGGGACGGATTAACGTACATGTTCGAATCATGCATAATTTTGTCACGAAAAATGGCTTACTTTTTCTCTCCAGATCAACTATACTTAAACTAGAGAATAGATCTGGCTCAATTCGGAATCCATTCTTTGTTCAAATTCTCGAAGAGAGTAGGTCGTCTATGAATAACCAAAAAAAAGCGAAAGAAAATCTTAGAAAGAATATCGTACCGTTTGAAAAATCAAATACGAAAGCTAGCGTATTGCAATTGATAAATACAATGGTGCCCTTTGTGGTACTGTGGTTTTTGGCTTACTTATCCCTCTCCGTTTCCTACTGGCTCACATTGGCGATCGCCATCCCGACAGCAGGCTTACTTGTCAGAATTTTTATTATCTTCCATGATTGTTGTCACCAGTCCTTTTTTTCCAACCGTAAAGCAAATACGATTGTCGGAACGATCACCGGTATTTTGACGTTCACCCCGTTCCACCAATGGCGTTATACTCATAATGTTCACCATGCGACGAACGGAAAGCTCGATAATCGCGGTGTGGGGGATGTCTGGACGATGACGGTGGAGGAATATGTAGCGGCTTCCCGTTTGAAGAAGCTGATGTACCGCCTTTATCGCAATCCTGTTTGCATGTTTGGCATCGGACCATTTTATATTTTCCTGATTGATTACCGGTTCAACCGTTCGGGCGCGCGTATGAAAGAACGTCTTAACACGTATTTGACGAATGGTGGCATTGCCGCGCTCATTGTTGGACTGTCCTTTTTGATCGGCTGGCAGCAATTTTTGCTCGTGCACGGTCCCATCTTTTTCTTTTCGGCTGCTGCCGGCATTTGGTTATTTTATGTCCAGCATCAGTTTGAAGATTCCTATTTTGAACGCAATGACAAATGGGATTATATTAGAGCGGCTGTGCACGGAAGCTCCTATTACGAACTGCCGCACGTCCTCCGCTGGATGACGGGCAATATTGGCTACCACCATGTGCATCATCTTAGCCCAAAGCTGCCAAACTATCATTTGCAAAAGGTGCATACGGCCATTCCCGATTTGCAAAAGGTGACGACGATTAATTTGCTGACGAGTCTTAGATCATTGCATCACCGTTTGTGGGATGAAGAGAACCGAACATTTGTCAGCTTTGGTGAATTAAAAAGACGAGAGCGGGCAAGGAAAAAGGCGAGCTGATCTGACTTTTTGAGAGAAAGTCAAGGAAGCCTGAGAAAAGAGCTGATGCCTTCGTTCTCAGGCTTTTTTTCATTTTGCGAGGGGAGCAATCTTGCCGAAGGAGGATGCCTTATGGAAGGAAAACGGTTATTTTTTGATTCGGTGTTCACATCTTTGTTAGTGAGTGTCATTGTTGCAATTTCGGTTAAGGTCATTATGGCCTATGAATGGAAGCGCAGCCCGATAGGATTCGATTTTGAATGGCTGATTGTTTTTACCGCATTTGCCGTCTGCTTCTTCGGCCTCTCAGTGTTCGCCGCGCCTCTGTACTATTGTATTAGAAAATTACCGCTCCGCCCTTTTTTAAAGATCGCCATTTTTAATAGTATTGGCATTCTGTTTGTTTCGGTCAGCTTTTTGAATGCGAAAATGATCGGCGACGTCATTTTCCTGTCCTTTTTAGCTGCTATCCCTTTGTTTACGCTAATGTCCGAATGGGTGAGTCGCTTTCAGCAATTGAATCATGTGCCGGAGTGAGCTATCCGGTCAGGCTTAAAACAGGAGCATGAGAACAATTTCTCTGCTCCTGTTTTTAATAGGCTTTGAAACCCGCTTCGGGATGAACTTATAAAACCAAGCGCAGACTCCGCATACTGACTTCGAGCTTAAGAAAAAAGATAAAAGCAAACCTTTTTTCTCAAGCTCTATAAAACCCGTTTGAAGAATGCCTTTACCGGGTCGAGTAGCTTGAAAGGTTCGTGCTTTACTCCCGGCACCTCAACATATTCGACCTCGATCGAGTGAGCTTGATAGTTGTCTCGTAAGGCTTTCAGGCGTTCGATGCGGGTGTCGCCAATCTGGCTCGTATCCAGTGTTGCTGGCGCGTTGGAGAGCGGCTTGGCGACACCGTGATCTTCACTGCCGACAACGAGCTGCACCGGTACTTTCGTTAATTGGGCGAGATCAATCGGCTGACCGAAGCGCTCTTCGAAATCCTGAATGCCGGCATACCACCGCTTTGACTCGTCGAGGTATGTAAGGCGGCCGGGTGCGCCGATTGAAAGACCGAGCAGTTTATCGGGGTGGAGGTAGTAGAAACGGTGAACGAACTGGCCGCCGCCGGAGAAGCCGTGGAGGAGAAATTTATCCTTGGCGATCGTATATTTGGAAGCGATTTCATCAATCATCGCCAACAGTACATGGTCGAAGCGGATGTCATGAAAGGCGATGAATTTATAATTGTCGGTATCGTCCGGTTCAATGATGCCGGATGGAAAGAGCGGCGCTAAAATGATCGTATCTGTTTCTTCGGCGAAGTCTTTAAAAGAGCCTCTGAATTTTTGCGCGGCGCGTTCATCGCCGTGAACGATGACAGCCAACGAATAGGTGGTGCCTTCATCACGCTTTGGGATATAGGCATAGTAGGAAAAACGCTGGTCATATTGACAGGCAAAAAGACTAACAGAGCCATACTTGTTACTGTAGACAGGTGTCGTTTGATTACTCATTGAAAAGTCCCCTTCACTTTAGCGATTTTGGAAAAAATAAGTGCCTCACCACTTATTTTATCACTATCCGTAAAGGGGGTGAGTGTCTTTTATCGATTATGAGTTGCTAATGTGCTGAAAAAAGCTATCCATGTGCGCTTTCAACAGGCACAGGTCACGGCTTAACCAGCGGGCATGAAAGCCGAGCGGATCAAGCGAGGTCACCGCAAAGCGGCAATCTCGATCAACGGGACAAGCCTCCTGAAGTGTGGCTGCTGCTTCGTCAAAGTCCGGGGAAACGAACCAGGCGCTCCCGTAGTAATAGTCATCGAGCATGCCTATCTGCGGTTCGGCGTCCGGTTGGAAGCGAAGCCGGTCGTAGGCGATCTGCCGGCCTTCGTAAACAACCGACAGCTTTGAATCGAGTGACTCATACTGAAAGCTTTCAGCGTGCTCGAGCCGCCCAGGCGACATAATCTCAGCAAAATAGCAGGTGGAGCTGGAATCAAGCGCGATCTCGATCGTTTGTACGAATCGTGAGCCGGCAAATGGGATCGTCGTTTCCGGATGCCAGTAGAGGCTGCTGTTTCCCCTGATATCAAAGCTCAGGCTTTGTTTGCTCACTTCTCCGGCAAGCCGGGCCGGGTAAATTTTCGTTGAAGACTGCTGGATCAGATGAACCTTGGCGCCAGCGGAGGCCGAGATCGTCATCCGGTTCTCATCGCCACTCGCAATACCGCCTGATGTGTCGACCAAATAAACAGTTGCCGCCCCGTCATCATCACGGTAAAGAGCGCGGCCCGCTTTGAGTGGCGGCAGCTGGTAGCAGCTCATCATTCTCGTTTTGCCGCGATGGTGGGTGAAGCTCAGGTCAAGCCGACCTTGCAGCGTCTGAAAGGCGGCAGTGGCAGTGCTCATGTATTGGCCGGCTCCTCGGCAAAGTCCTCAAGCAGCAGCTGAGACTGGATCCATCGAATGATCTCATCAATGCCGATATCCTTTTTTTGATTGGCGAATACGAAGGGCCGCTCGCCTCTCGCCCGGCTCGTATCTGATTTCATCAAGTCGAGGTCGACATCGACGTAAGGCGCCAGATCGATTTTGTTAATGACAAGCAAATCGGAGCGGGTGACGCCAGGCCCGCCTTTACGCGGGATGTCCTGACCTTCGGCGACGTCGATCACATAAATAAAACCGTCGACGAGCTCGGGGCTGAAGGTTGCGGATAAATTATCGCCGCCGCTTTCGACAAAAATGATATCAAGGTCGGAAAAGCGCTGCTTTAATTCATGGATCGCCTCAAAATTCATCGAAGCGTCTTCTCTAATCGCGGTATGAGGGCAGCCGCCGGTTTCAACGCCGATAATGCGGTCAGCTTCAAGCACCCCATGTGTCGTTAAAAATTGGGCATCCTCTTTCGTGTAAATATCATTCGTAATAACGGCCAGCTCGTATGTCTCATGCAGCTTGCGGGTTAGCCGTTCGACCAGCGATGTTTTTCCTGAGCCGACCGGACCGCCGATTCCAATTCGTACAGGCTTCATCCTATCATCTCCTTTTTAAAATCGCCCTATGGCGTTTTTTTTGATAAAAAATTGGGTACTAAGCTCCGTCCGTTACGTTCTTTATGAAAGAACCCTGCTTTCAGTAGCTTTTTTGTAACGGCTCCGCACAGTGCTTCTAAGAAAAAGTCGCCTGTGGCGCTTTTCTTAGGAAATAAATAAGCGTGAGAATAAAAATTCATGCTCCATTGAGGCGAGTTCAATGCCGATGGCCTGGTTGGAGACGTCGTCAAGTGTGCGCGCCAATACTTGGGTCGTGACCTGTTCACAATCGGGCAAAATCGCCTGGATTGCCTGAACACCGGTTGTTTGCCCAAGAGGGACGGCACGGACAGCATTATGGATCAGGTTGGCGACCGAGGAGTAAAGAAAGCTGCAAATGGTTACTGCTAACGGCATTCCTTCGGTATACGCATAGAGCGCATAAGAGAGCGCGTGATGTCCATAGGTCCGTTTTTCCTTAATGTCCGTTCTCCATTGTGGAAGCAGGGGAGAAGAGGAGAGGGGGCAGACCGTTTCAAGAAACTGACGCCCCATTTTGGTGCTGCCGACCCGGGATTCCTTTGCCAGCTTTTGCGCATGACAGAACGAGTCAAGCTCGTAAAGAGTTGTTAGCCCGGGGGCAGCGGCAAGGCTTTGCCATGCTTCCTTCACAAAGATCGCATCACCTGAGCCGAGATTGCCATGAAGGTAGCTGCGGCAATACGTGAGCAGCGTCTCTTTGTCGTGGATCTTCCCTTGCTGAATATAGGTTTCCATCCCAAAGGAATGGGTGTATGATCCGATCGGAAAAGCGGAATCATGAATGTGCATGAGCTGCAGAAGCTGATTCATCTGCATCGTGATGGTGGTGTCCTTTGTATTTGAAAGGCTCGTTAAATCGTCTCTCTGCTTCGACATAGGCTACCCCCGTTTCACGAAAGATCACTTCAAGTGTCCGGTCGTAGCGGACGATTATCTCATCGTCTTCGATAATGCAGGGAGTGTGGCGGTTGCCAAGCTCAAAGGCGACCTTTCCCATCTCGGCGATCGTGGCAGGCTTAATGACGTAAGCCGGCTCGAGCTTCGTCCGGACGGCGATCGTCGAAGCATTGTCGTGGAAGAGCACGTCGCCATAACGCAGGCCCTGCTCGTCGAGGACGATCGCCACCTCGCGGCCAGTTGTGGTCGTTTTGCGCAGGATACGCTTGTTCAGTTCCTCCCAGTCGAGCTCAATCCATTCGACCTTCTCACTGTCATGCTGTATACCTTCAAGGTTGCCAATCACTTTTGTCATTCGCATCGTTGCTTGCCTCCTCGATAAAATTAAAATAAGAAATAGCGCTGAGCCATGGCGACTGTTTCAAACGGCTCGCACGTAACCAGTTTGCCATCAACCTTCACCTCATACGTTTCCGGATTGACATCGATTTGCGGTGTCGCGTCGTTCAGCTTCATGTCCGCTTTTGTCAGGGTGCGGCAGCCGTGGGCGACAGCGATTGTCTTTTGCAGTCCCAGCTGTTTATGGACTCCCTGATCGTAGGCTGCCTGTGACAGGAATGTCAGACTCGTCGTCTGGACAGCTTTGCCGAAGCTGGCGAACATCGGCCGCTGCATCACCGGCTGCGGCGTCGGAATCGAAGCGTTCGGATCTCCCATCTGGGCATGGGCAATCATGCCGCCTTTAAGCGTCAGTTCAGGCTTGACACCAAAGAAGCGCGGGTCCCACAGGACAAGGTCGGCGAGCTTGCCGACTTCAACAGAGCCGACTTCGTGAGCGATGCCATGCGTTATCGCCGGATTGATCGTGTATTTTGCGATATAGCGCTTAATCCGGAAATTATCGTGATCATAAGGGGCGTCCTCTTCAAGTGGTCCAAACTGTTTTTTCATCTTATCCGCCGTCTGCCACGTTCTCAGAACGACCTCGCCGACTCGGCCCATCGCCTGGGAGTCGGAGGACACCATACTAATAATCCCAAGGTCGTGAAACACATCCTCGGCTGCGATCGTTTCCGGCCGAATGCGCGAATCGGCAAAAGCGACATCCTCGGGGACGCGCGGATCAAGATGGTGACACACCATCAGCATATCAAGGTGCTCATCGATTGTATTGACCGTAAACGGCCGCGTTGGATTCGTTGAGGACGGCAGGATATTGGCCAGACCGGCGATTTTAATAATATCAGGAGCATGTCCGCCACCGGCTCCTTCGGTATGATAGGTGTGAATCACCCGCTCTCCGATTGCCGCCACGGTTTCCTCCAAAAAGCCTGCTTCATTTAATGTATCGGTATGGATGGCGACCTGGACGTCCATCTCGTCGGCAACATCGAGGCAGGTGCGGATCGTCGCCGGCGTCGTTCCCCAATCCTCGTGAAGCTTCAGGCCGATTGCTCCGGCCGCAATTTGCTCGCGCAACGGATCATGGGTGGCGCTGTTGCCTTTGCCGAGAAAGCCGATGTTGACCGGAAAGGCTTCCGCAGCTTCGAGCATCCGGTGGAGATTCCAGCTGCCGGGTGTGCAGGTCGTTGCCTTTGTGCCGGTTGCCGGGCCTGTGCCGCCGCCAAGCATCGTCGTTACCCCCGAGGAAATCGCTGTCTCGATTTGCTGTGGGCTAATGAAATGGATATGAGCGTCAATCCCGCCGGCTGTGACGATCAACCCCTCTGCGGCAATCGCTTCGGTGCTGGCGCCGACGATCATATTGTCAGCGACGCCGTCCATCACAGTCGGATTTCCACCCTTGCCGATGCCGACGATCCGGCCATCCTTGATCCCGATATCTGCCTTGATAATCCCGGTATAGTCGACGATGGTCGCGTTTGTAATGATCAGGTCAAGCACGCCGTCATCGCGGGAATGGATGCCGCTTTGTCCCATGCCGTCACGCAGTACTTTTCCGCCGCCGAATTTACATTCATCGCCATAAACGGTAAAGTCCTGCTCGACCTCAAGCCAAAGCTCTGTATCAGCGAGCCTGACTTTGTCACCGGTTGTCGGACCGTATAGGCTTGCGTATTGTGAGCGTGTCAGCTTCAAGTTTGTTCGCCTCCTTGACGGGCAAATGCCTCAACCTTTTTTAAAAAGGCTGTTTCTTCTGTTGTGAGACTTCCTTCTGTTAATTGATTTAAGCCATAAATCGCCTTTGAACCGCCGAACTCAACGAGCTCAATGATTTTTTCCTCGCCGGGTTCAAAGCGGACGGCCGTACCCGCGGCGATATCGAGTCGCATGCCATAAGCGGCTTTGCGGTCAAAGACGAGCTCGCGATTGACCTCGGCAAAATGATAGTGCGAGCCAATTTGGACGGGACGGTCCCCGCTGTTGGCAACCCGTAATGTGATCGTTTTTCTTCCTTTATTTATTTCGATCGAACCTTTCCCGGTCCGGATTTCTCCTGGTATCACGACAATCCCTCCTATGGTATGAGCTGAAACAAAAGGGGCGGTTTTTCCCTCTCAGCCTCGACTTTGGTCCCGGCCGCTATTGGATCGGGTCATGAATCGTCACAAGCTTTGTTCCGTCGGGGAAGGTAGCCTCGACCTGGATATGGTCCAGCATTTCCGGGATTCCTTCCATGACATCGTCTGCGGTTAGCACATGCTTCCCTTCCTTCATTAATGTAGCAACCGATTTCCCTTCTCTTGCTCCTTCAAGAATAAAGCAGCTCAGGATAGCGGCGGCTTCCGGGTAGTTCAGCTTCAGCCCTTTTTCCTTGCGCTGCTTTGCCAGCTCGCCTGCCATAAATAGAAACAGCTTCTCTTTTTCGATTGGGTTAAGGATCATCTATGTTTCACCTCACATCTTATGTAAGCTTTTGCAGCTGAATATCCAAAAGTCATACATGAACTGTACCTTGTAAAAAAACCGGCTGCAATATTGTTGTCAAATAATCTGACATGGAAGTTGGATAGTAAAATTGACATTCATTTGTTAGATTTTTATTCCGTTTGTGAGGAAATGTCCTTGTCAGCTTTTCTGACATAAAAGCTGTACTTGAGTTAGAAACTTGGTATTATCGGAATTGTTCGAAAAAGAAATAATTGGGAGGTCAAACATGTTACGGAAAAAGAAGTGGTTAGCTGGAGTGCTAGGGTTGACAATGCTTGCCTTAACGGCTTGCGGCGGAGGCGCTGATGAGCCGACGACAGGAACAGAGGGCGGCGCGGCACCGGATGCAGGTGAAGGAGAAGAGGTTGAAATTGATGAAAGTGAACAAATCGCTGTAGGAATCCTTCATTCTTTAAGTGGAACAATGGCGATGAGTGAAACCTCCGTCCGAGATGCCGAGCTGTTGGCCATTGAGGAAATTAACGAAGCTGGCGGCGTGTTGGGAAAAGAACTCGTCCCGATTATTGAAGATGGTGCTTCCGAGCCTAATATTTTCTCTGAACGAGCGACGAAGCTGCAGCAGCAGGACGGGGTCGATGTCATCTTTGGTGGATGGACATCAGCGAGCCGAAAAGCGATGCTGCCGGTCGTAGAGGACAACAACGGACTGCTTTTCTACCCGGTTCAATATGAAGGAATGGAAGCTTCCCCGAATATTTTCTATGCAGGAGCTGCACCGAACCAGCAAATTGTGCCCGCGGTGGACTGGCTGCTTGAAAATGAAGGGACAGAGTTTTTCCTCTTAGGCTCTGACTATGTGTTCCCACGCCTGGCGAACCAAATTATTAAAGCACAGCTTGAAGAGAATGGTGCAACATTAGTTGACGAGCAGTATACGCCGCTCGGTCATACTGATTACAATACGATTATTTCCCGGATTCGCGAATCTAAGCCACAGGTTATCTTCAACACATTAAATGGTGACAGTAATGTAGCCTTCTTCAAGCAGCTGTCAGATGCAGGAATTACAGCTGATGATGTGACGATTCTTTCTGTCAGTGTGGCTGAAGAGGAAATCCGCGGTATTGGTGCCGACGTTCTGGAAGGTCATTATGCAAGCTGGAATTATTATCAAACTACAGATACACCAGAAAATGAAACATTTGTCGCGAAATATAAGGAAGCATACGGCGAAGACCGGGTGACAGGTGATCCGATTGAGGCCGGTTATTTCATGGTTCATTTATGGGCCCAGGCTGTAGAAGCGGCCGGCACGACTGACGTTGACGCAGTCCGAGAAGCGGCGGCCGGCATTGAATTTAATGCGCCTGGTGGACCTGTTGCGATCGATGGCGATAATCAGCACGTTTACAAGACGGTGCGGATCGGTCAAATCGGAGCAGATGGTCAATTTACGGAGGTGTGGAATTCAGGAGAGCCGGTTAAACCAGATCCTTATTTAGAAGGTTATGACTGGGCGAGTGAAATCAGCAGCACATTGGCTCAATAGCCGATACACCACGTAAGCAATGCAGCAGCTGTCTGTTCTAGGGGCAGCTGTGCGCTATGCTGATTCTGATTGATGAAAAAAAGGATGTGATTGACGTTGGAAGCATTACTTATCCAGGCATTTAATGGGATCAGCTTAGGATCGATTCTGTTGCTGATCGCCCTCGGTTTGGCAATAACATTTGGATTAATGAAAGTAATCAATATGGCACATGGGGAACTGATTATGATTGGAGCTTATACGACCTATGTGGTTCAGTCGATCTTTACGCAATACATTCCTGCGCATTTATTCGATCTTTATTTCGTGTTGGCCATTCCCATCGCTTTTATTGTTGCAGCATTAATCGGAATGTTATTAGAATATACGATCATTCGTCATCTCTATGGCCGGCCGCTAGACAGTTTACTGGCGACATTTGGTGTTGGTCTCATTCTTCAGCAAACAGCCCGGTCTATTTTTGGGGCGCCGAATGTCGGCGTCGAGGCACCGTCGTTTCTTAGAGGCGGAGTGGAAGTCATGTCCGTGACATTGCCGGTTTCACGTCTGTTTATTATCGCGCTCGTTCTCGTCTGTTTTGCGATTTTGTCGTTCTATCTTTATAAAACGAACAATGGCCGAAAGATTCGGGCGGTGATGCAAAACCGGCAAATGGCGATGTGTGTCGGGATTTCGACGCGGCGCGTGGATGCGACGACCTTTGCGATCGGCGCCGGTATCGCCGGTATTGCTGGTGCCGCGCTAACGCTAATTGGTCCGATCGGACCGACAATTGGTACGTTCTATATCGTTGATGCCTTTATGGTCGTTGTCGTCGGCGGTGTCGGGATGCTTGTCGGAACGGTGGCCGGCGCAATGGGGATCGGTGTCTTCAATACAGTATTTGAATACTGGACAAATGCTTCAATGGGCAAGGTGCTCATTTTCGCTTTAATTGTCCTATTCCTGCAATGGCGCCCGTCGGGTATGTTTTCGTTGCGGACCCGTTCCCTCGATTAAGCGGGGGAGACGGGGATGGGGCCTGCTGAGGATGTGGAAGCTTACGACCTGTCAGCAGGATTGATAGAAGGGAGAACAACATATTATGAAGTTTTCAATTGCCAATTATTTGATCAGCCGAAAGTGGCTGTTTCTGATCTTGACGATTATTTTAATCATATTGCCATTTTTTCTGTCAGATTTTCGCGTGAACCTGTTAGGCCGCTATTTGGCGTTTGCGATTCTTGTCATCGGACTTGATTTATTATGGGGCTATATGGGCGTGCTCAGCCTCGGACACGGGATTTTCTTCGGACTGGGCGCCTACATTATGGCGATCTATTTGACGATGGAAACATCGAACGGCGTGCCTGACTTTATGATGTGGAACGGCATTACCGAGCTTCCCTGGTTCTGGGCCGTGCTGCAAAATCCGGCCGTTGCGATTCTTGCCGCTATTTTTATACCGATGATAGTGGCGACGGTCCTCGGGTTCTTTACGTTCCGCAATCGGATTCAGGACGTCTATTTTACCATTTTGACACAGGCTCTAGTGATGGTTACCGTGACGCTGATTATTAGTCAGCAGGATGTAACGGGCGGAACAAACGGGTTAACAGGCTTCTCGACGATTTTTGGCTATTCGCTGTCCAATCCGGCAACGCAAAAAGCGCTTTATTATATTACGCTTGCCTGCCTCGTCATCGTCTTTCTCATCTGCACCCGTCTCGTGAACAGCCGTTTTGGAAAGGCGTTAATCGCCATCCGTGACGGGGAAAACCGTCTGCGCTTCTCCGGCTATGATACGTCGATGTTCAAGGTGCTTGTTTTCTCCATCTCAGCCGGGATTGCCGGTTTGGCCGGCATGCTGTTCGTCACGCAAGTCGGCATCATTTCACCGACGATGATTGGGATTATTCCTTCGATTGAAATGATATTATGGGTGGCGATCGGTGGCCGGGGTACGCTTGTCGGTCCGGTCATTGGAGCGGTTTTAACAAACAGTGCCAAGACGTTTTTCAGTGAGTCGTACCCCGATATTTGGCTTTATTTCCTTGGTGCTGTGTTTGTGATTGTCGTCATTTTCTTACCTGGTGGCCTGATGAGCTTACTGGACAAATTAAAAAGGAGAGGAAATGCAAATGAAAAACGAACAGTCAACAAAGAAAGCAAAGAAGCGGACTATCCTGCAAGCTGAGCATACATCGGTCGCCTTTGGCGGATTTTATGCGATTAACGATTTTTCGATTGAAATTATGGAAGGGGAACTTCACTTTCTGATCGGTCCGAACGGCGCCGGTAAAACAACCTTTCTTGACGTCGTCTGTGGAAAAACAAAGCAAAGCGAGGGGACGCTGACGTTTAAAGAAAAGCATGATCTGACAAAGTTGAAGGAATTTGAAATTGTCCGCAAAGGGATCGGGCGTAAATTCCAGGCTCCGTCCGTGTTTCCGAATTTAACTGTCTGGGAAAATCTCGAGCTTTCGATGAAGCAGGATAAACGGCTATTCAGCATTTTAAAGGCGAAGTCGACAAAGGAGGAGAGGGCGCAAATTACGGAAATGCTCGAGCTGATTGGTTTGCTTCCTCATCAAGACGAAATGGCGAGACTGCTCTCCCACGGTCAGAAGCAATGGCTGGAAATCGGGATGGTAATGATGCAGAAGCCTGATCTGCTAATGCTCGATGAACCGATTGCCGGCATGACGGAAGAAGAGGAAGAGAAGACCGGTGAATTGCTGCTGAAATTAAGGGAGCAGTGCGCGATCATTGTCGTCGAGCATGATATGGAATTTGTCCGTAAATATTCGGAAAAGGTGACAGTGATGCATGAAGGACGGCTGCTCTGTGACGGACCGATGGAAACCGTCCAGACAAATGAGCGCGTAATGGAAGTATATCTCGGACGTAAGGGTGAGGCGAAGGATGTTGCAACTACAACAGCTTGAAGTAGCTTATGATGATAGTGTCGTCATTCGTGACGTATCGCTTGAGATCAAGCAGGGTCAGGTCGTTTGTCTGATGGGGCGAAATGGCGTTGGAAAAACGACAATTATTAAGACGATTATGGGCGTGCTGGCGAATCGAAAAGGAACGATCACGTATAAAGGCGAGGATGTCACAAGCAAGAATCCGACCTACCGGGCGAAAAAGGGCTTCGGCTTTGTTCCGCAGGGCCGGGAAATCTTCTCCAATCTGACGGTTTATGAAAATATCTTATTAGGGCTTGAGGCAAGAAGCGATAAGAAGCGGACGATTGATGAAACGATCTATCAGTATTTTCCTGTATTAAAGGAAATGAAGGACCGCCCCGGCGGCGACCTGAGCGGCGGGCAGCAGCAGCAGCTTGCTTTTGCGAGAGCGCTTGTGTCCGAGCCGGAACTGCTGTTGCTTGATGAGCCGACAGAAGGAATCCAGCCGAATATCGTCGAGGATATTCAAAACGTTATTAAGGACATTAAGCAGAACCAAAAGGAAACCTCAATCCTACTTGTTGAGCAAAGCTTCGATTTCGCCAAGAGTGTCGCCGATTATTTCTATATCGTCGACAAAGGAAGAATCGTTTACGAAGGTGCGGAGCTGATTGAAGAAGAGGTCAGCCGGCTGCTCAGTGTATAAGAAAAAAAGCAGGGAGGACTCGAACGGTGATTGCTCATCGCCGTCGGGCTCACCTGCTTTTTCTTATAGCAAAAGATCAGAAAGTAGTTTTCGCGGTGATTCGCATTGTAAGAGCCGAAGACAAAACTAGCTTCAGACCTAGTGACAATGGCTTCACAACGAGACCCCTGAAAAATGTCCTTTTTCGTAGTTCGACGAAAATGCTGCTAAAAAAGGGAAAATCGTCCTTTTTTAGCCCCTTATACTTCAAGCAATTCCGCGACAATTTCGTAGGAACGCAGGCGGTCCTGCTGATCATAAATTTGTGAATTAATGATCATTTCATCAGCCTTCGTTTCAGCAAGGAATTGCTCAAGCTTCTCCTTGATCGTCTCTTTCGTGCCGACAAGGGTCGTGCGGGAGTCGAGCGATTGTGATAAGCTGGCGAGCTCATAGCTGCTGACAACCTCCTCCAGGTTCTTGACCGGTGGCTTTAGAGGTGTCGGAGCACCGCGGCGCAAGCTCAGGAACTGCTGTTGCTGCGAGGTGGCAAGAAACTGGGCTTTCTCCTCTGTATCGGCGGCAATCACATTAACGCCGACCATCGCATAAGGCTTCTTTAAAATCTCCGAAGGCTTAAAGTTATCACGATAGAGCCGAAGTGCAGGCAACGTGTACTCGGCGGCAAAGTGACTGGCAAAGGCGAAAGGCAAGCCTTTATGGGCAGCGAGCTGGGCACTGAAGCCGCTGGAGCCTAACAGCCAAATCGGGATTTCGGCTCCCTCGCCGGGAAAGGCGCGGACACGGGCTGACTCTCCACCGGCAAAATAGCCTTCCAATTCCTCAACAAGCTCAGGAAAATCCTCGCCCCGGCTCTGCAACGTACGGCGCAGCGCATATGCTGTCGCCTGATCGCTTCCTGGTGCCCGACCGAGTCCAAGATCAATCCGGCCCGGATACATCGCTTCAAGCGTGCCGAACTGCTCAGCGATCATTAAGGGCGCATGGTTTGGCAGCATAATGCCGCCAGAGCCGACGCGAATATGCTTCGTCGCCCCGGCGATATGACCAATCACGACCGAAGTGGCCGAGCTGGCAATACCCGGCATATTATGATGCTCCGCAAGCCAATAGCGGTGAAAGCCCCATTTCTCTGTATGCTGGGCCAGCTCAACGCTGTTTTTAAAAGACTGACTCGCGTCGCTGCCTTCCGTAATCGGAGCAAGATCCAACACGGATAACGGTATATTATGAAAATGTTTAGGGGTAAATGAGGTCAAGGTCTTTCCCTCCTTAGAAATACATCCTTCCATAAAAATGATACGGCTTTTCTTTTGCAGCGTCCAATTAAACGGCTTGGATCAAATAAAGCCCTCTTGTAGCTTGCCCTGTATAAAGAGATTTTACCGGGGAGGTTTGGCTCTTGAATAGAAGGAAACGAATTGAGGATGGGCTCATAAAAAATATAGAGTGTGAACTATGGAAGGGAACTGCTTGTAAGTGGAAAGGAAGGGGGGGCGAGCCCCCAAAAAATAATAGAGCGGATGCCGAGTTGAATTCTGTGAAGAGCAGGGTTTTAGTGGGTACCACATGATTTCCGCACAATTAATGAGGTCGGAAGCTGAATGTGACGGTTATATTGAGGATTGCTCATTTTGTTTAATAAAGCATCAAAAGCGGTTTTCCCAATGGTATCCGGCGGCAAATTAACATTTGTTATCGGCGGCTCAATAATTTCCGAAGCCTCGAAGTCACCAAATCCAATTAGTGATACGTCATCGGGCCACCTCAGTGATAAGTTTTTTAAAGCTGAAATCGCTCCAATTGTCATCAGGTCACTTTGAATGAATAAAGCGGTTACGTCAGGCTGCCCTTTTAATAATCGTTCAGTTGCTCTCATTCCACCCTCGACAGTTCCGAAACCCTGATCCAAGTAATCCTCCCTGTAAGGGATACCGGCCAACTTCAAAGCTTCTTTGTAGCCGTTAAGACGGTCAATGGTAGTGGTGACATTTGGAAAATTATAGACAACCCCTATATGCTTGTGACCGTGAGACAGTAGATGATTTGTTGCATCAAAACCGGCTTGATAGTCGTCGGCTGTAACCCGGGGAATCGTCTCTAAATCAGGGTCGTAGCGGTTCACCAACACAATCGGAAATTGTTTGTCAATTAATGGTTGAAGATAATCAATATTATTTGACGTTGGTGATAAGATTAAGCCATCGACCATTTGTGAGGAGGTTAGAAGCTGAATAGACTCCTGCTCATAGTCGGCCTGTTCGTTTGTATCGATAAAAAGTAATCTATATCCATACTCTCGTGCTCGCTGACCAACAGCCTTCGTGATGTTCGTGATATAAGAATCTGGAAAACTTGAAACGATTAAAGCGGCTGTTTTTGTATTTTTCTGGCGCAGATTTTGAGCAGAAGAATTAGGCACGTAATTATATTTTTTAATCACATCCATGATTTTTTTGTAAGTTTCCTCTGAGGTAGGTTTTGTTCCATTAATGACTCGAGAGACTGTAGCTACTGAAACATTTGCTTCCTTTGCAATATCTTTCATTGTGACCTTCATATTCTTAACTCCTTATGGGTAATCGTTTTCAAAAAATGCTATAAAAACAATGTAAAAAAAGCATAAGCTTAATTCTTGTATATAAGTATATTCTAACACAAGTTTTGATTAAAGTGGAAAATAAAGCATAATAACAAGTGTTTTTTTAAATAAAAAAATTATCTAAAAATTCTTGACTTTATAAAAACGGAGGATTATTATTGTTTTTAGGAAAACGATTTCCCGAAAATGTGTTCTTGTTACATCTGGATTGGAAATGGATTGTTTAGTAAAGGAGGTTTGAATGATCACTTGTCTATTTTGTCCTAAATAACTAAAGCGCTTTCATTACGTATTTAAGTGAAAAAATCAACGCTAAAAAGGAGTGAATTAGTTTGAAGAAAACATTTTTTCTGTTGTTGCTTAGTCTGAGTATGATACTCGTTGGTTGCGGCTCTTCGGAAACAAGTGATACAGGGAGTGCTCAAGATCAAGCCGGTGGAGAAGAAGCGTCAAGAGATGGCGGAGGTGAAAGTATTGAATTTGGTTTTGGCCATGCGATGGCCCCAGATCACCCAGAGCACTTAGCGGCCGTGCGAATGGGGGAGATACTGGATGAGGAAACTGAAGGTCGGATTAAAGTAAATGTATACCCGTCCGCTCAGTTGGGTGGCTCTCGTGAATTAATGACTGGTGTGCAAAATGGCAGTGTCGAAATGGTGGCAACGTCGACCTTTGGTACGGTGGACCAGCAACAGCTAGTTGTAAATCTTCCCTATTTGTTTGAAGATTTCGATCATATTAACCGTTTTGTTAATAGCGATATTTCAACGGATTTGCTGGCAAGGTTGCAGGATCATAATGTTTATGGGTTAGGCTTCTGGACGGTCGGATTTCGAAATATAGGAAATAGACATCACCCGCTTGAGACCCCAGCTGACTTAAACGGTTTACTTATTCGTGCATTTGAGGATGAAATGTTGAAGGACACACTTGAAGCGCTTGGTGCTGACGTAACTGTAATGCCGATTACGGAAGTCTATACTGCCTTGCAAACAGGCGCGATTGATGGGGAGGAAAACCCGTATGTTATTACAGCCACCCAAAAGTTTCAAGAGGGCTATGATTACAAAACAGAAACACGACACTTGAACAACTTTGAAATTGTTGCCGCCAATCTCGATTGGTGGAACGGTTTAACGGAAGACGATCAGGAAATGATTCTCACTGCTTACAGTCAGGCTACTGAATATTACAACCAACTTCAGCAGGAGGCGGATGAAAAGTATAAGCAGGAACTGATTGATGACGGGCTGCAAATTAATGATATCGAGGACTATCAACCGTGGATTGATGCTGTTCAGCCTGTTTATGAGAAGTGGGAGGATACATTTGGCGCAGATTTAGTCAACTCAATTCGTGAACTGGGATGGCAGTAAAAATCGTTATACGAGCTGGGGCGAGTTGTCCCGAAGGCAAGCAACTCCTCCGGGACAACTCCAGTCGGACTTTAGGGAGGTTTCCGAATGTGGATTAGGTATTTGAGCGATAAGCTTGATAGCCTTTCAAGGATCATCACAATGGTTCTACTAGTGATCATGTTCATAAATGTATTTGGCACTGCCGCCTTGCGGTATGTAATTGGAATTAGTTTTGTCGGGTCTTATGATTTTGCGCGGATCTTTTTCTTATGGTGTACGTTCTTTGGAGCCTGCATCGTTTTTAAACAAAAGGAGCACTCTCGTTTTGAGTTTTTTTACATTAGAACAAAAGGAATGGTAAGAAAAACAATTGATGTGCTCTGTAATTTATTGTATGTGGGCTTTTTTTGCATGATTCTAGTTGTCGGTACACGATTGACAATTTCTATATCCACTCAAGTACTCCCGGCTTCCGGAGTATCAGCAGTTTGGCTTTATTTGCCGATTGTGTTAGCGGCCTTTGTAATGCTTGTTCACGTTTTGAATTTTCTATATACCGATTTTTTTAGTCCTAGAAGTAATGAAGAATCGAAATCGGACATTGAGCGCCTAAGTAAGGGGATGAAGGCATGACACTCATTTTAGTGATTGTTTTATTTGCCGGTTTATCATTCATCGGTATGCCATTGGCGTTTTCATTAGGTATTGGAACTGCAATTTCTGTCTTTTTTACGATGGACGTCCCCCTCCATATCATGGTGGAAAGAATGCTGCTTGGAGTGGATTCCTTCCTATTTTTAGCTGTTCCGTTGTTCATTTTAGCCGCAGGGATTATGAATCGGGCGGGAATTACGAGAAGAATCTTTTCGTTTGCAAGAGCGTTAGTCGGTCAGGTGCCTGGCGCTCTAGGCCACTCAAATGTTTTAGCGAGTATCATCTTTGCCGGCATTTCCGGCTCAGCGGTTGCCGATAGTGCTTCTTTAGGTAAGGTGGAAATTAAGGCAATGGAGGAACAAGGGTATCCGAAACCATTTTCCGCAGCTGTGACTTGTGCATCCTCAACGATTGGACCTATTTTTCCGCCTAGTATTCCGATGGTTATTTTCGGAGGAATTGCCGGTGTCTCCGTCGGCGAGCTTTTCCTGGGCGGTGTAATCCCAGGACTATTGATTGCAGTCTGCTTAATGGTGCTTATCTATGTTATTTCCGTTCGGAAAAACTATCCGCGCGATGAAAAATTCTCATTGGGACGCGCCGGAAAAACATTTATGTCAGCCCTTTTTCCTTTGATGACACCAGTACTGATTGTTGGCGGAATAGTAACAGGTGTGTTTACTCCGACTGAAGCGGCAGCTTTTACAGTAGTGTATGCGTTTATTTTAGGTTTTTTTGTTTATCGCGAGCTGAAGTTAGCAATGCTGCCTGAGATTTTTATGGAAACAATTATTACTTCAGCTGTTGTGATGCTCATTATTTCGGTTGCTTCAGCATTCTCATGGGTCCTTACAATGGAACAGCTCGGAAACCTGTTAGCACAATGGGCTTCAGCTGTTGATAATCCATTGCTATTCCTGGTTATTATCAATATTTTTTTATTGCTGCTTGGAATGGTGATGGAAACAACGGCTGTTTTAATTATCATGACGCCGTTTTTTGTCCCATTGGCCCAGACGCTTGGCATTGATATGGTTCACTTTGGCGTGATGATGGTCTTGAATCTGATGATTGGCTTGTCGACCCCGCCATTTGGCTTGGGGCTATTTACAACAAGTAAAATTGCTGATCTTTCTTTAGAAGCAGTAATGAAATCAATTTTACCTTTTATCCCAATTTTGTTAGTGGCATTGATTTTAGTTATCCTATTTCCGACTCTTACGACGTGGCTGCCGTCTTTGCTGATGTAAGTGTTAAGAAATAGGTAAAGGGGGTGAGCAACGAAAGAATTGAAATAAGGTGTTTAGAAACAAACCAACGTAGTGCAAGAAAGGAGATAGAAAGGATGTCAAAAACAATTAACCTTACTTTACCGCTTTATCCAGGAATGCCGGTCGGAAATGTTTGGGCGTGGGATGCCCCGTTTCGCCAAGAGCCCATTGTAACGTTGGAGACTAATGGAGTGCGGATCGATGCTTTGTCGTTTCATTCCGAAACAGGGACGAGACTAATGATGGCAGCAACGATTGATGATAATGCTCCGACAATTGGTGAAATTGAGCTTGATAAATTTGTCAACTGTGAAGCTGTAGTAATCGATATTCCGAAAGGTGCGGAGGAAGAAATTGGACCGGAGGATATCGATCGGCATGTTGCTAATAACCCTGATTACCACATGGGGGATATTGTTCTCATTCGAACAGGGTGGGGAAATAATAAGCGATATGAGAAATTAGGAGATGATTATGCCATTAAGACCCCTCATTTTAGCGAGGCCGGATCTATTAGACTTGCTGAAATAATGAAGGAAAAGGGTAGCGATACGGTGGCAATTGACGTCGCTTATATTGGGTCATGTGGCTGGAAGCATATGAAAAAAGAGTGGGTCGACCTTCCTAAATGGCTTCGGCCACCGTTCCCATCAGAAACAGCAAAAATCTACCTAAAGAATTATACGAAGGATAAGGCCTGGCCTGACTGGGCCGCTTCATGGCCGCTTCATGCCCATGGCTATATCATTGCTGCCTTATGTAATCTAGACCAAATTACAAGCAAACGAATCAAACTGACCGCTTTACCATTAATGGCAAGAGACTGTATAGGGGCTCCTGTTACTGTTGTGGCCATCGAGGACTAAGCTTGATGAGGAGGGCTTTACGTGATGAAAATGGTTGATTTATCCATGACAGTGAAAGACCATTGGCGTTGGAACATTAACCATGAGCTGACGGGTGATTTTAAGGAGGGAGATGATTTTAGATCCTCCCGCTTACAAACAAGTGCCCACGCCTTTACTCATGTTGATACACCGTTGCATTGCAAGGAAAAAGCGGTAACGATTGAAAAGCTTAACGTAGATGCCTACAGTGGTGAAGCGGTAGTTATCGATCTATCAGCGAAACAGGCTGATGAAGCAATTACAGTGGCTGACTTAGAAAATAACGGTAAATTACACGATAATGAAAAAATTATTCTATTAAAAACCTGCTGGGATGAAAAGTATAGTCCTTACAGTCGAGAATATTGGTCAAAAGCACCATATGTGACAGAAGAGGCGGCCATATGGTTAAAGGAGCGAAACCCGGAGGTAGTTGGGTTCGATTTTCCTCAGGATTACCCGATGAAGCTCATTGATGGGACTGGCAAATTTGGTTTGAAGGACATGCCGACTCATGATCTTCTGTTGAAAGAGGGCATTCTACTGGTTGAGTATTTATGTGGCATGTCTCAACTCACAAGCTCCCGCGTGCAGTTTATTTGCCTACCAATCAAGCTAATGGGCTTTGAAGGGGCTCCGGCAAGGGCTATTGTAATTGAGAATAACTAAAAAGGCAGGAATAAGGTAGGAGGTAGTTTATGAGTTTCTCCGGAAAGACAGCAGTTGTAACTGGCGGCGCGAGCGGAATTGGACTTGAAACAGTACAGCTGTTTGCTGAACAGGGAGCATCTGTAGCGCTCATTGATATTAACGAGGAAGCGATTAATGAAGCGGTGGAAGCGACGGTTGCCAAAACAGGCAACAAAAATATTATTGCCATGCAAACAGATGTATCTGATAGTATGCAAGTCTCGGTTATGGCAGAGCAGGTCTATACGGCGTTTGGACGAATTGATTGTTTAGTCAATTCGGCGGCGATAAGAGTTTCGGGGAATGCGATGACGTTAGAGGAAGATATTTGGGATCAGGTGATCAATGTTAATTTGAAGGGGATGTTTTTAACAGCGAAATATTGCCTACCTAAAATGATTGAGGGTGGGGGCGGGGCGATTGTTCATATTTCATCCGTTCAAGCCTTTGCCTCGCAAAAAAACGTTGTAGCCTACACGACGTCAAAAGGCGGCATTAACGCCTTGACAAGAGCGATGGCGATCGATCATGCCGAGGCAGGTGTTCGCGTCAACGCCGTATGTCCAGGAACGATTTATACCCCTGCCTTAGTGAAGTCAGCAAGTCGTTTTGCCGGAGATGAAACATTAAAAGCCTGGGGCGCAGATCATCCGGTTGGAAGGCTTGGGGAAAGCAGGGAAATTGCTGAATTCGCTGTCTTCCTATGTAGCGAAAAGGCGAGCTTTGCCACAGGCGGCGTCCACACAGTGGATGGAGGGCTGCTTGCCAAACTGCCCTGTGAATTACCTGAAAAATAAAAAATATGATTTGAGGAGGAATAACAAATGGGAAAATGGATTGATTTAACATTACCTTTATATGACTATATGCCGGTAGGGAATGTCTGGGCGTGGGATGTGCCATTCCAGTCTACTCCAATTACATCTGATACATTTAATGGCTATGAACTCACGATGATTACAATGTTTTCTGAGACGGGAACGAGGCTAATGATCCGGGCAATGCAAGATGCGGATGCTCCAAAAGTTCACGAACTGCCATTAGATACGCTGATGATGCAAGATGCGGTGGTAGTGGAACTGCCTTGTCAAGCTGATGATGAGCTCTTTGCTGTAGACATTGAGAAAGCCTTCGCCAATGTTACTCTGAAAAAGGGAGATGCGATTATCTTGCGCACAGGATGGGGCGATGATGAGAATTGGGTAAAATTGGGTGATGATTATGCTCGGACAGCCCCTCACCTTTCTAAGGAAGCAGCAGAGAAGCTGGTTGAGATAATGAAGGAGAATGAATCGGAGCTCGTTGGCACGGATATCCCATATTGGGGTGGAGGAAGAAAGTATCAGCTGCCGCAATGGGCCTCAAAGCCGGCATGGGAGCGCAATCCGTTTCCATCAGTAGAAGCAAAGCGGTTTCTCGCCAATTATACATTGGAAAAGGCATATGAGGATTTTCCATCTCCGCATGTACTCAATTCAGCGGATGTGATGTATATCGGGGCGATGTGTAACCTTGGGGAGATAAGGCAATCGCGCGTAAAGCTATCTGTCCTTCCGCTCAAGGTACAGGGAGCCCGCGGGGCCACATGCAATGTTGTGGCATTTGAAGAATAAGAAGTAATTGAATAGCTAGATAAGAGGATTTTTTATACAAATACAAAACCAACCGCCATTAGCTTGAACAGCCAATAGCGGTTGGTTGATTTACGTTAATCAATAAGCTCTGTTGTTTTTAATAATCGTTGAACCATCGCAGCGGCTTCCGCCCGCGTCATCGTATCCTTTGGTTTCAAGAACTGGTCGCTCTTTCCTTCAATGATTCCTTCGGAAATTAAGAGAGCAACAGCTTCTCTGGCCCAAGGAGCGACTTGGTTCGCATCGTCGTATGTCGCAAGCACTTGGTTGATTTGTCCTTCGTTCATTGCTGCCTCTGGTCTAATCAATGTTAAACTGCGGGCGATCATTGTCATTCCTTGTTCACGCGTAATATTGGAATGCCCATGGAACGCTCCGTTGTCATGACCAAGCACGATTCCAAAATCATTGGCAATCGTCACAGCGTCATGGTACCAGGCTGATGAAGGAACGTCATCAAAGACGTTTTGCTCGACATCCTGACGCATTAAGCCTAAGCCTTTTACAGCGATTACGGCAAACTCAGACCGGGTAATATTCCGGTTCGGAGTGAAATTATTATTTCCGGTTCCTTCAATGACAAGGCGTGCACCCATATCATTGGCGCTTGTGTTCACCCAGTGGGTTTTGATATCATTGAAATCTTTTGGATTCCAGATGACAGAATAGATTCCGGAATTGCGCAGGTCATGTATTTCAGCAAAGTAACGGTTATTGATTTCCGTTACAACTGTTGGAACATGGAACAGACTTCCGTCCGGATTGACGATAACCCCTGTTGTAATCCGATTTGGATCAATTCCTTCTGGAAGGGCGATTAATTTTGCTGCATACCCATCCAGTTGTCCGGCTTTATTCGTTTGTCCGTCGTGAGAGAAGCTCAATTCAATCTCAACAGGATGAACGAGTAATTCCTGACCGTTTCCAGTAGCTGTTTCACTTGCAAGCTGAGCCAGTTCTTCTGCGGAGCGTTTGATCTGAATGTGTACATCAATATCGCCGAGTGGTACATCGTTAAACTGTTGGGCGATGTCATCTACATTCAATTGGTCTACTGGAACCGGATAAACTGCCAGCAGATCTTCAATCTCTAAACTAGAGTTGGTATCGGCCAGCTTTTTCAAATCTTCCAAAGTCAACCCTTGAACATTTACATTGCCTTCCTCACGAATATGAATAGCTAACTTCTGGCCATCCTCTTCATCGAGAAGATCTGAGAGCTTATCCTGGTCGATATTGACGGTGATTTCGGTACTATCCTCAAGTTCGTTTTTCTTAGCAGAAGCAAACGGATCTTCCATTCCATCAACGGTTGAGATAATGTCTTCTGAGCCAGAACCATTATCTGGAGCAGGAGGAGTCGGGCTCTGGCCGCCGCCGTTACCACCGCTGCCGCCACTACCGCCGCTTCCACCGCCGCCGTTACCACCACTATTACCAGGTGCTCTGGTAACAGTTACAGTGTATTCTCTGGACGTTCCGTTCTCATCCGTCACTTTAACAATAATAGTGTTTGTTCCTACATTCAGAGAAAGGTTTTCGCTCGGCTGCCCGCTGGAAACTTCCTGCCAACCACCGTTATTTACACGAATCTCGATCTTTGCATTTTGAACCTCTACTGTAGGCGTTAATTTCAGCTGACTAACCGTGTTGGCTACGTTTAGTGAGTAAGAGTCCTTCTCCGGATCGAAAGCCGGGCTTAGGGTGCCGACAGAAGGAATCAGTGAGCCAAGTGTTAGGCCAGGTTCGGTTACTTTCTTCAGTGCTCCTCGCGCATTATCTAATGCTTCAAGAGCATCATTTACTTCCTGTTGAGTGGCGTCCGGGTCATCGAGAACCTTTTGAGCTTCGTCTAAAGCGTCTTGCAGAGCCTGCCACGTAACAGGAGAGTAATCTTCTTCCAGTAGAGAGTCATCAGCAATTTCATTGTTGATTTCATCGGCTCTGTTTTGTAGAGCAGTTTTGTTTACTACAGGAGAAGGGACTTTCTCCAGAGCACCGTACGCGTCGTTTAAAGCCTTTAGAGCATCATTTACTTCCTGTTGAGTGGCGTCCGGGTCATTGAGAACCTTTTGAGCTTCGTCTAAAGCGTCTTGCAGAGCCTGCCACGTAACAGGAGAGTAATCTTCTTCCAGTAGAGAGTCATCAGCAATTTCATTGTTGATTTCATCGGCTCTGTTTTGTAGAGCAGTTTTGTTTACTACAGGAGAAGGGACTTTCTCCAGAGCACCGTACGCGTCGTTTAAAGCTTTCAGAGCATCATTTACTTCCTGTTGAGTGGCATCTGGGTCATTGAGAACCTTTTGAGCTTCGTCTAAAGCGTCTTGCAGAGCCTGCCACGTAACAGGAGAGTAATCTTCTTCCAGTAGAGAGTCATCAGCAATTTCATTGTTGATTTCACTGGTTCTGTTTTGTAGAGCAGTTTTGTCAATGACAACATAACTTACTTCATTCGACGGAGCCGAAGTTGTGTAATTCGGATTATTAGACTTCGCAACGACGTTGACCTTATATGTGCCCGGTGCTAATGGCGGTTCCAAGCTTGAGAGATCCAGCGTTGGATCCGTCACTTCCACTGTACGGGTTGTGCCGTCCTCCAGCTCGATCGTAGCTTCATACTTTTCTGCATCGTTGATCGGACCCCATGTTAACACATCGTCTGTCAGCGTCACTGTTGGCGCTGGTAATGGAGTGGCACCGATTTTATTAACCGCCTCCATCTCAAAATCATCAATCGACGCGCCATTCAAGCCTTTTAAATTGCCATTTTCTTTCGTATAAGACACCAAAACAGTATCGCTGACTTTAATTTCCTTTTCTGGCTTCAACCTCAACGTTTTATTGTCATCTGGGTCAATTTCATAGCTGTCAATCGTTAACGTTTCGTCACCGATTGTAACCGTAAGACCGCTCAAGTCAGTTAAAGTAATAGGCTTGTCAAAAGTCAAGATGATCTCTTGCTCATTAACGTTTACATCCTCAACCGAAGCAGTCGCTAGTTCAGGAGCAACTACGCTAAATGTGAAATACTGTCCGTCTTCTAACGTAACATCTTCAGCTACGTAATACGAAATCCCATTAATCTCGTTAACTGCTAATGCATATTCAGTAGCGTTTGAAAAGTCGGTATCATTGTCACTAACAAGCAGCTTTTTCCCGTCTAGAAGCGCATCTGCCGGAATAGCTACTTGTACGGTTCCTACATCCTTCGAATTTTGGACTTTCCAAATCCGTTGCGGATGGTATTCTGTATCCTTCACATGCACGTCAAATACCAGGTCTTCCCCATTGTCGCTCCAGATCAGATATTGCCCATCGCTAGTAAATTCATTGCTGTTTTGCGCATTGGTTTCCGCTACAATCCCTAAACCGATTGCAATCTGCGGTACGTCTGGATGAATACTGTGACTTTGTTTCTGATTAAGATTTTGGGCATCATCACGACCAATACCTGCAATGTTGTGCTTGTAAGTACCGTCTACTTCCCATACGATCTCATCGTTGGTAGCAACGTAAGGACTGTTACCTTCGTTGAGGGTAATCCCATACTTCACTGCCAGATACGTTTCAATTTTGGCAGCTTCGGCACTAGTTAGATTATCATAAAGGATGATCTCAGCCACATCGGCACGAAGACCTGTCCAATCTTGAGTACCGCCGTTTGTAGCCCCAATGACAGGAGAAAATGTTATTGGTCCAAAGTTTCCTCTCCGATTTACGGTACTGTTCTTGCCATCAACTCTACCTACATGATTTGTGTTAGTTATAATCTCAAATCCCGTAAGCTGATGACGAGTTCTATCGACTGTTGGGACATAAGTATACAGGTTTTGGTGACCGTTACCTGTAGCAAAGTCATTTTCCCAGCCTCCTAATATAATTACACCATTGTTGCCTCCTGGATTTACCGAACTTCCTACAAGAACACCAGAATGCCCGGATGAAGGGGACTTATAAACGGCGTAACCGGACTGGAATGTTAGCTGTTTATCTCCAACTAGTTTGGCTGACTCATTGTAGTGCTTGTATTTTGCAGGATTATCAAACGTTATGCTCGGATTGAAGTTCACACCGTTCGCGTTATATGTCGGTGTTCTTGCTTCCTGTCCTGCTGGTACGTCAAGTGAAAAATTGACAGGAGCAGGAGATCTGTCCGCCCACCCGGTCAGCAGTCTACCATCATGAGCTACACCCTCATCCGCTTTCAACCAAAGAACCGGTTGTACGTTTGATCCACCTGGGACTGCTGGACCAGTCACGAATTGATGATCTACTGTCTGGTTGAATGGATCAATCGGAACACCATTAGTGCCCTTTAGAGTCCGGTTTCCATCATAGTCTACGTCAACTGCTTTATCCGTCACATCGGTTCCGTCCGGCAGTATCAAAATCAGTTTGGTTTTATCTAGCGAATCAACTTCGAAAGCAGTTATGCCTACTTCCGTACCATCAATAGTAACGGTAAAACCGCTCACATCGCTTAAGTCTATTTCCTGATCAAACGTCAGGACGATATGAGTTTCGTCTGCATCTGATTTCTTTAAGGTTGCGTTTACTAGCTCCGGAACCGAAGCGGCAATCGTAAAGTACGAAATGCTGGCAAAATCCTTTGTATCAATTGTGACCTCGCCATTTTCGATCCGATAGAACGAATCGTCAGCATCAAATGTTTCGTCGTCACTTAGTACGACATATAGCGGCCAATCCGTAGCGCCGTCTACTTTGTCGATTTTCAGAGTGATTGTCGTATCCTCATTTGTGTCAGGGTTCACGTCTTGCCAATTCGTTTTCTTGACTTTATAAACACGTTCCATCCGTTTCAGATTTTCATCCGATTTGTCGGCTGGATCAATAAAGTTAGTGCCTGCTCCATTATCACCGAACAAGAAGTACGATTGGTCATTCCAGATGGTATTCAGATTTTCTTCGTTAGAGCTGGCAACGGAATTGCCCAGGGCGATCGTTACATTGGCACCGACTTCCTGCGACATTGATTGCTTTTGATATAAAGCTCCATCGTTATCGCGTCCGATACCGGTAATGCGGTTGCCATATTCCGTGTTGTCAGCTACGGTCCACATGGTGGTATCATGGCTGTCAACGTAATCGGTCGGTAAAGTCAGCCCATACTTTAATGCTAAATAGCTGTTAACTTTGATCCGGTCCGGTTCATCCAATTTCTTGTTGAACACAATGACTTCGGAAATAGAGCCATTAAAACGACTATAATGACCCGCGCCGATATACGGTCCTGCAGAGTAATTAAAATTCACTTCATTTACATCGCTTGCCTCTGTATATAACTCATTTCCGTCCAAAGAGAAGGACCATCCATCCTCAGTTGAACTCCAAATATTCATCACACGAGAATTTTTCAGTTCAAATCCTTGAACATCAATCGTTTTGTTGACTGTGGAACCAAAATATGTGCGGATTTGCTGACCGTTATTCAGTCCATAGGCTGATGCCCCAGGTTTATTGTAGCCTGTTCCGCCTAGATCCCAAGGGAATCCAGCATAATTGTCACTTGCTTGGACGGAAAACATCTCACGTTCAGTGTCGGAAGTAGAACCGACGCCTGGTTTTACAAAATAAGCAGAATCGGGAGTAATTCTAATGCCAGGGTTAAAGTTAACGGAATTGGCATTATATGGAATGCTGGTGGCGGGATCAACACGTCTCCATTGCTCATCAACAGCCAAGTCATCCAAAAATGTTACATTACCGTCGGCAATAACCGCACTTCTCCCTACATCTACCCAAGAAAGTAGACCGTCTCTAACCCCCCCTGGGGCAATTGGAGTAACAGGAGTAACTGCCTGTAAATGATTTCTTGCCGCTTCCAGATTTGTAAGCGCAACTGTTACTTCTTCTGGAGTGGCATTGCTCTTTACCAACACGGCTTGCGCTTCATTCAGCGCGTCCTGCAATGCTTTCCAGCTTTCTTCCGTGTACTCCGATTCGATTAGACCTTCACCGTTGATCTCATCTACTTTCGCTTGCAAAGGCGATTTGTCAGTTTGCCATACTAAGGCATTACCATCACCATAAACAGCAAAAAGATGTGGATGGTTGTCGGCAATCAGGTTCTCCAGCCCCGTCAAATTACCGTCCGTTGCTTGTCCAAACTGACTTCCTGGAGTCATCCGATTTTGCGCGGTGATCCCCGCTTCCCCGGTAAAGTTTCCGTTTAGAGTAAGGAGATGAGCGTCTTGCAAATAAACATTTCGCTCCGAAGTTCCATGCGTATTCCCCGTGATCACTGCATCGCCTGAAAGAAGGATTTGACCACCACGGGACTGAACTCCTCCGTCGGTATTGTTCGTAATGCGGCCACCAGTCATCATAAATTGTGCTCCAGAATCAACCAGGACCGCTGCACCGGCGCCTCCTGAATCACGGCGCTTATTGCCGCTGATTTCTCCACCTTTCATTTCTACAACAGAACCGGGGTTATTGACAAATATCGCACTTCCTAAATGCCAGGAATAGCTGTTTTGTAAAATAGCACCTTCATCAATAGTAAGGGTTGAACCAGTGTAGACATTAAATAATCTTCCATCGAGCGACCCTCGTTCGAGATTGCCGTCAATGATGATATTTCTTAATGTTACATGACTATTATTTTCAAGTTGAAATAGTACTTTCCCACTTGGGTCGCCCCGCTTAATCACCGCGGTCTCTGCGACATCAGGGGCAGTAGAAATTGTAAAATGCTTGTCAGTTATTCTAGCAACTACTTCAACACCACCTGACAATGTGATATCGTCCAAGATATAGATGGTCCCCTCGTCACGAACTTCTTGAGAGGCTTTCTGTATAGTGGCATAAGGATTGTCTCGGGTACCGTCACCGGTACTGTCATTTCCTCCGCTGGAGACGTAAACTGGTCCTGATACCAGCGCGGCGTAGGCAGCATTTAATGCTTCAAGTGCTGCATTTACTTCAGCCAGTGTGGCGGTTCGCTTATTCAACACGTTTTGCGCGTCTTGCAATGCTTCTTGTAGAGCTTGCCAACTCTCTTCCGTATACTTCGATTCGATCAGGTTTTCTCCGTTGATCGTATCTACTCTCGATTGCAACGACGATTTATCAATCTGCCATTCCAACGTATTACCATCACCATAAACAGCAATAAGATGTGGATTGTTATCGGCAAACAGATTCTCCAGCCCTGTCAAACCGGCTTCGGCTGCTTGTCCAAACTGCGCTCCTGGTGTCATAGAGGACGAGGTAATACCTACTTCTCCAGTTAAATTACCGTTTAGAATAAGAGTTCTATAGTTTGCCATATTAACGTTCAGGGCTTGGCCCAAATTATCTCTATTCCCCATGATACTTGCTTCACCTGAAAGCAAAAACTGACCACCATTAGTACCGCGGAATCCAACTCCTCCACCAATATTGTCCGTGATCAGACCACCACTCATAATAAATTGTGTTTCTGCGTCAACCAAGACTGCTGCACCGTTCGAATTGTTGCCGCTAATTTCTCCACCTTTCATTTCGACAACCGAACCTGCATGCTGAATATGGATTACGCCTCCATTAAATGAAGAATAGCTTCCACGTAAAATAACGCCCTCTTCAATAATCAGCTTTGAACCATTGAAGACATTAATTATTCTTCCACTGATCCTTTGCTCGTTGTAGTTACTGTCAATGATAATATTTTTTAATGTTAGCTCGCCTTCAGTTAAGTTAAACTGCGAATCTGTTGAATTATTACCGCTTGGCTCACCACGCTTAATCGTAACAGTTTCTACTTCAGGGGCCGTTGTGATCGTAACACGCTTGTCTGAGCCGAGACTAAGCATCTGTCCATCTTTAGTAGTTTGTGTAATATCTTTCAAGACATAGATTGTTCCCCCGTCAGGAACCTCTTGATAGGCCTTGTTCAATGTAGCATAAGGATTCGCTCGGGTTCCATCACCTGTGGAGTTATTGCCGTCGCTGGAAACGTAAATGCCTTCTGTAGCGGCATAGCTGACCGAAGCTCCTAAGTTTACTCCCATGCCCGTGAAGACAAGAAGAAAAATCAGGAACATAATCCCTATTTTCCGCAAAGTAATTTCATAGCTATGCATTCAGATCATTCCTTTCTAAGATTTTTGAATGTACTGACCAATGACTTACTCTCATTTTCCTGCTAGTATGCGTACCTCCCATACGTATTGTTTTTGGTTAATTGATAATCGAATAATGGAAAAGATAAGTGTATGTTATGACGATGATTGCTGAAGTTACATTCTTGAGAAGTTAGTCTACTAAAAGTGACATACACACCCTCATTTCCACAATTTTCGCCAAGGTACATAGTAGCAAGTCTATCTATACACTTCCTATACAAATTCAATGAGCGGGGAGGCAATACCGAATTACTGCTATAGTGGAGAGGAATGAGGAAGGTGGCATGATTACAGACAAAGCGGTGTGACGATTGTTAACGGTTAGTGAATTTTGACATTGTTTTACGATGATCCGCTTAGTTGTTATTTATTTTTTTATTGAAGTCCAAACTATTTGTTATTCCTTTACGAATATATCCATGAGGAGCAAAAACGAAGCAGAAGCGAGTGGACAGGATGAAGAAAGAAGCAGCTTTACTAAAAAGAATCAAACGAAAAGGGGATAAAGAGGCGGCGAATGAGTTAATTTCTTTCTATTATAAAGAAATGTACCGCTTTCTTTATAAGCAGACGTTGCAGAAGGAACTGGCGATGGATTTGACGCAGGAGGTTTTTATTAACGTCCTTCAATCGATTCATACTTTCGATCAGCGCAAAGCATCCTTTCGCACGTGGCTGTACAGGCTGGCTACGAATCGCATTATTGATTACTATCGCTCGAAATATTATAAATACCACCAGCTGATCGTCCCGATGGAGGAGGAGAGCCTAAATGGTGAAGAGGATTTCACGATCAGGCTCGAGCAGCAGCAGGATCTGGAAAAGGTGGTGGCGGTCGTTAATCAGCTTGATGCCGGTTCGCAGGAAATCTTTCGGCTAAAGCTGTTTGCCGAGTATACGTTTCGCGATATAGCGGAGGTGCTTGATTTGCCTGAGTCAACGGTGAAAACGAAATTTTACACGGCACAAAAGTATGTCAAACAAGTTTGGAAGGAGGGAGCACATGAAGCGTGACAAATTTGAGATTGATTATCCGGCCGAGCAGGAGATAAAGGCAGAGATTCAGACCATTGTGGCGGCGGGACTGGAGGAAAAGGATTCCTTCTACAAACATTTGCTTAAGCTTTATCAGCAGGTTGGTTTTAAGCATCTGTTTCATAATCGGACAGAGCTGCTTTTCTTATTTTTCACCGCGATCGCCTTACTTGCCTTTGTTGCAATCAGCGGGCAAAGCTCGATGTTGCAAACGGATGGTCAGCTTTATTCATTTCTATTTATTACCTCGCCGCTTCTCTATATTCTGAGCTGTCTGCTTTCCTTTTTAAGGGTGTATGAGCATCAGACGTATGAGGTCGAAATGGTATGCAAGTGGAGCTTCTACGATTTGACCGCGTTTAAAATGCTGATGTTCAGCTTTGTTTCTTTACTCGGAAATGCCGTTATTATTGGCATCGTCGCGCCATTTACCGGAATTAATCCGCTCTTTGCGCTGCTTATTTCGGCGGTTGCTTTGTTCCTGTTCTCAAGCTTTTCGCTTTATGTTGTTTATTTTTTACGTTCGCGCTTGACGAAGTACGGGTTCGCTGCCGGCTGGGTGGTCATGAATCTTCTGCTGGCGGGTTACAGTGCTGAGTTTTATCAGCTGTTTCTCAGCCGGGTTCCCGTTGTTATTTATTTGCTTCTATGTGTTGCGAGCGCGGGAATGTATGTTGCTTCATTAAAGAAAATGATTGGACGAAAACGAGAGGGCGTGATGTAACATGTTGGCTGTTCGCCAGGTTGAAAAAAGCTTCAGTGACATGAAAGTGCTGGAAAATATTAATCTTGAATTCACCAATGGGGTGTACGGACTGCTTGCGCCAAATGGAGCCGGCAAGACGACATTGATCAAAATGCTCGTCACACTGCTGTTTCCGGATCGCGGCGAAATCCGCTATAAAGGCGAAAATATAAGAAAGCTTGATGAAAAATATCGAGCTGTGCTCGGCTATTTGCCTCAGCAGTTTGGCTATTACAAAAACTACACGCCAAAGCAGTATTTACGCTATTTGGCAGCCTTGAAGGGAGTAGAGGCGAGGCAGGCCGATGAACGAATTGCCGAGCTTCTGGAGCTGGTCGCGCTTAAAGATGTCGCCAACAAAAAGCTGAAAAAATTTTCAGGCGGAATGCTCCAGCGCGTCGGGATCGCCCAGGCGATGCTTAATGACCCGGAAATCCTGATTCTCGATGAGCCGACTGCCGGCCTTGATCCAAAAGAGCGGGCGCGCTTCCGGAACCTGATGTCCGAGCTTGCCCGTGATCGTATCGTCATCCTCTCGACTCATATTGTTTCCGATGTTGAATCGATCGCCAATGAAATTATTATGATCAAGGACAAGCGGGTGCTTTATAAAGCGCCAATCGCGGAGATTTGTCACGTTGTCGCCGGAAAAGTGTACGAAACCACGATTGATTTTGCCCAGGCACCGGCCTTCCGTCAGCAGTATATATCTCTCGCTGAAAAGCAGGAGGAAGGGCAAATGAAGGTTCGCTTTATTTGCGAGGGTCAGCCGCGCCCTGAATGGAGGGCAGCCGCGCCGACGCTGGAGGACGTATTTCTTTACATTTACCGCGATGAGGTCGAACAATGAGAATTTGGCTGCTGGAATTAAAGAAGATTGTCAGCGCCCCGGTCGTTCCTTTGCTTATGCTGCTTTTTATCGCCTTCAATCTTTATTTGATTTTGACGATGCCCCAGGACCGGGATGAGCTGGCGCTGCTGAATATGCTTGTTGATCAATACGGCTCTCAGATTGATGAGACAATGCTGGCTCAGTGGAAAGCGGATCTTGATGAAGAACAGCTGCTGTTGGAGGCGGAAACGGGTTTTTCGTTGGCCGATCTGGAGCTGGCGGGGGAAGCGGAGCGGGCGCGCTGGTTTGAGTGGATCGTCCAGGACGCGTATTACCAGGCGGCGGTTGAGCTTGCGCAAGGCGGTGAATCCATTGCGATGGACGAAATTGCCGAAGGGGAGATTATGAAGTACGGTCTTAGCGGTACAGCGGCAGAGACGATCAGGCAGCAGTACCGGGCATTGGCGGAACGGGAAAGAGAGGCGGGCGAGGCCGGGGAACAGAATACGCTGTTTTTTTACGGCAAAGTGTATGAAATGCACACCGCTTTATTTCAAACCATTTTCCGTTCCCTGCTTAATCAATCGCTGATTCTCATTGTCCTGATGACGGGCTTTTTGCTGACGTATGAATTTGAAAACCGCACCGCCTTTGTCACCTATACGACGAAAAGGGGCAGACGGCTGCAGCTGGACAAGCTGCTTGTGTCGCTAGTAGCCAGTGTCCTTGCCACCACCGTCCTCGTCGGCTCGACCTTGGCGGCGTATTTTCTCAGGTTTGATTATAGCGGGCTTTGGCACGTGCCGATCAGCAGCCAGTTCAACAGTGAATCAGGAATGGCTTATCTTTCATGGTGGAACCTGTCGTTTGCGGAATATTTACTGGCTTCGATTGTGCTCGTTTATCTTTGCCAGCTGCTGTTTACTGCTTTTACGGCTGTGCTCGCTCTTTTTATTCGCAACAGCTATCTCGTCTTTATTACATTTGCGATTGTCTTTGGCGCAGCGGTGCTTTTGCCCGGCATTGTCCCGACATCGTCAAATCTGTTGTTTGTGACGATGTTTACTCCCTTTACGCTCATTCTTAATCCGCATATATGGTGGACGGGCAATGGAACATTAACGATCTTTTCCTATTATGAACAGGCAACGATTCTCAGCTGGACAATTATAGTCGTTCTTGCTTCAACCTTTGCCCTGAAACGCTTTGGCAAATCCAATCTATAAAAGGAGAAACTGATGAGGATTTTTTTATATGAACTTAAGAAGTTGTTTACCTGGAAAATCATGCTGCTCCTTTTCATTGTCGCCTGCTTGTTTTATCAGCTGTTTATCAGCTTTTATTTCGACCACTTTCCAAATGGCCGACCGAACGGAGACAGTCATCTTGCTTTGATCGAGATGAGGGAGGATTATGGCCGATTTTTGGATGAGGAGGAGTTCGTTCATTTCCAGGAAAAATATGAAGAACGGGTCACTGAGGCCGATCAATTTTTGCAGGCGCGCCCCGAATACGTCGAAGCCGGGATGGGCACCTATGCCGATTTTAGAAACCGTTCCGGTGAGGGTGAGTATGAGCTTAGCAGCCGGCTTTTGTTTGACGAGGGAGTGGATCTTTTCTGGGAGCTGCAGGCACGTGAATATATTATCGAGCGCTATAGCAGGATTGGTACGCTGTCAAATGATTACAATGAAGCCCAGCTGGCACGAGAGCAGCAATTAATTGCCAGCGGGCAGATAACGGCGATTTTCTCGGGTGAAATTTTTGCTAATTACAATTCTTTGATCACTTATACGACGGTGTTGATCCTGCTTAGTTTAATGGTCCTGCTGACGCCGGTCTATTTGCGGGATCGCCGCACTCGTCTCGTCGAGCTGCAATATACATTCAAGAAAGGGCGGCCGCTGCTGATTACAAAGCTTTTTGCCTCTCTGACCGCCAGCTTTTTGCTAATTACAGTTTATTTGGCGGCGCTCTTCCTGCTTTATCGCGGGAATCATACCGCCATGTTTTTAGACGCGCCGGTCAATTCATTCTTTAATTATGAGCTGATTTCCTGGTTTGATCTGACGTTCAGGGATTATATCGCGCTGACGATCGTCGCTGTTTATTTACTCGGCTTTCTTTTCACGCTGCTTATCTTCTTTATTTCAAGTGTCGTCCCAAATTATATTAGCGCGGTCGGCGTACAGGTGCCGCTTGCTTTTGTCAGCTTTTCGATTGGGCTTGACTACTTGCTTGAGCACTTGACCACTTTCTGGCTGCCGGTCTACATGCAGCCGCTCTTATATGGCTGCCTGATTACCGGCGCCATAATCCTGATCGTCGTGAGATGGCGGCGGGAAAGACAGGCAGATGTGCTTTACTAACAAACAGAAAAACTAGTAGCAGCCCGGACGCTGATCAAGGTCCGGGCTGCTATTTTTGATATACTAGAAGAAATATCGTTTTTTGGAGGACAATGGAATGAAGAAGACACTTTTCGCCTTGTCTGTCATACTCTTGCTGTTCATGGTCAGCACATTTTATTTCTACAATGAAAAAAATTCAGCAGAAAGAGAGCTGCGTATTTATAAAGAAAGAGTAAGTCAGATGTACACCTATACGATCTATCACCAAGTTCACTATTTAGAAAAAATAATTGATGAAATTGGCGAGCTTGAGAATGCAGCCAATGCCGAGGAGGAACTTCTTCATCTCCATTCGATCAATCACCTCGTTGATAGTATGGTGTTACATAGCTCGAACCTCCTGAATGCTTTGTTTCTTCTTAATGATCATTCAAATCTTGTTGCTAACTTTGAAAGTTATCTAACGTTCTTTCAGACTGAATTAGAGAAGGTGGCAGAGAGACAAAATAAAGCTCAGCTTATACAAATCGCTGGCGATATTGAAAATGACGTCCAGTACCTCCGTCATGTCTTGGAGGAACATCTTGTAACAGGACGATATAAAGATGTACCGATACATAAATTTTATGAAACTTACCGAAGCATGTGGGAGAAAATAAACGAAATAAACGCTGGCGGTAGCTCCGCGTGGCGCAAAGTCCGTACCGAAGAAACCCTCGGTGCGGATTTTTAGTAATGAACGTAGCTGCTATGAATGTTTTTCTCGCAAGGCGCATGACAGGTTTCAATGTAGTAAATCGCTTTATTCACCGCACCGTCATGTTTCATATCCACCCTCCTTCATTTGTAGAATACCAAAATGAAAGTGAACAAACTTAATCGAAATTGCGAAAAAGTTTTGACACCTGGAATACATGTATTGTAGTATACAAGTATGCAAATAGATTAATTGCTAATCATCTGTTATTTTGGAACTAAAAAAGGTGGAGTTGTCATGATTCATAACGAGAATACGAATACCGTGCAAACAAACGTGTACAACATTATCAAAAACGAGATTGTGAAGTTCAATTTAGTTCCAGGACAAAAAATTACAGAGAACAAAATTGCCGAAAAGCTTAGTGTCAGCCGAACTCCGGTAAGGGAAGCGTTTTTGCGGCTTAAGCAGGAAGGGCTGATCGTTGTCTATCCACAGCGCGGCTCGTTTATTTCGCTAATTGACCCGGAGCATGTGGAAGAGGCGAGATACATGCGGGCAACATTAGAGATTGCCACCGTTGAATTGGCATTTGACCATGTTTCTGAAGAGATGCTGGTCAAGCTTGAGGAGAATCTGCAAAAGCAAAAGAACAGCATCGCTGAAAAGCGATATGAGGATTTCTTCGAGTACGATCAGGATTTTCATAAAACGATTTTTGAAGCATGTAACAAGCTGCGTGTCTGGGATTATATGCAGGGCATGATGTTCAACCTGAATCGTATCCGGATGCTTAGCCTTGCTTCGAACTATCATTGGGAAACCCTTTTATTACAGCATGAGCAAATTATTGACAGCATGAGGAACAATGAGCGTGATCAAGCACGTCAGATCATGACGGACCATATGGGGCTTCAATCAATTGATTTTGCCAAGTTCATGCAGGAGTACCCGCAATATTTTTACACGGCTTCGGTCGGGGAACGCTCTTTATGGTAGACAAGCTTAAAGAACAGCTTGTCCGGCAAAATGAAAGCGGTGACATGGATGAGATTTCCTTTGTCATAGACAAAACCAATCTTAAGGGGGAAATAGGATGACGAAGAAAGCATTGTTTTTAGTAGGCTTGGCTCTTTTACTTCTTTTGGCTGCTTGCGGCGGCAATCAAGAAAGCTCAGGTGGGGAGGCAACAGGGGATTCAGGAGGTGCTGAAGGCGCCGAAGAGGGAAGCTATGCATTGAACATTGGTATTGTTGTGACAGAAAATGATCCAATCTATGAAGGGCTTGTTGAATTTAAAAACAATGTGGAAGCGCGTACAAATGGAGACTTAACGGTCGAAATTTATCCAAACTCGCAATTAGGTGATACGGCCGAAATTCAGGAGCAGGCGATGGCCGGTGCAAACGTTGGAACGGTGGCCGATGCCGGAATCATGGCCGATTTTAATCATGAGATGGGGATTTTGCAAGGACCTTATTTGCTGAAAGATTACGAGGAAATCAAGACGGTGACAACGTCCGACTTGTTTCAGGGCTGGGCGGATGATTTGGCGGCTGAACACAATTTGAAAATTTTGTCGATGAACTGGTATCAGGGTGCTCGTCATATGGTGACGAATAAGCCGATCCATGAGCCTGCCGATTTGAATGGATTAAGCATTCGGACGATTGGCGCCGACGTCTTTCTAAAATCGATTGAGGCGATGGGAGCCAACCCAACCGGACTGGCCTGGGCTGAGGTTTATTCAGGAATTCAACAGGGCGTTATTGATGGCGCCGAGGCGCAGCATCCTGCCACGCATGGGGCGAGCCTGTTTGAAGTGGCTGATTACTTGTCGAAAACCGCTCATTTTCAATTGGTAACGGGGCTTGTAATTGGCGATGCATGGTTTACTAGTTTACCAGAGGAATACCAAACGATTGTGCTGGAGGAAGCGGTCGCCGGCGGAGAGTTCGCCTCGCAGCGTGTGATCGATCAACTTGATGAGTACGAAGCAATGATGGCTGAGGCGGGAATGGAAATTATCGAAGTAGATACCGCTCCTTTCAGGGAAGCGACAGATGCGGTATATGAGCAGTTTGAAGGCTATGCCGAGCTGCGCGAGCAAATCAATGAGCTGTTAGGACATTAAGCAGGAGTAGGCTGGGTGAAAACGAGTAATGACGAGGAATGGGAAGGTGGCCTTCATGTCAAACGTGCAAAAATATATCATTTTAATAGAAGAAAAGCTGACAAAGCTTTTATTAATCGCCGTTGTCGGGTTAGTATTCTTTGCCGCTGTATTTAGGTGGGGGGGCTTTCCTGTTGCCTGGTCGGTTGAAATGGCCCAGCTTCTCTTTATTTGGATTATTTTTCTTGGGGCGAATCAGGCATTGCGGAACAACCGGCATATCGGCGTCAATATTCTGACAGAGAAGCTGCCGCAGAAGGTGAAAGTCGCTGTGGCGGCTCTGATGGATCTCCTCGTGGCAGCGTTTCTGATTTTCATGATTTATTATGGCTTCCAGCATAGCCTGCACCACTCCTTGCGGTCGATCCAAAACTTGCCGTTGAGCTATTCCTATATTACGAGCGCGATTCCGGTCGGCTGCTCTTTAATGCTGCTGACACTTATTTTTAAATGGAGCCGGGCGCTGTCTGCGCAGCGGAATCGTAAAGTAGGTAGAGATGATGAATAAGAGATGTCATTTGAATGCAGAGGCTTGCTGCAGGGAGGTGCCGGGATGCTGATCGTCGTGATAGTCTTTGTGGTTTTATTGTTACTGAATATGCCGATCGCTTTTACGATTGGGATTTCGGGTTTGCTCTTTTTTATTCTTGAACCAAATTTGCCTATTAACCTAGCAATACAGCGCTTTGTGTCGGGAACCCAGTCCTTCCCGCTTCTGGCCGTTCCATTCTTTGTTCTCGCAGGGAATTTGCTTAATGCGACCGGGATTACGAAGCGTCTGATCCGGTTTGCCAACGCGCTCACCGGCCATTTGGTTGGCGGCCTGGCACACGTCTCAATCGTTCTTAGTGCGCTAATGGGCGGGATTTCCGGTTCGGCCAATGCCGATGCGGCGATGCAAAGTCGAATTTTGGCGCCGCAAATGATGCAAAAAGGCTACTCCGGTGGTTACTCGGTAGCTGTCATTGCCGTCAGTGCTTTAATTACGGCGACGATTCCACCGAGCATTGGGCTTATTCTCTATGGGTTTGTCGGTCAGGTTTCGATTGGACAGCTGTTTATTGCCGGGATCGTTCCGGGGATTTTGATGACCTTGCTCTTAATGATCGCCGCCTTCGTGATCGCCAAGAAAAATGATTACGACCTTGATCGGCCGCGACGGGCGACATTTAAGGAAGTCGCGGTCGCCTTTAAAGAAAGCTTCTGGGGCTTACTATTCCCAGTTATTTTAATTGTTGGAATCCGTTTTGGCGTGTTTACTCCTTCTGAAGCGGGGGCCTTTGCTGTCGTCTATGCCTTCATTATCGGGAAGTTCGTCTATCGGGAGCTTGATCAGAAAAGCATGCGCACGGTGCTGAAGGATACAGTCGAAGATAACGGGGTTATTATGCTGATTATCGCTGCGGCTTCGATTTTAGGCTATGCGATCACGTTTGCCAGAATACCGCAGACGACCGTCAATACCCTTTTAGGTATAACGGAAAATCCGGTGATCATCATGCTAATTGTCCTGCTGTTTTTATTGCTAGCCGGCATGGTAATGGAAAGCACGGTGAATACGATTCTTCTGACTCCGATTCTGCTGCCGGTCGTGACTAGCATCGGCGTCGACCCGGTTCATTTCGGCGTCATCATGATGACGATTGTGACGATGGGAGGGATGACTCCGCCGGTAGGGGTGACGATGTATACAGTTTGTTCGCTGACAGGGGTTTCTGTTGGTGATTATATAAAATCGGCCACTCCTTTCTTATTGGCAGTGATTGTGCTGATTGCATTAATGACGATCTTCCCGCAGATTGTTATGTTTTTGCCAGAGTTGTTAATGAGATAAACGATGTGAGGTGAATGAATTGAAGCGTTTTATCAATGAGGATTTCCTGCTGGAAACAGACACCGCGAAACGGCTCTATCATGATGTTGCGAAGGAGATGCCGATCTTTGATTATCACTGTCACTTATCGGCACAGGACATCGCGGAAAACAAACAGTTTCAGACAATAACGGAGGCGTGGCTAAGTGACGACCATTATAAATGGAGGGCGATGCGCGCCCATGGCGTTGAGGAAGCGTATATTACGGGAGAAAAGGATGAGAGGGAGAAGTTTCAGAAATGGGCTGAAACCGTACCCCATTTGATCGGGAACCCGCTTTATCACTGGACTCATTTAGAGCTGCGGCGCTGCTTTGGCATGGAGGAGATTTTGACGCCTGCCAACGCGGAACTGATTTGGGGGACATGCAACGAGCTTTTGCAGAAGCCATCCTTTTCTGCACGGGAATTGATTCAAAAGTTCAACGTCAAAGCATTATGCACGACAGATAATCCGGTTGATTCACTGGAATATCATAAGCAGCTGAAGGAGGATCGCTCCTTTAAGGTGAGCGTGTTGCCGACGTTCAGGCCGGATGAGGCGCTGCAATTTGAGCTGGCCGGCTTTGTTGACTGGCTGCATAGGCTTGAAGCGGTCACGGACAGAGAGATTACCACGTACGACGATTTTATCGCCGCCTTGGAGACGCGGGTCGCCTATTTTCATGACGTGGGCTGCCGCTTGTCAGACCACGGTCTTGATCAGCCTTTCTTTCAGCAGGCAACGGAGCAGGAAGTCGGGCAGCTGTTTCAAAAACGGATGGAGGGCCGGCAGCTAACTGCCGAAGAGGCATTGAAGCTGCGCACGGCGACTCTGTTAGCACTCGGAAAAATGTATGCGAAAAAAGGATGGGCGATGCAGTTTCATATTGGTGCTTTGCGGAGAACGAATACGAAAATGCAGCGGATGGCAGGGGCGCATGCCGGCTTTGATTCGATTGCTGATTTTACTTATGCCGAAGACCTTGCCCGGCTGCTCGATACACTTGATCAGACGGATGAGCTTCCGAAAACGATTCTCTATAACCTGAATCCGCGTGATCATTATATGGTGGCGTCGATGGCCGGCAATTTTCAAGGCGGCAGGCCGGGGAAAGTGCAGTTTGGCACGGCCTGGTGGTTCAACGACCAGCGGGACGGGATGGAAGAGCAAATGAAAGTTCTCGCCAATGTTGGCGTCTTCTCCAACTTTGTCGGGATGCTGACAGACTCAAGGAGCTTCCTGTCTTACACGAGGCACGAATATTTCAGGCGGATTCTTTGCAACTTGATCGGCAATTGGGTCGAGAATGGAGAATACCCCGAGGATTACGAATTTTTAGGAGAGCTTGTTGAAAATATTTGCTTCCACAATATACATTCTTATTTACTAGAGGCTCACTAGAACGGAGGTTCACATCAGATGAAAATGGTATTCCGCTGGTTTGGTGAGGGAAACGATACGGTTCCACTGAACCATATAAGGCAAATTCCAGGGGTGGAAGGAGTCGCCTGGGCGCTTCATGATATCCCGGCCGGAGAAGCATGGCCGCTTGAACGGATGATGGAGATCAAGCAGGAAGCTGAAAAGTATAATTTAACTATTGATGTCGTTGAGAGTGTGAATATTCATGAGGATATTAAGCTGGGGGCAGCGACACGGGATGCGTATATCGAAAATTACAAGATGACGATTGAGCGTCTCGCTCAAGTCGGCGTTAAGGTGATCTGCTATAATTTTATGCCGGTGTTTGATTGGGTGCGCACGAATCTTTTTGAACCGCATCCGGATGGATCAACCAGCCTTTTTTATGAGAAGGCGAAGCTGGATGATATGGACCCGTTGGAATTGGTTGAACAGATAACGAAGAACGATGATTTCACGATGCCCGGCTGGGAGCCTGAACGGCTGAAATACTTGACGGAGCTGTTTGCACGTTATCAGCATGTGACCGAGGCCGATTTATGGGAAAATTTGCGTTACTTCTTAGAGGAAGTCGTTCCCGTTGCGGCGAAATATGGTATGACGATGGCGATTCATCCTGATGACCCGCCATGGTCTGTATTCGGCCTGCCGCGGATTGTCACCAATCAGCAAAATATCCGCAACGTATTGCAGCTGGTCGATAGCCCGGCCAATGGGGTCACATTGTGCAGCGGCTCGCTCGGCGCGAACGGCGAGAATGATCTGGTAAAGATGATTAAGGAGTTTGGTGACCGAATTGCCTTCGCTCATATTCGCAATGTGAAAGTATTCGAAAACGGGGACTTTATCGAAACGTCTCACCGCACAAAGGATGGCAGCGTCGATATTACGAGTATTGTCAAAGCCTATCATGACATGAATTTCAAAGGCTACGTGCGTCCTGACCACGGCCGTCATATTTGGGATGAGCAATGCCGCCCGGGCTACGGTCTATATGACCGGGCGCTGGGGATTATGTATTTATGGGGAATTTGGGATACACTCAGTCAGCTTAAGGAGGAGCGGTCATGCGAATGAAAAATGAAAATTTAGCTGGAAAAGTGGCGGTGATTACGGGTGGCAGCGGCGTGCTGTGCGGAGCGATGGCAAGAGAGCTCGGTCGCCATGGAGTTAAGGTCGCGGTTTTAAATCGCAGTGCAGAAAAAGGAAAGCTCGTTGTCGATGATATTGTGGCGGCAAGGGGGACGGCGCTGGCTGTTTCTTGTGACGTTACGGATGGCAAAAGCGTTCAAGCCGCTGAGGCTGCTGTTTATGAGGCGTTCGGACCGTGTGATATTCTAATCAACGGGGCGGGCGGCAATCATCCGCAGGGGACGACGACGAAGGAAACGCTGCAGCCTGAGGATATCGAGAATGAGGATGTAACGAGCTTTTTTGATTTAACGGGAGATGGGTTTGAGTTCGTCTTTAACGTAAACATTATCGGCACGGTTATCCCGAGCCAGGTGTTCGGCAAACGGATGATCAACCGTCCGGGCGCGGTAATGATCAATATTTCATCGATGAGCGCACCTTCCCCGATGACGAAGGTCCCGGCCTACAGCGCCGCTAAGGCGGCGGTGGAGAATTACACGAAATGGCTCGCCGTTCATCTTGCACCGGCTGGCGTGCGTGTCAATGCGATCGCGCCAGGCTTCTTCCTCACTGAGCAAAACCGCCGGCTGTTAACGAATGAGGATGGTTCATTAACAGAGCGCTCGGAGAAAATTATTACCCACACTCCGATGAAACGCTTCGGCAAGCCCGAGGATTTGCTCGGTACATTGCTCTGGTTGGTCGACGAGCAAATGTCCGGGTTTGTCACGGGGATTACAGTCCCGGTTGACGGCGGTTTTCTCGCCTATTCCGGTGTTTAAATAAGAATGTACATAGTCATCAGTCGATTATGGTAAATCGGCTGATGACTATTTTATGATACAAAATGACATATATATATTGCAAAAAGATGAATATATTATATAATATGAGTATCTTAAAGGAAATGAGGGTGAGCGGGATGAATCTGTTTAAAGGAAGCGCCAGCGTCGATGAAAGGATCGTTCATTTACAAAATAAAATTTACCGTGAGATTTACATGCTAGTCTTGCTTATTTGTATCGGCTCCATCGTCGTAAAAACGATTATCCATGGTGTTCAGTTAGGACTGGTCGTAACTGAACTGGTTATCTTATTTAGTCAGGGTGTTTATTATGCAGTGAGGTCGGCTAATCTTGGTGTCTTTTCTGCCGAAGTAGAGCTTCATGACCGGGAAAGCAGGCTGTCGATGAATAAGAAGAATATCATCATAGGGTTAGCGATTGGCGTGGCGATCGCGCTGTTTTTTGGCATTCGCAGCGCGATTGTTTATGGAGAAGGAGCCGCTCAAAGTCTCTCTTATTTTGGAATCGTCTTTTTAGCGTCCTTGATTATGTACGTTCCAGTGCTTGTTCTCATTTTAGTTATCTCCCATCAGGCTGCGTTAAAAAGAAGTGAGCGGGCGATAGAGCGTGAGCTTAAGGAAGATGAAGAGAGTGATCAACCGTGAAGAATATCAAATTGAAAATGGCGCGCGTCGAAAAGGATTTATCACAGGAGCAGCTTGCCAAAATCGTTGGCGTTTCACGACAAACGATTGGGCTGATTGAACTCGGAAAGTATAATCCGAGCCTCAGCCTTTGTCTTGCTATTTGCAAAGCGCTTTCCCGCACATTGGATGAACTGTTTTGGGAGGATGATCAGGGGTAGCAGAGGGTCCCTCTCACGGAGTGGAAAGGAAATGGAACGGGTGCAAAAAAGCACAAAGTGAGCAGGAGATCCGTCTGTTTTCCTGCTCACGAGTAACCGCTCATGCAAAATGCCATGTTGGACGGGCGGTTGGAAGCCGTCACGGTCCGCTCATGGTGAAGCGGGTCCGCCATTTCCTTACAGATCAAGTGATTGCTTATTGTCGATTCGTCTGCTTTGATACCAGCTTTTGATCAATGGAGTTAGCAGCGTGAACAGCCCAAGAATAATCAGAGTGGCTGAAATCGGCCGGCTGAAAAAGACGCTGTAGCTGCCTTCGGACATGACGAGCGCTCTCCGGAAATTCGCCTCCATCATCGGTCCAAGGATCAGGGCAAGGATCACCGGGGAAGCAGGGAAGCCATAGCGCAGCATAATATAACCGATTATTCCTGACACGAGCATGACCCAAACATCAAAGTAGCTGTTGTTTAAGGAATAGGAACCGATGACGCATAGCACGAGAATAATCGGCGCGAGAAATGCTTTTGGAACGAGCAGCACCTTTGTAAATAAGCGTATACCAAGCATTCCATATAGCAGAATGATTAAATTGGCTGCAAGCATCCCGACAAAGAGGGTGTAGACGAGCTCGGCATTTGTATCAAACAGCAACGGTCCCGGCTGTAAGCCTTGTACCATTAGAGCGCCGAGCATGACGGCGGTGACAGCGTCGCCGGGGATTCCTAATGTTAATAATGGAATCATCGCTCCGCCCGTCGAGCCGTTATTGGCCGCCTCGGGCGCGGCAATTCCTTTGATTTCGCCTTCACCAAACTGGTCGGTTTTTTTCGCGAACCGCTTTGCTTCGTTATAAGCAACAAAGGCGGCGATATCGCCGCCGGCTCCCGGGATCATGCCGATACCGGTGCCGATCGCTGACGATCGTAAAATCGTAACCGTGAGAGCGCGGAACTCCACCCATTTTAATTTGACCTTTTTCAGCGTATCGTTCACCTTCTTCGTCGAGGCGGAGAAGAGATCCTCCAACGACTCCAGGGCGGTTGCCGCAGCAAACAGACCAATCATCACCGGAATGAAGTTTACGCCGTTCATTAAATTAAGGCTATCGAACGTAAAGCGCGGAAAGCCGCCCATCGGATCAAGACCGATCGTGGCGATGAGCAAGCCGACAAAGCCGGAAATTAATCCTTTAATGAGCGAGTTTCCGGAGATGCTTGAAATAATCGATAAGCCAAAAAATGCCAGCGCGAATGATTCCGGCGCGCTGAACTGCAAGGCAAAGCTGGCCAGCTTCGGTGCAATTAAGATCAGCACAAGAACGCTGAGGATGCCGCCTGTGACAGAAGATAAAGTCGCTACCGTCAGCGCTTTGTGGGCATAGCCTTTTTGGGAAAGCGCATAGCCTTCAATCGCTGTGGCCGCAGAGGCGGGTGTACCCGGTGTTCGCAGTAGAATCGCTGTGATTGAGCCGCCGTAAATTGCTCCAAAATAAACGCCGACCAGCAACAGAATACCTGTGACGGCTTCCATTCCGAACGTTATCGGTAAAATCAAGGCTACGCCCATTGTCGCCGTCAGTCCCGGAAGTGAACCGATTGATATTCCAACTGCCGATCCAAGCAGGAGGATGGCGATTACTTGAATCGTTAAAATATTGCTTAAGCCTTGAATAAATAAGTCCATGCGATCCCTCCTTAACATAATGGAGCTGTCTCAGCGCCTTTTTCCAACCCGTAATCATGAGACAGTGCATCCGTTCTGCATCAAGTGAACATGCAGACTCTTAAAATAATGTTCCGGTTGGAATCGGAACATTGAGGAGCTGTTTGAAAAAGAAAAAGATAAGAACAGTTGTGAGAAGTGGGATGGCGAGCAACGGGATAAGCCGGCGTTCACGGACCATCCACAGGAAAACAAATAAGAAGATTGGTGTCATAATATGGAAACCAATAATCGGGACAAAGAAAATATAAATAAAAAGCCAACCAATCGTCATTAAGACGAGTTTTGTTCCTTTTTTCCCGGTCTGCTGGCCGCCTTTTAACCCTTTGAAAAATAACAATAGTCCAAGGATCATAATCATGATGGCGTAGGCTCTCGGCATGAAGGCCGGACCCATATCCTGCGGGTTGCCGGTCGGAAATTGGAAAGTAAGATAAAAGAAAAAGACAGCAAATCCCATTACAAAAATGCTGATTAGTACATCATGATTGGCTTTTGTCATATGATCACCTCATATAGAAAAGAAATAGCCGGCGGCCCGGAAGGACGATATAGGTCCGGGGCCGCCTGAACAACGGAATGTCATTTCCGCGTCTGTTTATTGCTGGTTATTCGTCTAAGCCAAGGTCTGGAATCAGCTCTCCATAGAAATCATGGGATTCCTGCATCATCGCTTCAAATTCAGGACCGTCCAGAATCACAATCCCTAAGCCGTTATTGTCCATAAACTCGATAAACTCTTCTTCCTGTGCACCTTTACTAAATGCCTCTGTCAACACTTCAATGACTTCTGGCGGTGTATCCTTCGGCACGGTAAGTCCACGCCAAGGACCAACAGCGACAGCATCAATTCCGAGTTCGGCAAACGTAGGAACATCAGGCATGGCAGGTGAGCGCTCATTCGACATGACGGCAAGCGTCTTCAATGTGCCAGCCTCGACATGAGTCAATACTTCCGCCGGGCTGACCGGGACGACATCAATATGTCCGCCAAGCAATGCTGTGACAGCAGGCGCTGCTCCATCAAATGGCACATGGTTGAATTCCGTACCTGTCGCTTGTTCGATCGAAGCTCCGGCAAGATGCCAGATCGAGCCAGTTCCGGAGTTCCCCATTTGCAGTCCAGGGTTTTCCTTCGCATATTCAATAAATTCTTCCAATGTATCATAAGGGGCATCAGCCGGAACAGTTACCGCCGCCGGGTCAAAGTTTATTTGGCCGATTCCCGCAAAGTTTTCATGTGTGATCGGAGCAAGTCCTAAGTGAGGCAGGGTTGCCAGCTCGACCGTTACCATCGTCACCGTGTATCCGTCGGGTGAGGCATTGGCTCCCTCAGACATTCCAACCGCACCGCCGCCGCCGCTGCGATTGACGACGCCGATCGAAGCACCGAGATGCTTTTCTGCGGCAGAGGCAAGAGCTCTTGCTGTGGCATCCGTTCCGCCCCCAGCATCAAAAGGAACAATTAATGTAATGTTTTGTTCAGGGAATGATGTCCCGGATTCGGCTCCATCTGTTGTCTCTTCTCCATTTTCAGCCGGTTCTTCCGTTTCAGCAGGCTCCCCGGCCCCATCATCGGAAGTTGATTCTGACCCTCCACAACCGGCTAAAAACAGCATGAAGCATACAAAAAATAAACTAGCAATAAATTTTTTCATAGTAGTCCCCCTTTATCGAAATAGAAAACGCTTTCTAAAAACTCGCTTATATTTAAGATCAATTACGGAAATTGAGTTAAAAAAGGAGTATAGAAAGCGTTTACAAAACTGAGTTTATTATTTAATTAAATAAAAGTCAATATTTTTAATTTTATAAATTTCTTTAACGAAGAAAAATTTTTTAGTAAAACCAATAACTGTAAAACATTTTGTCGCCTGTCACACGCCCCTCTATTAGATAAGAAGAATAAAAATTTGGGGGTAATTCAAGTAATGGCGTTTCGCGGATGTCTAAAAGAATCTCGTTTTTAGCCACCTTTGAAAAGTTGTAACGGTTACGTACGCCGCTTCTTTCTTCTAGCTTGCAATGTTAAGAAATTCTTAAGAAATTCAGTAAGGAGATGTTAAGATTTCCTGTTTATACTGAGTGAGCAGGAAAAGAGAGACATGCTATACTACGTTAGACAGGAAAGGGGAGAACGGAAATGGAGCCGTACACGGTATTGGTCGTTGATGATGAAACTGAGATTCGCGATGCAATCGAGATCTATTTACGCAACGAGGGAATTACCGTCATTCAGGCGAAGGACGGGATTGAAGCGATTGATCTTCTGAATGAGCAGACCGTGCATTTGATTATTCTTGATATTATGATGCCACGGCTTGATGGAATAGCGACGACTTTTAAAATTCGTGAAAAGCAAAACATTCCGATCATCATTCTCAGTGCAAAAAGTGAGGACATTGACAAAATACTCGGGCTGCAGGTCGGCGCCGATGACTATGTGACAAAGCCGTTTAATCCGCTGGAGCTGATTGCCCGGGTGAAGTCGCAGCTTAGACGCTATGTCACGCTTGGCACGTATGAGGGCGGAGCGAGAGTGATTGATTTGCACGGTTTGACGATTGATCCGGCGGCGAAGGAGGTTGCCGTTCATGGGGAGGCAGTCAAATTAACGCCGCTTGAATATAAAATCGTTGAACTGTTGATGAGAAATGCAGGTAGGGTCTTTTCGATTCAGGAAATTTATGAGCGGGTTTGGAACGAGCCTTGCTACAATGCGGAAAATACGGTCGCCGTTCACATCCGCAAAATCCGGGAAAAGATCGAGATTGATCCGAAGAATCCAAGATATGTAAAGGTGGTGTGGGGAGTTGGCTATAAAATGGAAAAGTAGAGTAAGAGTAGGTCTTTGGCTCTTACTGATCACCCTGGGGGTCAGTGGAATAATGGCCGGTCTGACTCATAGCAGTGAATATTCAAAAAAGAACTACTTCGAAACAGAAGATTTTGAGCATATCCTTTCGCAATTTATCGGCTACTTACACTTATACGAGCTGAACGACCTTTCCAAGGAAGAAGCGAAGGAACGGATCCCCGTCTCGCAGGAAGAAATTGAAGAGCATCGCTATCGCTATGGGGATTTAACAGAACAGATATCGTCGATTAACGCGCAGTATGAAGCCGATATTCAATTCGCACAAAGCGAAGGGAACGAAGAGCTTGCCTCAGCCTACCGGGAGGAACGCGATGCGAAGATAGAGGATATTACGCTTAATTTTAATAGCGATGAGCATATTGAAGCGAAGATTCGCAATATGAAAGCAAGGCAGGTCGATCAATACTTTCAGGAGCTGGAGAGAGAACGTGCGGCTTTTTTAACGTATAAAAGCATTTTTACGTATTATTTAGAGGATACGGGTACGGGTAATATTTATACGAATACGACCTTGAATATTGCCGATTTCGACCAAGTATTTTCCACGGATAAGATGATATTTATGAAGCGCTATTCAGGTGAAAACGGTGAGTATTTGCCGATGGATGGCCAGTTGGTACACGCGGACGACGGCTTTCCGCTTTTCTCCTATGCGGATATGGGCAATATCGAAGGTGTTATTGCCATTCCAAAGGATCGGACAAATAATTTCATTATGGAATCGTACGATCATTATCAACAGGCGCAGTGGCTATTAGCAGGATATTTTTCATTGGGGCTTCTTTTAACCTGCGCGATGATCTTTAGAAGAAAAAGAATTCCTTTTAAAGAGGTTCTTCCTTATCAAAAAGGGTTGGAGCTTTATAAGCGGATGCCGCAGGACGCCGGGGTGATCCTGTTTATCATTCTAGTCTTTCTCGCCCTGGATTTCGTTGATTCATTGGCAAGAAAGCCGCTTGGCTACAGTCTGTCTTACAATCTTTATTATATGCTGGAGGGCTTTATCATCAACTGGCTGCTCGCGGCAGTTCTGATCGGTCTCTGTCTAGTTCAAGGCAGCTACTTACTGACCGTTGCCAAAGAAAAAGATGAGTGGGGACTTTATTGGGAGAGAACGCTACTTTGCAGGATGATTCAGGCCGTTAAGGAGACCTTTGCGAATCGGAAGGTCGGCACGCAAATGCTCCTTCTTCTCGGCATGATCTATTTGATGGGCTTCGGCGCGATTTTTATCGGTGTTGAGCCAACTCTCGTTATTCCATATGCCATAGTCTTGTTCCTTGTTGGAGGACCGCTTATGCTCTGGCTGTTGAAGCAAGTCGGGTATTTCAACAAAATTGTCAGCCATGCGGCGACTGTGGCGACAGGAGCGGTGACGGCTGACTTGCCGGTGAAAGGAAAGTCGGCGCTAAGCGAGCTGGCAGATGCGATGAATAAAATGAAGGCTGGCGTGCAGGCATCACAGCTGGAGCAGGCGAAAAGTGAACGGTTAAAATCAGAATTGATCACCAATGTCAGTCACGATTTACGGACGCCGCTCACATCGATTATTACCTATACCGAATTGCTCAAGGCGCCGGATACGACAAGCGAGGATCGGCAGGCGTATATTGAAATCATCGATCGGAAGTCAAAGCGGCTGAAAGTGTTAATTGATGATTTATTCGAAGCCTCGAAAATGGCCAGTGGAAACATTGAATTGGTTAAAGAGCGGGCTGATATCGTCCAGCTGCTGCAGCAGACGCTCGCTGAGCATAATGAAACGATTCAGGCTTCAACATTACAGTTCCGCGTCACCCATGAACAGACGCATGTCTTTGCATTCGTTGACGGGCAAAAGCTTTGGCGGGTATTCGATAACGTAATCGCCAACATTTTACACTATTCGCTTGAGCATACGAGGGTCTATATTTCAAGCAAGCGTGAGAACGGCCAGGTTATCATCACCTTCAAAAATGTAACGAAATACGAGCTTGGCGACAATAGTGAAGAGTTATTCGAACGGTTCAAGCGCGGTGATGCTTCCCGTCATACTGAAGGCTCCGGTCTCGGTCTGGCGATCGCCAAGTCGATTATCGACCTCCACGGCGGCAGCCTGACCATTGAGGTTGACGGTGACTTATTCAAGGTAATTGTTGTTCTGGACGCGCTGGACAGGTAGAAATTGGCGAAGGCAGTGGCTTCGTTCTGCGCACATACAATCGCCCCGGGGAAGAGCTTGGGACAAAACCAGTTAGCATAGAGCAGCAATGGCTTCACTCGCCACAAGCGTGTTGTGAGAAACCCGCTCACAACACGCGTTCAAAGAACGTGGCGGTTACGCTCATGCTTGGGGGCTGGACCAAACAACCTTTTGGTCCAGTCTCTTTAATATCCCGCCTCGTAGTCTATGACATTTAGAGAGGGCTGGTTGCCGGCTAAATAGCTTTTGAGGTTTGGCAGAAAGATGTCCTCGATTAACCGACGGGCATAATGTTCGGTGGCTCCGGCTGTGTGCGGCGTAATGATTACCTGTTCCATTTCCCAGAGAGGACTGTCCGCCGGAAGCGGCTCGGTTGAGACAACATCGAGTCCGGCGCCGGCAAGCTGCTCCTGCTGCAAGGCTGTAATCAGGCTTTCTTCGTCGACAATATCACCGCGGCCAATATTGATGAAAAACGCCGAGCGCTTCATCTTGGCAAACTGTTCTTGACCAAAGAGGTGATGCGTTTCTTTTGTGAGCGGGAGGGTAACAACAACATAATCACATTTTGGCAGGATCGAGTTTAATTCATCAATCGGATACATCTCATCAACATAATCCGTTGGCTTCGCCGACCGTCTGACACCAAGCACGGTCATTCCGAATGCCTTGGCGATTTTCGCTGTTTCTTTGCCGATCGCCCCTACGCCGATAATGCCGATTGTTTTTTGGTGAAGCTCAAGACGGATGGAGCCGTCGTGCCACACTTTCTTTTGCTGGTTTCTGACATACGTATGGATGTTGCGGGTAAGAGCAAGCATGAGGGCAAATACTGTTTCAGAAATAGGATAGGCGTGAACACCATTCCCGCCGGTGACGAGGATATCGCGCTCTTTGAGCTTGGATAATGGCAGGTTATTGACGCCAGCCGTCCATGATTGGAGCCAGCGAAGCTCTGCCGGCTGCTCGAGACAGGCCAAGGCCATTTCTTTCTTCCAGCCGACAATAATTTCGGCCTGGTTCAATTTGTCATGCCAAACTTCCTTGTTTCTTCCACTGATTATATTCCAATCCGGGAGAGCGTCTTTGACTTTGTCCAGCAGCACGCTTTCGATATCGTGAGTGATGATGAGGGTTCGGGTCATTGGGAAACTCCTTTCGTTATTGAGACAGCGACTTATTTGCTATAATCTATTATAGCGCTATATCGCTTTCTTTTGAAAGAAAGACAAATAGTGGAACCGGTACTCGGGCCGGAGTTTGGAAGGAGAGAAGCCAATGAAGGTTGAGCCATTACCGCAATCGTTTTTTGAACAGCCTACTCTTAATTTAGCAAAGGCCTTGCTCGGCAAGCTGCTCGTGAAAGAGACGGCTTCAGGTATGGCCTCCGGCTGGATTGTCGAAACGGAAGCGTATATTGGACCGGGTGACCGCGCGGCTCACAGCTTTGGCAACCGGCGCACGCCGCGCACGGAAATCATGTTTGCTGCACCGGGCTATGTCTATACATATGTCATGCATACCCATTGTCTCGTCAATGTCGTGTCAGGCGATATCGATCAGCCGGAAGCGGTGCTGATTCGGGCGGTAGAGCCGTATCAGGGGCTGGAGCTCATGTATGAGCGGCGCGGAGAGAAGAAAAAAGAGCAGGAGTTGACGAATGGACCAGGAAAGCTGACGAAAGCGCTTGGCATCGACCGTAACGACTACGGACGGCGCTTTGTGGAGCCTCCTTTGTATATTGCCGAAGGACGCCAGCCCGGCAGCATTATGAGCGGTCCGCGGATCGGGATTGACAACAGCGGAGAAGCAAGAGAATATCCGTGGCGGTTTTGGGTCAATGGGAACCGCTTTGTGTCAAGATAAGGGTCAGCTAAAGGTATTTTGTCTGTAGGCACGCAACCGGGAAAGTCAACCTGCTTACAGCTTCTACAACGATTTTGGAAGCGAAAAAAAGCTGTCCTGAAAGGTCATGTTCAACCCTTTCAGGACAGCTTTTCTAATAGCTTGTCTCATTCTGCGTTCCGGTTATGCTTCGCTTGCCGCTTTGTCAGTAGCGGCCGTTTCGCTCTTGATGATTTTCGCATCGAAAATAAACGGACCAAACGGAACGACTGACGCCACGACAGCGAGCAGTCCTTTCATGAACGACCAACGGAAGGCGATCATTAAATAGGCGACAGCGAGCAAGTAAATTACGAAAAGAATCCCATGTGCCATTCCTGTGATCGTGACAGCGAGCGGCATATCAAACCAATATTTTAATGGCATGGCAATTCCAAGCAACAGTAAGAAGGATATGCCTTCCAAATAGCTGATGATTCTAAAACTTTTTAAAGAGGCACTCACCAATAATCAGCTCCTTTATAATAAGAAAAAGTAGATGGTGGTTATTTTGCATAGCATCCATACCAAGTATAGCAGCTTTTTCTTAGCGGAGAGAGCCAGGAATGCGGCAATCTGGTGGATTTTTTGTGAAAACGTGAAAGCAGCCGCTGATTATGCTTTCAACTGACCAAGCAGCTGTTGGTAGGCGGCCGCCTCCTCATGTTTCCCGAGTTTTTGATAAGTCTTCACAAGCCATTCAAGTGGACTGGTGTCATTCGGGCGCAGCTCCATGTCCCAACTAAAGCAGTCGATTGCTTTTTCATACTGCCCAAATTCAAAATAGAACTGGCCGAGTTCCAGCTGGTTGTCGGCTTCTTCTTCGAGTTTCAGCACTTGAGCGAGCCGCTCCTCCAACGGTTGCAAGGTGGCCTGTTTGGCATTTTTGATCCATTCGTGCAGCTCCTTTAGTTGGTAGCGCTGCAGCAGGGCAGGAAGCGAGAGACGGATGATCCGTTCCAGCACAGCGGGGTGGCCATGAAGCAGCTTGAATAATCGTTTTGAGACCTTTTTGGCCAGCAGATTGTCCGGAACCGCCGTTAGCTGCCGCCAAATATCAGGTAACTGCATGAGCTCTTCCTTGGAAAGACGGAAAGAATGTGTCAACAGGAGCTGGATCGCTTTGTCATATTCATTTTGCTTGATCAGGAAGTGGAAGACTTGAGCATGAAGCCCGCTTTCAGCAGGGACACTTTCTGTCAGGGCGAAGAGGCAGCGTAGACAATCCTGCTCACTAAAAGCAGATTGGTAAGAGGTGATCAGGGGCGCAAGGGCTTCCCTGGACGGGTTTCGCTTGTAGCTGTCGGTTTGCAGGACAAGGAGATTGAGCGTGTTTTTCTGATTTTTATACAGAGCGGTTAGTAGGCCGTCGTCCTCCTTTTTGATATAGCGGATGAACGCTTTCTGTTCCACATACAAAGGATCGGTTTCCAGCAGGGTGGAAAGTGGAGCCTGATATAGTTCAGCCGCTTTTGTGTAGTCCGGATGGATGACCGTCGATTGCAGCCAATCCTGTTTATAGCCACGCAGGCGCAGAAGGGTGGCAAGGCGAAAGGCATTGTTCAGCTGACCATTGCGGCGATAGGAAAAAAAGAGATCCTTCAATGAGGTTTCGAGTTCCTTCGGGGTCAGAATATGATCGAAATAGGAGAAAATAAGCGCGGTGTCCTCAGCCGGATAGGACCGTTTCAGGCGCAGGAGAAATTGTGACAGACCATCAGCATGAAGTGTCTCTGCCGGGTCAGCGAGTAAGGAAAAAAACGGGGCTGCCTGTTCAATATGAAGACCTCTTTTTTCGGCCAAAGCTAAAAAGGTCCCCGGCTCCGCTGCATGCTGTGGAAGAGCGGTAAGGAAATGATTATGATAAAAATAGAGCAGGTAGCGTTCAGCGCTTGTCGTCTCCTCGCATTCCACCAGGGTACATTGTTGAAAAACCGTTATTTTATCTGGCTGTATCTTTTTGCTCTGTTTATTGATGATCAGGGTCCAAACATATGAATTATTCACCCAATCCCTCCTTTTTTATAAGTGTAACACACTCCAGGTTTGATTTCCTGAGCGACTTTTCGGCCTGCTTAGGGAAAGGAAGCTGTTTATGGTAAGATGAGAAAAGAAAACAGCTAATGAAGAGTAAGGTTGGATCGTAATGGCAAAAGAAGAAACAGCAGTGATTAAACAGCGTTTCGCGACGAAAATGAAAAATGGCTATCCGCTCATTGAGAAATCAGCGTTCGACCAGCCGTTTATCGATTCGCTTCAGGAAGGAACGCTGCTCCAGCTGCTTGACGAAAAGGGTTCATTTCTCGGCAAAGGGTATTTTGGCCGGCAAAATAAAGGAGTCGGCTGGGTGCTGACAAGAAAGCAGGGTGAGAAGATTGACCGTCATTTCTTTCAATCCCGTCTTAAGGCCGCCTTTGACAAACGGACCGCGCTGCAGGCAGATGACCGGACGACGGTTTTCCGCCTGTTTAACGGCGAGGGAGACGGAATCGGCGGATTGACGATCGATTATTATGACCGGTTTTATCTGTGCACCTGGTACAGCGAGGGGATCTATACCTTTCGTAAAGAGATTTACGAGGCGCTGCAAGCAATCGTGTCATGCAAAGGGATCTATGAGAAAAAGCGCTTCTCGGCGAAAGGCCAGTATGTGGAGGACGATGATTTTGTCAGCGGCGAACGGGGGGAATTTCCATTATTGGTTAAGGAGAATGGTATGACATTCGCTGTGTATTTGAATGATGGACCGATGACGGGGATTTTTCTTGATCAGCGTGACGTCCGCCGACGAATTCGCGATCATTATGCCGCCGGCAAGGATGTGTTAAATACATTTTCTTATACGGGAGCGTTTTCGGTTGCGGCCGCTTTGGGAGGAGCGCGAAAAACGACAAGCGTCGATCTTGCCAAACGCAGTTTACCAAAAACCATTGAACAGTTCAGTATCAACCAACTTGATTATGAAGCACAGGATATTGTCGTGATGGATGTGTTTCAATATTTTTCCTACGCACGCAAAAAAGGAAAGACATTTGACTTGGTTGTGCTTGACCCGCCAAGCTTTGCCCGCTCGAAAAAAAGAACGTTCAGCGCCCAGAAAGACTATACCGGTTTGCTGCAGGAAGCGATTGCCTTGACGAGGAGAAATGGTGTCATTGTCGCCTCGACCAATTGCAGCCTCTTTTCGATGAAAAAGTTTCATTCCTTTATTCGCGAAGCTTTTTCACGTGAAGGAGTCAACTATGAGTTGATTGAGCAATATAGTCTGCCTGCTGATTTCCGCACAATGAAGGCCTTCCCTGAAGGTGATTATTTAAAGGTTGTCTTTCTGAAAAGGCTAAGCTGACGGGTTGCAGGTGAGGTTGACTTGATCTGAGACTTTGCTCAACGATAAGGAGGGATTCGAGGAAGGGCGTCGGCTTCGCGCGTTACGCGGATGGCTGAAGAAAGCCCGTTTTCAGCCATCCTTAAAAGAGATTGTAACGGCTCCGCACGCCGCTTCTAAGAAAAGCCGCTACGCGGTTTTCATAAGGGGCAATAGGATAAAAAGGTTTTCTAGGGTTCCGCGCCGGCAGGCGGTCTGGACCGAGAGAAAACGCACGGGCTCCGAGCCTGTGACACGGAGGGATAAAAGCCCGGGAGAATTCTGTTGAAGAGACAGAAGGCTCCCGGGCTTTTTCTGTGAGGAGAAGAAGGAAAGGGGAATGAGGATGAAAGGATCAGTTGAATGGATAATGGTTGTGGTGGCAGCAGTGTTTGAGGTTGGCTGGGTGATCGGGCTGAAATATGCCGCTGCGGCAGGAGAGTGGGCGCTGACAGTAGCAGCGATCATCGTCAGCTTTGGACTGTTAATCCGGGCAGGCCGGCGTCTGCCTGTCGGTACGGTGTATGCGGTCTTTGTTGGCCTTGGCACGGCGGGAACCGTGGCGATGGACATTATATTATTCGGGGAACCGCTGCGTTTATCCGTATTGTTTTTTCTCGCGCTTTTGCTTGCTGGCATTATCGGGTTAAAAGCGGCAACAAGTACAAAGGAAGTAGAGAAGGAGGCTAACTAATATGGCATGGTTTTATGTGATCGTTGCTGGCTTCTTTGAGATGCTCGGGGTGACAATGATGAACCAGTTTCATAAAAGCAAATCCGGCGCAAGCCTGCTTGCGCTGTTCGCCGCGTTTGCGGTCAGCTTCTTTTTGTTGTCGCTGGCGTTGGAAACGTTGCCGATGGGAACGGCCTACGCGATTTGGACCGGAATCGGGGCGGCAGGCGGAGCACTCATCGGAATGCTTTTTTACGGTGAAGCGAAAAGCATCACCCGGATGGTCTGTTTAAGCATGATCATTGCCGCTGTAATCGGCTTGAAACTCGTCACGGCATAAGAGATTAGCTGGGAAAAGCCAGATCATGTATACTGACAATAAGTGATCTGTTGAGAAAGGATGTTTTTATGAAAAAAGCGGTGGTATTAGCCGAAAAGCCGTCCGTCGCCCGCGATATTGCCAGAGTGCTGCGCTGCGAGCGGAAGGGAAATGGCTTTCTAGAAGGGGATAAATATATTGTCACGTGGGCGCTGGGTCATCTCGTCACGCTGGCTGAGCCTGAAGTCTATGGGGAAACGTATCAGACGTGGAAGCTGGAGGATTTGCCGATGCTGCCGAAGCGCCTGCAGCTCGTGGTTATTAAGCAGACGAGCAAGCAGTTCCATGCGGTAAAGGCACAGCTGCAACGAAAGGATGTCGACAGTGTGATCATCGCCACCGACGCCGGACGTGAAGGGGAGCTGGTCGCCAGATGGATTCTGGAGAAAGCCCATGTTAATAAGCCATTGAAACGGCTCTGGATCTCCTCGGTTACCGACCAGGCGATTAAGCAAGGCTTTGCCAAGCTTGCCGACGCGAAAAAATATGAAGGCCTTTATCACTCGGCCGTTGCCCGTTCAGAAGCGGACTGGTACGTCGGAATGAATGGAACGCGGGCGCTGACGACTAAATTTCAGGCGCAGTTATCGTGCGGACGCGTGCAGACGCCAACATTGGCGATGATTGCGAAAAGGGAAGCTGATATCCGTTCGTTCAAGCCCGTCCCTTATTACCAGCTGGCGCTGACAACCGCACAGGGGCTGACGCTGCAATGGCACGATCCAAAGACGAAGGAGCAGCGCATCTTTGATCGCGCCAAAGCAGAGAAGCTGGAACAACTGTTGAAAAACGCCGAGGGTGTCGTTACCGCAGTGGAGACGGTGAAAAAGAAAACACCTCCTCCGCAGCTGTACGATTTAACAGAATTGCAGCGTGAAGCGAACAGCCGCTACGGATTTTCGGCCAAGGAAACGCTGTCGATTCTGCAGCGCTTATACGAGCAGCATAAGGCTGTGACCTACCCGCGGACCGATTCGCGCTATCTTTCCTCCGATCTTGTTGGAACGCTGGCGGAACGGATTAAGGCGTGTGACGTGCAGCCATTTCGGAAGGTCGTTGCTTCGCTGAAAGGACGCTCATTTGATCAGAGGCTTGCCTGCATCAATGATAAGCATGTTTCCGATCATCATGCGATTATTCCGACCGAGCAGGCCCCGGCTCCGGCTGCGCTAAGTGAAAAAGAGACAAAGCTGTACCGCCTTGTTGTCCGCCGTTTTCTTGCCGCTCTTTTTCCGGCAGCCGAATATGAGCAGACGACGATTAGTGCAAAAGTTGCAGGGGAACAGCTTTCTGCTAAAGGAAAACGCACGCTCTCGCCGGGCTGGAGGGAAGTGTATGCCGGGGATGATTCCCGCACAGAGGAGGACGTCGACATTCCCCGTCTGAAAAAAGGTGACCAACTTCGCTCTGGCAAGGTCGAACTGAAGCACGGGGAAACGAAGCCGCCGGCCCGACTGACTGAAGCGACGCTGCTTTCCGCAATGGAAAAGCCGATGGCTTTTTTAAGCAAGGAGGAGAAGGAGCTCGCCGATACGCTTGGCAAAACAGGCGGAATCGGAACGGTGGCGACAAGAGCCGACATCATCGAGAAACTGCTGCAAACACAGCTAATGGAAAAGAGAGGAAAAGAGCTGTTTCTGACGGGAAAGGGGAGGCAGTTGCTTGACCTCGTTCCCGAGGACCTTCAATCTCCGGCTTTAACAGCCGAATGGGAGCTGAAGCTGGAGAAAATCGCCAAAGGCGAACTGAGCAAATCGCAGTTTGTCGAGGAAATGAAGCAGTACGCCGCCAACATTGTGAAATCAATCAAGCAAAGCGACAAAACGTTCAAGCATGACAATATTACGGGAACGCCGTGCCCGCAATGCGGAAAGCTGCTGATTGAGCTGAAAACAAAGCATGGCAAAAAACGGGTCTGCCAGGATCGGCAGTGTGGCTATAAGAAAAATATTGCAAAGGTGACCAACGCCCGTTGTCCGAAATGCAAAAAGAAGCTGGAGCTTTGGGGAGAAGGGGAAGGACAAACTTTTGTTTGCAGCTGTGGTCACCGTGAGAAGCTGTCGGCTTTTCAGGAGCGGCGAAAAGAGAATCAGCATAAGAAAGTGTCAAAAAAAGAAGTCGCCAACTATATGAAAAAGCAAAACGAAGACGAGTTTGCAAACAACGCTCTGGCCGAAGCATTGGCTAAGCTGAAGCTGGATAAATAGAAGGGAAGCCTGAGACAAAAGGTTGGCATGGACCTTTTGCCAGGCTTGCTTTTTCAGCAATGGCAGCAGGACGGATTTTATTCATATCTGGTGGAATCAGCCAATATCCTCATATAGAAGCGTGAATGTTGGCTGATGCTTGTCATTGTGGCTTTTTTGGCGGGGGATGTTTCAGCTTGACAATACATATATTAATATTTAATATATTACATATATCGCGAGTCCCTTTTTTGAATTTTTTTTGTAAGCGCTTTAAAATAACAAGCGGGGAAGAGAGGACACATTGTTATGGGGAAGTTCAAAGTAGTCGTCACGGATTTTGAATACAGTTCTCTTGATATTGAACGGGAAGTCCTTGAGGGCATTGGGGCGGAGCTCATTCCGGCGCAATGCCGGACAGAGGATGAGGTGCTCGAAGCGGTCAAAGAAGCCGATGCGATTTTGAATCAATATGCGCCCCTGTCCGAAAAGATAATCAACAAGCTCAATAACTGCAAAGTCATTGCGAAGTATGGCATCGGAGTCAATACGGTTGACATTAAGGCGGCAACGGAGGCGGGTATCTTAGTCTGCAATGTGTCGGACTACTGTCTGGATGAGGTGTCCGATCACGCATTTGCGTTGCTGATCGCCTGCGCCCGGAAAGTCGTCAAGCTGAACGCCGCGATTAAGGAAGACCGCTTATGGGATTTTAAGCAGGGGGTGCCGGTTTATCGGTTGAAAAACCGGACACTCGGCCTCGTGGGACTTGGAAGCATTCCGCGTGCTCTCGTTCCTAAAGCGCAGGCCTTTGGCTTAAAGGTAATGGCGTTTGACCCGTTTGTTTCAGCAGAAGTCGCCGCCGCATTGAATGTGGAGTTGGTTTCGCTGGAAGAGCTTTGCCAAAAATCCGACTATCTATCGATTCATGCGCCACTGACGGAGCAGACGCGCGGCATGATCAAAGCCGAGCATTTTAAATTGATGAAGAACGAAGCTTTTCTGATTAATACGGCGAGAGGGCCGGTCGTTGATGAGGCGGCGCTCATCTTTGCTCTGCAGAATGGAGAGATTGCCGGGGCGGGACTAGATGTCGTCGAAACGGAGCCTATAGCAGTCGACCATCCATTTTTGAAGATGGATCATGTCATCCTCAATCCGCATGTCGCCTGGTACTCAGTGGAATCAGAGCAGGAGCTGAAGCGGAAATGTGCCGAGAATGTGGCCGCCGTGCTTACCGGTTATTATCCGCCATATATGGTGAATAAGGAGGTGAAGCCGAAAATAGCGCTGAAGGCTAAACAGAATCTCGTAGTCTAGTGAATGAATCGGCTTTTTGAACAGATAAGAAAGTATAAGACCTTCGGGTTGATTCGAGGAAGGGTGGCGGCTTCGCACGTTACGCAGATGGCTGATGAAAGCCCGTTTTCAGCCATCCTTATAAAGAGGGTAGCGGCTCCGCACACCGCTTCTAAGATAAGCCGCTACGAGGTTTTCTTAAAAGCAGTTTACAGGAGGTGGCTTGAGTGAATGAGGGGAAGGTTGCGATCGTTACAGGAGGAGTAACAGGTCTCGGACGGGCGGTCGTTGAACGATTAAGCAGCAAAGGGATTCGTATTGCAATTGTCGGTATTACAGAAGAGCTTGGCCGCGAAACGGAGCGTTCGCTGCAGGGGCAGGGAAGAAGCGTTGTCTATTATGACGGGGATGTCGCAGACGAAGAGGCGGTTTCCCGGGTGGTTTCCGAAATTTACCGTGATTTTGGCAGAATTGATTATTTAGTCAATGCGGCGGGAATTATTACGCGCGCTCCGGCGAAAAGCGTTCAAAAGGATGACTATCAACGGGTCTTGTCAATTAATTTGGTCGGCGGTTTGTTGATGTGCCAGGCGGTCTACCCGTTTATGGCCAAGGACGGCGGTGGCAGTATTGTTAATTTCGGCTCGATGCTCGCTCATTATGGCAGCAAAAACTTAATCAGCTACGCCTCGTCCAAGGGGGCTGTCATCCAAATGACAAAGTGCCTGGCCGTAGACTGGGCAGAAGACAATATTCGCGTGAATGCTGTCAGTCCGGGCTATATTGAAACGCAGCTGTCTGCCGGGGCAACAAAGGACCCGGTGTTTAAGGAGCGGATTCTTTCCCGCACTCCGCAAAGAAGGTTCGGAAAACCGGAAGAGGTGGCGGCGGTGATTGATTTTCTGCTGTCGGACGATGCGAGCTTCGTCACGGGCGTGGATATTCCGATAGATGGTGGTTTGTTGGCCGGCGATCCAGTGCTTTATCCGCCAGCCGCTCAATCATAAACAAGGAGAAAAAAGGAGGAACATTAAAATGAGTATTGATTTAAACACGTTTACAGAACAGATGGGCTTGCCAGATCAGGCAATTGATTTGAATGAAATTCCATGGGTGCCGCAAGGAGATCGTGTTTGGTTTAAACCGGTGCGTTTTAATCTGGCAACGGGAGCCTGGATTAATCTGTTAAAGGTCAGACCGGGTGGTGTGGTCAACCGGCATCGCCACACAGGCGGTCAAGTGCTGGCCTACACGATTCAGGGGGAATGGCGCTATTTAGAACGGGAGTGGTCAGCCAAGCCGGGGACATTCGTCTTTGAACCGCCGGGTGACATTCATACGCTTACCGTCGATGGTGAAGAGGATATGATCACGATCTTTATGCTCGAAGGCACAATCCAGTACCTCGATGATCAGGACCAAGTGATCGTCCAGGACGACGTCTTCAGCAAAATGAAACGCTACTACGACTACTGTGACCAGCACAACATCGAAAAGAAAAATCTCGTTTACTGAAGCTCCGTCCTCTCAGAATGGTTTTTCCTGAGAGGACGGGGCGAAACAGTGTGTGCAGTCTGCGCCTGGTTTTAAAATCTGCTACCGAAACGGGTTTCTTCGGTATCAGATGAGCGCAGAACGAAGCCACTGTCTGAAGCGAGGCAATGAGTGGAAGCGCCACGTTCTTTTAAAGCCCGTTGTGAGTGGGTTTTTCACAACGGGCTTGTGGCGGGTGGAACCATTGCCGCTCAGAAAGATTTTTCCTTGGGACTGAGCTGAGCTAGTCAGTTTTAATTGATTTAAGCGGCTGTTTGGCCGGTCCTTCCACGACTTCACCTTTGAAGGAAAAGCGTGAGCCGTGGCAGGGACAATCCCATGTATGGTCGCCGTGATTCCAATGAACCTCACAGCCCATGTGAGTGCAGGTTGTATCGACGACGTGCAGGGTCCCGTCCTGTTCGCGGTAGGCGCCGGCACGTTTGCCATTCACGTTGACAATGGTACCCTCTCCCTTTTTAACCTCTTCCGGCTTGCGCTCTGTCTGGTCAAATTTCCCCTGGAAAAGCTGCTTGGCGACATCCGTGTTTTGCGAGATGAAATTCCTGATGCTTGGATCAGCGACAAAGCGGCCCGGGCTGAACAATTCCTGATAGCGGTTCGGACGCTGCAAAATAAGATCGCTGATCAACAGCGCGGCGACGGTACTGTTCGTCATCCCCCATTTCCGGTAGCCTGTCGCGACAAAAATGGAAGGATGAAGCTTCGAGTGCCGCCCGATATAAGGAATTTTGTCCAGGGTTGTTAAATCCTGCGCTGACCAGCGAAAGCGAATGTCCAGCGTCTGGAAGATTTCCTGCCCGTACTGCTCAAGCGCCTCGTAATGATTCAGCGTGTCTATGCCGTGGCCCGTTTTATGGTTTTGGCCGCCGATTAAAACGAGCTTTTCCCCATCCATCATCGTATAGCGCAAGGAACGGGACGGGGAATCAACGCTTAAATACATCCCTTCCGGAAAGTCATTATCCACTTTTGCGGCGACGACATAGGAGCGGGACGGGTACATTTTCGAGAAATACAAACCGCTTCCATCGAAGAAAGGAAAATGAGAGGCGATGACAACATGATCGGCCTCGACCTTCGCGCCGCTCTTTGTCAAAATAACCGGCCGGCTCTTCTCCTCAATATCGAGCGCAACGGTCTGTTCATAAATAGAACCGCCATTATCGACAATGCCTTTTATGAGGTGCGCGATATACATTAACGGATGGAATTGAGCCTGCTCCTTCATAACGAGGGCGGCTTTCACCGGAATGTTTTTCACCGGAATACTTGTCCGTAATTCCCCTGGAATCCCGAGCTCCTGATAAGCGTTGTACTCATCCTCGAGTTTTTTTACACCTTGATTCGTTGTTGTAAATAAATAGGCGTCCTGGTCAGAAAAATCGCATTCCATTTTTTCTTCTTTGACAAGGTTCCGGATGAAGCGCAAAGCGTCCATGCTTGCTTCATAGTAAAGCTTTGCCTGCTCCTTACCAATGTGTGAAATAAGCTCATCGTAAATGATGTCATGCTGGGCGGTTATTTTTGCGGTCGTATGACCGGTTGTACCATTGGCCAGCACATCGGCCTCTAGCAGAGCTACTCTTTTTCCGGCTTTGGCCAACAGGTAGGCTGTCGTCAAACCGGAGATGCCTCCACCGACAATCGCTACATCGGTTTCAATATCTTGACTGAGGGCGGGAAACGAAGCCAGCTGCGTGGAAACACGCCAAAATGGCTCAGGGCGTTCCGGCAGGGATGAATGCCGGTCGTTGTGATCTGTCATAACTATCTTCCTCCAATTCGTGGAATACTTTCTGCAAAGAAAAGTAAGTATAAAAAAGTGAATGACTTGTTATGCCGCTTTTGAAATGGTTACGTGATGTGGAGATCGATGAACATGCAGTTGTTTTTTAACATACCCACTTTCAGATGATTCAATGTAATCATTATCGAGTATGAAAGAGAGAAAGAGGAACGGGGTATACTAAGAGGAGGTCAGGAATGAAAAGATGCTGGTGGAAGGAAGCCGTTGCTTACCAGGTTTATCCGCGCAGCTTTAAGGATTCAAATGGCGATGGGAACGGCGATCTGCGGGGAATCATCGAAAAGCTGGACTATTTGAAGGAGCTGGGAATTGATTTAATCTGGCTTTGTCCTATATACGCTTCACCGAATGATGACAACGGCTATGATATCAGTGATTACGAAGCGATCCTGCCGATGTACGGGACGATGACGGATTTTGATTGCCTGTTGGAGGAAATTCATAAGCGGGGTATGAAGCTGATTCTTGATTTGGTCATTAACCACACTTCTGATGAGCATCAATGGTTTATTGAATCACGCTCCTCCAGAAGCTCTTCGAAGCGAGACTGGTATATATGGAGGGAACCAAAACAGGACGGCAGTGAGCCGAATAATTGGGAATCGATCTTTCACGGGTCGGCCTGGGAATATGATCGGCATACAGGGGACTACTATCTTCATCTTTTTTCAAAGAAGCAGCCTGATTTAAATTGGGAGAACGAAAAGGTTCGTCAAGCACTTTATCAGATGATAGACGGCTGGCTCGCTAAAGGGATTGATGGCTTCCGGGTCGATGCGATTTCCCATATTAAGAAGGCGGATGGTCTTCCTGATCTGCCCAACCCGAAAGGCTTGCGCTATGTTCCTTCCTTTGCCGGCCACCTGAATCAAAAAGGGATTGAGCGGTTTTTGCAGGAATTGAAGCAGCGTACATTTGCCAACTATGACATCGTCACGGTCGGCGAGGCGAATGGAGTATCCGCTGAAGAGGCCGGCTTATGGGTTGGAGAAGCTGACGGAGTTTTTAATATGATTTTTCAATTTGAGCATCTTGGCTTGTGGGGAAACGATGGGCGGCCATTTGATCTGAAAAAAGTGAAGCAAGTTCTCTCTACCTGGCAGGAAAAGCTGGACGGCGTTGGCTGGAATGCTTTATTTCTTGAAAATCATGATCAGCCAAGGAGCGTTTCCTCGTGGGGAAACGATGAACAATATTGGCGTGAGAGCGCTACCGCCCTGGCGACGGTATTCTTTTTTATGCAGGGGACGCCGTTTATTTATCAAGGGCAGGAAATCGGCATGACAAATGTCAGGTTTTCTTCAATTGATGAGTATCGTGATGTAAGCGCGAAAAATGAGTATCGGCTTAAACGGGAAGAAGGACTGACCAACGATGAGGCGCTTGCTGTAATTTGGACGAACGGAAGAGACAATGCCCGGACTCCGATGCAATGGGATGATTCGGCACATGCAGGCTTTTCAACGGCCGACAAAACATGGATCGGCGTCAATCCGAACTACCGCTCGATCAATGTCGCCGCCCAGGAACGAGACGTCGGCTCTGTCCTCTCCTATTACAAAGCGATGATCCGCCTGCGAAAAGGAGCCCTGCCGTTAATATATGGACGCTATGTGCTGGAGGCGAAGGATGACCCGGCCATCTATGCTTATCGCCGCGTGTTGCAGGGACAGTCGTATTTGATCATTGTCAATATGGTAGCGTCCGATTCTCAGCTCGAGGCTGGGCTGGCGGCACAGCTGAAGAAAATGGAGTTGCTGTTATCGAATCAGCAGGTCAGTTCTCACGCATGGTTTCGCCCTTACGAAGCGAGGGTATATAAAGAGCAGGAAAAGGGTGTTAGAGATTTAAATCCTTAACAATTATATTGCATTGACATTTTGGACATGGTATCATTAAAAGATGTTTTTTTATTTAAGTACGGTGGATAACACTGATAAAGGAGATTATATATTTGGCAACTTTTTATGAATTTGGCTTGGACCATCAAGTGGTGAGAGCCGTAACAGAAATGGGCTTTTCAGAAGCCACCCCTATTCAAACAGCGACGATACCAACAGCCTTGGAAGGTAAGGACATCATTGGACAGGCGCAAACGGGAACAGGAAAGACCGGTGCGTTTGGCGTGCCGTTAATTAATCGGATAAAGACGGAAGAGGATCATGTCCAGGCGTTAATTCTTGCGCCGACAAGAGAGCTGGCCAATCAGGTTTCAGAATCGCTGATTGCCTTTGGGAAATATAAGGGCGTCCGCACGGTCGTAGTTTACGGCGGACAGGATATGCGTAAGCAAATTCGCGACTTGAAGCGGAAGCCTCATGTGATCGTCGCCACACCTGGGCGTTTGATGGATCATATGCGCCGTAAGACGATCCGCCTTCAGGAAGTGGAGACAGTCGTTCTGGATGAAGCGGATGAAATGTTAAATATGGGTTTCATCGAAGATATTGAGACAATTTTGAAAGAGGTGCCGACTGAGCGCCAAACATTATTGTTCTCCGCGACAATGCCGAAGCGAATTGAAAAGCTGGCGCAAACCTTTATGAAGGAACCTGAGCTTATTGCGGTCAAAGCAAAAGAAGTAACAATGGAAAACATTGAGCAGCAATATATTGAGCTTGCGGAGCGTGACAAGTTTGATGCGTTATGCCGGTTAATTGACATTCACACGCCGGAACTGGCGATCGTATTTGGCCGGACGAAGCGTCGGGTTGATGAACTGGCAGAAGCACTCGCAAAACGCGGCTATCGTGCGGAAGGAATTCACGGAGACCTGAATCAGGCGAAGCGTGACAGTGTGCTGCGCAAATTTAAGAACGGATTGATTGATGTTCTTGTCGCTACCGATGTGGCGGCGCGCGGACTCGACATTAGCGGAGTGACGCATGTCTATAACTTCGATTTGCCGCAGGACCCGGAAAGCTACGTCCACCGGATTGGACGGACAGGACGTGCCGGGAAATCCGGTGTGGCGGTAACCTTTGCGACACCGCGTGAAAAGGATCATGTTAAAGCGATTGAACGTTTATCGAAGAAGAAAATGACAAAGCGTGAAATGCCGTCTTTTGAGGAAGCAATTGAAGGCCAGCAGCAGCTTGCGCTTAGCCAGCTTCGCTCATTGATTGCAGATGGAGGAGCTGACGCCTACCGTCAAGCGGCCAAGGAGCTTCTGCAGGAATCGGATGCAGCAACAGCGCTTGCCGCAGCTTTGAAGCTTCTGACAAAAGAGCCGGATATGACGCCGGTTCGCCTTACAGCTGAAGCACCGTTGCGTGCGAAAAAACGCCGCGAAGGTGGAGGCTCAGCCGCAGGGAAACCATATCGCCAGCTTCGGGGAGATGATCGCCGTCGCCCGCAGTATCGCGGGAAGGAAAGCGGTCGTCGTCAGTCGTCGCATGGCCGTGGTGGACAACAGCGTAAAGCCAAGCATCACGCGTAAAGGAAAAGCCACTAGGCGATGAAGGAAGTATAAAGATTTTCGGGGCGGGGCATCGGCTTCACGCGTTACGCGGCGAGCTGAAGGGCCCCGCTTTTAGGTAGGGCGGTACGCGTTTTTCTTAAGCGATTGTAAATTATGTTAGCATTTTTTTAAGTTTAAGCGGAAAGGGTTGTCTCTTCTGTGTTCGGTTGGTATCTTGAAGGTGACCCACACAAGTAAGACTCTTCATCGTATTACCCCTTGATTGAGATCGGCTGAGCAGCTCGCTTCAGCCGACTTTTTTTTATTTCCTATACAACTGCTAATTATAGTAAAGAAATGGATAGAAAAGGTTTTATGTAAGATTATCTGACATTGTTATTGCGGAAATCTTCAATCAGCTTTAAAGTAAAACATAACAAATTGATGTCACATAAGATTACATGAAAAGGAAGTGTTTGGGGATGACGGTATCTGCACCAACAAGAGAGAGCTTAATAGAAACGATCAAGGAAACGATTAAAGCGAAGAATGTCGAATTACTTCACATGCAGTTTGTTGACATTGAAGGGACATTAAAGCATGTTACAGTCACAGCTGAGCAAATTGATCAGGTTGTTGACGGGAAGGTGATGTTTGACGGTTCTTCCATCACAGGCTACACGCCGATTAACCGTTCTGACTTGTATTTAGCACCTGATTTAACAACGTTCGCTGTATTGCCTTGGACAGTCGAAGACGGATATTCAGAAGCACGCTTTCTATGCAGTGTAACAAATCCAGACGGTTCTGACTTTGAGGGTGATCCTCGTAACGTACTAAAAAAAACAGTTGAACGGGCCAAAGAGAAGGGCTATTCGATTAATGTAGGACCTGAGCTTGAATTCTTCTTATTTGAAACGGATGAATATGGACAGCCAACACTAAGAACACAGGACGTCGGCGGTTATTTTGAACCATCGCCAAAAGACTTAGGGGAACGCGTTCGTTTGGAAATCTATAGAGCGTTGAAAATGATGAACTTCACGATTGAAGCTTCTCACCATGAAGTGGCAATCGGTCAGCATGAAATTAACTTTAAATATGCCGATGCGTTAGGTTCGGCTGATGCAGCGACAACGTATAAATGGGTCGTCAAGACGGTAGCACAGCAATTTGGTTTGCATGCGACATTTATGCCAAAGCCGTTAGCAGGAGCAAACGGAAGTGGAATGCATACGAATATCTCGCTTTTTGATGTTGAGAAGCAGGAAAATGCATTTTATGATGAGTCGGATGAGCTTGGACTATCAAAGACCGCATACCAGTTCATTGCTGGTTTAATGGAGAACGTCAAGGACTTTGTCGCGGTGACGAATCCGCTTGTTAACTCCTACAAGCGTCTCGTCCCAGGCTATGAAGCGCCTTGCTACATTGCCTGGTCGGCTTCAAACCGTTCAGCCTTAATCCGGATTCCGGCCACTCGCGGAGCTGGTACACGGGTGGAAATCCGTTGTCCGGACCCATCAGCCAATCCGTATTTCGCCTTTGCAATTGTCGCGACTGCCGGTCTTGACGGAATAGAGCGTCAATTATCAGCTGCTCCAGCTGTTGATGCGGATATCTTTGCGATGGATGTCGCGGAGATTGAAGAGCGCGGGATTGAGAACTTACCGACGAACCTGGAAGCGGCGATTGACCGTTTTGAAGCAGGAGAAATTGGCCGTCGGGCATTGGGTGAGCATTCCTTCAGTGAGTATGTAGCGTTAAAGCGTGCAGAATATGATGAGTTCCGCACCACGGTTCATGGTTGGGAAGTTTCTGCCTACCAAGCGAAATTTTAAAGAGAAAGAGAGGCTGTGACAAAAGGTTGTTTTTTTACCTTTTTGTCGCAGCCTTTAAGCAATGAGCGGAACCGCCACGATCTTTTAAAGCCCGTTGTGAGTGGGTTTCTCACAACGGGCTTGTGGCGTGTGAAGCCATTGCCAGTAGGTCCAAAGCTAGTTTTGTCTCAAAGGGTATCAAAGGGCCTGCTTTCCCTTTTCGAGACTTTCACTTTTCCGGTGCCGCTGCCGAAAAGGCAGGTGGCGTCCCAGCTTTTGCAGGAAGCCGAGGCGGGAAGATGTAAAAATAAACAACCCGGTCCAGATAAAGAGAAAAGCGATCAGCTGCGAGAGATGGAACGGCTCCTTATAAAGAAAAACACCTAAGATGAGCATCAGCGTTGGAGCGATGTATTGAAGAAAGCCCATCAGCGATAGTGGAATCCGCCTCGCCCCTGTCGCGAACAACAGCAACGGGATCGCTGTAGCTGCTCCGGCGATGATCAACAGCCAGGCTGTCGTTGAATCGACAAAGAAGCTTCTGCTTTCTGCAAGCTGTTGATGATAGAAGTAAAGAAAGCCAAGGGCGAATGGCGCGGTAATTAACGTTTCGATCGTCAAGCCGAAAAGAGCGCCGATCTGGACGGTCTTCTTTAATAATCCGTATATTCCGAACGAACAGGCGAGAATCAGTGAGACCCATGGAACCACCCCGTAAAACAACGTCAATATCATGACCCCGATAAAGGCTAACACGAATGAGACGGCCTGCCAACGCGTAAAACGTTCCTTCAAAAATAAAATTCCGAGCAGCACGCTAATAAGCGGGTTGATATAATAACCGAGACTGGCTTCAACTACGCGCTCATTGGCAACGGCCCAGATAAATAAAAACCAGTTGATACTAATAAAAAAAGCAGCGAACGTAATCCCGAAAGCCGATTTTTTGTTGGAAAAAATGATCTTACATTCTTTCCAGAAGGCGGGAAGCTGTTTTCGCGCAAGTAAAAGAAGAAACATCAGAACCAATGACCAAATGATCCGGTGGGCCAACACTTCCATTGCCGGAACATGCTCAAGCAGTTTCCAGTAAAGCGGAAGAATTCCCCACAGCAAATAAGCCGTAACCGTTGCAATGACGCCATTACGGTAAGTAGTGTCCTGCATTCTCTCAGATCCTTTCCAAGAATAAAAGGTTTTTTACGAGTGTATGATAATATTTATTTCGTGTATAGAAACGTTTGATCATGAGTATACACTACTTAATGTAAATTGGCAAAAGGCAGGCTGATGTATGGAAGGAAAGCGAAAAAGGGCTCTGAATGAGCACGCGGGTATGAGTTGATGGGAATCCGGCTGGAGCGGAGAGTACCACTCCGGCCGGAACTAACTAACGTACATATTAGCAGAGGGAGACGCCCCCTGCCTACATTCCCCGGCGGTAGGCACCATGATTGGTAGGCCCGACGTATTGATTCAGCCGGAAGGAATGCTTTATCGCCGCAGTGATAAATTGCTTGGCCGTCTGCAGCGCGTCATCGACCGCCCGACCCTTAGCAAGCTCTGCCGCAATCGCTGCTGAGTAGGTGCAGCCGGCTCCATGCGTAAAGCTCGTTTCGATTGTTTCAGATTCTAATAAGGTAAAGTCTTTACCATCGTACAAGACATCAACCGCGCGATCGAGTCCGATTTTGCTGCCGCCTTTGACAATGACATACTTGGCGCCGAGATCATGTATTTTCGCTGCGGCAGCCTTCATGTCCTCCAGTGAAGTGATCGGACCGCCGCCGCTTAATTGGGCGGCCTCAAACAAGTTTGGTGTGACAACAAAGGCCTTTGGCACAAGGACGTCGCGCAGGCAGGCGTCCGTTTCCGGATTAAGGGCTTCATCTGCGCCCTTGCAGACCATAACTGGGTCGACGACGAGCTGCTTAAGCTGATAGTGCTCAACCTTTTGAGCGACGAGCTCAATGATCTCGATCGAACCGAGCATCCCCGTTTTAACGGCATCTATTCCAATACCCGCCAGCACTGTTTCAAGCTGTTTTTCTAACACGTGTACTGGCTGCGGGAAGACTTCGTGAAACCAGTCACGATGAGGGTCCTGCGCGACAATTGTCGTCAGGGCGTTCATTCCGTAAACCCCCAGCTCTTGAAATGTTTTTAAATCTGCCTGCAAGCCGGCTCCGCCGCTCGTATCTGAACCCGCGATCGTTAATGCTTTTGGCATTGACATAACGTTCATCCCCTCTTCTTTCATGATTTCTTTATTATACTAAAAGAACTAGTCATATTAAAGTAAGTGAGCGTCCTATCGTACATGAAACAAATCTCCTAGTTCGAAAAGTAGATTTTTATCATCTATGTAGTGGAAAAATAGAGTATAATGATCTAGAAATATATTATAAAATAGAAAATTCGAAAAAGAGAAAAGAGATGAGGAGGAAAGACATTGAGGGGAATTCGCGGGAGAATATTACTAGGGTTTTTATTTGTGGTCATTTTAATGATCGGCTATGCCGGCTATAGTGTGTGGAGTGTCCAGCAAACGAATCAGGAAATAGCGCAACTGGAGGAGGAAGAAGTACCGCTTTTGATGACAATGGAACGAATGGCGTTTAATGTTGCCAACCGTCTGGCTTTGTCGAGAGGGTATCTATTAATGGGGAATACTCAATATGTGGAGGATTTTCAAAAGTTAACTGATGAAAGTCGAGAGCTGGAAGAGTGGCTGTTGCAAAATACGGACGATGAAGTTCTGCATCACCTCGTCAATCGAACGCGTGAATGGCAAACGATCATGGTCGATGAGGTATTTCCTGCTCAGCAAAGTGGTGATGAGGACGAGGCGATGCTGATTCTGTTGTCGAGAGGAACTTCGCCGGCGCAGCAGATCATGCGGGCGTTTCAGGAGCAGTCTGAAGTAAATCGTGAAGCATTGGCGACGAAGTTGGATGAAATCAATACCCAGGGGTCGCGGCTGCAAATGACGACGATTTGGATTTCCGTAGCTGTCACGGTGCTTAGCATTATCAGCGGTCTTTTCATTGCGAGTATGATTGTCAAACCGATTAATGTGCTACTCGGTCGCGTCAACATTATCGCCAGCGGTGATTTAACGGGTGAGGAAATTCCAGTAAAGAAACAGGATGAAATCGGTCAATTGACGATGGCGTTCAATAGCATGCGTAACAATCTTCGCGATCTATTAACTAAAACGACGAATATGTCTGAACAGGTCGCGGCCACCGCTGAACAATTGTCGGCAAGTTCCCAGGAGACATCATCGGCGACCAATCAAATCGCCATGACGATCCAGGAGGTATCTACTGCGTCTGAGCAAACGCTTCATCGCTCACAGGAGAGCACACAATCAGCTCTGAAGGTTAATGAAGGAGTTGAGATGATTACTGAAGCCACTACAGGTGTCAGTACGATGGCGGAGGAAGCTTCCCGGGAAGCAAAAGAAGGAGAAGCTTCAATTGGACGGGCGGTCAGTCAAATTGGCACCATCCGGGAGACGGTTAGCCAGTCGGCTGAGTTCATTCAACAGCTCGGTGAGCGTTCCCATGAGATTGGAAATATTCTGGAGTTAATCACGTCGATTTCGGAGCAGACGAACCTGCTTGCTTTAAATGCCGCGATTGAGGCTGCACGGGCGGGTGAACATGGAAAAGGATTTGCCGTCGTAGCGGATGAGGTCCGTAAATTAGCCGAGGAATCAAGAGCATCAGCAGAAAAAATTTCGACGATGATTCTTCTCATTCAGGAAGATACGGAAAGAGCTGTGGAAGAGATGAATCGCGGTACTGCCGAAGTCGAGGTCGGAACAAAGGTTGTCCATGAAGTGGGAGAGTCATTTACCCGGATTTCGCATGCGGTTGAACGGGTCACGCAGGAAATGACCCATGTTTCTGCAGCGACAGAGCAGATTTCGCTACACACGAGCCGTCTTAATGAAGCGCTGTCAGAAATGGAGACGGCATCTGAACAAAATGCCGACGCGTCCCAGGGAGTAGCTGCCAGCACTGAGGAGCAATTGGCTTCTATGGAGGAAATCGCCAGCTCGGCAGAAGCGCTGAATCATTTATCAACGGAATTGCAAGAAGAGGTTAGCAAGTTTAAACTTTAATAAGCTTTTATTAGGAACAGGGTGCGAAAAGGCGAAACACAAGCCTTTTTACACCCTGTTTTTAATAAGTTGAAAGATTCGGATTTTTTGGAATAAAAAATATTTTTTGGTTTAAGGGCAGTATTGACAAAAAATTCGAAAACTATATTGACATTTGAAAGTGCTTTCAATAACATATTATTTATAAAGTGAAAAATAAGAAATGATGAACCCTATAAATGAAACTTTGTTTTGTAATATAAAACAAATTAGATTTTTGAAAAAATGTAAAAAGTAAGGGGGATATTATGCAAAAGTTACTGCGGATTTTGAACGGTATTTTGACAGCAACGATTACCGTTTTTCTATCGTCAATGGTTTTTCTCGTGTTTATGAATGTAGTGCTTCGCTATGTATTTGAATCCGGCATTACATGGTCTGAAGAAATGGCGCGTTATTTATTTGTCTGGATTGTGTTTTTAGGTGCGATTGCAGCATTTAAAGATCGTTCTCATTTGGGTGTTGATATATTAATAGGGTCATTGCCGCCAAAAGCACAAAAAGCTCTTTATGTATTTAACCAGGTTGTGATAATCGGTTTGATGAGCATTGTTATTAACGGTGGAGTGAAAATGATCCAAGTAAACAGTAACAGTTACGGGCCGGCAACCGGGATTCCTTTGTCTGTGCTCTTTATCGCCGCCACATTAGCGGCGGTTGTCATTATTTTAATGAGCCTTATCCAAACGTTCCAATATGTAGTGAAAAATCAAAATTTACCTTCCTGGGCTAAAGCAAGAGAGGAGGAGAAACCGTTATGATTTGGGTATTTTTAGGCGTATTATTTTTCTTCCTCTTTCTAGGATTGCCTGTTGTGTTTTCGATGCTTATGAGTGCGGTTGCAATGATGCTTGTGATGGGAATTTTTGATTCTCAGGTTGTTGCGCAACAGCTCGTAAATGGGGCGAATAGCTTTCCATTGATGGCAATCCCGTTCTTCATTCTTGCCGGTGAGATCATGAACGCCGGCGGTATTTCAAAGCGTGTTGTTCATTTCGCAACGACGCTTGTCGGGCATATCCGCGGTGGGCTCGGATATGTAACGATTTTGGCGGGTGTGATGTTTGCCGGACTATCCGGTTCTGCTGTAGCTGATACAGCAGCGCTGGGGGCGATCTTAATCCCGATGATGGTTGCCCGCGGATATAATGTCAACCGGGCGTCGGGACTTGTCGCGTCCGCAGGGATCATCGCTCCGATTATCCCGCCGAGTATTCCATTGATTATGTTTGGCGTTATTGGGGGCGTTTCCATTACGCAATTGTTTATGGGTGGTATCGTTCCCGGTATTTTGTTTGCCGTAGGTTTGATGGTTGCCTGGTACTTTGTCGCCAAACGCGGAAACTATGAAACAATGGAAAAAGCGACGGCTAAAGAAAGATTAAAAGCCTTTGGCCAGGCGATTTGGGCGCTTTTCTTACCTGTTATCATCATTGTCGGTTTACGGGGCGGGATTTTCACGCCAACCGAGGCAGCTGTTATTGCCTGTGTATACGCACTTTTAATCAGCTTGACTGTTTACCGCGGGGATCTGAAAATCAGACAGCTTCCTGACGTTCTTGTTGCCTCGGCAAAGACAACCGGTGTTGTTATGTTCCTCGCCGCGGCTGCTATTGTTACATCATGGGTCATCACTGTCGCTCAAGTGCCTGCGGAATTGGCATCGATGCTGAGCGGTATTACAGACAGCCCAATTGTGTTGCTACTCATCCTAATGGTGTTCTTGCTATTAGTCGGAGTAGTGATGGACATGACGCCGGCGATTCTGATTTTCACTCCGGTCTTGCTGCCTGTTGTTACGGCAGCGGGGATCGATCCGGTATACTTCGGGATCTTAATGATTATTAATCTCTGTATCGGTTTAATTACACCGCCGGTCGGAACCGTACTTTATGTTGCTTGTGGAATAAGCCGTATCAGTATTATTGATATAACAAAAGGAATCTGGCCGTTCCTGCTTGTCCAGATCCTGGTTTTATTCCTGCTCGTCCTGTTCCCGCAAATTGTTCTCGTTCCGCTGGAATGGCTGATGAAGTAGCGTGAATGTCAACCTGTTTAACCGAGGTGTCTCAGAAGACAAGCCGAAAGTCTTTTGAGACAGCCCTCGGTATAAAGGGAGATTTTCATTTAGAAAGTTAGTAAGCCAATGGCTGCTATAGATATTACATTCAAGGAGGAGACAAAGATGAAAAAGAGTCAATTACTGAATCGTTTTTTAGGAATAACGATGGCAAGCGTCCTTTTCCTCACAGCTTGTGGAGGTGGAGATGAGGCATCCACGGATGGTGGAGCGACAGAAGGCGGCGGTGAAGGTGCTGCGACTGAAGAATCTCACACGGTCAAAATCGCTCACTACTTTGCTGAAGATCATCCGCAAAACATCGCGCTTAAGGAAGTGTTTAAGCCAACTGTCGAAGAACAATCAGGCGGCAGCTTAACGGTTGAAATTTATCCAAACAGTCAGCTTGGCGCAGAGCAGGAATTCTATGATGGTGTCCGTAACGGGACAATCGAAATGGGGATTCCGGGTATGATCATGCAGTCCTCAGTCGAAAAGCTGGCGGTCGGCGAATGGCCATTCCTATTTGAAGATTACGAGCACGTGAAAAATGTTTTAAACGGTCCAATTGGTGACGAACTAATGGCTGATCTTGAAGAGATCCATGGCGTGAAACCTTTAGCCTGGAGTGCAAACGGTTTCAGAATGGTATCAAGTGATAAGCTGATTGAAAGCATGGATGACTTCAGCGGCTTCCGGATGCGTACGCCAAACATTCCAAACTATATCGAAATGTGGGAGCTGCTTGGAACTAACGTAACTCCACTTGCTATTTCTGAAGTGTTTACCGGACTTGAACAAGGCGTAATTAATGGCCAGGAAAACCCTGTTGCGACAGTGCGTGCATCAGGCTGGTATGAAGTACAGTCGAATGTGCTTGAATCAAACCATATGTTCAGCCCGAACCTTTATATTATCAACTCCAATTTCTGGAATTCATTGAGCCCTGAGCAGCAGCAGGTGATCCAGGATGCAGCGCTTGAATCAGCGGCGTATGAATTTGAATTAATGGAGAACAGCTATGAAGAAGACCGTGCCTATTTAGAGGAGCACGGTGTTGAATTCACGACTCCGTCTGATGAATTCAGACAGCAAATGATCGACGCTGTTCAGCCAATGTATGATTCATTCTTCGAACAGTATGACTGGGCAGAAGACATTGTCGAGAGAATTCAAGCAGAAGCCTAATAATGTGAGATAAAACCGACTTTGACAGAGGCCGTGGAAAAGGTTGTTTAGCAACCCTTCCGCGGCCTCTTATTTTAGTTTGCGAAGGGGGAAAAACTCCGGCAGCAGAAAGTGTAAGTGTAATGTAAATATTCTAAATAATATAAATATATTGAAAAATGAATTCAGATTAGTATACAATCAATGTATACAAATTTTAATCCTTTTTTCAGGAGGTGAAAGATTGAAAAAAAGCTGTACAAAGGCTGATCATGTCTATCATCAATTAAAACAAAAGATTATTTCGTTTAAATTCCTTCCAGGGGAAATGGTTCACGAAAAAAAGATTGCTGAATTATTTCATGTTAGCAGAACTCCGGTTAGAGAGGCTTTGAGACAATTAACGAATGAAGGATTTTTATTAGAGGAAGCAGGGAAGCTCTATGTGTACAAGCTGAGTGTGCAGGACATTATGGAGATATTTGAGGTTAGAGAGTCGCTTGAGTGTAAGGCGATCCAGTTATTGAAGAAGGAACACCTGCCCTCGCTCGTCAAAGAACTCAAGGATAAAAATCAACGAATGTATCAGCTTCTCATTGAGGAAAGCTATGAGGAGTTTTTTGAAGAGGATGATCATTTTCACAAGTTGATTATTAATAGCTGCGCAAACAACAAAATAACAGAGATCTTGCATAAATTTAATGTGCAGGTGGGAAGGGTCAGATACTTGACCATACTTAATGAACAGCGAATGAAAAGCACGGTTGATGAACATGTAGACGTGATCAGCGCAATGGAAAAAGAGGATTTGGACGCAGCGGAAGTCGCGATGAGCAAGCATATTCATGCTGTTCAAAAAACGGTTCGGGAATTTAGTAACCTAACAACATTACTTCATTCCGGGTTAGAAGGAATTCTGGCAGTTAAGAGATTACCATGACCAGCAGAGGTGGACACAATTGAAAATTACTGAAATTGAAACAATACCATTGGCAGCTGAGTTGCAGGAGCCGATTTGGGATGCACAGCATTATATCCCAAAAAGGCAGGCGCTGATCATTAAAGTGTATACCGATCAGGGGTTAATCGGATTAGGGGAATCGGCGAGTTTCGGCGGACCGATTGAAACGACGAAAGCGGTAATCGATAAGGAATTAAAAAACTATTTTATTGGCAAGGACCCTTTTGATGTGGAGAGATTATGGGATGACGTGTATAAGGGCACAGTTCAGCATGGGAGAAGAGGGATTGTTATTGCCGCTTTAAGCGGGATCGATATTGCTTTATGGGACCTGATTGGCAAGGCGACTAATAAACCGGTTTATAAAATATTGGGCGGTTACAGGGATGAAGTCGAGGCCTATGCCAGCTCCGGTTTTTACAGTGAAGGACGGGGTCTTCCCCAATTAGCTCACATGATGGAGACCTATGTGAAGGAAGGCTTCAAAACAGTAAAGATGAAAGTAGGGGGAATGAGCGCGAAGGATGATCTGAAAAGAGTACAAGCTGTTCGTGAGGCGGTTGGTGATGAAATTGGCTTAGCGGTCGATGCAAACAGCAACTGGGATTTGCCGACGGCTTTGTGGATGGCGAAGCAGCTTGAACCATTTAATATAAAATGGATCGAAGAACCGTTAATGGCAGATGATGTAACCGGGACGGCAAAGCTTGCAAACAGTACAGTTATTCCGATCGCCGGATATGAGCAGGATGTCACAAGATATGCCTTCATGGAGCTGATCAAGAATCAGGCTGTCTACTATTTGCAGCCGGATGCGATATGGGCAGGCGGGATAAGCGAATGTAAAAAAATAGCCGCTTTAGCATTGGCGAATCATTTAGCGATCATGCCGCATGTCTTTTCTTCTGGTGTCTGCTTAGCCGCCAATCTTCATTTTATCGCTTCCACAGCTAATGCTCATTTGCTGGAGTTGGATAGAAATGAAAATCCTTTACGTGATGAATTGATTCATCACTCTCTCATTCATGAAAACGGACGGATTAAGCTCCCAGATAGCCCGGGACTCGGAATTGAGTTAAATGAAGAAGTGATCAGGAAATACACAGTCTCCTGAAGCTGAACGGAATGACCATTCTCTCATTAGTCTCGTAAACTTGTAAAAATAAAATTGAAAGCGCTTTAATTATGTGATAGACTTCGTGTAAGAATTTAAAATGTAATGTATTACATTTTAATAATAAACGTAGGGGGATTAAGATGATAAAGAATTTTTGGAGCTTTTTGTTACTTGTTGCTTGTGTCGCGGCCCTTTCCGCATGTGGCGGAGCGGAGGAAAGTTCAGAATCAGGCGGTGCTGAAGAAGGTGGTGGAGACGTTCTTCAAATTGATTTGGCTACCGTTTTCGAGGATGAAGCAGCACATACAAAGGGAGCTGCGATGTTCGCCGAACTTGTTAATGAATACTCAGAGGGAAGCATCGAGGTCACTCTTTTTACTAATGGCGCGCTAGGTTCAGAACGGGAGAATTTTGAAGCGGTCCGCTCGGGAGACCTTGATATGACACTTGGTGGCTTCACCGGGGTGGACATGTACGCCCCTGAATATATGTTTATGGGTGCCCCGTTTTTATTTGAAGATATGGCTCATATGGAAAAAGTGATTAAAGGCGAATTAGGGGACCAGATGTTTGAGAAAATGGCGGAAAATAATATTCAAGTAATTGGCACGATCATGCGCGGAGAACGAAACATGACAGCGAACATTCCGGTCCGGACACCTGAAGACGTTCAAGGATTAAACTTGCGTTTACCTGAACTGGAAGCGTGGGTTGCCGGATGGGCGGCGATGGGAGCCTCCCCTACGGCCGTGGCGTTGCCGGAATTATATGGCGCCCTGCAGACCGGTGTTGCTGATGCCTCGGAAGGTCCTTATGAACAAATAGCGACGTTTAAATTGAACGAGGTTCAGGATTATGTGATTAACACCGGTCATATTAAAGAAGCCTCCTTCATTTGGATGAACGGTGACCTTTGGAATTCACTGACCGATGAGCAAAGGGACATCGTCGAGCGAGCGTCTGAGGAAGCAGTAGCCTTTGCTGACGAACAAGCGGCAAGTGATGACGAGCGCTTCTTAAATGAACTGATCGACGCCGGGATGGAGTTTGTCGAGGTAGATAAAGAAGCCTTTACCAGAGTTGGTGAAGAGGCGTTGCAGGAATTCTTTGAAACTCAATGGACGGTCACCACTTTTGAAGAAGTCAGATCGTACCTTGAATAGGAAGTCTTTTCTCTAGTCAGAAAATCAGGTGACTACCAGACCCCCACTTTGGCGTAGGTGGGGGTGCTTCAATAAACCAGATAATAGGATGGAAAGGACATTGCTTTATGAAACGAACATTACAGGCTCTTGAAAAAGCAATTGATTTCTTTATGTTACTGATGATTATCGGAATTGTCATTGTCGTCACACTTCAGGTAGTGTTTCGCTACGTCTTTAATATTTCTGCACCTTGGACGCAGGATATCGCCCGGTTTATGTTTATTTACTTAACCTATATTGGCGGGGCGCTGGCAATTAAGGAGAGAACCCATATTAGTATTGATGTTCTGGTAGACAGGCTGCCGCGGATGCTGAGGCTGATTGTATCATTAGGTGTGCAAATCGGGATCATGCTCTTTCTTATCGTTCTGCTGCAAGGGAGCTGGTTCATGGTGCAGAGCAGCTGGGATGTATCTTCGGCGGGAATGCGCTGGTTCAGTATGTCTTATGTCTATCTCGGCCTATTTATTGGCGGTGTTCTGATGATGTTTTACAGCATTTTGCGACTGATTGAAACGGTAAAAGATATCGTGCTAAAAGAGGATATCGTGAAGAATTCATAATTTGCTGGAAGGAGTAAAACATCGTATGTTATTTACTTTCCTGATCGTGCTTATTATCTTGTTTATTATTGGAATGCCAGTTGCCTTCGCAATGGGCTTTACGTCGGTTTTTCTGATGTGGCTGGACGGGGGAATCCAATATGCTAATGCCACTCAACGCTTGATGGGCGGAATTAATAGCTTTGTGATCCTGGCGATTCCACTGTTTTTATTAGCTGGAAAGCTGTTAAGTGTCGGCGGGATCGCCAACCGTATTTTTATGTTCTGCCGGGTATGTGTCGGTTTCTTACCTGGCGGCTTAGGTCATGTTAATGTAACGAGCAGTGTCTTGTTTTCCGGGATGTCCGGAACAGCGATCTCCGATGCGGCTGGCCTCGGTCCTGTAGTCATTAAAGGGATGAAGGACGGAGGTTATGATAAAGGGTTTGCCTCAGCCGTGACCGCGGCCTCGTCGACGATCGGGCCGATTATTCCACCCAGTTTGCCTTTGGTCATTTATGGGGTCGCCGCCGGTGCCTCAGTCGGTGCTTTATTTTTGGCAGGGATTCTTCCCGGGATTATTATGGCGATTGCGATGATGATGCTTGTCGCTTATTATGCCAAGAAAAATAATTATCCAAGGGAAGCGCGCCCGACTTTTCCGCTGTTTTTTCAGGCTTTAAAGGGTGCCTTTTTACCGCTGTTAACCCCGATAATCATTATAGGAGGTATTTACCAGGGAGTATTCACTCCAACCGAAGCGGCAGTATTTGCTGTATTATACGCATTGTTTTTATCAATGGTCGTCTACCGTGAATTGAGTTTTAAAGATTTAATAGCGGTGCTCAGAGAGACAGCCCGTGATAGTGCTATTATCGGTCTTATCGTATCAATGTCAACTTTGTTCGGCAACGTGATCATGCGCCAAAGAATTCCGATGGAAATCCTTGATTTCTTCACGGCTTCAGTTGATTCGGCGTTCGTGATGCTGCTGATCTTAAATCTATTTCTTTTACTTGTCGGTGCTTTTATGGAAACCATTGCAGCGATCACGATTCTTGTGCCAATCATGTTGCCGATTATGCAAACGTTTAATATAGATCCTGTTCATTTTGGGATTATTATGGTTTTCAATTTAATGATCGGTTTGTTGACTCCGCCGTTTGGCATGTTGCTGTTTGTCGTATCGAAGATCGGTGATATCGATGTCGTTCAGCTATTAAAGCATGTATTTCCTTTCCTGCTCGTATTAATTGCCGTACTGCTGATTATTACGTTCTTCCCAAGCCTTGTTCTCTGGCTGCCTAGTATTGGATCATAGAAGCAAAGCAACAACGAACAGAAAAGAGGGAAACGTTCATGAAAGTTACCAATCTGAAAGTTCATGTCCTCCAGGTTCCGCTGGAAATCCCCTTTGCCTTTTCCCAGGGCTGGGTCAAGCAGCGGAGCACAGTGCTGGTTGAAATCGAAACTGATGAAGGAATAACCGGCTGGGGAGAGTCATTATGCCATGGTCTGCAGCCGCCCGAAGTAGCGGCGGCTATTATCGAACATAGCCTGGCACCGCTTGTCATAGGGCAGGACCCGTTTGACGTTGAAGTCATTTGGGACAAGCTCTTCGCCTTTACTCGTCCGTATCATGGCGGGGCTGTTATTAACGCGATGAGTGCTGTCGATATTGGTCTTTGGGATATCGTTGGTAAAGCGGTCAATAAACCGGTCCATAAATTGTTGGGCGGGGCCCACCGGACGGAGATCAGGCCGTATGCTACCGGCTTCTATCGCGAGGAAAGAAAGCAATACCCTGAGACGGCAATTGAGGAAGCGCAGCGTCATATGGAAAAAGGGTTTAGAGCGATGAAGCTGAAAACCGGCTTTGGCATTAAAGCCGACGTAGACTATATTACAGCTGTCCGTCAAGCTGTTGGTGATGAGATTCTATTAATGGCCGATGCCAATTGTGCGTATAATGCGGCGACGGCCAGACGCATCCTGTTTGAGCTGGCTGAGGCAAAGGCCGACCTCTACTGGTTCGAGGAACCGCTCGACCCTGAAGATATTGGCGGCTACAAAGAGCTGAAGGGACTGACTTCGACCTTTATTGCCTCCGGTGAAAATCAGTTTGGCTCAATTGGGTTTCGCGATTGGGTCACAACAAGAGCCCTCGACGTCCTGCAGCCTGATTTGTGCTCATCAGGAGGGTTTACCGCCTGTAAACGGATCGCTGTATTAGCTTCAACATGGAATACGATGTTAAACCCCCACGTATGGGGCTCTGGAGTAGGACTGGCAGCTTCCCTGCAATATTTGGCGACGATTCCGCCGGCCCCGCTGGCGATGGAGCCGATTGAGCCAATGCTTGAGTACGATCAATCGTCGCATCCTTTCAGATCGGAGTTGATTTTTGATCAAATTTCGATGAATGAACAGGGAATGGTCGCTATCCCAGACCGGCCGGGGATTGGTGTTGAGATAAACCGTGATGTGATTCTCAGATATAAACAAAATTGATTGAGGAGGAGCCTGTCTTGAGAATAACAAATATTGAAACGATCATGCTGTCCTACTTGCCAAGCAAACCGCCACGTGATAGTTTGTCAGGGATTCAGACAAGGGATGTCTTCCTCGTGAAGATCCATACGGATGAAGGAATTATAGGAATTGGGGAAGGATTTGCCCTTGGTTCCCTGCATTCTACCGCGGTCATTGTCGAGGAAATTTTAAAACCGCTGTTAAAGGATGAGGACCCGACAAATATTGATAGGATTTGGGAAAAAATGTACCGGGGCTCCTTCCGCGTCGGGCGACGAGGTATCGTACTGGCGGCGATGAGCGCGATCGATGTCGCGTTATGGGACGTGCTTGGAAAGAAAGCTGGCTTGCCGGTTTATAAATTGCTGGGTGGGGCGAGCGCTTCCTTGTCCGCCTATGCAAGCGCCGGCTATTATCAGGAAGGGAAGGGTCTTCCTGAGTTACATGCGGAAATGACAGGCTATAAGGATCAGGGCTTCACTGCGGTTAAGATGAAGGTTGGCGGCGAAAGTCTTGAGGAAGATATCGAACGTGTCCGGACAGCGAGGGAAGCATTAGGTTCGTCAATGAAACTGGCAGTGGACGCGAATAATGCCTATGATTACGAAACGGCGTTACGATTTGCGAGAGCGGTTGAAAAGGAGGGTATCTTTTTCTTTGAAGAACCGTTATCATCAGATGACATTAGAAACAGCCAGAAGCTCGCCAGTAAGACGGATATTCCAATCGCCGGATACGAAACGGAATATACCCGCTATGGAATACGGGACTTATTGTTGCATGATGCGGTTGATATTGTCCAGACAGACGCCATCTGGACAGGAGGAATTTCGGAAGCGCGGAAAATAGGTATTCTTGCGGCTGCCTTTGGAAAAAAATGCATTCCTCATTTTTCAGCTGGGATTGTCTCACTTGCCGCCAACCTCCACTTCGGAGCCTCCCTGACAAATGTGGAATGGTTTGAATTAACGATGGATGATAACCCGCTGCGTTCGGCGCTCTCGGTAGACGGCTTCAAACTGGAAAGAGGAACGATTTATTTGCCCGATAAACCGGGTCTCGGCATTGAGCTTGATGAGGAAGTGCTGCAACGGTATCAGGTTAGCAAATAGGTCTCGGAGATGGATCAAAAGGTGTTTATTCCTTTTGGTCCATCGCTTTTTTTTGGAAACGAACGCCGCTTATTTCTGGTAAACTGGTAGAAACGGCAGGAAAGGAGTCTAGTATGAGCATTTTAAAAAATGAATGGAATGAGATAGTAGGCGCTGAATTTTCGAAGCCTTACTATCAAGAATTACGGAGTTTCTTAAAAGAGGAGTACAAGACACGGGTTATTTATCCGTCGATGTATGACCTGTTCAATGCCCTGCACTATACCGATTATTCCGAAACGAAAGTGGTGATACTCGGGCAGGATCCCTATCACGGACCGAATCAGGCTCACGGGCTAAGTTTTTCGGTCAAGCCCGGTGTCAAGGTTCCGCCCTCGCTGCAAAATATGTATAAAGAATTACAGGATGACCTCGGTTGCCGGATACCGGGGCACGGCTATTTAGTCCCTTGGGCGAAGCAGGGGGTGTTGCTTTTAAACACAGTGCTGACCGTTCGGAAAGGAGAGGCGGGCTCGCATCGCGGCAAAGGATGGGAACGATTTACCGACGCCGTGATCGAAGCGCTTAATGAGCGCGAGCGTCCGGTTATCTTTGTCCTATGGGGGCGTCACGCGCAGGAGAAGAAGGAGCTAATCACGAATTCCCGTCATTATATTCTTGAAGCCCCTCACCCAAGCCCATTCTCCGCAAACAGAGGCTTTTTCGGCAGCCGACCGTTCTCAAAAATCAATCAGCTGCTCGAGAAGATGGGGGAGAAAGGGATCGATTGGGAACTTCCGGAAGAGGTCGAAGCGTCGGAATAGCCTTTCTTCTCTTATAAAAGAAAAGTGTCACGATGTCGCCTCTCACAGGATGATTGTCAGGAAAACTGCTAGCAGGAGAAAAAAGTGGTAAAATAAAGGAGCAAAGCGGCAACAGGGACGTTGCCGAACAAGCGGGAGGCGCTTCTTATGCAAAAAATCCTTTATCTGATCATCGCGATAACCGTTGGCGGGTTATGCGCATTAGGGCAAGTTCCTGCGGGCTGGTTGCTCGGTTCTCTTGTCACGGGCCTCATTTGTGCCTTTTTTATAAAAAAATTATATTTTCCCGATAGTTTGTTTAAAGTAGCACTGGCGATTATTGGCGCGACAATCGGCTTTCGAGTGATACCGGAGCAGTTTATCACCTACCGCTCGCTGTTGCTGCCTTTTGTTTTTGTGTTTCTGTTGACGATCACAGGAGGCCTGCTGCTCGGTAAGTTCATGCAACGTTTTTCAAGCCTGCATCCGAACACGGCTTTTTTCTGTTGTATGCCTGGCGGCGCTTCAGAGGTCATTGCGTTAAGCAAAGAGTATGGCGCCGACCAGCAAATTGTGGCTGCCTTCCACACGACGAGAATTACGGTGTTCGTTCTCTTTATTCCGCTCGTCATCGGCTTAAATGTGCCGATCCCCGCGCAAAACGGTTCTGCCGGCGGGGTTATGGTTGGTGACGCGCTTCTATCCTTCGTCTGTATCGGCGGGATTGGTCTCGTCACTCTGCTACTTGGCAAGCGGATTCCGCTTCCGGGTTCGTCGCTGTTTCTGGCGATCGCGCTCGGCTTTATTTTTCATCAATGGGTCGTGCCGACTCTCGAGATTCCCAACTTTGTTTCCGGCATTGCCCAGGGGCTGATGGGAGCGATTATCGGTATCCGTTTTGATAAGGAAACACTATTGGAATTAAAGGCAATCGGCGGGGTCAGTTTAATGACGCTTGCGCTTTATTTTGTGATGAGCTTTGGGCTGGCGGGTTTGTTTTATTTGTTGACACCGCTTGAGTTTTTCACCAGTCTTCTGAGTGTTGTGCCGGCCGGTGCGGCCGAGATGGCGTCGACCGCGACGGCGCTCGACGTCGAGCCGATGATGGTCGCGACCTTGCAAATGCTAAGGGTCCTAACACTGTTCGCAGCTCTTCCGTTTTTAATTAAATGGTTTTCAACGCCTGTTAACGCCAAAAAGAAGCTACCGAACTAAAGAGGACAGCTGGTAAAGGAGATAGCTATCGAGGTTGAATGTTCAACCTCGATGGCTATTTTTTTTAAAACGATAAGAAAGTATAAGATTTTCGGGTTAATTCGAGGAAGAGCGGCGGCTTCGCACGTTACGCAGATGGCTGAAGAAAGCCCGTTTTCAGCCCTCCTTAAAAGATTGTAACGCTCCGCACGCCGCTTCTAAGAAAAGCCGCTGTACGGTTTTCTTAGGCATTCCTCTGAACGAAACCCGCCGATGTTGTAAGGATTGCGGATAATAAAGTCCACCATCTTACATGGGCGATCAAAAAGCATGTTAGCAAACCTGACAAGGGTGTGGAAGCTAAAAAGGAAAGACGTATAATAAGAACTAACAAAAGATGTCAGCTTCCTTAACGCTGATATGTTCTATTAACGAGAGGAGAGAGATAGGAAATGGATGCATTAGTACTTATGGATAATCTTTGGGTCATGGTTGCTGCAATTTTAGTTTTATTTATGCAAGGTGGATTCATACTTCTTGAAGCAGGCTCAACAAGAATGAAAAATGCGGGTCATATCGCCGGTAAGACAATTTTCACTGTCGGTATCGCCTCGCTCGTTTACTGGGCCGTCGGATGGGGCTTCGCGTACGGGGAAGGAAACGCCTTTATCGGATTGTCTGATTTCTTCTTCGGCGATACATCGACGGCAGAAGAAGGGCTGGTCGGTTCGGTTGACTTCTTCTTCCAGGTGATGTTTGCGGCGATCGCGTTAACGATTGCTTTCGGTGGTTTCGCAGAGCGGGCGAAGCTTTCAGCCTACCTCGTCTTCGCTGTTTTATTCACGGCTTTCGTTTATCCGATTGTCGCTCACTGGATTTGGGGAGATGGCTGGTTATCTGAGCTAGGAAAGCAGGACTTTGCCGGTTCGACAGTTGTTCACTTAACAGGTGCAATGGGGGCGCTTGCGGCCACGATTCTATTAAAGCCGCGTCTGGGCAAATACAACAAAGATGGTTCAGTCAACGAAATTGCCGGTCACAACCAGGTGTATACAGCATTAGGTGTGTTGATTCTCTGGGTCGGATGGTTCGGTTTTAACGCAGGTAGTACATTAGGAGTGGCAGACGCCTTCTTTGGCTACGTAGCTCTCAACACGCAATTGGCGGCGGCAGCCGGAGCGGTAGCAGCGCTCTTCATCGCCTGGGCAATGACAGGAAAATCAGATGTGCCAACCATGCTGAATGGTGCTTTGGCCGGTCTCGTTGCGATCACAGCGAGTTGTGCGTTTGTTGCGCCGTGGGCAGCTGTCGTGATTGGTATTGTCGGCGGGCTGATCGTATTCTTCAGTATGAAGTTCTTTGACAAAGCACGGATTGATGACCCGATTTTCGCTTTATCCGTCCACGGGGTAGCCGGGGTCTGGGGCACAATTTCAACTGGTTTCTTTGCAACACCTGAGCTTGCCGCAATGAACGGCGGTAGTGCTGGTCTCTTCTATGGTGGAGGGCTTGGTCAGTTAGGTGTTCAAACGTTAAGTGTTGTCGCTTGTGGAGCGTTCGCGTTCATCGCTTCCTACGTTCTGTTACTGGTGACGAAAGCTCTAATTGGTGGCCTACGTGTTAGCGAAGAAGAGGAAATTGTCGGTCTTGACTTAAGTGAGCATGGCAGCTACGGTTATCCTGAAAGCATGCAAGGTCAAAATAAAAGCACAGGAGCGTAAGCATGTCAGAGGCCAAGGTTTTTCCGATGAAGCAAAATGAAGAATGGGATGAATGTAAACAGCAGTTGTATCAGGAACGTCTTCGTCAGATTCATCAGCAGGAGCATACCTCGACCTCACTACAGCAGAGTCACGAAGAGATAATTGTCAAAGCGGTCAGTCTCGCTTTAAACAGGACTGAAAGTGAGTGGGGCAGGCCTCCTGCTCACTTTGCTTTCTTTTTAATGGGAAGTGGTGGCAGGCTGGAGCAATCCTTTTGGAGCGATCAGGATCACGGCATTGTGTTTGAAAGCGAAAACGAGGAGGACCAGGAATACTTCCTTCATTTAGGAAAGGAAATAGTGAATGTCTTGGCGGCGGTTGGCTATGAGCGGTGTGATGGCAAAGTGATGGCGTCGCATCCGCGCTGGTGCCGTTCATATGCAAGCTGGAAAGCCCAGCTCAGGCATTGGCTGAACGAGGATAAGTGGGAGACGCTGCGGCATACGCTGACGTTTGTCGATGCCCGTCCCGTACATGGGGAAGCCAGGTTGGTCAAGGAGTTAAAATCATTTCTCTTTCAGGAAGTGAAGAAGAACCCGAACTATTTGCCCCGGCTGACGGAAAACACAGGGAGGCTGCGAAAAGGGCTCGGGCTGTTCAATCAATTGCTCGTCGAGACAAAAGGAGAGCATGTCGGGAAATTTGATTTAAAGCAAATTGTTCTCTTTCCTTACGTCAATGCGCTCAGGCTTCTGGCGATTGAAGAGGAGCTATTCTCTTCTTCCACGCTCGGACGGTTCGATGAGCTGTCTTCGGCTTTTGCCTCTGTCAAAGAGCTGCGATCTTCTTTTGAACAACTAATGGAAAAAAGGCTTCAATGGCAAAAGACGACAGAGCGGTACGGGGATATCCATCATCTTGCCCTCAACGAGCTTAATGAGGAAGATAAACAGCTGTTGAAAAGCTGGGTAAAGGAAGGGCATCAGCTGTACCGGGAAATTGAAAAACGCTATAAAAAGGGTGGATCCGCATGGTCATGAATTCCATGGTGCAACTGGTAAAGCAGCTGTCAGGAAAGCTGAGTCCTTCCATTTATACGTCGATGCAGCAACAGTCGGCAGCGGCACGCCTTTCCCATTTGCGTCAAATACAGCGGGAGCTGAAACAGGAAGATGTATTGGATAAGAAGTTGACAGAGCTGCCTTTTGTCATTTTTGATTTGGAAACGAGCGGTTTCTACCCTGACAAAGGAGATTGTATTCTTTCGATTGGCGCTGTGAAAATGAAGGGGAGCGACATTTTAACGGAGGAAACGTTTTACTCAACGATCCAGTGTAAAAAGGAGCCGTCGGATGAAGTGCTTGAGCTGACTGGTCTTACACGGGACGAACTGGCTGCTTCTCCACCCTTAGCTGAAGTACTGACAGATTTTTATCAATTTACGGGTCATTCGACCTTGGTCGCTCATCATGCAAGTCATGAAAAAAGCTTTATGTCTCATGCAACATGGCAAACATTACGAACAACCTTTCAGCACCGTATCATCGATACGTCCTTTTTAACCAAAGTGGTAGTACCGGCAAAAAAGCTTGTTACGTTAGATGAATGTTGTGAGTATTTCAATATTCCCGTGCAGAAGAGGCACCACGCTAAGGAAGATGCTCTGATGACAGCGAGACTTTGGCAGGCAAATATACACTTAGCGAGGGAAGCTGGCTTTGACACGTTGCGTGACGTATACACTTTTTTAGCAAAAGGTCGTACAGGAGAAGCGTCTAGATAAAGAATAGGTGAATGAAGGAGGAGGGGAGGGAGTGAAACCCGATATTCCACGTGAGCAGGCTTGCTTTCCCATCCGAGTTGTGATGGAAATGACAAATCTGTCTGCCCGGCAAATACGTTATTATGAGGAACAAGGTTTAGTGAAGCCCTCACGCAATGAAGGAAACCAGCGGATGTTTTCAATTGAAGATATCGAGCAGTTTCGCGAAATCAAACGATTTATTGAACAGGGGGTGAATGTTGCGGGAATTAAAGCAATTTTTGCCGCTAAAGAACAGGACAAACGGGACTGATCACTTGAAATAGGTGATTGGTCTCTTTTTTAGGGTCAGAAAGTTATAAACATTCGCAGAGCTAAGTGTGGGAAAAATCGAGGAAGACACTGGCTCCGCACGTTACGTTCTCCCTGAAAAAACACCACTTTCATGGAAAACAAAGATCGTTGTAACGGCTCCTCGCAGTGCTTCAAAGAAAAGCCGCCTATGGCGGTTTTCTTATAGGCTTCTCGATCTCTCTATGCTAAGATGGTATCAGGAAAGCGAGGAAGTTGTATGAACATACCTGCACAGAAAATTATTCACCATATAGACATGCAAGTAGCGGCGATGAAAAAAGCGGCGGCGGAGGGTGAAACGGCGCGGATAAGCGAATGTGCCACGGCGATCGAGGCCTATTGTCAGTTGCTGAAAGGGTCGGCGAAGCAAGAGCCATCTGCCTCTGTCAATCAGCAGACTGTCACGCCCAAGCCGTTGACTTTTGTCCAGCCAACGATCCACGAAAAAGAGGAAGAAAAAAACAAGGGCAGTCTGCTGGATTTTTAGCCAAAGCCAAAGCAATTCAAGGAAGGCAAAGGCAGTACTCGTTGCGCGGCGAGTGACAAAAAAACGCTCGTCACTCGCCTTAAAACCAGGCAACGGTCCAGCACTTTGCACATAATAAAAGCGAGGTTAATCGCTTTTATTATTCCATTCGACGAGGACGGCGTTGTGGAGTGATTCGTCGTCGTCGACGTAGTTTGGCAGCACTTGGAGCGGAGTCAGCCCTTGCTTGAGCATGAAGGAAAGGACGAGGTCCTTGATTTCCTGTCGTTCAACCGCTTTTACATACTCGTCCGGTGAGAGGGTGTCGGCATACTTATGATAATCGGGAATACGGCAGCCTGCGAGAAAACGGGCGAGGCCAAGCTCGCGGACGAGCTGTTTTCGCGCTTCGTAGAGCGCTTTGGCGACACCTTGGCCGCGAAAGCTTGGCCGGACGCACACGTCTATTCCGTATAAACTGTCACCGTCGGGCTCGTGGCTCGCCCGAATGTAGCCATTATCGGCGATCTCGGCCCACGTGTGGGGCTTCCCGTTATACGTAGTCAGAAGCGAGGTCGCTGAGCCGACGACAGTACCATCTATTTCAGCCAATAAAGCACCGGCCGGAAAAGTATCGACATGGGCCTGAATCTGTTCAGGAGACCACCAAAGCTCCGGCGGGAAGGGCGGTGGAAAGGCCTCCTTTTGCAAATCTAACAGCTGCGGATAATCCTCCATTGTGTATCGTCTGATTGTCATCGAAGCCAAGATCAATCACTCCTTTATGGACGGCTATTGTCCTTATTTTAGCGTACCTGTAGAAAGGAGTCTATTGGCGATCTTTTGACGTCTGGAGCGATATTCGCTATTGTATATAGAAGAAAACGAAGGAATAGGAGTTGTCTGTATGGCAAAAATCTTTCTTTTACTAGGTAGCCTTTTGATGGCGCTGGCAGTTGTGATCGGGGCATTTGGCGCTCACGGTCTCGAGGGCCGCTTGTCAGAACGAATGATGAAAAATTACCAGACAGGAGTCCAATACCATATGATTCACGGGATCGGTCTTTTGCTCGTCGGTTTGGTCGCGCTTAAGCTGGCGCATTCATCCTTGCTCACCGGAGCAGGCTGGAGCTTCATTATCGGGATTGTTCTCTTTTCAGGAAGCTTGTACGCGATGGCGTTAACCGGTGTAACGAAGCTTGGCGCCATTACTCCAATTGGTGGACTTGCTTTTATCATCGGCTGGATTTTGCTGGGGATCGCAGTCGTTCGCGGCTTGTAGAGGATTGTGGGAAAGGCGAAGCATTGAAGGAGCTGTTACAAAACGGCTGGGCGAAAGGTTGTTTGTCCCTTTCGCCCAGCCTTTAGTTTTGTCCCGCCCCCGGTTAGCAAACGAAGCGATTGCCAATCTTTATGGCCGCGGTGAATACTGTGTAAGCGGCGTTTGCCCGCCGTAAGGGTATTCATAGTCAATTGGGTCTTCAAATGTCACATAGTCCAACGTGACCATCAACAGCAAATAATGCATCCCTGTCTCCGGGTCACCGACGATAATGTGGTCGCGGCCGGCTTCCTCGATTCTTCCTCTGAAAATTTTCGCGTTCCATTGGTCATTGTTTTCATAGGTCATATAAAAAGTCGCCATTTTCCCCCGGTTGAGCCGGAGAATATTTTCAATAAAGGATTGTTCCAGTGGCAGCAACCCTCCCTGATTCTGGGCAGCCTGCTGCTGCTGGACAAAGCCTGGAACCTGATCCTGATAATTTTGCGCAGAAAAATAAGGCATCTGGCCTTGAGCCTGGGTCTGTGGCTGCGGCTGCATCGGCTGTGCATATCCTTGCTGCTGCTTCGCATAGCCGTAGTTTTCCAAACCTTGTGTCGCCGGGTTCCACTGCTGATTATTTTGACTCATCTTTCTCGCCCCTCTTTTTTTATCATGATTTAGTAAGTGCTATATACTTCCGGACATTCTGATGCGAGCGGGGTATAAAAGCAATGAGATTTGTACCTTCCTGAATTCCATTGGCCCCACCATTGGGGAGGGCAGGCCCCTTCCGGACGGAAAAACCATAAAGCAAATTCTCCTGGGTTGAACCGATCTCCATTAACTACCCGTTGAGCCAGTCTCCTGTCTCGCTCTCTTGCCCTTTGGTAAAAGTATCCTTTCTGTGTCGCCTCAAAGCCGCCGGGCGATTGAAAGGTCATCTGTGAAATCGTGGCAATACCGGCAAAATCAAGACAGCGGACTCTCGTACGATTTACCATGACGTTTCCTGCGTTGAGCATACCGAGCTCCCCATCTCCCTCAGCCTCGGCCCGCATCAGTCGTGCGAGCATATCAATATCGCTGGATGAAGCCTTTATAACAGCCATCCATTCACCTCCTCATCATGTTGGCAATCTCAGGTGTCGCGAAGTTCATTGCCTTCCTATGTAACGAAGACATTGGCTGACGCAGGCAAGTACAGTTACCTCACTACTATGAAGAAAAGGAAAGGTATAGACCATTTTTTACTGGAGCCTGATTTATAAAAAATAAGGGTATGCCAAAAGGGGCGATTTCCTTTTGACATACCCTCTGCTTATAAAAAAACGCTGGAGTTAGCTTTTATGGAGACCGGACAAAAGGGAAAAGAGACACCACCTTTTGCCCCGGTCTTGTTAAGCGTGGAAATAACGGGACAGCTCGGTCGGATTGAGAATGTTTCCGACATAGAATGAGCCAAACTCGCCGTAACGGGCTGACACTTCATCAAAGCGCATTTCATAAACCAGCTTCTTAAATTGAAGAACATCGTCGGCGAAGAGCGTCACGCCCCATTCCCAATCATCGAAGCCGACTGAACCTGTGATGATTTGTTTGACCTTACCGGCATAGCTCCGGCCAATCATACCGTGGCTTCTCATAAGTGAGCGGCGGTCATCCATCGGAAGCATATACCAGTTATCCTCGCCTTGACGGCGCTTGTCCATTGGATAAAAGCAGACATGCTCTGCCTTTGGAAGGGTCGGATACAAGCGCGAACGTACATGAGGATTTTGGTATGGATCGCCATCGCTTTCCCCGACCATATAGTTGCTGAGCTCGACAACAGACACATAGGAATAGGTCGGGATCGTGAATTCAGCAAGGCGTGTTTTGTTAAAGGCATTCTCAATCTCATTTAGCTCCTGCATCGTTGGGCGAAGCAGCATGAGCATGATGTCAGCCTTTTGTCCGACGATCGAGTAGATCGCATGGCTGCCTTGTTCCTTTGCTTCCGTCTGCTCCCACTTTTCAATCATCGCGTGGAATTCAGCTAAAATCTGCTCCCGCTCTTCTGTTGAAATTGATTTCCAGGCCGGCCAATTGATTGTCCGAAAATCATGCAGACAATACCAGCCATCTAATGTTATCGCAGCTTCACTCATTGAATAACAGCTCCTTTTTTTATTACCATCTGTCGGACGCTTTTGCGCACCGTGTCACTAGCACTATACCATATTTAGTGAGGGAGAAAAAAGGAAATGACCGAGGGAGGAGAACGGAAACGACCCTTGTTCACAAAATAGTCATCTGCCCGTTTTACATAACAAATCGATTACTGGCTAAGCTATAAAAGCGTTTGAATAAGCGAAAAGAAGGAAAAAAAAAGAGTATGGAAGCGTAATCAATAAGATTTTTTGAAAAATTGATATTATAATGAACTTGACAAAATCGGTTTCCTTTTTCACAGGAGGAAGGTATCCTTGAAAGAGACCATTTCGTGTATGAAAAAGAGGAGGATGCTGTAGTGAGTAATCTCTTTACAGATATAAAGGCAAAGGTGGAAAAACACCGGCCGACGATCGTTCTGCCTGAAGGGACAGATGAACGAATTCTTGAGGCGGCAGCCAATTTGGCCATCGACCAGGTTGTTAAGCCGCTTTTAATTGGAAATGAAACAGAAATCAAGATGAAGGCAACGGAAAACAATGTCAATCTCAGCGGGGTGCCGATCATTGATCCAGCGTCCTATAGCGGGATTGACGAGATGGTAGCGGCCTTTGTGGAACGCCGCAAAGGCAAAGAGACGGAAGAAACAGCGCGGGAAAAATTGAAAGATGTTAATTATTTTGGCACGATGCTCGTTTATATGGAAAAGGCAGACGGCCTCGTCAGCGGGGCGGCCCATTCAACCGGAGATACGGTACGTCCGGCTTTACAAATCATTAAAACATTACCGGGGATTCAAAGAACATCAGGTGTCTTTGTGATGGTAAAGGATGAAAAGAAATTCGTCTTCGGCGATTGCGCGATCAATATCGCCCCGACAAGTGAAGAATTAGCAGAAATTGCGATTGCAACGGCGGAAACAGCGAAAGTTTTTGGACTTGATCCTAAGGTCGCCATGCTGAGTTTCTCAACAAAAGGTTCCGCTTCCTCGATCGAAACGAAAAAGGTCGCGGAGGCGACGAAAATCGCCCAGCAGACCCGCCCTGACCTTGTAATTGATGGTGAATTCCAATTCGATGCTGCGTTTGTCCCGGCGGTCGCTCAGAAGAAGGCTCCTGATTCTCCGCTTCAAGGGCAGGCCAACGTCTTTATTTTTCCGAGTCTTGAGTCCGGCAATCTCGGCTACAAAATTGCCCAACGCCTTGGTGGCTACGATGCAATTGGTCCGATCTTGCAGGGCTTGAATAAGCCGGTCAATGATTTATCGCGCGGTTGTAACGCAGCTGATGTCTATAAGCTGTCGTTAATCACAGCGCTACAGGCGATCAACCAGAGAGAGGCTGTTACGATGTAAATGAGACAGACTGACGCAAAAGGGCAATCACCCCTTTTGTGTCAGTCTTTTTTCATTGCGGCTGGCAATCCGTTCATAGTTCGTACTAAATAACGCTGTCTCCTCTGTTGAGGTCAGATGAGGGTGTACGTCAACCTTTTGCTGCAAAAGATAAAGCAGCCGTTCATTTAAAGCGGCAACGGTCAGATCCGGATCAAGCAGTTCAGCTAAAGAAGCCATCGTCTCTGGTTTAATGAGCGGATAGGCGGACAAAGAATGTGACTCAGGAACAGCAGCCTGATAAAAATCCCGCAGCAAAGCAGCTCGCCCTGAACCTGAGCCTTCTACGCACAGGTAAATTTGGACAGCAATGCCGTTGCGTAGCCGCCGTTGGGAAATCCCGGCGAATTTTTTGCCGTCAATGCTTAAATCATAGCTTCCGGGACAATAGGAGCCGACAATTTCATACGCCTGAATCGGCTGATCATAATCAGCGAGCAGCGCCTTTATCGTGCCGTACATCAGCTCGTAAGCAGCATCAATCGTCATTCCCTTGATCTCCGGAAATAAAAGCGAGATGTTTAATATCCCGCTGTCTAGCAGGACAGCAAGACCGCCTGAATTTCGGACGATCACACGGTATCCCTGCTCTTCCAAATAAGAGCTGCCTGCTTCGACAGCAGGCAGACGTGTATCCTGAATACCGAGAACGACGGTATTGTGATGAACCCATGTTCGCACAAGCGGGACTGCCTGTTTTTGACCGATTAATGTACAAAATGTGTCATCATAGGCAAAGGATTGCAATGCATCAAAGGCCGGACCGAATCTCGTTTGATCAAGCCATCGCCATTGGGAGGAAATCGTCTGTAAATCATGTTTCATGGGAGGCAGCTCCTATAGATAAATTCTCAAACAAGCCCATTATAGCATGCTGGTGAAAGGATTGCTTCTCTCAGAATATGTGCTATACTGAAGGGTAGCGCAACAAACAAATTTATCGATTTGATATAGATGAAGGAAGAAAAATGAATAAGGAAAGGAACATCAGAAATGGCTAATGAATTTCGCATTTGTGATGAATGTCAAGCGACCAATGTGAAGACACTCCTTCCACGGCTGAAAAAGGTTGACGGGCAAGCGAAGATCGATATTCGTTGTCAATCCTATTGTGGACCGGGTAGAAAAAAGTCGTTTGCATTTGTGAATAATCGGCCTGTAGCTGCACCGGACGAGGATCAATTAATCGAAAAAGTGATCAGTAAACTTTCAAAATAAGAAAGGGGCTGGGAAAAAGGTTGTTTTTACCTTTTGCCCAGCCCCTAAGCAATGAGCGGAACCGTCACGATTTTTTAAAGCCCGTTGTGAGTGGGTTTCTCACAACGGGCTTGTGGCGCGTGAAGCCATTGCTACTCCATGTTAACTAGCTTTGTGTCATCCTCTTTAAAAATGGTTTTATTAAAGGGACAGACGGTCTAAAGGATCCAGTTCTCAGGTCCTTATCACATATGGTGGAAATTTTTTCAAACAAGTCCTTAATCCTACATAATTAGTTCATGGTTGTCTAAAAGATATTTTACTGATAAAATTTTGAAGCGTAAGTGGGTTTCGAGATCGGCCGTCTCGGGAAATAACAAATGGCAGAATATTTTTGAATCTAGATGATAAGAACAAAGAGACAGATTGGAGGCTAGGCGATGAGTTTAACGAAAAAAATATTAATCGCCCTTATCTTGGGTGTTATTGTAGGCTTAGGTTTCAATCTTTTTGCGCCTAACGCTTTTATTCCGCTTGATACTTATGCGTTAACCCCGCTCGGGCAGCTTTTCCTGAAATTGATTACGATGCTTGTTGTGCCGCTTGTATTCTTTTCCATTGTCCTTGGAACAGCCGGGATTGGGGACCCGAAGCAGCTTGGACGTATTGGTTCGAAAACGATCGCTTATTATTTGGTGACAACAGCAGTCGCTCTTGTCATCGGGATCACAGTTGCCTACATATTGCAGCCCGGACAGCCGGGATTGATGGGAGAAAGCGAGGCGGAATACTCGGCTGAAGAGGCTCCACCGATTATGGAGACCTTGTTAAATATTATCCCAGAAAATCCAATTGAAGCGATGGCGACGGGAGAGATGCTGCAAATTATCGCGTTTGCTGTCTTTATCGGTTTTGCATTAGCGAAGCTGGGAGACAAAACGCGTGGCATCCTCCGGCTGATGGAACAGGGAAATGAAATCATGATGTATCTCGTAACCGTGGCGATGAAGCTGGCGCCGATTGGCGCGTTTGCATTAATTGCTTCGGCATTGGGCAAGCTTGGGCTTGATGCGTTGGGCTCAATGATGATGTATGTTGTCGCGGTTATTTTGGCTTTGGTTATTCACGCCCTCCTAACCTATGGCGGATTGATTGCCCTTTTGGCACGACAAAATCCGATTGCTTTCTTTAAAGGGTTTTTCCCGGCGATGACAGTAGCCTTTGGTACGTCCAGCAGTAATGCGACTTTGCCGCTATCGATGAAGACGGCTCAGGAGAACCTCGGTGTATCCAAGCCGGTCTCAAGCTTTGTTCAGCCGTTAGGGGCGACGATTAATATGGATGGGACCGGGATTATGCAGGCGGTTGCGACGGTCTTTATTGCCCAGGTTTATGCAGCGCAATTATCATTCGGTGATTTGGTAACCGTCGTCTTAACGGCCACGCTGGCCAGTATCGGCACAGCCGGTGTGCCGGGTGTCGGGATGATCATGCTGGCGATGGTGCTCAGTTCCGTCGGATTGCCGGTGGAAGGAATCGCCCTCGTACTGGCCGTTGACCGCATTCTGGATATGCTTCGTACAGCGGTCAACATAACTGGAGATGCTTCCGCTGCGGTTATCATCGACCGGACCGAGGCAAAGCATATCGAAAAGGAGGCTGCCGCGAGCGCGCGGAGAGCCTAGGAAGAAGAACCTTATCAGCCGGCGGGCTTCCCGGTGCGCTGGTAAGGTTTTTTTCAAAAGATAAGAAAAAATAAAATTTTCGGGTTGATTCGAGGAAGGGTGGCGGCTTCGCACGCTGCTTCTAAGAAAAGCCGCTACGCGGTTTTCTTAGAAGAGAAATGAGAAACGAGCTAACAAAACGCTGTTCTGTTCGTATATAATAAGGGTACGACTCTATGGAAACGAGAGGGAACTATGGCTAAACCTTACTATCGTCAATTAGAAGAAGAAAAAGTGTTTAAAGACCCGGTGCACCGTTATATTCATGTGAGAGACGAACTGATATGGGACTTGATTGGCACAAAGGAATTTCAGCGTCTTCGGCGAATCAGGCAGCTCGGTACGACGTATGTGACGTTTCATGGGGCGGAGCATACGCGCTTTAATCATTCACTTGGCGTATATGAAATCACGAGGCGTATACTTGAGGTGTTTAAGGGGCGGCCGAATTGGGAAGAGGATGAGCGACTGCTGGCCCTTGTTGCGGCTCTTCTCCACGATGTAGGACACGGGCCATTTTCTCATTCCTTTGAAAAAGTGTTCGATACCGATCATGAGGAATGGACGCGTGAAATCATTATGGGGGACACCGAAATTCATCACGTGCTGGCGCGGGTGAGTCCGGAGTTTCCGAAGGCGGTCGCTGATGTTATCGAAAAAACCTATTCCAACAAGCTGGTGACGAGCATCATTTCAAGTCAGATAGACGCGGACAGGATGGATTATTTGCAGCGCGATGCCTACTATACCGGTGTGAGCTACGGACACTTTGATATGGAACGGATTTTGCGGGTGATGAGGCCGATGGAGGATCAGGTTGTGATTAAGCAGAGCGGCATGCATGCGGTCGAGGATTATATTATGAGCCGTTATCAAATGTACTGGCAAGTGTACTTTCATCCTGTGACCCGCAGCGCGGAAGTGATTTTAAGCAAGATTTTTAAACGGGTGAAAACGTTGTATCACGAAGGCTACTCCTTTACCCATCAGCCGCTCCATTTTCTTTCCTTTTTTCATGGAAAAGGGAGCTTGCGCGACTATTTAAGGCTCGACGAAGCGATAACCCTGTATTATTTCCAGGTTTGGCAGGAGGAAGAGGATCGCATTTTGCGTGATCTTTGTGTAAGATTCCTTAATAGGCGTCTTTTCAAGTATGTCGAATTTGACCCGAATCAGCGGATGAATGACTGGCCTAAACTACAGGAGCTGTTTCGTGAAGCGGAGCTTGATCCTGATTATTACCTGGTGATCGATTCTTCATCTGATTTGCCTTATGATTTCTACAGGCCTGGTGAAGAGGAAGAGCGGGTGCCGATCCATCTTATTTTACCGAATGGAAAGATCCGCGAGCTTTCGCGTGAGTCGGAGGTCGTTGAAGCAATATCTGGAAAGAAGCGCACCGATCATAAACTGTATTTTCCGCATGATTGCCTGACCGACGAAGGGGAGCATCGGCGGAGTAAGATGCAGATCCGTCAGTTATTAAATCAATAATGGGAGGAGGGGTTGGCATTGCTGAAGGACCATGCCAATGTCATGAGCCTTTTCTTGCAGGTCGGCGAGGTCGTCGGGAGAAAAAAGCTGCAAAAAATAATCTACATCGCGAAAAAACTGGACATGCCTTTTTCCGAGCGTTACACCTTTCATATGTTCGGCCCTTATTCAGAGGAGCTGTCATTGCGGATGGAGGAGCTGTGCAACCTCGGTTTTATGACAGAAACGAGGGAAGATAAAGGCAACTATTTTCAATACCGGTATCAGTTATCTGAATCTGGCAGACGTTTTTTGGAATTATATCAATTTGAGCAGCCTGATGTGAGAGAGCTCGCAGCCAGGTTAAACGAGCAGAGCTCCCGTTTCCTTGAGCTTGTCTCCACGCTTCTTTATTTTGAGGAGCTGCCGCGTGAGGAAGTCGAAGAGAAGGTATTTACATTGAAACGCAAGCAAAATTACCGTGAAGAAGAAATTGAGCAGGGCTATCGATTTATTGAATCACTAAAGGAGACAGTAAGCCGGACAGCCGGATAAATTAGGATAAGAGCTTGAGATAAAACTAGCTTTGGACCTACTGGCAATGGCTTCACACGCCACAAGCCCGTTGTGGCGGTTCCGCTCACTGTTTAGAGGCTGGACAAAAGGTGAAAAAAACAACCTTTTGTCCAGCCTCTTTTCTTTTTCGTGCTTCTTTTTTGGTCTGCTGGTTGTGTCATTCGTTAGGGAGATCCATCGCTTTTCTCCATTAGCGAACCTAATAGACAAATGTCACTCATTATGACTGAAATTTCAAGGTCACTAGTATCAAACATGCAAATAATAATGCTAAATAATAGACCGAATGAATATAGTTGTAGTAGCTCAAGAAGGGGGGAGATTGAAGTAGTTCTGCGTTTGCATGAGCCTGCTTGCAAAAGTAAGTAAGCGCTTTCCTGATGAAGAGGTTGCTCTTATGAATTGATATGCGGGGGGAGATAAAATGAGACGAAAATGGCCTTTACTATTTTTTGTTTCCATTGTGAGCGTAATTGCGCTGCTTGGCTGTTCGGGCAATGAAAAGACAGAGGGGGCGGGCGGGTCTTCGGAATCTAATGACCCGACATATACATTAAGATTTGGCCATGTTTTGACCGAGCAGGATCCCTTTCATGCTTCGTTCAAGAAGTGGGCGGAGGCTGTAAGCGAGAAAACAGAGGGTGATGTCCTGATAGAAGTATTTCCAAATGCCCAGCTGGGGGTTGAGGAGGATGTACTTGAACAAATGAGACAAGGGTCGAATATCGGCTGGCAAACAGACTCTGCCCGGTTAGGAAACTATGTCAATGAGATTGCCGTGCTCAATGCGCCCTATTTTCTCGAAAGTCTTGATGAAGTGCGCCAATTGATGGAGTCAGAAGTGATGGAAGAATGGCAGCAGCGACTTGAAGAAGAGTATCAGATTAAAGTGATTTCCTTCGCCTATGCCCAGGGACATCGGAATGTTTTTTCCAATAAGGTCGGGACGAATCCGGATGAGTTTAAAGGGATGCTGTTAAGAACGGCGGGAGCGCCTATTTGGGTTGAATCGGTCAATTCACTTGGCAGTGAAGCGGTCGCATTGCCGTACGGCGATTTGTATAACGGGATTCAAACGAATGTCGTCGATGGGGCTGAGCTTTCGTATGCGGCGGCCCGCAATCTCAATGTTCAAGAGGTGGCCGATCATATTATCGAAACACAGCATATTTATCTTATTAACTTCGTCGTAAGCAGTGCGGAATGGTTCAACAGCTTACCTGAAGAGTACCAAACAATTCTGATTGAGGAAGCAAACAATGCCGGACTTGAGGTATCCGAGCAGCTTGAAGCAGAGGCTGAAGGCCATAAACAGGCGTTGATCGATGCAGGAATGAATTATATACCATATGACGAGCTGGATATCGAAGCATTTAAGAAAGCCGGCCAGGCCGCTTATGATGCGCTTGATCTGAATGATGCCAGAAAAGCGATATATGAGGAATTAGGAAAAGAAATTGCAGAATAGGAATCCGGGTGAGATACGATGAGGTCAATGTACCGAAATTTATGCAAAGTGGAAGTTGCGTTAGCGATCATCTGCTTATTGATAACCGTGTTCACGTTAACGGCAGCAGCATTGATGAGAAGCCTCGGAACGCCGATCAACTGGGCGCTCGATATTGCTCTTTTAAGCTTTGCCTGGTGCGCTTTTCTCGGAGGAAGCATTGCTTTTAGAGAAGGGGAGTTTGTCGAAGTGGACTTTGTTTTCCGGAAATTCCCCGCCAGTGTGCAAAGAATTGTGGAAATGTTACTCTACGCGGCGATCTTTGCTTTTCTGTGTATGTTGATTTACTTGGGCACGGTCCTGTCAATCAGCACATGGAACCGCTCCTTCCAAGGTATTCCGGCGCTTAGTTACACATGGATTACCTTAAGTATACCAGTGACGGCATTGCTTATGGTTGTCACGCTACTTGTGAAGGTTTATAAGAAGGTGACTAAATCAGAAACGGGTAGCGACATAAATTAACAATCTGTCAGATGACGATCAGCGGGATTTCTTTCCCGCTGATAAAAGGAGTACAGCGATGATACTTGTCATGATCACTTTTTTACTCTTGTTACTGATTCGAATGCCGGTAGGGTTTGCGATTGGGATTTCGGGAACGGTATTTTTTCTTCAGAATGCAGAGCTTCCATTAACGACGATCGTCCAGCTCCCGATTTCTCAAACACAAAATGTGACATTGCTTGCTGTGCCGCTCTTTATTTTTGCCGGGAGCTTAATGAATGCATCGGGAATCACGAGCCGTTTAATTAAGCTGGCTATGCTCCTGACAGGACATATGCGGGGAGGGCTGGCCCAGGTAAGTGTTGTTCTTAGTACGTTGATGGGGGGCGTTTCGGGCTCGTCCAATGCGGATGCCGCCATGCAGGCGAGGGTTCTAGGGCCGGAACTTGAAAAACAAGGGTATCCGAAGGGCTATTCCGGCTCTGTTATTGGTTATTCGTCTTTGATTGCTTCCACGATTCCTCCTGGCGTAGGGTTAATCCTCTACGGAACGATTGGTGAGGTTTCGATTGGAAGACTGTTTGCCGCCGGAATCGTCGCCGGTTTTCTGATGATGATTTTTTTAATGGTGACGGTAGCGATAACGTCTAAATTGCGGGGCTTCCAGCCTGCAAGGGAAAAGCGGGCAAGCTTTATCGAAATTCTAGTCTCCCTCAAGGAAACAATCTGGGCATTGCTTTTTCCGGTTATGCTGCTTATCGGCCTTCGCCTCGGCCTGTTTACAGCTTCTGAAATCGGGGCCTTCGCCTGTGTATACGCCTTGTTTGTCGGCTTTTTTATTTACAAAGAGCTAACGATAAAAACGTTGGTCAAAACATTAAAGGAATCGATTGTGACAATCGGGGCGATTATGTACATGATAACGATGTCCGGCGTCTTTGGGTACGGAATACCGCTAGAAAGAATTCCGCAAAAAATGACCGCCTTTGTCTCGGAAATCACGAGCCAGCCAGGAATGGTGCTCATACTCGTTATTTTGTTTCTCCTACTGTTTGGGATGGTGATGGAGGGCTCCGTTCTCATTATTTTGCTTACGCCGATCTTGCTGCCGCTAGTCAGCGGCTTTGGAGTCGACCCGGTGTTTTTCGGCGTCATTATGAGCATCGTCGTGACGATGGGAATCTTGACACCGCCGGTAGGAATTGCGATGTATACGATATGCGGCATCTTAAAATGTAAAATGCAAGATTATTTAAAAGAAAATGTGCCATTTGTTATTACGATCTTTGTATTAATCGCCGTGCTAATCGCTGTACCTGATCTTGTGCTTTTCCTGCCTAAGTGGCTATATGGCTAACGAAGGAAAGACTTGGGACGATAAATGCTCCGAAGCGGGAAGCACTGGAGTGCACGTCTGGCCGGGCCTCATCAGTAGAGCATATGAGTTTCGTACAGGCAGCTTAATTTCCAGTGTATGATCTGGCGAAAAAGAGGAGGCAGATGGATGATCAACGCGCCATCAATCGCTAACTGCGATCTTTTGCATATCGGAAAACAAATTGACGAGCTTGTAGCAGGCGGTGTTACTTTCCTGCATATCGACTTAATGGATGGTCATTACGTACCGAATTTGTTTTTGCCGACCAGTGTTGTAAAGGCGATTAAAATGAAATATCCGCATATTGTGACAGATGTGCATTTAATGGTCTCCAATCCTGAAGCTTATGTGGATCTTCTGAAAGAATATGACGCAGATTATGTCAGCTTTCATATTGACAGCACAAGCTTTTCAATCAGAATCCTCAGGGATATTAGAGAAAAAGGGATGAAAGCGGGTGTTGTCATCAATCCTTCCCAGCGAATTGATTGTATTGAGCCGTTAATCCGCTATGTGGATTATGTCGTTTTAATGACCGTCGAGCCCGGATTTGCCGGCCAAACATTTATGGAGGGGTCGCTCGAGCGTCTCGATGAACTCCAGCAGCTAAGACAAAAATACAAGGCCTCCTTTTTGATTTCGGTCGACGGTGGGATCGATTATCCAAACGCAATTGAAAGTGTAAAAAGAGGAGCGGACATCTTAATAACCGGCATCTATACGATATTTAATCAATCAGTCGGCTTGACGGAAGCCTGCAAAAAGTTCCAACAGGACATGCACAACGTGGAGATAAGCCGTAAATGTCTGCATGACTGATGTCGCAAGAGCATGCGTGGTCCGATACGGGAAGCTGTTCCAAAAGGGTAATTCTGACCTTTGCGGAACGGCTTTTCTTTGTTTTGGCGTGAAGAGAACATGTTTCAAGTACCCGCGCAGCTCAATCCTATCAACCGCCCCTCCCGCAAATATAATGATTGTCAATACACAAGCAATCGACTAGGATTAAAAAAGAAGGGAGGTCTCTGGAAAGCGTGGGAAAAAATAGAATGCTTATCGCTTTGTTGCTTTTCTTGCTTATGAGCCAGAAGGTGGAGGCGGCTGAGGAACGGCGCTTAGTCGTCGGTTATGACCCGGATTTTCCTCCCGTTCATTTCACCGCTGATGGGAACCCTCAAGGCTTTGCCGTTGATCTGATGAATGAAATCGCTTCCAGGATGGGGGAAGATATAGTCTATGTGCCCCTGCCGCAGTCGGAAGGAGTGCGACAGCTGAAGAATAACGAGCTTGATATTTTGCTGAGCGCCTATTTTAATGAGGACCATGCCGGGATGATGGAGTTCTCAGACTCGATTTTGACGACGTCCATTGGCTTGATTGTCCACCGGGAGAACGAAAATATTGAGGGGCTTGCTGAGCTGACTGATGCTGTGACGGCCTTGCAAAAGGACACATTGGAATATGATTTTCTCCGTAATATTCGCAGCATTAAGTACCATATCGCCAGCAACCAGGTAACCGCTCTTGAGCTTTTGCTAAAAGGGAGAGCGAACGCCTTTGTCGGAAACATGCTGACAGCGGAGTATGAGTTGGCCGCCAGAGGGCTGGAGGATGATTATAAAATTGTTGGAAACTACTTACTACCGGTTGATTATACGATGGCCGTCCAGCAGGAAGATTATCAGTTGCTGAGCAGGCTCAATGAAGCGATTCGCGAGATGAAAGCCGATGGGACGTATAGCTTCATTTATGAAGCCTGGTTTGAAAGCGAAAATGAGCTTGAGGACCGCCTGTGGCTGGCCCTGCAAATTATCGGCAGCCTGCTGCTTGTTGCGACGGTTTTGTTCTTATTAGGGATGCGCTGGAACAAGCAGCTGCAGCGGGAAGTCGCGAAGAAAACGAATGTGCTGCAAAGGATGAATGTCCAGCTTGAACAGCAAATGGCCGAGATCAAAAATAGTGACGAGTTTCAAAAGCAAATTTTAAACAGCAGCCCAAGAGGGATCGCGACGATTAATGCTGCCGGCTTCGTTACGTCCTTTAACGAGAAAGCGCGCGCGATTTCCGGGGAACGGCAAGCTGTTACCGACAGGCATTATCACGATATTCCATTATTGAAGCTGCTGCTGGAAGGGCGGTTTGCGGAAGTGCTGCGCCCGGACAATTTAATACTGGGCGAGGAAGCCGTCTGGCAGAAAAATGAGACGGATACGTATTATTTACGCTATTATATTTACCCGTTAAAAAACTTTGAAAAGCAGGTTATCGGCCTGATTGTGACATTTGAGGATATTACCGAGGAACATAAGCTGAGACTCCAGCTGTTTGAACGAGAAAAAAATGAAGAGCTTAGCAGAATCGTTGCCGGCATTGCCCATGAAATCCGCAATCCGTTAACCTCGATAAAAACTTTTGTGGAATTGATCCCCCTTAAATACAATAACGCACGTTTTCAAAATGAAATTTCGACCTATGTCCCGCAGGAAATAGAGCGGATGAATCAGCTGATTCAAGGGCTGATCGATTACACGAAGCCGGCCCGGCTCAATAAAGAGCGAATCGATGCCGGCGCGGTGGTCGAAGAATGTCTGATCCTATTTGAACGGACGGCGCTTCATAAAGGAATTACGATGCAGTGCACGACGGAGGAAAATCTCTGGATCGAGGCCGATGCCAATCAGCTGAAACAGGTGCTGATCAACTTAATTATTAATAGCCTTGATGCCCTAAGCAGCGGAGAAGAGCAGGTGAAGCCACTTTTGCAGCTCGCGGCATTTGAACAAGGCCCCAACGTCTGCATTCAAGTGACGGATACGGGGGAAGGAATGGATGACTACGAGCGAGGACAGGCATTGAAGCTCTTTTATACGACGAAAGCGAAAGGGACGGGGCTTGGGCTGGCGATCGCCAGTCAATATATAAAGGAAAACAACGGCGAGCTGGCGATAAACAGTGAAAAAGGAGCAGGGACGACGATTACATTAACATTTATAAAAGCGATGGAAAAGGAGGCAGCGCGATGAGACGAATTTTAATCATTGATGATGAAGCGGCCATTTGCTCCTCGCTTGCGTTTGCGCTGGAGGACAAGTATGAGGTAAAGACGACGACAGACCCGGCAGAAGGAGTAACGTGGCTCGAACTTGACGACTATGACCTTTGCCTGCTTGATTTAAAGATCGGGCAGACCGACGGAATTGAGGTGCTGAAGCAAATAAAGGAGGTCAGCCCGAAGACGGTTGTTTTAATGATTACCGCTTACGGGACGATCGCGACCTCTGTCCGGGCCATCCGGGAGGGGGCCTACTCCTATTTAACAAAGCCGATCAATATCGAAGAGCTTCATTCCGTGATTGAGCAGGCATTTCGCTATCAGCATCTGAACGAGCAGGTCGATTTTTTAAGCCAGGAGCTGGAGAAAAAGTACAGCTATGAAGGGATCATTGGCAAAAGCAAAGCGATGAAGGCAGTTTTTCACCTGATCGGAAAAGTGAAGGAGGTCGACTCCAACGTCTTAATAACCGGAGAGAGCGGGACGGGCAAGGAGCTTGTCGCGAAAGCGCTCCACTTCTCAGGCAAAAGAAAAAAAGCTCACTTTGAGGTTGTGAATTGTGCGGCGATACCGGATCAATTGCTGGAAAGTGAGTTGTTCGGCTATGAAAAGGGAGCCTTCACCGGAGCGGTCTCAAGCAAGAAAGGCAAGTTCGAGCAGGCAAATGGGGGAACAATCTTTCTTGATGAAATCGGTGATATGCCGCTTGCCCTGCAAGCGAAGCTGCTCCGCGTCCTGCAGGAGAAGGTCGTCACAAGGCTCGGATCGAACAGGGACGTTCAGCTTGATGTCAGGGTGATAGCCGCTACCAATAAAAACCTCGATGAAGCAGTAAAAAAAGGTGAATTCCGCGAGGATCTCTATTTTCGGCTGAATGTCATTAAGGTGCCGCTGCCGGCCTTAAGAGAGAGAAAGGAAGATATTCCGTATTTAATCAAGCATTTCATCGAGCAGTTTAACGAGGAAATGGGCCTGCATGTAAAAGGGCTGACGAAGCAGGCGCAGCGGATTTTGCTTGATTATGAGTATCCAGGCAATATTCGCGAGCTGTCCAATATTATTGAATCCTCGATGGTTCTGGCCGATGATGAGTACGTGGAAGAAACGGATTTGCCAAATCAGGTCCGGAAAATCAATTACGCTTCAAACGGGGAGAACGGGCTACATAAAAGCTTTGTCGGTCTGCCTTTAAAGGAGATCGAAAAGCATTTCATTCTGGCAACACTGGAAGCGAATAAAGGACATCGAAAGAAAACAGCGCAAATGTTAGGAATCAGCGAACGCAGCTTGCGCGACAAGTTAAAGCAGTATGAGCATCACTAAAACGAAAAAGCGGAAAAAAATGCAGGGCGGAATTTTTTTCCGCTTTTTTTAGAAAAATAAGAAAGGATAAAATTTTCGGCTGGATTCGAGGAAGGGCGGCGGCTTCGCACGTTACGCGGCGGTCTGAAAGAACCCCGCTTTCAGACGGCCTTAAATGATTGTAACGGCTCCGCACGCCGCTTCTAAGAAAAAAGCCGCTCTGCGGTTTTCTTATGGTGGAAATGTATGCGTTTCCAATAATGAAGCCGTTTTTGAGTTGGCATCATTATTGCAAAAGGAAGGTGTCCAATACTTTATAAACAGAAAGGGGAAAAACGATGAAGAAATTTTTAAGTTTGTTGGTGATGTCGAGCTTGCTGTTGGCGGCCTGCGGTGGAAGTGATGAGCCTGCGGGAACGGAGGGGGAAGAACCGGCAGGTGAGCAGAGTGAAGCCGCTGGTCTGGAGGACTTGTTCGTCACGGTCGCAACCGGTGGGACTTCAGGCGTCTATTACCCGATTGGCGGAGCAATTGCGAACATACTCGAAACGGAGTTAGGGGTTGATTCCTCCGTGCAGGCGACTGGCGCCTCTGTCGAGAATATCAATTTGCTCAATACGGAACGGGCCGAGCTGGCGATCACGATGGCCGACGCGGTGCTGCAGGCGTATGAGGGCAATGGCGCGTTTGAAGGGGAGGAGCCGATTGAATCGCTGAGAGGATTGATGGCGATGTATCCGAATTTTGTTCAAGTTGTGACGACAGAGGATTCGGGCATTGAAAGCATTGCCGACCTTGCCGGCAAAAGTGTCGGCGTCGGCGCGGCGAATTCAGGGGTTGAATTAAACGCACGGATGGTGCTGGAGGCATATGGATTAAGCTATGACGATATCGAGGAGGATTATCTTTCTTACAGTGAAGCGATCGATCAGATTAAAAATGGAATGATTGATGCCGCCTTTGTGACGAGCGGTGTTCCAAATGCGACCGTCATCGATCTTGACACGACTCACTCCGCGAAGATTTTGCCGATCGAAGGGGAAGCGCTCGATTATTTGATTGAAACGTATCCATTTTTTACGTCGGAAGTCATTCCGGCTAATGTGTACGGCAACGAAGAAGAGATCCAGACAGCGGCGATTACAAATTTACTGCTGATTTCCAATGATCTTTCCGAGGATGTCGCCTATGAAATTACGAAAACGCTATTTGAAAACCTGGAAGCCATTCAAGGCTCTCACAATGCCGCTCAGGACATTTCGCTGGACACAGTCGATGTCGGGATGCCTGTGCCGTTTCACCCTGGCGCTGAGCGCTACTTGAAGGAAGTCGGGGTGCTGGAGTAAACCGGTCTGGTTTCATCCGAAAAGGTGTCGCGGCTCTGTGCCGCACAAGGTGAGCGGGAGTGTCGCATTCCCTGCTCACCTGTAAAATAGGGGCGGCCTTCATGTAAAAGTATCGACATTATCCCTGGAAGGAGCATCCTCCGATGAAAGGCAGGCTTTTCATTGTCCTACTTTGCTTAACGGCGTGCGCCGATAGTAACGAGATGACGCTCGTCGTCCAGCATCAGGAGCATCATGAAATTTATAAAGAAGTGCAGCAGCTGAAAGCCGGAGACACATTTTCGTTAACATGGGTTCACTCTGTCGAGCATACACCGTGGAGGGAAACCTATCAGTTGACCGAAGATGGGGAGCTGGAGCTGATCGAAACGGCTTTTCAGTCCTTTGGTGCCGGTGTCCCTCACCAAAAAGGAGAGATGACCGTTGAAAATGGAGAGGTTATCGTCCGCAATCTTAATGAACGGATCGATGCCTTACGCTGGATCCACTCGCATCATGTCGGATTTGAACTGACAGTCGATGGGGAACCGGCTTTTCAGACGGAGGACTTGCCCCACCTTGAAAAAATTGAAATCAGGGCGCTCCCTCAGACGAATCAAAAAAGCGTGTTAGAGAAGAGGTGATAGCATGGCACAGACGAAGCAGCAAGAAGCTGAACTGTCCAATGACCAGCAGGAGCTTTTAGAAAAATACGACAGCGAATCAAGGGTTCGCACTCATTCCAGTAAAATCGCCGCTCTACTTGTCTCGATTCTGGCGATTGCGCTTTCGCTTTATCATATGTACACATCCTATTTCGGAACGCCGGTCACGCTCCAGCATCGTTCCCTGCACGTGGCGGTGATTTTAGCGCTTGTCTTTCTGCTGTACCCGCCTTTTAAAAAGGCAAGCCGGACGAAGCTGCCATTCTACGATATTATTTTCGCGCTTTGTGCGATCTCGACGTCGGTTTATATTTTCGTCGACTATTTAGGGATTGTAAATCGTGGTGGCTTGCCTAATCAGCTTGATCTTCTGTTCGGGGGATTGCTCGTTCTGCTCGTATTGGAAGCGGCACGCAGGGTCACAGGCTGGGGTCTGCCGCTGCTCGCCGTTCTCTTCTTCTTATACGGCTTGTTCGGCAGAGAGATGGCGGGGATCTTTCGCCACCGCGGCTATACATGGGATGAATTGGTCAATTTCATGTATGTGACGACAGAGGGGATTTATGGGACGGCAATCGGCGTCTCGGCGACATATATTTTCCTTTTTATTTTGTTTGGCGCCTTTTTGTCAAAATCAGGCATGGGGCAATTTTTTAATGATCTCGCCCTGGCGATTGCCGGCCAGACGAAAGGCGGTCCAGCGAAAGTCGCGGTCATCGCCAGCGGATTTCTCGGAAGTATTAATGGCGCGGCGATTGCCAATGTCGTCACGACAGGTTCATTTACGATTCCGTTAATGAAAAAAATCGGCTACAGCCGCAACTTTGCCGGAGCAGTGGAAGCATCGGCTTCAGTCGGCGGGCAAATTTTGCCGCCAATCATGGGGGCGGCGGCGTTTATTATGGCCGAAACGCTCGGGATTCCGTACAGCCAGATCGCGCTTGCCGCGCTGCTGCCTGCCCTGCTTTATTACACAGGGATTATCGTCCAGATTCATTTGCGGGCGACAAAGCAGGGGCTGCGCGGCATATCAAAGGAAAATCTGCCGCGTGTGATGGAAGTAGTAAAGGAACGGGGACATTTGCTGATTCCGCTGATGTTCTTAATGTATATGCTCTTTTTCAGCGGACGGACGATCATTTTTTCTGCGCTGCTAACGATTCTCGTCACGATTCTGGTGGCAATGCTGCGCAAAACGACGAGAATGTCATTGAAGGATATCGTGGAAGCGCTCGAACAGGGGGCGAAAACCTCAATCGGGGTGGCGATTGCCTGCGCCTGCGTCGGGATCGTTGTTGGTGTGGCGACGATGACAGGCTTTGGTTTGAAGCTGGCCAATGGCATTGTCACCCTCGGCGGTGAAAGTTTATTGCTGACGCTCGTATTTACGATGATCGCCTGCATCGTCCTCGGTATGGGATTGCCCAGTATTCCAACCTATATTATTACGGCGACGATGGCCGCTCCAGCACTTATTTCGATGGGGATTGAGCCACTCGTGGCGCATCTGTTTGTCTTCTACTTTGGTCTGTTTGCCAACATTACCCCGCCTGTCGCATTGGCTGCCTTTGCCGCGGCCGGCATCTCGGGAGGCGAGCAGATGAAAACAGGGTTTGTTTCAATGAAATTGGCGATTGCCGGATTTATCGTCCCGTATATGTTCGTTTATAATGACGCGCTTTTGCTGTTGAATACGACTTTTACAGAGGGACTTGTCGTGGTGATTACGTCGGTGACAGGTGTGATCATGCTTGGAACAGCGGCGGAGGGCTATTTATTTACCGACATTCCGTGGCCGTTGCGGATCGTCCTCTTTGCCGGGTCGCTGTTATTTATGAATCCAAATTTTATCCAGGATATCATCGGCTTTACGATCATTATTGTCGTCGGCTTGCTGCAATGGCAACGGAGTAAGAAGACGACGCCAAAGCAACTCAGCATGTAGGAGAAGTGGTATAAAGGACCTGCGGAACAGGGCAATGATGATGGAACGGAGGAAAAGCAAAAGCTAAGCTGCTAAAAAAGTGCAATACTCACTTTTTTAGCAGCTTTTTAGTTACAGTCAGCGGGTAGAGTAGCCCCGCCAGTATCGCCTATTCGTCAGACTTCCTTACGCCGGCGACGCCGAAATTGGTTTTCTTCATTTCCTCAATCACGACTGAGACGCGCTCAGCCGGCGCGTCGATTGAATTGGTGACCGCTTCTGTCACTTTTTCAACCAATGCCCGCTTCTGATCATCAGAACGTCCTTCAAGAATTTTTACGGTAACGATTGGCATGAAAACACCCTCCTTTCCTATTGAGAAGAATATGTATCCATCCGTTTTTCCTCCCGCTGCGATTGTGTCTGATCAGGCATAAAAGCAGGGAAGTAGAAAACGCTATCTTAAGACTAGCATATGGAAGGTCATTTTGTGTAGAATTTAATTAAGGCAGGAAATAGGAAAGGGTGACATAGATGGATTTACTGAATAACGATAATTTGAAGAAAAAGAAAAGCAGCGGCTTTAATATTTTAAGTGGGGATTCCACTTCCGGTCATGGAGGATATGGGGCTGGTGTGCTGAACCTTGATAACGTATCGCCGGTTTTCGTCGACCCGGCGGAAGGGGAAGCGTTCGTCGATATGGGCGCGCTGCACGCCCGCTCAGCCGTTGAAAAACGGATTAAATTCCTACCGAACAAGGAGGACGTGCCAAACGGCAAGCTGTACTGGCTCGTCTGGGTAGCCATCCAATACCGAGAAGGCAAGCCGTATTACGCCGGAGTGACGGGCTGTGAGATGACGGTTGATAAAGAAATCCGCCGCGGCTATAAAAGCCTTCCCGAGCATGTTAATAACATGGATAAGGCGCTGAAAGGGAAAATTATCGTTGAGCATATGGATCAGAAGTCAAAAACAATTCTCGCTGAATTTTTGAAAAACCATAATGAGCAAATGTGGCTTCATTCTGAAAAAGAGCTGCATAATGCGCTTGCGGGGGAAGGATCAGCTTAAAGGAGGATTGTAAACCCCTAAAATAACATAACTTTGAACGATTTTTGAACACTGGTGCGCCCTCTTGAGCTTTTCGACGAGAGCGAGTAAACTTAAAGGCAGTATAAAAACACATTTATACTAGGACACGAGAGTGCCCCAAAAGCTGAAGCGCTTTTGGGGCACTCTTTTTTGACGAGCTGGGGAATGGAGTTTGATTCGACCAGCTCGTCGGCTTGTCCCGGCTGCTGAAAGTAATCCATTTTCAGCAGTTCAGTTGTGCTGAAACCATTTAAAGAAACGGTTAATGATGTTTTCCTTTTCATGGGTAGCCTCGTCAATCGCTTCCACTTCTTCGCCGTCAGGCGCGGGTGGTGGACACGGCTTTGTCGGCTCGGTCCCTTCGACAAAATAAGTGACGCGATGAGTCGGGCAGTCGGCGGTTGCGAGTAGTCCGTTTTGCGGGTTCATCTCGACCGCGACGACACCCTCCGGCTGCTGAAATGGAATTTTTAATTGCTTTTCCAGCGCATGTTCCGTAAAGTTGGCCCAAATTTTCTTGGCGATCTGCCCTTCAGTGGCATGCTCAAGCGTCTGCCCTTGATCATAACCGACCCAGACGCCGGTAACGAGCTGTGGCGCATAGCCGATCATCCAGCTGTCGGTCGAGGTCGAGCCCGACTTCCCGGCAACAGGGCGATTGACTAAATGGGCAACTGAACCGCCTGTGACAGAGGTGTGGGCATTCAAATAAGGATCGAACATCCCGGTCATCAGGTCGGTTAAAATGAAAGCCAATTTCGGGTCGAGCACTTGGGTGAGTTCAGGCTCGGCTTCAAACAGGACATTTCCCTTGGCATCGACAACCTTGCGGATAAAGCGCGGCTCAACCTTATTTCCGCCGTTGGCAAAGGCGCTGTATGCCTGGACCATCTCAACGACATCAACCGGCAAAGTCCCAAGCGCCAAAGAAGGAATTTCCCGTAATGGCGACGTAATGCCCAGTCTTTCCGCGACTTCAATGATTTTGTCGGTGCCGAGCAGCAGATGGGTTTTCACTGCATAAATATTGTCGGAAAAGGCGATCGCCTGTAAAAGGGTAATAAAATCATCGGCATAGACACTTTGGAAGTTATTCGGCGAATACGTTGCCCGTCCGTCATCATAGGTGAATGTTGTTTCCTCACTTAGTAAGGTTGAGGCGGGCGTGAAGCCGTTTTCGAGTGCCGCATAGTACAGAAAAGGCTTAAAAGCAGAGCCGGGAGCGCGCTTCGCCTGCGTCGCGCGATTGTACGGGCTGTCGGCATAATTTTTTCCGCCGACCAATGCCTTCACATCTCCTGTGCGCGGGTCCATTGCCACAAGAGCGGTTTGCAGCTCGGAGTCCGGCATTTCCTTCTCGACCCAGTTCTCCGCTTCTTTCTGCATAGCGGGATCAAGCGTTGTGTAAATGTTAAGTCCGCCTGCTTCAAACAAAGCAGGATCAAGACCGGCCTCTTCGATAAGGAGCTCCTCGACGACATCCTGAAAATACGGTCCGATGACGGCGGTCCGTTCGAGCTGCTCATGGGTGAAAGTCAATGGCTCAAGATGAGCTTCATCTGCTTCTACCTGTGTCAGGTTGCCGTTTTCGACCATCGATTGAAGCACAACGCCCTGTCGTGTTTTGGCCCGCTCGTAATGAAAGAGGGGAGAATAATAGCTCGGTCCTTTCGGAATCCCGGCAAGCATGCTCGCTTCAGCCAGAGTGAGCTGATTGGCCGATTTGCCGTAATAATGACGGGCGGCCGCTTCGATGCCGTAAGCCCCGTGACCATAGTAAACCGTATTTAAATAGCCTTCGAGAATATCATCCTTTTCATAATTCATTTCCAGCCGCAAGGAATATAACAGCTCATTCCACTTTCGTTTCCATGTTTTATCATGACTTAAATAAAGATTGCGTGCGTACTGCTGTGTAATCGTGCTCGCTCCCTGTGCTTTTGAACCGGAGCGAATGTTGGCAAGCACCGCCCCGCCAATCCGGTGCGGATCAAAACCAAAATGCTGATAGAAACGGCGGTCCTCGACGGCAATTGTGGCGTCGATCACCTCGGGGGAAATCTCTGATAAATCGACCCAATAACGGTGCTGGCCATGATGCCGTTCACCGATCGGCGTATTATCAGCCCCGTAATAGACGGTTGTTTGCGATACATTCAAGGGCGGAGGCCCTTGCATCTTTGTATAAGAAAGCAGCGCGACCGCACCTGCCGCCATAAGAACTAGCGCCAGTAAGCAGAAGCGAAAAAACAGCCGTACGAGTCGCCGTCTGCGTCTGATTCGACGGTTTATGATGACTTCCATTTCGTCACCTCATTCTTAGTTTCGTCACTAATCTAGTGGACACGTTTCTAGTTTTGGTAGAAACAGTGTGTTTTAAACATCGGGAGCAACAGAAGACATAGAAATTTTGCTTGCTTTTTTACCTTATTGCTTTATACTTTCATTTGTTGAAGACAGCAGGGCCAGGCGGGCGAATAGCCAACCGCCGCCTGCGGTCTGGTTCACATAAGTAACATAAATAAGTAAACGCTATAGAAGATCAGTATTTGAATGAGGTGATTGTGGTGGAATTATGGTTTACAGAAAAGCAGACAGAGCGTTTTGGAATTACAGCTAAAATCAAACGAACGCTTCATACAGAAAAAACAGACTTTCAGCAGCTGGATGTCGTCGAAACCGAGGAATTTGGCAATATGCTTGTCCTTGATGGAATGGTGATGACAACGGAAAAGGATGAATTTGTTTATCATGAAATGGTCGCTCATGTACCATTGTTTACACATCCAGAACCGAAGCATGTTCTCGTTGTCGGTGGTGGAGACGGAGGAGTCATCCGTGAGGTGCTGAAGCATCCATCTGTTGAAAAAGCGACTCTTGTTGAAATTGACGGAAAAGTGATTGAGTATTCGAAGAAATATTTGCCGTCGATTGCCGGAGCATTGGATGATCCGCGGGTTGACGTTCAGGTGGATGATGGCTTTATGCATATTGCCAAGGCCGAAAATGCCTATGATGTCATTATGGTTGATTCTACGGAGCCGGTAGGTCCGGCAGTGAAACTGTTTGAAAAAGGGTTTTACGAGGGAATCTCAAAGGCGTTGAAAGAGGACGGGATTTTCGTCGCGCAGACGGACAACCCGTGGTTTCATCAGGAATTGATCAAGAATGTGTATCGCGACGTGCAGGATATTTTTCCGATTACCCGTCTTTATACGGGGAATATCCCGACATATCCAAGCGGGCTGTGGACGTTTACGATCGGTTCGAAGCGGCACGACCCGCTTGCTGTGGAAGAGAGCCGCTTTCACGAAATCGATACGAAGTATTATACGAAAGAGCTTCATAAGGCGGCATTTGTTTTGCCGAAGTTTGTAGCTGACCTCGTGAAGTAAGGGGAGATAAGGATGCGCTTTGACGAAGCCTATTCAGGTAAAGTATTTATTATGAGCAAGCCGAGCTATAAGGAAAGCCAGGCTGTTATTTACGGCATGCCGATGGATTGGACGGTCTCCTTCCGCCCCGGCTCTCGCTTCGGTCCTGCGCGGATTCGCGAGGCTTCTCTCGGACTGGAAGAATACAGCCCGTATTTGGACAAGCATTTAGAGGAAGTCAATTATTTCGATGCCGGAGATATTCCGCTGCCGTTCGGCAATGCGGCCCGCAGTCTCGATATGGTTGAGGAGTACGTCGACCGGCTGCTGGCCGATGGGAAGTTTCCTCTTGGTCTTGGCGGGGAGCATTTGCTGTCGTGGCCTATTTTCAAAGCAATGGCGAAAAAGTACCCGGATATGGCAATCATCCATATCGATGCCCATGCCGATTTGCGTGAAGAATATGAAGGTGAACCTCTTTCCCATTCCACACCGATTCGCAAGGCGTGTGAGTTGCTCGGTCCGCAAAATGTTTATTCGTTTGGCATCCGCTCCGGCATGCGTGAGGAATTTCAATATGCGAAGGAAGCCGGAATGTACATGGCGAAATTTGAAGTAGCCGAGCCATTAAAAGAAATTTTGCCGACGTTGGCCAACCGGCCAGTTTACGTGACGATCGATATCGATGTCCTTGATCCGGCTCATGCGCCGGGCACGGGCACAGCCGAAGCTGGCGGGATCACGTCAAAGGAGCTGCTTGAAGCAATTACGGCAATCGCCAATTCAGATATCACTGTCATTGGAGCAGATCTGGTTGAGGTCGCGCCGGCCTATGATCCGACAGAACAAACGCAAATCGCGGCCAGCAAATTTGTCCGCGAAATGCTGCTTGGCTGGGTGAAATAAAAGGAAGCTTTTTAGTCTCGAGTTACGAAAAAGGACGTTTTTCAGTGGCCTCTTCGCAACGGGCTTTAACAGAACGTGGCGCTTCCGCTCACTGCTTAGGGGCCGGGCCAAAGGTAAAAACCAACCTTCGTCCCGGCCCCTCTCTTTTTCCTTTTCAGAAAAGATCAAAGCACTGCTTGCAACTGCTTTGTAAACTCGCTAAACTTGAACAGAGAAAGGTGTGCGGGGCATGAAAAAAGCGATTCAGCGATCAATTAAAATGCGGTTTCAGACGAGGATTGAGCATCATGATCACACAGATGCCTATGAATTTACAACAAGAGGAGAACTCTTTCATAAAGGGAAGCACGATTATTTACGGTTTGAGGAAGTATTGAACAGCGAAACGGTCCAAACGACGATGAAATGGAATGGCCGCGAGCTTATCTTAATTCGTCAAGGTGTCATTTTAATGCGCCAAACATTTATTGCCGGAGAAACGACCGTTGGCCGTTATGTAACTCCAGAAGCTTCATGGGAGACGGCGGCGGCGACTGAGAAGGTGTTTGTCCAGTGGCCGGCCGGGAAGGTCAAGGGAAGAATTGATCTGACGTATCAATTTGAGCTGCAAGGTCAGACGACCGGAAAGCATACTGTACGATTGACACTAGAGGAGGACACGAGTAGATGAACAGTGTAGAACAAATCAAACAACGGCTGAAAGAGGAAATCGTCAAGGCCGTGATCGAAGCCGGACTTGCAACGGAAGAGCAGATTCCGGAAGTGATTCTTGAATCACCGAAAGAGAAGGCGCACGGTGATTACGCGAGCAACATGGCAATGCAGCTGACCAGGATCGCTAAAAAAGCCCCTCGCGCCATCGCCGAAGAGCTTATCGAGAAGTTGAACTATCAGGCAGCGGCGATCGAGAAGGTCGAAATTGCCGGTCCCGGCTTTATTAATTTCTTTATGGACAACCGTTATTTGCGTGAGGTCGTGCCGGCCGTGCTGAAAGCAGGCGATACATACGGGCAGACGAACGTCGGGAATGGCAGCCGTATCCAGGTCGAGTTTGTCTCGGCCAATCCGACGGGGACGCTCCATTTAGGTCATGCGCGCGGTGCGGCAGTCGGCGACGCGCTTTGCAATATTTTGACGAAGGCCGGCTATGATGTCGAACGGGAATATTACATCAATGATGCCGGAAATCAGATTGACAATTTAACGCTTTCGCTTGAAGCGCGCTACTACCAGGCGTTAGGAATGGAGAAGGAGATGCCGGAGGACGGCTACCGTGGTCAGGATATTATTGACTTCGGCAAACAGCTTGCCGAGGAATATGGCGATAAATTCGTCCATGTATCGGAAGAAGAGCGCCATGCGTTCCTGCGTCAATACGGCCTCGAAAAAGAACTCGATAAAATTAAGCAGGATTTACGTGAATACCGGGTTGAGTTTGACAACTGGTTCTCGGAAACGTCCTTATACGAGAGCGGCAAAGTTGAGGAAGCGCTTGAGGTGTTAAAGCAAAAAGGGAAAACGTATGAACAAGATGGTGCGACCTGGTTTAAAACAACGGAGTATGGCGATGATAAAGACCGTGTTCTGATCAAAAATGACGGCTCGTACACCTATTTGACTCCGGATATTGCCTATCATCAGGATAAAATGAAGCGCGGCTTTGATAAGCTGATCAACATTTGGGGTGCCGATCACCACGGTTATATCGCGCGCATGAAGGCGGCGATCCAGGCGCTCGGCTATCAGGCGGAACAGTTGGAAGTCCAGATCATTCAAATGGTCAGCCTTTATCAAGGTGGAGAAAAGGTGAAGATGAGCAAACGGACGGGGAAGGCGGTAACATTGCGTGACCTGATGGAGGAAGTCGGCATTGATGCGACCCGCTACTTCTTTGCGATGCGGAGCGCTGATACCCAGCTTGATTTTGATATGGATCTGGCTGTGTCGACGTCGAACGAAAACCCGGTCTATTATGTGCAGTATGCTCATGCCCGCGTATGCAGCATGCTTCGTCAAGGGGCAGAAGCCGGCTTTGCTTTCGATGAGGAAACCGATCTGTCTGTACTCAATTCCGAGAAAGCGTACGATCTGTTAAAAGCGATTGGTGACTTCCCGCTTGTCGTGGCTGAAGCGGCGGAAAAGCAAATCCCACACCGGATTACGAACTATGTGCATGAACTGGCTTCGACGCTGCACAGCTTTTACAATGCTGAACGTGTCATTGATGCCGACAATGCCGCAGCGACGAGCGCCCGGCTGGCGTTAATGAAAGCGACGCAAGTTACGATTAAAAATGCCCTGACACTTGTCGGCGTCTCGGCACCGGAAAAAATGTAAGGCTGTATTAGCGGGAAGAGAGGAAGATAAAGAATGACGACACTGATCTGGGTTTTGATTATCGCTTTATTTCTGTTGAGCTTTATTGGACTGATTTTCCCGCTTGTGCCGTCTGTGCTGGTTTTATGGGGAGGGTTCCTGCTGTATGCGTTCGCGCTTGACGGGGACCCCCTTTCGCTCTGGTTCTGGATAGGCGCAGCGCTGTTGACGATTGTCATTCTGGCGGCGGATTTGATTGCCGGTCAATATTTTGTTAAACGATACGGCGGATCGAAATGGGGAGAGCGAATGGCGGCCGTCGGCGTGATCGTCGGCTCCTTCGTCTATCCACCGTTTGGCATCATCCTTGTGCCGTTCGCACTTGTCTTTGTCACCGAGTTTCTCTCCTCAAAAGACGCCAAGCACGCCGGCCTGGTGGCGGTTGCCTCCTTTTTCGCCTTCCTCAGCAGCACCCTCGCCAAATTCATCATCCAACTCCTCCTCATCATCTGGTTTACGTTGGAAGTGATGTTCTGAAAAGGAGTGACCTTCTCCTTTTCAGAACATCACGAAGGCCGAGCGGAGCCGCTGAAGAAGTGGAAGGACCATGAGCGGTTTTCACATGGACCGCCAGCGAGCGTCGCCGGCCAAAAAGGAGTGACCTTCTCCTTTTTAGAACATCACGAAGGCCGAGCGGAGCCGCTGAAGAAGTGGAAGGACCATGAGCGGTTTTCACATGGACCGCCAGCGAGCGTAGCCGGCCAAAAAGGAGTGACCTTCTCCTTTTTAGAACATCACTGCAGGTGGCTGGTTTTGTATAAAGGCGGGATTTGAACACAAACTATAGCAAGAAAGAAGGGATAAACATGCAAGAGGTTTTCTTAGCACTGCTTGCCGGACTGGTAGTCGGTTTTCTTTTTGCGTTAATTAAGCTGCCGATCCCTGCGCCTCCCGCATTATCAGGAGTCATGGGCATTGTTGGCATTTTCATCGGTTATAAATTGTATCAATGGATAATGCCGTTTTTTCAGTCCTAAGAACACTGGATGCCTGCATGGGTGCTCCCGCGAATGAAAGGGGTACAGCAAGTTGCCATATTTTCAGGAAAATGATGTGAAGCTTTACTATGAGACAGACGGTGAAGGGACCCCGATTGTCCTGTTGCATCCCCCGGTAATGGGGCACCTGACCTTTCGTTTTCAGCGCCCGCTGGCGAAACACTTCAAGCTGATCTTTGTCGACCTGCTTGACAGCGGCCGCAGCACAAAGCATTCGTCAGCTGCTAATGTGACGGAGCTTGCCAGGCTGACCCACTCCTTACTTAAGAAGCTGAACGTAAAAAAAGTGATTGTGTTGGGCTATTCCAATGGCGGTTCAATTGCCCAGGAATTCGCTTTGCGCTATCCGGAGAGCACGGCAGGGATGATATTGATTGGCGGCTTCCCCGAAGTATCGAGCTTTTTGCTGAAAAAGGAATTTGAGCTTGGGATCTGGGCCGCGGGCAAAGAGCTGATTTCTTTATTCTCATTCGCTCTTTCCCGGGCGCATTTTACTTCACATAAAGAACAGCAAGAAATGGCCGGCTTTATTAAAAAGGCGGACAGCGAAACATTGAAGCGTATTTATGAAGACGGAATGAACTATGTTTCGACCGACCGCTTATCGCAAATAAAGGTACCGGTCCTCCTGCTGTATGGCCGGCGCGATCGCTATATGCGCCCGTATCTGCTGCCTTTTTGCCGGCATCTTAACGATTTGGAGATCGTCCTCATCAGTGAGGTTGCTCATCAAGTGCCGACGAAACGCCCGGACGAATGCAATCAAATCGTCAAAAACTGGATGATGCGAAAAGGGTTAGTTACAATCTAATGCCCTAAATAGGGGAAGGTGTGAGTCCAAATAAATGGATTCACCCTTTTTTTGACCTCAACAGCTTTTTTAAAAAAGATATTCTGCTCCATTGCGTAGAGGCTTGGATAAAAGGGAAAAAACAACCTTTTATCCAAGCCTCTACAAAAGCCCGGAAACGAGCGTCGCTACTTTTTCTTTACCTTTATGGAGCAAAGAGCGTTGCTCGTAAGCCGTCAGCGTCATCTGCTCGGAAATTGACATGTCATATTCTAATTCGGCGAGGACGATTTCAACAAACGCTTTGTCATAGACAAGGCAGTTGATTTCATGATTAATATGAAAGCTTCGTTTATCGAAATTGGCTGTCCCGACATCGCACATTTGCTCGTCGATCACGAGCGCTTTCGCATGAAAGAAGCCGCGGTAATACTGATAAATATCAATGCCGGCTTCAAGCAGTGCTTGAAAATAAGGAAAGGCCGCTTCCTTGACGAGAGGGTGATCCGCTTTTTTCGGCAGGATGATACGAACGTCAACCCCTCTTTCAGCGGCGGAAATTAATTCCTGCTGAAGCTGGCGGCCCGGGATGTAATAAGGGGTTCCGATGAAAATCGATTTTTTTGCCTGGCGGATTAACGCAATAAATGTTTCCTCCAGGTAGGAGCCGTCTGTCGGTAAAATCCGCAAAGGGTGCCGGCCTTGATCAAGTGCAGGATACAAAGCCGACTCTTCGATATACGTTTGCTTTGCTGTCGTCCAATCCTGCAAAAACTGGCCCTGCAAATCCTGGACGCCGTCTCCTTGCAACCTTAGGTGAAAGTCCCGCCACAAGCCAAACTTCGCACTTCTCCCTAAATATTCATCTCCGACGTTGAAGCCGCCAATATAGCCTGTCTTCCCATCAATAATAACGATCTTACGATGGTTGCGGCGGTTTAACGTAAAGAAAAGAAAAGGAAACTGCGGAGGGTGCGAATAAGCGAAATGGATTCCCGCTTTTTTCATTTTCTTTTTTTGGGAGCGCGTTAATTTACAGCCAAAGCGGTCGACCAGGATCCGCACTGACACGCCTTCCTTTGCTTTATCCTCCAACAGGCCAAGCAGCTGAGTGCCAATATGGTCGCCGCGAAAAATATAAAAAAGCAGATGGATATGGTGACTCGCCTGCTTAATGTCCTGAAACAGATTAACAAAAAATGTGTCTCCGTCACCGAGCAGTTCCACATCACCGTAGCGCGTTTTCTGCGTGTGGCGGGTTGCTTCTTTGCGCTGTTTGCGCATGCCGGCGCGAAAGTCATAGCGCAGCCAGAAGATGATAATAACGAGCAAGAGGACAAACAGTAGGCTGCCTAACATCATAAATGCCCCTCCTTACACAAAGTCCAGCGGTCAGCCCTGTTTTCAACAGGAGAAGGTCTGGCGTCAATTTGTCATTAGTTTGCCCATCCTTCAAGAAAAAATGAAAAGTTTTGTCGACTGAATGCTCATTCAGTTGATAATATGCTATACTGAAAGAAATATTTGGTTATTCAATTGGGAAAATACAAAAAGTTTTGAGCTTGTTCAACTTAGCCAGTTACTTTATGCATGTCCTGTTCGTTGAAAGGTCAGGTGAAAGGGGAGAGTTTTATGGAAGCGCTAACATTGATTCATCGTCTTGCATTTCTGTTGCTGACAGCCTATGCGATCTATTTGTTTTTGGCTCTTGTCCTTACTAGGTATCACTACATCAAACTTGGGAAAAAAGCCGAGTTCACCCATTCTGTGCAGGAGCGGTTCCGCGCGCTTTGGCTGAACGTATTTGGACAGAAGAAGCTGTTAAAGGATAAAAAAAGCGGGATCATCCACCTGATGTTTTTTTACGGGTTTTTGCTCGTGCAATTTGGAGCGATTGATCTGATTTGGAAAGGGCTCGCTGTCGGCAGCCATCTGCCGCTCGGCTCGTTTTATCCTTTCTTCACGCTCTTTCAGGAGATCGTGGTTTTCATCATTCTCGTGGCGGTCGTCTGGGCGTTTCACCGCCGCTATATTGAGAAGCTTGTCCGTCTGAAGCGAGGCTGGAAAGCCGGTCTTGTCCTGCTGTTTATCGGCGGGCTGATGGTTTCCAAGCTGCTGGCGAAGGCGATGGAAATGATCTGGTTCGGCAAACCGCTTAGCGGATTTGAACCGATCGCTTCCGGACTGGCGGCCGTGTTGTCCTTCGTTCCACCGGCAGCCGCAAGCGGGCTTTTCTTTCTGTTCTGGTGGGTCCACCTTCTCATTTTGCTGTCCTTCCTTGTTTATGTGCCGCAGTCGAAGCACGCCCATCTGTTGGCCGCGCCGGTCAATGTCTTTCTCGGCCGGACACATCAGGTCGGTCGGCTCGCCTCGATCAATTTTGAGGATGAAAGTCAGGAAGTATTTGGCGTTCAAAGAATTGAGGACTTTAACCAAAAGCAGCTCGTTGATCTTTATGCCTGTGTGGAATGCGGACGCTGTACGAATATGTGTCCGGCGACCGGGACGGGGAAGCTGCTTTCGCCGATGGACCTGATTGTGAAAATGCGCGATCATTTAACGGAAAAAGGAGCGGCGATTACGTCGCGCTCACCGTGGCTGCCGGCCTTCGCCTTCAGCGGCACAAGGGCCAATCAGCTTGCTGGGGCAGGTGAAGCGGCCGCCGGCTATGATGTGAGCTTGATCGGTGATGTGATCACGGAGGAAGAGATCTGGGCCTGTACAACGTGCCGCAATTGTGAGGACCAATGTCCGGTGATGAATGAGCATGTCGACAAGATTATCGATCTGCGCCGGTATTTAGTGCTGACGGAAGGGAAGCTTGATGCCGATGCACAGCGGGCGATGACGAATATTGAGCGGCAGGGAAACCCGTGGGGTATCAGCCGCAAGGATCGTGAAAAATGGCGCGAGGGCAGGGAGGATATCACTGTACCGACCGTCAAGGAGGTCGAAAAAGCGGGAGAGGAATTTGAATATCTGCTCTTTGCCGGTTCGATGGGTTCATTCGATAAACGGAGCCAGAAGATTGCCCAGTCGCTCGCAAAGGTGCTCAATGAGGCGGGGGTCCGCTTTGCGATCATCGGCAATAAGGAGAAGAATTCGGGTGACACGCCGCGCCGGCTCGGCAATGAGTTTCTCTTTCAGGAGCTGGCGACTGCGAATATCGCTCTGTTTCAAAAGCATAATGTCCGCAAAATTGTGACGATTGATCCGCATGCCTATAACAGCTTTAAAAATGAATACCCTGAGTTCGGCCTTGACGATGTCGAAGTGTACCACCATACCGAATTGCTGGCAAAGCTGATTCAGGAAGGGCGCCTTCAGCCAAAGTATGAGGTAAAGGAAACCGTCGTCTATCATGACTCCTGTTACTTAGGGCGCTATAACGAAGTCTACGAGCCGCCGCGGGACATTTTGAAGGCGATCCCGGGGATTACAGTGACGGAGATGAAGCGGAATCGGGAAAATGGGATGTGCTGCGGGGCCGGTGGCGGCATGATGTGGATGGAAGAGGATGTCGGCCAGCGGATTAATATTGCGCGAACCGAGCAGGCGCTTGAGGTAGAGCCGACGGTGATCGGCAGCGGCTGCCCGTATTGCTTGACGATGCTCAGTGATGGAACCAAGGCAAAGGAAGTCGAAGAGCAGGTCGAGACGCTGGACATTGTGGAAATTTTGGAAAAATCGCTTTTTGAAGAAAAGGATGCAGGCTAACATACGGCTAATTTGCTTTTGCTATCGGCGAGGCAGAGGCCGTGCGGACAAAGTGAGTGAGCGTTCGCTCGACAAAGATGGAAGGGGAGATTGAGATGAAAACAGTGATCGTCAGCGGGGCAAGGACACCCTTTGCGAAATTCGGTGGGGCGTTACGGAACTTCAGTGCGGGAGAGTTGGGAGGTGTGGCACTGCGTTCGGCATTAGAGCGGGCCGGCTGGTCGTCTGAACACGTCGATGAAGTGATTATCGGCAATGTGCTTCAGGCGGGACAGGGTCAGCTGCCCTCGCGGCAGGCGGCGCACCAGGCCGGGCTGCCGTGGGAGGTGCATACGGAAACGATTAATAAAGTGTGCGCTTCGGGGATGCGCAGTGTAATGACGGCCGATCAACGGATCCGTTTAGGGGAGGCCGGAGTCATTCTCGCCGGTGGAATGGAATCAATGAGCAACGCCCCTTATTATGTGGAAAAAGCACGCTGGGGGGCGCGGATGGGGAATAGTGAGCTTGTCGATGGCATGGTGTATGACGGGTTGACCTGCTCGTTCACCAATGTCCATATGGGAACGTACGGGAATAAAGTCGCTGCCGAGTTAAAGCTGTCACGTCAGGAGCAGGATCGCTGGGCGCTGCGGAGCCAGGAGCGGGCGGCGGAGGCGATTAAGTCCGGCCGGCTAAAGGAAGAAATAACGCCGGTCCCTGTTCCGCAGCGTAAAGGTGAGCCGCTGACGTTTGCTCAGGATGAAGCACCGCGGCAAAGCTCGCTTGAGCAGCTTGCGGCGCTCCGGCCGGTTTTCGGCAATGACGGGACGATTACGGCCGGCAATGCGCCGGGAGTCAATGACGGAGCGGTGGCGCTTTTGCTGATGTCGGAGGAGCGCGCGAAGCTGGAAGGTAAAGTCCCGCTCGCGACGATCGAAGCGCATACGGCATTGGCTGTGGCTCCGGAGGATTTTCCGAAGACGCCGGGCCTCGTCATTAACAAGCTGTTGGAGAAAACGAACTATCAGGCGGATGAGATTGATTTGTTTGAAATTAATGAGGCATTTGCCGCCGTGGCACTGGCGAGTAAGCAGATCGCTCGGCTTGATGAAGAAAAAATCAATGTCAATGGCGGAGCAGTAGCGCTCGGGCATCCAATCGGGGCAAGCGGGGCCCGGATCATTTTGACATTGGCCTATGAGCTGAAACGCCGGGGCGGCGGCTTAGGGATCGCGGCAATTTGCAGTGGCGGCGGTCAGGGTGACGCCGTGTTGCTGAGCGTTGAAGGATGACTTAAAGGAGGAAAGATAATGAAGATAAAAGACGTAATGGTTGTTGGCGCGGGTCAGATGGGTGCGGGGATTGCCCAGGTACATGCTCAGGCAGGCTTTGCCGTCGTCCTGCATGACATGGACAATGCCAGCCTGAGCCGCGGTATGGAAGGAATCCGAAGAAATATTTCGCGACAGGTCGAAAAAGGCCGGCTGACAGCGGAAGAGATGGAAGCGATACTCGCCCGGATCACGCCGTCGACTGATTTGAAGCAAGCGGCCGGTGCGGATATCATCATCGAGGCGATCGTGGAAAATATGGCGAGCAAAACAGCGCTGTTTGTCGAGCTTGACCGGCTCGCTCCGCCGCATGCAATTTTAGCCTCCAATACGTCCTCCTTGCCGATTACAGAAATTGCGGCGGCAACGAAACGGCCGGAAAAGGTGGTCGGGATGCATTTTATGAATCCGGTCCCGGTGATGAAGCTCGTCGAAATTATTCGCGGTCTGGCTACAGCTGATGACGTTTATGAGGCGGTGGCCGCGCTTGCCGGCCGGCTGCAAAAGACAGCGGTGGAAGTTAATGATTTTCCGGGCTTCGTCTCTAACCGGGTGTTGATGCCAATGATCAATGAAGCGATCTATACCGTATACGAGGGCGTAGCCTCACCGGAAGCGGTCGATGAAGTGATGAAGCTCGGGATGAATCATCCGATGGGTCCGCTTACGTTGGCTGACTTTATCGGCCTGGATACATGTCTTTTTATTATGGAAACGCTGCATGAAGGCTTTGGCGACGATAAGTACCGGCCGTGCCCATTATTGCGCAAATATGTGAAGGCCGGCTGGCTCGGTAAGAAAGCAGGGCGCGGCTTCTACATCTATGAAAGCTGAGGAGGGGAAGCGATGAATTTACGGTTTAGTGAAGAGCAGGATATGATGCGGAAAATGGTCCGTGATTTTGCCGAGGAGCAAATAACCCCTTTTATTGAGGAGATGGAAGCCAAGCAAACGTTTCCGCGCCAGATAGTTGGTAAGATGGGCGAGCTTGGGCTAATGGGCATTCCAATCCCGGAGGAGTTTGGCGGAGCGGGAATGGATTTCACCTCTTATATTATCGCCATTCATGAATTATCAAAAGTAAGCGCGGCGGTCGGCGTCATCCTTTCGGTCCATACTTCTGTCGGGACAAATCCGATTCTTTTCTTCGGAACAGAGGAGCAAAAGCAGTGCTACGTGCCGAAGCTGGCAAGCGGGCAATATTTGGGGGCCTTTGCACTAACCGAACCGAGCGCCGGCTCCGATGCGGCGGCGCTGAGAACGACGGCGGTGAAGGACGGAAACACGTACCGGCTGAACGGCTCAAAGTCATTTATTACGAATGGCGGTGAAGCGGATTGCTATATTGTCTTTGCCTCGACAGCGCCGGAGAAAGGGGCGAGAGGAATTTCCGCTTTTATTGTCGAGAAGGATACACCTGGCTTTCTCATCGGAAAAAAAGAGCAAAAAATGGGGCTGAACGGCTCGCATACGACAGAACTCATTTTCGAAGATGCCCGTATCCCGCAGGAAAACCTGCTCGGCGCTGAAGGGGAAGGCTTTAAAATCGCGCTGGCCAACCTTAATCATGGCCGGATCGGGATTGCCGCCCAGGCATTGGGAATCGCTGAGGCCGCCTTTGCGGCAGCAAGCGGCTATGCCAAGGAGCGGAAGCAGTTCGGCAAAGCAATCGGCCGTCAGCAGGCGATCGGCTTTAAGCTCGCTGAAATGGCGACGAAGATTGAAGCGGCGAGACTGTTGACCTACCGGGCAGCCGCACTTACCGATCAGGGACGGCATTGTGGGCAGGAGGCTTCGATGGCGAAGCTCTTTTCGTCGCGCACGGCAGTGGAGGTCGCGATTGAGGCCGTGCAGGTTTTTGGCGGCTATGGATATACAAAGGATTATCCGGTTGAACGCTATTTCCGCGACGCGAAAGTGTGCGAAATCTATGAAGGCACAAGTGAGATTCAAAGAGTTGTCATTAGCAAACAGCTGTTAGCAGATTAGGGGGGAGAAGGATGAATTTTTTACTGACGGATGAGCAAGAGATGATTCGGAAAATGGTGCGGGAGTTTGCCGAAAAAGAAATTGCGCCAACAGCGGCCGAGCGTGATGAGGAGGAACGGTTTGACCGGACACATTTTGAGAAAATGGCAGCTCTCGGTCTCACCGGCATTCCGTGGCCTGAGAAATACGGCGGAATTGGGGCGGATTACGTAAGCTATGTGATCGCCGTTGAGGAGCTGTCACGCGTCTGCGCGTCAACAGGGGTGACATTGTCAGCCCATCTATCGCTCGCGAGCTGGCCAATTTACAAATTCGGCACAGAAGAACAAAAGCAGACCCATTTGCGCGCCTTGGCGGAAGGCACGAAGATCGGCGCCTACGGCTTAACGGAGCCTGGCTCAGGCTCGGATGCCGCCGCGATGAAAACAACAGCCGTTGAGGAAGAGGATGCATATGTGCTGAACGGGTCAAAGATTTTCATTACAAATGGAGGTGTGGCCGACCTTTATGTTGTTTTCGCCCTGACTGACCCGGAACAGCGTCATAAAGGAGTGAGCGCTTTTATCGTCGAAGCGGATACACCTGGTTTCTCCGTCGGCAAAAAGGAGAAAAAGCTCGGCATTCGCTCCTCGCCGACGACGGAAATCATCTTTGAAAACTGCCGCGTACCGAAGGAAAATATGCTCGGCGCGCGGGGAGAAGGCTTTAAAATTGCGATGATGACATTGGATGGAGGAAGAAACGGGATCGCCGCCCAGGCGGTCGGGATTGCTCAGGGGGCGCTTGATGCTGCCATCGATTATGCGAAGACGCGCAGGCAGTTCGGCAAGGCAATCGGCCAGCAGCAGGGCATTGCCTTTAAACTCGCCGATATGGCGACAAAGGTCGAGGCGAGCCGGCTTTTAACCTACCAGGCAGCATGGCGCGAAAGTGAACAACTCCCGTACGGTCTGGAGTCGGCGATGTCAAAGCTGTTTGCCGGCGATACGGCGATGGAAGTGACCACTGAGGCGGTTCAGGTGTTCGGCGGCTATGGGTATACAAAGGACTATCCAGTCGAGCGTTTCATGCGCGACGCGAAAATCACGCAGATCTATGAAGGGACAAATGAAATTCAACGATTGGTCATTTCAAAAATGCTGTTAGCGGACTAATTGTGGATGGAACGTTGCTAAAAAGTCTAGTATGCTTGAAGCAACAACGATTTTGAAAAGGTAGGTTAGCCAATCATGAAAAAGTCTGTTCCATCTATGGTCAAGGATCCACAACTGGTAAAAAAACGCCGCGAGCAAATGGTGAAAGGAGCGGTACGCTTATTCATTGAAAAGGGCTTTCACCGGACGACAACAAGGGAGATTGCCAAGGAATCCGGCTTCAGCATCGGCACTCTCTATGAATATATTGGCTCAAAGGAAGATGTCCTATATCTCGTCTGTGATGCGATTTACGAGGAGGTTAGCCGCAGGCTGACAAAGCAGCTTGACTCAAGTCTGACGGGGATCGAACGTCTGGAAAAAGCGATTTCTTCCTTTTTCCAGGTCGTTGATGAAATGCAGGATGAAGTGCTTGTCATGTATCAGGAAGCCAAGTCACTGCCTAAGGAAGCATTACCATATGTGTTGCAGAAGGAACATGAAATGACGGCAATGATTGAAGCGATTATCCGCGAATGCGTAACGGAGGGTGTTCTCACCTTATCAGATGAGCAAATCAAGCTGCGCGCTCACAATATTCTTGTTCAAGGTCATATGTGGACGTTCCGTCGCTGGTCGATTCAAAAGCTGTTCACGCTTGAGCAGTATACCGCCTTGCAAATGGAGCAGCTGACCGCTTCAAGCCGTTAAAAGTATGCTATAAGACCTCGTGCTGAACGATCGCATGCACCGTTTTATACCGGAGAGGCCCACACGACTTCGGAGGTTGTGCAAAACTAGCAAAGGGGCGGGCAAAGGATAAAAGAACAACCTTTTGTCCCCCCTATCCAAAAAGGAGGGTAAAAAATGAGTGAACTAACGAGTTATCGTCCGAAGCATTATGTACGCTTTGTCACGGCTTCGAGCTTGTTTGATGGTCATGATGCCTCCATTAATATTATGAGGAGAATTTTACAGGCAAGCGGAGCCGAGGTGATTCATCTCGGTCATAACCGCTCGGCTGAGGAAATTGTAAGCGCTGCAATTCAGGAGGATGTCCAGGGAATTGCGATTTCCTCCTATCAGGGCGGACATATGGAATTCTTTAAGTATTGCTATGACCTGCTGCAGCAAAAAGGCGCTGGTCATATCCGGATTTACGGCGGCGGGGGCGGGGTCATTACCCCTCCGGAAATAAAAGAGCTGCACGAGTACGGCATCGCCCGGATTTTTTCACCGGATGACGGGCGAAAAGAAGGGCTCCAAGGGATGATTGATCATATGCTCCGTGAGTGTGACTTTTTAACGGTCAAGGAGCTGCATGATGAGCCTGCGCAGTTACAAGCAAGAGATGACAAGGCGATCGCCCGCTTTATTACCTATGTTGAGCAAATGACACTTGAAAACAATCAGGCGGCGGCCACTGTTGAACAGATGTTGAAAGAACAAATAAATAACCGTTCTGACTCAGCCCCCGTCTTAGGGATTACCGGCACAGGAGGAGCGGGAAAAAGCTCGCTGACTGATGAACTTGTCCGGCGCTTTTTATATGCTTACTCGGATAAAACGGTCGCGGTTTTGTCGGTTGACCCGACGAAGCAGAAGACAGGCGGGGCGCTGCTCGGTGACCGGATTCGGATGAATGCGATTCATCATGAGCGCGTCTACATGCGGAGTCTGGCGACGCGGCGCTCTCGTTCCGAAATTTCGGCAAGCCTGCGGGAAGCGGTCGCCGTGACCAAGGCGGCCGGCTTCGATTTGATTATCATTGAAACGAGCGGAATCGGGCAGGGGGATGCCGAAATTGTCGATATTGCCGATGTTTCGCTTTATGTGATGACGAGCGAATTCGGCGCGCCATCCCAGCTTGAAAAAATTGATATGATCGATTTCGCCGACCTGATCGCGATAAATAAGTTTGACCGTAAAGGGTCGGAGGATGCGTTGCAGCAGGTGAGAAAGCAGTATCAGCGCAGCCGCAACCGGTTTGCTGAACCGCTCTCTGCGATGCCTGTCTACGGGACGATCGCCAGCCAATTTAATGATCAGGGTACAACGAATTTATTTGCCGCTTTATTGAAGACGATTGTTGAGAAATGCGAAAAAGACTGGGAGGTACCTGGTGAAGCGGACGCTGAGGCCGTCACTAAACAAAATGTGATCATCCCTCCGGAGCAGGTTCATTATTTACATGAGATCGTCGCGACGATCCGTTCGTATAAGCAAGAGACGGAGGAGCAGGTTGCCGCTGCGCGCCGCCTTTTTCAAATTGAAGGTACCGCAGAGGCTTTCACTGAGCATGAGCTCTCTTTAGCAGAGACGAACGAGCCGCTTCAACAGCTCAAGCAGTTGTATGAGCAGAAACTGACACCCGAGACGCGGCGCATTCTCGAACAATGGCCGGAGCTTCAACGCGCCTACAGGCAGGATGTTTATGTTACAAATGTGCGCGGACGTGAGATTGTAACCGAGCTGACGACGGAAAGCCTGTCCGGCTTAAAGATTCGCAAGGTCGCTCTGCCGTCTTTTGCTGACTGGGGAGAAATTGTCCGGTGGGCACGCGAAGAAAATGTTCCAGGCACATTCCCTTATACCGCTGGTGTTTTTCCATTTAAACGGCAGGAGGAAGATCCGAAACGGCAGTTTGCCGGAGAGGGAACACCGGAGCGGACGAACCGGCGCTTTCATTATCTCTCGCAGGAGGATGAGGCGAAGCGTTTAAGCACGGCGTTTGATTCGGTGACGTTGTACGGGGAGGACCCGGATTACCGGCCGGATATTTATGGAAAGATCGGCGAAAGTGGAGTCAGTATATGTACGCTTGATGATATGAAAAAGCTCTATGCCGGCTTCGATTTATGTGCGCCGTCGACGTCGGTTTCGATGACGATCAATGGACCGGCGCCGATTATTCTGGCAATGTTCATGAATACGGCGATTGATCAGCAGATGGAAGCTTTTGTAGCTGAAAATGGCCGTGAGCCGACCGGACAGGAAGCGGAGGAAATCAGGGCGCGGACGCTGGCGACGGTCAGAGGGACGGTGCAGGCTGATATTTTAAAAGAGGACCAGGGGCAGAATACGTGTATCTTTTCCACGGAGTTTGCCTTGCGGATGATGGGCGATATTCAGCAATATTTTATTGACCATAATGTCCGTAACTATTACTCTGTCTCGATCTCGGGCTATCATATCGCCGAGGCCGGCGCCAATCCGATTTCGCAGCTCGCATTTACACTCGCCAACGGCTTCACCTATGTGGAATACTATTTAAGCCGTGGGATGGATATTGACCATTTCGCACCGAATTTGTCGTTCTTTTTCAGCAATGGGCTTGATCCCGAGTATACGGTAATCGGCCGTGTCGCACGCCGAATTTGGGCGACGGTCATGAGAGAGAAATATAAGGCGAATGAGCGCAGTCAAAAGCTGAAATACCATATTCAGACGTCTGGCCGTTCCCTGCACGCCCAGGAAATTGACTTTAACGACATTCGAACGACGCTGCAGGCGTTGATGGCGATCTATGATAACTGTAACTCCCTGCACACGAATGCTTACGACGAGGCGATCACGACGCCAACTGAGCAGTCAGTCAGAAGAGCGATGGCGATTCAGATGATCATTACGAAAGAGCTCGGACTTGCCAAAAATGAGAACTCCCTGCAAGGTTCATATATTATCAGGGAGCTGACCGATTTAGTGGAAGAAGCGGTGCTGCAGGAGTTAGAGCGCCTTAATGAGCGCGGCGGCGTGCTCGGGGCGATGGAAACACAGTATCAGCGCGGCAAAATCCAGGAAGAGTCGATGTATTATGAAATGAAAAAGCATACAGGCGAGCTGCCGATTATCGGCGTCAACACCTATCTTAATCCGAAGGAAGAGCCGGAGGATGATTTCAAAATCGAGCTCGCCCGGGCAACGCAGGCGGAGAAAGAGCAGCAGATCGCAAATCTTCAAGCCTTTCATAAAAGGCATGCGCAGCAGGCCCCAGCAGCGCTAAAGGCTCTTCAGCACACAGCTGTTACGGGAGGGAATATTTTTGCCGAGCTGATGAACACCGTACAGGTTGCCAGCCTTGGGCAGATTACAGCCGCACTTTATGAGGTGGGCGGTCAGTATCGAAGAAATATGTAACAGTGACGGCATGGCCAAAGTCCTTTCAGCGCCGATTCTTCTCGATGTATGGCTGAAGCGGAAATGTTGTATAATAGAGGAATCTGAACGAGAATCGTTTTTTCTCTTACTTCAGCTAGCATAATGATAGGAAATATGTTTATAATGAAAAGTATGCTTACAATCCCATTATTGACAAATAGATAGAAGATTGGACTGAAAGGACGTGCAAGAGATGAACTTTGATGCCATGACAAAAGAAGAGATTCAGGAAGTTCCGATGGTCGAAATTGCGTATGCGATTATGAAAGCAGAACGCAACCCGTTTGATTACTATGACCTCATGAAAAAGGTTGCCGAGCTGAAAGGAATGACTGACGAAGAAGTAGAAGCACGGATTGCCAACCTTTATACAGATATGAACATCGATGGCCGCTTTCATTCACTTGGAGATAATCGCTGGGGGCTGAAAAGCTGGTATCCGCTTGAGCAGGCAGAGGAAGAAATTACAACGCCGGTTAAGCCGCGAAGAAAAGCAAAGGCACTGGATGATGAGGATATCGACCTCGATGAAGATTTTGATGAATATGAGGATGAGTACGAGGATTTGGAAGATGAGCTTGACGAGATTTCCAACGAAGAGGATGCCGACGAAGAAGAGGATTTTGATGAAAAAGAGATCGAAGACCTTGATGATGTGGAAGAAAGTGATGCCGACGATTTTGAAGAGGAAGAAGAGGTCGACTGACGGTAAATGTCTCTTGACTTCTCCTCTTATTCTAGGTAGAATCATTTTTGGGCTTTAGAAATCGATCAGGATATAAAAGATAGAAGAAACAAAAGTGCGCCCCCTTTTTCTGAGGGAGGGCTGTCACTTTTGTTTTTTTATTTGAATAAGGAAACCATAATAGTAACTAAACTTTTCATGTTATATAAGGCAAGGGAGACGATTAGATGACAACAAAGTATATTTTTGTAACCGGTGGCGTTGTATCATCACTTGGGAAGGGGATTACAGCGGCATCCCTTGGACGATTGCTGAAAAATCGCGGCCTGAAGGTCACGATCCAGAAGTTCGATCCATATATTAATGTCGACCCTGGGACGATGAGTCCATACCAGCACGGGGAAGTATTTGTCACGGATGATGGAGCCGAAACGGATCTTGATCTCGGCCATTATGAACGCTTTATCGATATTAACCTGAGTCAGAACAGCAATGTCACAACTGGAAAAATTTACTCAACGGTATTGAAAAAGGAACGACGTGGCGACTATTTAGGTGGTACGGTTCAGGTTATTCCCCATGTGACAAATGAAATCAAGGAACGTGTTTTCAGAGCAGGGCGCGAAACAAACGCCGATGTCGTCATTACCGAAATTGGCGGTACTGTCGGCGACATTGAGAGCTTGCCGTTTCTTGAAGCAATTCGCCAAATTAAAAGTGATGTCGGGTTTGATAATGTGATGTACATTCATTGTACCCTCATTCCTTATTTGGCTGCGGCGGGAGAAATGAAGTCGAAGCCTACGCAGCATAGCGTGAAGGAGCTGCGCAGCCTTGGTATTCAGCCGAACGTGATTGTCGTCCGGACAGAAAGACCTGTGCCTCAGGATATGAAGGAAAAAATCGCGCTCTTCTGCGACATTCATAAGGATGCCGTTATTGAAGCGCGCGATGCGTCGACCTTATATCAGGTGCCGTTGGACTTGCAGGCGCAAAAGCTTGACTCGATTGTTTGTCAGCATTTAAAGCTTGATTGTCAGTCGGCCGAGATGAGTGAATGGATTGAACTGGTTGAAAAAGTACAGCATCTATCCCGCAAAGTGAAGATTGCCCTGGTTGGAAAATATGTCGCTCTGCCGGATGCCTATTTATCGGTGGCCGAGGCACTTCGCCATGCCGGATACGCCTTTGATGCTGATATCGAAATTGACTGGGTCCATGCGGAAGATGTCACAGATGAAAATGCGGCACAACTTCTGGCGGAAGCGGACGGTATCCTTGTACCGGGCGGCTTCGGTGATCGTGGAGTCGAAGGTAAAATTTCGGCGATCCGCTATGCGCGCGAGAATAAGATCCCATTCCTCGGAATTTGCCTTGGCATGCAGCTGGCAACGGTGGAATTCGCCCGTAACGTACTCGGATTGGAGGGAGCTCATTCTGCCGAGCTTGATCCAATGACGCCTTACCCGATTATCGATTTACTTCCTGAACAGAAGGAAATCGAGGATCTTGGCGGAACGCTGCGTTTAGGTCTTTTCCCGTGCAAGCTTCAGGAGGATTCACTTGCTCACCGGACATACGAGGAACAAATCGTTTACGAGCGTCACCGTCATCGCTATGAGTTCAATAATGAATACCGCGAGCAGATGGAACAGGAAGGCTTTATTTTCTCCGGGACAAGCCCGGACGGACGCTTAATTGAAATTATTGAGCTTGCTGATCATCCTTATTTTATCGCCTCCCAGTTTCATCCGGAATTCCGCTCAAGACCGACGCGTCCTCAGCCGTTATTCAGAGAGTTTATCGGAGCGTCATTAAAACAATTCAGTTAAACAGATAGAGGGAAAAGGAGATCTCAAAGAAGCTGCTGAAAAAGTACGGTTTTCACTTTTTCAGCAGCTTTTTAGTAATGAGCGTAGCCGTTGCCTGATTTTTAAAACGTTACTTTGAGAGAAGCATGAAACAGATTCGAAGAAGGGCGACAGTTCCGTTCGTTACGCGCTCTTCTGAAAGAACACCACTTTCAGAAGAGCTTCAACCCCTTGTAACGACTCCACATGTCGCTTCTAAAAAAAGCCGCAACGCGGCTTTTTCTTATTCATACTCTGCTAAAATGTCGTGGATGAGTAAGGATAAACAGAAATAGATGTAGAGAGCAGCGAGGGAAAGTGGATAGCCGATGCGGTCTCCGCTTTCGGTCGGCACAAGCCCCTGATGCAGCGGCAGGGGAAGATGGACATCAACTTCCTCAGGAACGGGTACGGCACCGCTGGCTGGGCCGCTGATGAGAACACAAGGAATAGAATATTCGAAAAGCCTAGAAATGAGCTGGAGCAGCTCGGGATCATCCGCCGATCGCGCGATCAGCAGCACCCGGTCGGCTGAAGAGAGTGAGGGGACCGCTGCCAGTGTCAGCGGTTTTGCCTGCTCGAATTTTTCCGCGCCATAAAGCGCTTCCGCTGTCACGGCCGTCATCTCGTCCTTGCCATATAAATAGAGATGTCCATCCCCGACCAAGGCCTGACTAAGCAGCCTTGCCGCGTCCTCGAGCTTCTCGTCTTCCTGTTCCGCTATTTTCTTTAACAGACCATTTAGCTGTGTTGTAAATATTTTTAGCAATTTGTTTAAACTCCTTTACTATTGTCGATATATTATAGCGCAGAATGGGATAGTCATAAAGGCAGGGGTGTTTTTTTGCCCGAATGGAATTGAAGTTGCAAAATGCAAATTGAAGCAGGATTTTACATGTCAGTGCAGAATAGGAATGGGTGGAGGATAACGTTATATGAGAAATGGGCGACCGTTCTCAGGATATATCAGCAAAGAGAAAAGGGGTGGCTTTCATGAAGAAAATCCTCGTAGTCGATGATCAGTACGGAATACGAATCTTGCTTTGTGAAATTCTTCAAAAGGACGGATATCAAATGTTTGAGGCTGCCAATGGTGTCCAGGCATTGAAGATTGTGGAGGAGGAACAGCCTGATTTAGTGTTACTTGATATGAAGATTCCTGGAATGGACGGATTGGAAATATTAAAGCGGATTAAGGAGGATCATGAGCATATTAACGTCATTATGATGACGGCTTATGGAGAATTGAATCTTATTTATGAAGCGATGAATTTAGGAGCAATTACTCATTTTGCCAAGCCGTTTGATATTGATGACATTCGCGAAGTCATTCGCAAAAGCTTAAGTGTGTAGCTGTCGCCATTGATAAAACGCTTTCTTATAAAAAAACAGACCATTCCTTGCACAAAGGCGTGTAATTTCAGGTCATTATGCTATAATGGACTCGTTCAATTAATGAAACATCGTATAGAGTTTTTTTGTTTAGAGAGAATTTTCCCGATACATAAACATCTCTGAAGAGGGAATCTTGTTAATGGACAAAAGAGTTCTATCATTTGCTCAATCGTAAAGGAGGACATTCAATGCCTTTAGTATCAATGAAAGATATGCTTAACAAAGCGAAGGCGGAAGGTTATGCAGTAGGTCAGTTTAACATCAATAACCTTGAATTTACACAAGCCATTTTACAGGCGGCGGAGGAAGAAAAGTCTCCGGTTATTCTAGGGGTTTCAGAAGGGGCGGCCCGTTATATGGGCGGTTTCAAAACAGTTGTCAGTATCGTGGAAGCGCTAATGGCAGAGTATCAGACATCAGTACCTGTTGCGATTCACCTCGATCATGGTTCGAGCTTTGAAAAATGTGTGGAGGCAATTCATGCCGGATTTACGTCTGTCATGATTGATGGCTCGCATTACCCGCTTGCTGAAAATATTGCATTAACAAAGCGTGTCGTTGATGTGGCTCATGCTCTTAATGTTTCAGTCGAAGCAGAGCTTGGTCGGATTGGCGGACAAGAGGATGATCTCATCGTCGAAGATGCTGAAGCGGCGTATGCGATTCCGGAGGAGTGCAAGGAGCTGGTGGAAGCGACTGGTGTTGACTGCTTTGCACCTGCATTAGGCTCCGTTCACGGTCCATATAAAGGTGAACCAAACCTCGGCTTTGACCATATGAAGAAGATTGACAGCTTAGTCGGGATTCCACTCGTGCTGCACGGCGGAACGGGAATTCCTACGGCCGATATTAAAAAGGCGATTCAGTTTGGCCATGCCAAAATCAATGTCAATACGGAAAACCAGATCTCATCTGCGAAGGCGGTTCGTGAATATCTCGCTGCCAACCCTGAACAGTATGATCCACGCAAATATTTAGGGCCGGCCCGTGAGGCGATTAAAGAAACTGTTAAAGGAAAAATGCAGGAATTCGGCTCTTCAAATAAAGCATAATTGAAGAAATAGAGCGAGAGACCTACATACGGGGACTCCCTCTTATCTTGCGACTCCGCATTGCTTCGGGGATGTCTCAAAAGGGAAGATAAACTCTTTTGAGACATCCCCTTATCTTAATGAACGATGTAACCGATTTTACACTATGTGAAAGGGTGATGAACATGAAGTTTTTTATTGATACAGCTAATCTTGATGAAATCAAAGAAGCACATGCCTTAGGTATTCTCGCCGGGGTTACGACCAATCCGTCCTTAGTGGCGATAGAGGGCGTTGATTTTCATGAGCGGCTTCGCGAAATTACTTCGCTTGTCCCGGGCTCTGTCAGCGCTGAAGTGATTGCGCTTGATGCCGAAGGAATGATCAGTGAAGGGAAGGAATTGGCGGCGATTGCCCCGAATATTACAGTGAAAGTCCCGATGACGACGGAAGGGTTGAAAGCCGTCCATGCCTTTTCTGAACTATCAATTAAAACAAATGTCACCCTTGTTTTCTCAGCAACGCAGGCCTTGCTCGCCGCCCGGGCGGGAGCCACATATGTCTCTCCATTCCTTGGACGCCTTGATGACATCGGCCATAACGGTTTGGATTTGATTAGTGAAATTGTCGAGATTTTCGAGATTCATGACATTCCGACGGAAATTATCGCCGCATCCGTACGTCATCCTGTCCATGTCAATGAGGCTGCGCGCAGGGGAGCACATATTGCGACCATTCCATTTAAGGTAATCCAGCAGCTTACGAAGCATCCATTAACTGACCAAGGAATTGAAAAGTTCCTGGCTGATTGGAAGGAACGCACGTAAAGATAGAGGGGCACAAACTCATAATAGGGAGATCAGTGCCGGGCTTGGGTCAAAAGGGTTTCCCCTTTTGGCACAAGTCCGTAGCTTCTCTGCTATTCTCGGATTGATTAAGGGTTACGGCCATTTTGCCGGTTCCTCCTACTCCATATTATTCACGAATTTATCCATCCTATTAAACGATTCCCTTGCCAATCTGACACACAAAAGCTCGTTACTTTCTCCTTGTTATGGTTATAATGGAAATAGAGAAGTTACCAACGTGTCTTCGGGCTGAGTAATAATGGAAGGGATGCGATTATGGATAAATTAATGATTAAAGGCGGCAAGCCTTTAGAAGGAACTGTACAAATAAGCGGAGCTAAGAATAGTGCGGTTGCTTTAATTCCCGCAGCCATCTTGGCTGATTCTTATGTGACAATCGATAATCTGCCAGAAATATCTGACGTGCAGCTGTTAGCTGAACTCCTGAAAGAAATCGGGGGAGAGGTGCAGCTTAACGCTCAGGAAATTACGATAAACCCGGCTGCAATGATTTCGATGCCGCTGCCAAACGGCCGCGTCAAAAAACTGCGCGCCTCCTACTATTTGATGGGAGCGATGCTTGGAAAATTTAAAAAAGCTGTCATTGGTCTCCCGGGAGGATGCAATCTTGGTCCCCGTCCGATTGATCAGCATATTAAAGGGTTTGAAGCGCTTGGCGCAAAGGTGACGAATGAGCAGGGAGCGATTTATTTGCGGGCCGAGGAGCTTCGCGGCGCGAAGATCTACCTTGATGTTGTCAGCGTCGGAGCGACGATTAATATTATGCTGGCCGCCGTACGGGCCAAAGGACAAACGATTATTGAAAACGCGGCGAAGGAGCCTGAAATCATAGATGTCGCTACTCTGTTGACGAGCATGGGAGCTAAAATAAAGGGAGCAGGCACAAACGTCATCCGGATTGATGGCGTCGACTCCTTAAGCGGCTGCAGGCATTCGATTATTCCCGACCGGATTGAAGCCGGAACGTATATGATTATTGCCGCTGCTGTTGGACAGAAGGTAGTCATTGATAATATTATTCCTTATCACGTGGAATCGCTGATTGCCAAGCTTAGGGAGATGGGAGTAACGATTGAAGTCGAGGATGATCGGCTGCTCATACATAACAGCACCAAGAAAAAGGGTGTTGATATTAAGACGCTTGTTTATCCTGGTTTTCCAACTGACCTCCAACAGCCTTTTACGAGTCTGCTGACTCAGGCCCAAGGTACGAGTATTGTCACCGATACGATTTATAACGCACGTTTTAAGCATATTGATGAATTGAGACGGATGGGCGCCAATGTTAAAGTCGAAGGCCGCTCCGCTATTATCAACGGAAGTACGACACTGCAGGGCGCAAGGGTGAGGGCAAGTGACCTCCGCGCGGGTGCTGCCTTGGTCGTCGCTGGTCTTCTCGCCGAAGGGGTGACGGAAGTTTCCGGACTGGAGCATATTGATCGCGGCTATGCCAATTTAGTCGAAAAGCTTGTCGGTCTTGGTGCGGAAATATGGAGAGAAAAAATGACAGAAGAAGAATTGGATCAGGTGAAAAGCTAAAGGATACAAGCGAGAAAAGGGGGAGAAAAAATGGAAAGAAGTTTATCGATGGAATTAGTCCGGGTTACCGAAGCAGCGGCGCTTGCTTCGGGACGATGGATGGGACGCGGCAATAAAGAGGAAGCCGACCGTGCCGCTACAGAAGCAATGCGGGATGTCTTTGACACGATTCCGATGAAGGGAACGGTCGTCATCGGAGAAGGGGAAATGGATGAAGCGCCGATGCTTTATATCGGTGAAAAGCTGGGGAATGGCTATGGTCCGCGGGTCGATGTCGCGGTCGATCCATTGGAGGGCACGAATATCGTCGCCTCCGGGCAATGGAATGCCCTCGCGGTTTTGGCGGTCGCTGATCACTCGAACCTCCTGCATGCTCCGGATATGTATATGGATAAAATCGCGGTAGGTCCAGAGTCTGTCGGCAAAGTCGATATTAATGCACCGATTCTTGACAATCTTCAGGCGGTGGCCAAAGCGAAGAATAAGGATGTTGAAGATCTTGTCGTTGTCATTTTAAACCGCAAGCGGCACGAGAAAATGATTGAAGAAATCCGGTCAGCCGGTGCCCGGATTAAGCTTCTTCCGGATGGAGATGTCGCAGCCGCTGTCAATACGGCTTTTGGCGATACAGGAGTCGATCTGCTGCTCGGCTCAGGCGGGGCCCCGGAAGGCGTACTGGCGGCCGTCGGCTTGAAATGTCTCGGAGGAGAGCTTCAGGGCAAGCTGCTGCCGCAAAATGATGCCGAGCTTCAACGCTGCAAGAAGATGGGCATTGAAGATGTGTCGAAAGTTCTTTATATGGATGATCTCGTCAAGGGGGACGACTGTATCTTTGCCGCTACCGGTGTAACGGACGGGGAACTTTTACGCGGAGTGCGCTACAATGGAACGACGGCCACGACACAATCGCTTGTCATGCGGGCAAAATCAGGAACCGTCCGATTTGTTGACGGGAAACACAGCATGAAAAAGAAACCGGATCTCGTTATTCGCTAATTTTTTATCAGCAAAAATAAGTTCAATAAAAACGCTGGCACTGTCGCGACTATGGAAGGCGGTGCCTTATGTTTGGCGAAGCACATGAAAGAGACTTGAATAATATGTTGAAATATGGGTAAAATATAGCTAATATAGACATGCTTTGCTTTTGCTAATCACATTCACCGATTCCATCTCCGAAACCCTCCATTCTTCCTTTATGCTTTTTCAAGGGATTACCCTTAGAAATAAAAGGTATTGTCAAGAATTGAGTTGCGATCTTCATTATTATTTTTCGTAATCACAGCAATCATTGCCGCTGGCGGCCAATGATTTATTAATTATAGAAGCGTGGTGTAACAATGGGAGTCCATATCTCAGATTTAGAAAATATGAAGCTAAAAGAGCTTTATGAACTTGCTAGGGAATATAAAGTATCCTATTACAGCAAGTTAACAAAAAAAGAACTAATATTTGCTATATTAAAAGGTCAGGCCGAGCAGGATGGGCTGATGTTTATGGAAGGCGTGCTTGAGATCATCCAGACGGAAGGCTTTGGCTTCTTGCGGCCGATCAATTACATGCCGAGCTCTGAGGATATTTACATTTCGGCCTCGCAGATTCGCCGCTTTGATCTTCGAAACGGCGATAAAGTCTCAGGGAAGGTGCGTCCTCCTAAGGAGAACGAACGCTATCACGGGCTTCTTCACGTCGAGGCGGTAAATGGTGATGCACCGGAGACTTCGAAGGAACGTCCCCACTTCCCGGCTTTAACTCCACTCTATCCTGAACAAAAAATCGAGCTTGAAACAGCTCCTGGACGTATTTCCTCACGAATCATTGATATGATTTCACCGGTTGGGTTCGGGCAGCGTGGCTTAATTGTCGCACCTCCTAAGGCAGGGAAGACGTCCTTGATGAAGGAAGTGGCCAACAGCATTGCTGAAAATCATCCCGACGTTGAATTAATTGTGCTGTTAATTGATGAGCGTCCTGAGGAAGTTACCGATATTGAACGGTCTGTCAAAGCGGAAGTCGTCAGTTCCACTTTCGATGAGGTGCCGGAAAACCATATCAAGGTGGCTGAGCTCGTGCTTGAGCGGGCAATGCGTCTCGTCGAGCATCGAAAAGATGTGGTCATCCTGATGGACAGTATTACACGACTGGCGCGTGCCTATAATTTGGTCATTCCGCCAAGCGGACGAACGCTCTCCGGGGGGATTGATCCGGCGGCTTTCCATCGTCCGAAGCGTTTTTTCGGGGCGGCAAGAAATATTGAAGAGGGCGGCAGCCTGACAATACTGGCGACGGCTCTCGTCGAGACCGGTTCAAGAATGGACGATGTCATTTACGAGGAATTTAAAGGAACGGGCAACATGGAGCTGCATCTCGACCGGAAGCTGGCTGAACGCCGGATTTTCCCGTCAATCGACATTCGCCGCTCCGGTACAAGAAAAGAAGAGCTGTTATTGCCGAAGAACCAGCTTGAAAAGCTTTGGGCCATTCGGAAGACGATGAACGATTCACCGGAATTTGTCGATCACTTCATCAAACGAGTGAAGGATACGAAAACGAATCTTGACTTTTTTGAAGTAATGGAAGATGAAATGAACAGGCAGGGCCGCAGAAGAAGCTGATCAAGAAACTTCATTTTCATAGTTGCAATTCTAAGCCTGACTTGATATAATTTCGTCATGTGTGATCAGATAAACTCTGTTTCGAAAAGATTCAGGGCAAAAGGAGATGAAGGAAATGAAACAAGGTATTCACCCAAATTACCAAAAAGTGGTATTTATGGATACAAGCACTGGTTTTAAGTTTCTAAGCGGATCAACAAAAGGATCAAGCGAAACAATTGAATGGGAAGATGGTAACACCTATCCCCTTTTAAAAGTTGAAATTAGTGCGGATTCACACCCATTCTACACTGGTAAGCAGAAGCTTAACGATGTAGGCGGACGTGTCGATCGCTTTAAGAAGAAATATAATATGAAATAAGAGCATATGCTGCACAACGCTCAGCTTTCTCAGGGAGCTGGACCCGCCGGCCGAGAGGAAGAGTGGCGAGGGCTTCAGAAGCTGAGCATGCTTAGTGAGGGTGTCCCGAATGATTGGGACACCCTCCTTTTTTAAAGGCTGAGACATCGGTAAAGTGTGAATTTTTCGGAAATGGCGAACAAAACACTGGCGTGGAGCTATATTCGGAGTGGTCGAGTACCTTTTCATTCTTTGGATTTTGCACACCCTAATGTGGCTTTCTTATTATTTCCCGAAAAAAATGCGTGAGAGAAGATGTGTCATGTTTTACATAGCAGTCTGCATTTCTGTTAAAATAAAACTGAATTTTCACAAACACCTCATATAGAACAATATGGAAAAACGGCTTTAAATTAACTGTTTTAAAAGATTTATCAACTCTCATAATAAAGATAAATTGTTTGACGGGAATTTTAAGAGATGATAAAATCAGTATACCCTATAGGTATAGTCAGTTTTGGGGAATAAAGAGATAGAGAGGGTATAACATGGCGACAAAACCGAAGTTAGAAATTAAAAACCTCGCGGTGCGTTATAATACAAAAGACTCAAGTACACTCGCCTTAACCGGGGTTGATTTAACCGTGGAAGATGGAGAATTTGTCGCGGTTGTCGGACCGAGCGGGTGCGGAAAGTCTACTTTGTTAAAAGTAGTTTCCAATCTGATTAAGCCGGCGGAAGGCTCTGTTCTGATTGATGGCGAGCCGGTTAAAAAAATTCCCGATGGCGTCGGGATGGTCTTCCAAAATGACGCGCTGCTCCCATGGAAATCAGTGCTCGATAATGTCCGCCTGCCGCTCGCTGTGAAAAACCAGCCGAAAGAGGCGCAGGAAGAAACGGCGCGCAAGTATATTGAGATGGTTGGCCTGTCCGGTTTTGAAGACTTTTATCCGAAGCAGCTTTCAGGCGGTATGAAAAAACGTGTGGCGCTGGCCCGTGCTTTTACATACGATCCATCTCTTTACCTGATGGATGAACCATTTGGTCCACTGGATGCGCAGACAAGGGTCATTATTGGGGAGGAATTTTTGAAAATGTGGGAGAAGGTCGGTAAAAGTGTCCTCTTTATTACCCATGATATTGAGGAAGCGATTGCGCTGGCGGATAAGGTTGTCGTCATGTCGAACCGTCCAGGACGGATTAAAGCTGAATTTAAGATCGATATCGAGCGCCCGCGTCCTTTTTACGAAACGCGCTTTAATCCAACATTTCAAAGATTGCAGAAAGAGATTTGGCAAGCTTTGGCCGAAGCAAATAAAGAAGTTGGGAGTCAGCTGTAATGAGTAACGAAGAGAAGAACAACCAAACAAAGACATCCCCTGGTCAAACGATTGCGAAAAAAAACAATAATGAATCATTAATTGTCTGGACAGGACGGATATTAGTCGGGGTTATTATTTTATTTTTTTGGGAATGGACATCAGGACGCTTTTTTAATGAATTTTGGATTAGTAAGCCTTCCTTAATCGTGGAACGAATTGTCGATTTAACGGTGGGCGGTGACTTATGGTATCATGTCGGCTTTACGCTGCAGCAGGCGATCATCGGTCTTGTCATCGGGATGGTGCTCGGTACGTTACTCGGAGTGGCGCTGGCCTCGACTCACTGGCTTGATAAGTGGATTTATCCATATATGATGGCGCTCTACAGCCTGCCGCGTGTTGCTCTCGCGCCGCTTTTTGTTGTCTGGTTCGGGATCGGGATGACGTCAAAGATTATTATGGTTATCGCAATGGTCATCTTTGTCGCGTTCTACAATGCTTATGAAGGCATTAAAAATATCGACCGTGATCTGCTTGATATGATGAAAACATACAAAGCAAATCGCTTGAAGACGTTCACGTGGGTCGTCCTTCCGTCGATTACGGTATGGATTTTGACGAGTTTGCGCCTGAACATCGGGATGGCTCTGATCGGGGCCGTAATTGCGGAATTAATCGGCTCGAATCGCGGTCTGGGCTATTATATTACCTATTCTTCCGGGCTTCTTGATATTACGGGAGTCTTTACCGGATTGGTCTTAATTATGATTATTGCTGTTATTTTAGAGCAGATCATCGTTCAATTCGAGAAAAAGCTTCTCAGATATCGTTAATTACTTATAAAATGATGATCTTATTCGAAAGTGGAGGGAACAAGATGAAAGTAAAAGTATGGGTACTATCTTTATTGGCAGTAATGGTAATTGCACTAACCGCGTGCGGCGGTAATGAGCCGGAGCAGGGAGCCGGAGAGCAGCCTGAAGGAACGGATCAGGGGAATGGAACAGAAGAGAACATGACCATCCGTCTCGGGCTTGTCTGTGGAGGGATGACCCCGCTTTTGGCACAAATCGGAATTAATGATGGGTCATTTGAGGAAGCCGGGTTAACCGTTGAAGAAAATTGCTTTACATCTGGTTCAGATGCCGTTCAAGCATTGGTCGGCGGAAGTATTGATGCCAACCTCGGTTCTTATGAGCATGTTCTTCGCTTTGCCAATAATGCCTTGTCTGTCAAAGCTTACGGACAGCTTTATGATGGAATTGGTTATTCACTAGTTGTCAGAGAGGATGCTCCTTATCAAGGATTGGAAGATCTAGCTGGCGAAACATTGGCTGTTACACGTGCGGGAAGCTTGTCTGATACTGGGCTTCGCCACGGTCTTGAAGCAAGTGGAATTGATCCTGATCGTGATGTTGAAATCATTGGCAGCGGCAGCGGGGCAAGTATGTTTGCTTCGATTGAAAACTCTCAGGTAGCCGGTGGAATGGTGTCAGAGCCAACCATTTCGCAAATGGTCTCTTCCGGTGATTTCAGAGTTCTTTATGAGCCGGAGGTTGAATATGCGGGGATCGTCGTCATGGCGACAACAGAATGGGTTGACGAAAACAGTGAAGCGATGACCGTCTTTTTACGAGTGCTAAATGAAATTAATGACCGCGTCAAAGATGATCCGTCTTTAGCGGTGGAACCGATGCAGCAGAACTTTGAGAACATTGAGCCTGACGTGCTGGAAATGGCGATTGCCAATCAACTGGCACGTGTCCCTGAAGGATTGAGAGTAACTGAAGAAGGTGCGGCTAATGTGGCGGAAACAGCGGTCGAATTAGAGATTATTGAGGAGCCTGTTTCGTTTGACGAGGCTGTCGACTTATCTTACCTACCTTAAGGAGGGCTTGAACGATGGGGAAGGACTTGCGGACGTATTTAAAGCAGCTCAATGAGCTGAACCCGAACAGCATTCGTGTTGTTGGGGAAGAGGTCGATCCAAGATTCGGAATTACGGGCTATGCGGCTCGCCTTGCGGAACAAGGCGAGTACCCTGGCCTCATTTTTTCAAATGTTAAGGGTGCTCATTTGTCATGCATCTCGAATTTGCTGACGACGTATGAACGGATCGCGTTATTTTTAAACTGTGAAGTGCCGGACATTCCGCGCGTATTTGGTGAGAAGATCCGCAACCAGATTCCGCCGACGGTCGTCCCTGCCGAGCAGGCGCCGGTGAAAGAGAACATATTGATGGGTGATGAGGCTGATTTATCGAAGCTTCCAATTCCGGTCCATAATGAAATGGACGGAGGGCCTTATTTATCAGCCGGGGTAATGGTGATCCGCGACCCTGAAAGCAAGGAAATAAACGCCGGGATTTACCGTCATCAAATTTATGACAAGCGTAAATTAGGGGTTTGGTTTCTCGGTGCGCATCATGGCGGCTTGATACATAAGAAATACGAAAAAGAAGGGAAGTCAGCGCCGGTGGCGATCGTTCTCGGCCATCATCCCGGCTTTTTAATGGGGGCTGTCTCCCGTATTCAGGGAATTGGAGGGGAGTATGAAGTTGCCGGCTCGTTGATCGGTGAATCGCTTCATGTCGTCAAGGCGGAGACGTCTGATTTGATGGTTCCGGCCGATGCAGAAATCATCATTGAAGGGGAAATCCTAGCCAATGAGGAAGCGCCGGAAGGTCCTTTCGGTGAGTGGCCGGGTCATTATCTTGGGGGCGGCTCTGTACCTGTGATTCGAGTGACGTGTATTACCCACCGAAACCAGGCGATCTTCCAGGATATTGTCGCTTCGAGTAGAGAGCATTTAATGGTTGGCGGGATTCCGCGCTCGGGCAGTATTTATCACTCGGTGAAATCCGTCGTCCCTAGTCTTAATACGGTCAATGTACCACATTATGCGCGGATGCACTGCTATATTTCACTGCATAAGGAACGGGATGCCGACGTCAAAAAAGCGGCTTTTACAGCATTGAACACAGAGCAGGAAAATCTCCGTCACATCGTCGTCGTCGATGATGATATCAATGTTTTTAATGAGGAAGAAGTGGCTTGGGCGGTCGGGACACGCTTTGATGCTGAACGTGATCAGCTCATTATCCCGAAGTGGAACGGACCTGGCGGGCTGCTGCCGACAAACTGGGACTATCATGAGGATGGGTCCCATACAGCGCGAATGTCGAGCGCTGTCATTGTCGATGCGACAAAGCCGGCTCCGCCAATTCCTTATCCGAAGCGGGCAGTTGTGCCAAAGGAGCATGTTGATAAGGCGAAACCCGAGCAATTAAGAGCATTGAGCGAAGAAGAAAAAGGGCAGTGGTTTTAAACCCAACCTTCACGACTGCTTTCAGCTGTTTTAAAAGACGAGGATGACTGGCTACGGCGGCGCTTTTCCAGCATCGTCCAGCCTTCACTCGCTGCTTCGGGGTTGTATCAAAGGAAAAACCTCCTTTTGATACAACCCCTCTTTACATCGCAGTAATCATAAGAAAGAGGGGTGAGAGAATGAAAGCAATCAATCTTTTTCCATTTGGTGATTCTGCCCTTGTCGTTCAGCTGGGCAATGAAGTCGATCCTGCTACGCATGAAAAGGTTCAACTGCTTTGCGCTTATCTTGATGAGCATCCACCTGCGGGGATGACTGAATATTTGCCAGCCTTTACTAACGTGACGATCTATTATGATGGTTATCAGGTTTTGCAGGAAGCCGGTCAGGATTCGGAGCAACTGCCTTATGAACTTTTCCGTGAACGGGTGCGGCAACTGCTTGAGAAAATTGAACGGGGCGAACAGGTTGAAGCGCGAACAGTAGAGATACCAGTCTATTATGGAGGGGAGCTCGGTCGGGATTTGGAAACCGTTGCCCGCCATAATTCCCTGACTCCGGAGGAAGTGATCCGGATTCATACGGAAGGGGACTATCTTACATATATGGTCGGGTTTGCTCCGGGCTTTCCTTATTTGGGAGGACTTTCAGAGCGGATCGCGACACCAAGGCGGGAAACGCCCCGGTTGGCGATACCGGCCGGCACAGTCGGCATTGCGGGAACCCAGACCGGCGTTTACCCGATTGAAACTCCGGGAGGCTGGCAGCTTATCGGCCATACACCTGTAAAGCTGTTTCAACCGGAGCAATGGCCGCCTACCCTCATACAAGCTGGTGATCGAGTCAAATTCAAAGCGATCAGCAAGGATGAATATGATCAGCTCGTAAAGGAGGGGGCGCAATGAGCATTTTGGTGGAAAAGCCCGGTTTATTAACAACCGTACAGGACAATGGAAGAATCGGCTTTCAGAAATTCGGCATTATTGCCAGTGGGGCGATGGATCGCTACGCCTTGCGGGCGGCAAATGTGCTTTTGGAAAATGATGAGTATGAGGCGGCGCTCGAGATCACATTGGTTGGTCCGACAGTAACCTTTACGGAAGATGCGCTAATCGCGATCTGCGGCGCTGATCTGTCGCCAATGGTTGAGAAAAAGCCGGTGCCGATGTGGAGGGCTGTCTTTGTGAAAAAAGGGACAACCTTGTCGTTCGGCGCGGCGAAGCACGGGACGAGAGCGTATTTAGCGGTTGCTGGTGGATATGATATACCTGAGGTGATGAACAGCCGCTCGACCTATTTAAGGGCTGGAATTGGTGGCTTCGAAGGTCGTGCGCTGAAAGCGAATGACCAGCTTTACATAAGGAAATCGAACCGGCAGGACAGGCTGGAGGCATTAAAGCAAAGAGCAGGCGAGGAGCCGTTTTGTGAAGCAACATTGCCGCTCTTCCGCTATATCAGGCCTTCCTACGAAACGAATCCGCTTATTCGTGTCGTAAAAGGGATGCAGGCCGACAGCTTCGAGCAGGAGAGTATCGACGCCTTTTACCGTGAGCCGTTTAAAGTGCTGCCACAATCAGACCGGATGGGGTTCCGACTCGCGGGACCGCCCTTGCGCTTGAAGCATAAGGAGCAATTATTGTCCGAGGCGGTGACCTTCGGCAGCATCCAGGTTCCGTCAGACGGCAATCCGATTGTGCTGATGGCCGATCGCCAGACAACCGGCGGCTATCACAAAATCGCCCAGGTGATTACCGTCGATTTGCCGGTGATGGCTCAATTAAATCTGGGAGCGGAGGTCCGTTTTAAAGAAGTGTCACTTGAGGAAGCTCAGCTCCTGCTACTTGAACAGGAATTAAACTTTGAACAATTAAAGCAAGGTGTGCGATTATATAATAAAGGAATAAAGTAATCGATACCTAATGATCTAACAGGGGAAGACCACTCTTTAGCAGGAGCGGTGCCCCCGAGTTTGTAGAAAATTTTTACCATTCCAAATTCAAGGAGGATGTCAACATGAGTGTAGTCGATTTAAACTGTGATATGGGTGAGAGTTTTGGCGCTTATAAGATGGGAACGGATGAACAAATTTTAAAATATGTTACTTCTGCTAACATCGCCTGCGGCTTTCATGCCGGAGACGCGACGACGATGCGGAAGACGGTCAAGCTGGCGCTTGAGAACGATGTCGCGATTGGAGCGCATCCGGGCCTGCAGGATTTAATTGGCTTTGGCCGGAGAGATATGGATATTTCCCCGCAGGAAGCGTACGATATTGTTGTCTATCAGATTGGTGCGATGTACGGCTTTGTTAAGTCAGAAGGGGCCAGAATGCAGCATGTTAAGGCACACGGTTCCTTATACAATATGGCTTCCGTTAATAAGGATTTGGCGGAGGCGATTGCCGAGGCAGTTTACAAGGTCGACCCAGAACTCATTTTATTCGGTCTTGCGAATGGGGAGCTGTTAAAAGCGGGAGAACGGATCGGCTTAAGAACTGGCAGTGAAGTTTTTGCTGATCGCACATATCAGGAGGACGGGACGCTAACATCGCGGCGCCTGCCGAATGCGATGATTGAGAGCGAAGCGGAATCGGTGCAGCAGGTCATTCGCATGGTGAAAGAAAAGAAAGTACGTTGCCAGCAAAATAAAGATATTTCGATTCTTGCCGAAACGATCTGTATTCACGGCGACGGACCGAACGCCCTGGCCTATGCGAAGAAAATTAAGCAGGAGCTTGAGCAGGCTGACATTACCGTGCAAGCAATTGGCAAAGAAAAATAAACTGAGGAGCGAATATGATGACAGCAAACAACTATGAAACAGATGTATTAGTCGTCGGATCAGGAGCGGCCGGAATGATGGCCGCGCGGGCTGCGGCGGATGAAGGAGCGAATGTCATCATTGCCGACAAAAGCTTGATCGGCCGGGGCGGAGCAACGATTATTGCCCAGATGACAGTGGCTGTTGCATTAGGTGAGGCCGAAGAGGACAGCACAGAGCTTCATTTTGAGGATACGATGGACGGAAGCCGCGGTTTAGGTGATGCTGAGATTATTAGAGCGATTGTTGAAAGAGGCCCTGAAGTGATCAATGAGGTAGAGGGCTACGGCGTGAAATGGGCGCGAACGGAAGACGGAAAGCGCTCGCAGGTTGTCTCGCCAGGTCATTCGAAGCGCCGCTGTGTCTATGTCGATATTTTAAATACGGGTGGTGCGACGGCAAACGGATTAAAGCGGGCGATTTGGAAGGATGAAAAGATCACCCGCCTGAAAAACGTCATGATTACCCGCCTGGTGAAACACGAAGGCCGTGTTGTCGGGGCGGTTGGCTTTTCGATGGAGGATATGGTACCGATCAGCATTTCCGCTTCACAGGTCATTTTGGCGACAGGTGGGCTGACGGAAGTGTACGAGCGTAACAGTGCGTCATCGAATATGACCGGGGACGGCTTTATGTTAGCGGCAGAAGCCGGTGGTGAATTGCGTGACATGGAAATGGTGCAGTTCTTCCCGATTGCTCATCTGTTTCCACCATTAGTCGGAATTGATCCAATTATGTGGGACCCATTCCGCTATAAACTTGGAGGAAGGCTGTTAAATGGCGAGCATGAGGAATTTATGCAGCGCTATAATGGGGAAGTGGCCGGGAAGTACACGGCGACGAGAGATTTAACAAGCTATGCGATTTTCAAAGAGGTCGAAGCCGGACGAGGCTCGGAGCATGGCGGAGCTTATCTCGATTTCCGGATGGTTCCGGAGGAGAAGCTGAAAGAAGGCTTCGGACCGGTGATCGAGATTTTGAAGTCGCAGGGCGTTGATTTGACGAAGCAAATGGTTGAGGTTGCGCCGATGGCTCATTTCATGCTCGGTGGGGTTAAAGTGGATAAGGCAATGAAAACAACAGTGCCAAATCTGCTTGCCTGCGGCGAACTGATTTATGGAATGCACGGGGCGAACCGTCTGTCCGGCAACGCGATTACAGAAGCACTGGTGACGGGAAGAATTGCTGGTGAAACAGCGGCGAAGGACTTGCAGCAGCGTGAGGATGAGATTGTAAAGAAAGAATTGGAACAGGAATGGGCGCAGCTTCAGTCGTTCTGGTATCCGGAGAAAGTGGAAAAGGATCAGGAGTCGATTCTTGGGCTGAGACGAAAAATCCAGAAAATTCTTTGGAAAGGTTCCGGTCCGTTAAGAACAGAAGAGGAGCTGCAGCAGGCACTTGGCGAAATTGAAAAAGTGGAAGCTGAAGTGAAAGAGGTGGCACTGGCGCCGCAAAACAGCTACGCGCTTTCGCTGGTGGAAAAGATCGAAGCGGTCAATATGGCCCGGTTAGGGAAGGCGATCATTCAAGGAGCGATCGAACGTAAGGAAACACGGGGCGCTCACGTCAGACTTGACTATCCGGAGCAGCTTGATAAAGCATACAGTTCATTATTTACGCTTAATGAGGCAGGAGAATGGACGTTCAATAAAGTGGAGATGGAATAAAAGGAGGAAGGTACATATGGCAGAGATTACATTGCACATCACTCGCGGAAGCGAACAAGAAGGGAAGCATGAAGAAACGTACCAGGTTCCTTTTGTCGAAGGAATGAGTCTGCTTGATGCCATTTTCTGGATCAGGGAGCATAAGGATCCGACTTTGGCTGTCCGCTATTCCTGCCGGTCAGCCAACGCCTGCAAAGAGTGCATGGCCGTCGTTGATGGTAAGGCCGGCTACTTGTGCAGCATCCGGGCGGAAGAGAACAGTGAACAAAAAATCGAACCTTTAGCCGCACGACCTTGGGTGAAGGATTTAACGACAGCAATCGAATAGGCGGTGAAGAAGTATGTGGTATCGACCGGATAATTTGGAACAAGCACTTGCACTTCTTGCTGAAGAGCAGCCGACGATTGTCTGCGGGGGAACCGACTTGTTCGTAAACTGGGAAGCGAGAAAGAAGCAGAGCCCGGCCAGAGCGTGGCTCGATATTCAGCATATCCCCGAGCTGCGGCGTCTTGAGCAGACGGCGGAAGGAATTGAAATTGGCGCAGCAGTAACAGCGGCAGAACTGTGGCAAAGTCCGGTGACAGAAGGACTCGCCGCACTCCGTGAAGCATGTCAAGTCGTCGGCGGCTGGCAGATTCAAAACCGTGCGTCGATTGGCGGTAATTTTGCCAATGCTTCCCCAGCGGCGGATATGATCGTGCCATTAATCGCCTATGGGGCTGTGTTAACACTGGCGAGTCGTTCTGGCACGAGAAAAGTCGCGGCCGCTGACTTTGTCACTGGACCGAAGACAACGGTTCTTCAGGATGATGAGATGATTACCGGCGTTTTAATCCCGCACGAGGTCGCCGGTGTCCCGCAAACATTTTTGCGTCATGACCAGCGGGGCGGAACAGATATTTCATTAGTATCGGTAGCCGCGGTCGTAAAAGGAAGCGGCGCAGAGAAGGAATGGATCAAGATCGCTGTCGGGGCTGCTAATGCCACAGTTGTGACATTGAACAGTGATGAGCTGAACCGGATCGAGCTGACCGAGGAAGCGATCATGAACATTGCCCGGCTCTATGCCAATGCCTGTCATCCGATTACCGATGTCCGAGCAAGTGCCGAATACCGGAAGGAAATGGTCAAGGTGTTCGTCAAAAAAGCATTGATGAAGCTTACAGCAAAGGCGGGGGGAGAAGCATGAAAAAAACATTAAGTCTTGCCGTTTCAAAAAGCGACCGGACCCAATCCATCATCAGCGGTCAGGCAGCGCTGGCTGATTATGACCTTGAGCTTAAAAGCACGATGGTCGAGGAGATCTTTGAAAAGCAAGTATCGGAAGCAAGCTACGACATCGCTGAAATGTCGCTTGCCTCTTATTTAATCGGTCTTAGCAAAGGTGAAACGCGGCTGACGGCGATCCCGGTTTTTCTGTCGCGTTCTTTCCGGCATAATGCAATTTATGTCCGCTCTGACGCGCCATGGCAGCATCCTAGCGAATTGAAGGGACGCCGCTTCGGGGTACCTGAATATCAAATGACAGCAGCGGTTTGGGTGCGCGCCTACTTCCGTCATGAATGGAATGTTGCGACGGAGGAACTGAACTGGGTGACATACCGTCCAGAGCGGATCCCTGTTGATACCCCGGCGGAGCGGGCTGAATCAGGCGATATTTTCAAGGCATTGGTTGATGGTGAAGTCGATGCGATTATGACAGCAAGACGACCGCCGGCGGAATACTTTTCCCTTTCCGGAGAAGGGGGAGAAATCCGCCGTCTCATTCCCGATGTCTGGACAGTCGAGCGTGACTACTATGAGCGCACCGGCATTTTTCCAATCATGCATCTCGTTTCGTTGCGCAAGGAAGCTGTTGAAAACGATCCCCAGCTGGCAAAGCAGGTCTATGAATTGTTCTTGAAGGAAAAGCAGCAAGCGCAGCTTCGCCTATTTGAAACGGTGAAAAACGAAACATCGGCGCCGTTTTTATGGGAAGCTGCCGAGAGGTCGGCCAAGCTGCTTGGCGACGACATCTGGCCTTATGGACTGAAGCGGAATTGGGCGCAAATCGAAAGCTTTATGCAATATTTGAAAGAAGACGGGCTTATCTCGAGAACCTTCACGAAGGATGAAGTGTTTGATTCCAGTCTCTTGGACACATAAGCAGACAAGGATCATAGAAGGAGGCAACAATGGACAGCAAGCAGAATATAGCGCTTCGGATAAATGGACAGGAAAAAAGCTGGAATGGTGATCCTACCCGTCCGCTTGTCAGTTATATCCGTGAAGAGGCCGGTTTAACAGGAACGAAGATTGGCTGTCAGACCGGGGAGTGCGGGGCCTGTACCGTGATGGTCGACGGGAAACCGATGATTTCATGTATTCTCCCGGTCGCTGCTGTGGCAGGAACGGAAGTTGAAACGATTGAAGGGGTCGCCGAAACAGAGACCTTTCAGCATTTGAGCGAGGCGATGATGGAAACGGGCGGCGTGCAGTGCGGCTTTTGCACTCCAGGGATTATGATGACCTTATCTGCCTACATCCAAAAGCCTGAACAATTTGCCGGCAATGTCCGCGCGGCGCTGAAAAATAATCTATGCCGCTGTACAGGATACCAAAGTATTTTCCAGGCGGTTGAGAAAGTATTGAACAAGGAGGAGAAGGCTCATGACCTCCAATCTTAAATCTCCCCATGCTCATATGAACAAGATGAGCGGGAAAACAAAATTTATTGAGGATATGAATTTACCGGGTCAAATCGTTGGTGGGATTTTGCGCAGTCCGCATCCGCATGCCAACATTGTCCGGATCGATACAACAAAGGCGAAAGCGATCGACGGCGTCGTAGCTGTCATTACAGCCGATGATGTCCCGCATCAGCCGTTTGGGCCGACGCGTTTCAAGGATTGGAATATTTTAGCGGAGGAGCGCGTGCTTTTTATCGGCGATGAAGTCGCTGCGGTCGCGGCCGAGTCGAAGGCAGCTCTTGAGGCGGCGTTAGAGGCAATTGAAGTCGAATATGAAGAACTTCCGGCGATTTTTGACGTTGACGAGGCGATGCAGGAAAACGGACCTGTTTTGCACAACAGTGCGCCGAGTAATCGGCCGATGCATCTTCAACTGGAGCGCGGCGACGTAAAAGCCGGGAAGGAACAAGCGGCGGTCGTCCGTAGCGGAACCTATGTCATCAATCCGATTTATCAAGGACATCTTGAGCCAATCGCTGCGATTGCCAGCTGGACGGAGGAAGATGGCATCACGCTGTGGGCCGGCTCGCATATCCCTTATTTGGCCCGAGAAACCTATGCCGCGGCCTTTGGCTTGCCTGAGGATAAAGTGAGAATCATCATTCCGCCCATCGGCGGCTCTTTCGGCTCGAAATATGTGCTGAAAATGCATTTAATTGCGTGCGCATTAAGCAAGGCCGCCGCCCGCCCGGTAAAGATCGTCTTAAATCGTACAGAGGATATGATCAGCGCCCATCCGCGCGTTCCGCTCAAGATGGAGGTTGAAATCGGCGCTGACGAGGAAGGGCGCTTTGTCTACAAGGATGCCATCGTCTATGCCAATGCCGGAGCACGTATTTACTGGAGTCCAAATATTGTCGCCACAGCCTGCACGCGACCGGACGGCGTCTATCATTTCCAGAACGTCCGTGCCGAAGGGCATTTATGCTATACGAACATCAGTCCAACGACTTGTATGCGTGGCTTCGGCAACGCCGAAATGCTGTTTGCTGTTGAGAGCATTATTGACGAGCTGGCGGAAGCATTGGAAATGGACCCGAGTGAAATTAGAATGAAAAACATTGTCCGTGAAAAGGATGTGACGATTCACGGCTATCAATTGGACAGCTGTAAGCTCGATCAATGTATTGAGAAAGTGAAGGAAATCTCGGGCTGGGAGCGGAAGAAAGACCTGCCGCCTAACCGCGGTCTCGGCATGGCGCTTGGCAACCATGTATCCGGCTTCCGCGGAATTGATCCGCGCTTTGAAGGCTCGACAGCCGTCATCACGCTATCCTCTGCCGGGGAGCTGATCGTCCAGACAGGGGAAATCGAGCTTGGCCAGGGGATGACGCAAACGTATGCCACTATCGCCGCAAAAGAGCTGGGAATCAGCGTTGATCAAATTCTCGTTAAGTCCGGTGATACGGAACGAAATCCGTTCGGTATCGGCACGCTCGCCTCGCGCAGTACGGTCATGGGAGGCAACGCTGTTCAACTGGCCGCAAAGGAACTGAAGAAGAAAATGCTGGAGCTCGTGAAGGAGACGACAGGAGAAGAGGGCGTGTTCTGTCACGATGGTATTCAAGCAGGCGATCGTGTCCTGACATTGAAGGAACTTGCGGCAAACTATCGCGGTCTGCATGCCGGCGACCAGCTCTCCGTCAGGGCGACGTACAGTCCGGACACCGATCGGCCGGATAAGACGTATTACGGCCATCCATCGCCAAACTATCCGTTCACCGCCCATGTAGCTGAGGTGGAAGTCGATCCGGATACAGGCCGGGTGAAGCTCGTTGGCTACTGGGCTGTCCACGATTCCGGCACAATCATTAATGAAGTCGGTGCGAAAAGCCAGGTTTATGGGGCGGTCGCGCAAGGAATCGGCTGGGTGACAATGGAGGAGCTGAAGGTGAAGGAAGGAAGAGTGCAAAATCCGACGATCATGGATTACCGGATGCCTGGGGCGGCGGACATACCGCCAATTGAAATTGCCTTTATCGACGGCTACGATCCGCATGGTCCGTTCGGTGCGAAATCAGTTGGCGAAGTCGCGATTGATCCGGTGCCGGGAGCGATTGCTAACGCAATTGCCCAGGCAATAGGAAAGCGGGGCCGGTCATTACCGCTAAATCCGGAGGCTGTTTGGCGCTTGGCTAACGACCGCGATTGAATGTCTTGAAGCACTTGAAATCTGGATGGCTGCTGGTGTCTTCTGAACGAAAGAGCCATGTTGCAGCCGTGCAGCGGCGTCTTAGCGCCCGAGTGATCAATAGAAATTGAAGGTGACGGGATGAGAGATGTTTATCAAAAGTTGAACGATGCCTTACATGAAAAAAAACGTACCGTCCTGGCCACCATTATTGATGTGAAAGGCTCTGCCTACCGCCGTGAAGGAGCGCGCGCTGTAATTGATCCCGACGGAGAGGTAACCGGGATAATTAGCGGGGGATGCGTCGAGCCTGATCTGGCTGCTCATGCGCGGAGTGTACTTCAATCAAATCATCCGAAGAAGCTTACTTATGACTTTCGCTGGTCGGAAGAGGAAGTGTGGGGGCTCGGGGTAGGCTGTAACGGGATCATTACCGTACTACTTCAGCCATTTGATCCGATCGGTGATTGGCAGGGGGCAAGCCAGCTTGCTGAGGAGCTTGGTCGGCGGTTAACGACAGATGAACCGTATGTGTGCACGACGGTGGTGGCATCGGCGAATGAGGAGCGTTATCCGCCGGGAAGCCATTGGCGCACCGCGGGCGGACAAAGCGGGACAGCGGCGCGGGCGCTACAGGAGACAGAACTGGATGGCGTCGCAGTTACGCTGTTTCATGAAGCGGTTACCCCGCAGCCACGCCTGATGATTATCGGCGCAGGACCCGATGCAGCACTGTTGGCAAAGGGGGCGTATGAGCTCGATTGGCGTGTTTCTGTCGTCGATCACCGTGAGGCCTACCTGCGATCGTATTTTGACCAGTATGAAACGGTTTTAATCGCCAGGGGAGAGTTTGCCGCGCTGCGGCCTGATGCAGCTACATACTGTATTTTGATGACTCATAATCTGGAGCTCGATCAGCTTGCCTTGCATCAGCTGCTCCCGCTGTCCTTCCCGTTTCTCGGTGTGCTTGGATCGCGCGGGCGGATCAAAATGCTGCTCGAGCGGCTGGAGGCGGCGGGGCTGCGAATTGATAAAAAATGGCTTGCGAAGCTGTATTCTCCGGTCGGACTGGAGATCGGCGCCTCTTCTCCCCAAGAAATTACTGTCAGTATCCTTAGTGAGCTGATCGCCTTTCAAAAAGGAAAACATGATCAGCCAATCGCCCATATGAGGTGGAGCTATGAGTGAGAAAAGAATTTGGATCATCATTTTAGCGGCCGGCTACTCGCGGCGGATGGGAGAGCCGAAGCTGCTTCTCCCGTTACCGAACGGGAAGCCGCTTATTACGAGGGTAGCGGCGGCAGCCTGCCGGGCAAAGGCAACAGGTGTCCTGCTCGTTTATAATGCAGATGTGCCTGCTGTCGCCACCGCTGTTGCCGATTTACCGCTTGTCACTCTTGCCAATGACGAATCCCAGGCTGGTATGAGCTCTTCCTTGAAAGTCGGCATTCAATATGTCGAGAAGCAGAATGGGGAAGCGGCGGTCATTTTACTTGGTGATCAGCCTGATATTGGGCAGGCAGCTCTCGATCAGCTGATTGAGCTTTACGAAAAGCGCCGCTATCCAATTATTCAGACGGTCTATCAGACAGCCCGTTCTCATCCGGTTCTTTTTTCTAAGGAATTATTTCCAGAGTTGCTTTCGGTAACGGGAGATCAGGGAGCGCGGCAGCTGATTCGCGAGTATCAGGAGCTCGTGCACAGTCTGCACGTAACGGCGCGGCTCCCTGAGGATATTGATACAGTCGAGGATTATCAGGCTTATTTACGCAAAAGAAAACAAAAGACAGACAAGGAAGGCTAATATGAAAAAAATTGTCGTCGGCATATCCGGAGCGAGTGGAGCCATTTACGGGATTCGAACGCTTGAAGTACTGCAAAAGCTAGGAATTGAAAGTCACGCTGTTATCAGTAATGCGGCAAAGCAAACAATTGAATATGAAACCGATTATACAGTCGAAGACGTCCGCGCTTTAGCGACGTCAGTCTACGGACAGGAAGAAATTGGCGCGGCGATCTCCAGCGGTTCTTTCAAGGTCGACGGAATGATCGTCGCTCCCTGCTCAATTAAAACGTTATCGGCGATTGCCAACAGCTTTAACGATGAACTGATTACAAGAGCGGCCGATGTTCAACTGAAGGAAAGACGGAAGCTCGTGTTGATCGTCAGGGAAACGCCCTTTAACCTAAGTCATTTACAGCATATGACGCTCATTACGCAAATGGGTGGCGTCATCCTGCCCCCGGTTCCGTCCTTTTATCATAAGCCAAAAACGATTGATGATCTTGTCAATCAGACGATCGGGAAGGCACTTGACCAATTTGATATTGACGCCCGCTTATTCCGGCGCTGGGATGGCGAATGAAGCTCGTTTGTGGCGCTTACTGATGCGGTGATCGAATGCTTTACGGTGGGCCTCGGTCTCTGGCGGCAAAACATCGCCGCATCGATTGGTAACTTCTCCCGCTGAAACAGTTCGTTTTGAACTTTCAACTGTTTGCTAAACCTGCTATAATTTTGCATGGTCATCATGACAGGTAAGGGGAAAACTTATAGCAAGGGAGATTTATTTTGGCGCAATTATTTTTTAAATACGGGGCAATGAACAGTGGGAAATCAATTGAAATTTTGAAGGTGGCTCATAATTACGAAGAGCAAAATAAGCATGTCGTCATTTTAACGTCGGGGATTGATACGCGCGATGAAGTAGGCTATGTCTCTTCCCGGATCGGTCTCAGACGTAAAGCCGTGCCGATTTTTACCGATACAGACATTTTTGAATACATTAGCGACTTGCAGCGCAGACCGGCGTGCGTGCTTGTTGATGAGTGTCAGTTTCTGAATAAGCACCATATCATCCAGCTGACGAGGATCGTCGATGAACTGGACATTCCGGTGATGGGCTTCGGCTTGAAAAACGACTTCCAAAATGAACTGTTTGAAGGCAGCAAGTATATGCTGCTTTACGCTGATAAAATTGAAGAAATGAAAACGATCTGCTGGTTTTGCGAGCGCAAAGCGAACATGGCGTTGCGCGTCGAGAATAATAAGCCCGTTTACACCGGCGAGCAAATTAAAATTGGCGGCAATGAGTCCTACTATCCGGTCTGCCGCAAGTGCTATCGCAATCCACCTTTGGGCGAAACTGACAGAGAGAATCAGGCTTGATAGGGCACCCTAATCATGCAGCCTCACTGTAGGCAGCATGGAGGTGTTTGAAGATGAAAAAAGCAAAGGCGGTTCTGCTGGCTACATTACTGCTTGTCGGCTGCGCGGGCCAGGGTGGTGGAGAGCAGGGACAGGCTGTCTCGGCTCTTGCTCCTGAAGGAAATGTCCTCTACGGTCTGTTCGGACCCGGTCCGATGATGCATAGTGGCGTCCGGCAACGGCCGACCTATTCTCATCGCGGCGAGGAAAACACAACGAGCGCCAGTTTTCGGACATTAACCAATGAACGGCAAAACCTCGGCAACGACCAATCGATTATTCATCAAGTCATTCACGACCAGTTTGGCTTTGAAATGGGAATGGTCATGATTGCCGGCAGCCATGCTTATGTAAGGGTGACTCCGCCGCCGCAGCTTGACGAGCAGCAGAAAAAAGCGGAAATGACCAAGCTGAAAAAGGCATTGCAGCAGCAGATTCCTCGTTATCAGGTGCATATTCGGGAATAGAAGCGAGGCCGGACAAAAGGGTGTTTTTTTACCCTTTTGCCCGGCCTCTAAGCAATGAGCGGAAGCTGCTGAAAAAGTACGATTTTTACTTTTTCAACAGCTTTTTAGTGATGAGCGTAACCGTTGCCTGATTTTGAAAGCCTTGCTGCGAGTGGGTTCCTCTAAGCAAGGCGCGCAACGCGCGGAGCCATTACTCTTCTTCGAGTTACGAAAAAGGAAGTTTTTCAGTGGCCTCGTTGTGAGTGGGTTTCTCACAACGGGCTTGTGGCGTGTGAAGCCATTGCCAATATTTGTCCAGCCCTTAAGTGTGTGGCTTCGGTACGAGCCGGGGCCGATCCGGTTTTGACTGCGGTCAAAGAACCTCTTACTTGCGGCGCGCCGTCTGCTGCACAGGGTCCCATACGCCGTTGTACGGCGGGGCGTAAGCGAGGTCGAGGTCTTCAAGCTCCTGCAACGTCATGCCGTGGTAAAGAGCAGTGGCGAGCACATCGAGCCGTTTATCGACACCGTCCCGTCCGATCAGCTGTGCGCCGAGTAGCAGTCCGGTGTTCGGCTGGTACAAAAGCCGGACCAGCAGCTTCTCGGCTCCCGGGTAATAGGAGGCATGCTGGGGGAGCTCGGCGGTGACTGCTTGATAGGGGATGCCGTGCTGCTCGGCTTCACGTTTGGAAAGCCCGGTTCGTCCCAGGGTAAGGGAAAAGAATTTTACGATCGAGGTTCCTACAATCCCTTTAAAGCTTCTCGGTCTACCGCTCATATTCATACCGGCAATACGGCCCTGTTTGTTGGCGTGGGTTCCAAGCGGGATGTAATCATCACGCTCCTTCAACCGATGGTACTGAGTCGCGCAGTCGCCGGCGGCATAAACCGAAGCGAGGCTTGTTTCCATAAAGGCATTTACTTTAATCGCACCGTTTTCGCTCAGCTCGATTCCGCTCCCTTTTACAAACTCAGTATTCGGTTTAACGCCAATCGCAACAAGAACGAGATCGGCCGGAAGCGTCTGCTTCTCGCTAACGACCGCCTCGACCCGTTTTTCACCGTGCAACGCCTGAACTTCCTCGTCGAACACGAGCCGGATTCCGTTTTTTTCTGCCTCGGCATGAATATGTTCGGCCAGATCGGGATCAAAGATCGTTGCCAGCTGGGAATTACGTTCAACGATTGTTACCTGCATTCCGCGGGCGACGAAATTTTCGGCCATTTCCAGTCCGATATAGCCCCCGCCGATAATCACTACATGGTCCACATCCTGCTTCAGTTCATCGAGCAGCCGCTTAGCGTCAGGAATCGTTTTCAATGTATGGACGCCAGCCAAGTTCTTTCCATCCCATGAAGGCAGGAATGGCCGGGCTCCTGTGGCGATCAACAGCTTATCATATGTAAGGTCAAATTGTTCACCGAAGACGCGCTTTGCCGATGGGTCAATCCCGGTCACCTCATGGCGGGTGCGTGCGTCAATCTTGTATTTGCTGCGAAATGTTTCGACACTGCGTGCCACGAGCTTGGCTGGATCGTCGATCAGGCCGCCAATCAAATAAGGTAGCCCGCACTGCGCGTACGAATAATCGTCACCCATTTCAAGCGTCGTCACGCTGGCCGTCGGGTCATGTCTGACTATTTGCATCGCGGCGCTCATCCCCGCGGCATCTCCGCCAATAATCACGTAGTTCATCTCGGCACCTCTTTCCTATGGTCAGAATCGTCTATGTAGTATTCCCTCTCTTTACGTAAGCTAAGCGAAAATCTTTTCCTGGACGAAACGGAGCTCACATTGACCAGGTCCCGTCGGTATACTATAATTAGACTGTTATGGACTGGAAATAGGTAATGAGGTGAAAACCGTGTTAGAGCGATTACAATCAGTAGAGGATCGTTATGATCGACTGAACGAGCTATTAAGTGATCCTGATATTATAAATGACTCAAAGAAGCTGCGCGAGTATTCGAAGGAACAGGCTGATTTGCAGGAAACGGTAGCGGCTTTCAGGGAATATAAAGAAGTGGTGGCCCAGCACCAGGATGCCCGGGCGATGCTGGAAGAGAAGCTTGATGACGAGATGTATGCGATGGTCAAGGAAGAGATTGATGAGCTGTCTGCACGCAAGCAGGAGCTGGAAGAGCGTCTTAAAGTACTTCTATTGCCGAAGGATCCTAATGATGATAAGAACGTTATCGTCGAAATCCGCGGAGCTGCCGGGGGCGATGAAGCCCAACTTTTTGCCGGGGATCTTTATAAAATGTATTCCCGCTATGCTGAATCACAAGGCTGGAAAACAGAGGTGATTGAGGCGACGGCGACCGAGCTTGGCGGCTATAAGGAAATTATTTTCACCGTCAACGGAGCTGGGGCATATTCAAAGCTGAAGTATGAGAATGGCGCCCATCGTGTCCAGCGCGTACCGCAAACCGAATCAGGCGGGCGGATTCACACGTCGACGGCAACGGTTGCTGTTTTGCCAGAGGCGGAAGAGGTCGAAGTTGAAATTCATGAGAAGGATATTCGCGTCGACACCTTTGCCTCAAGTGGACCGGGGGGACAAAGTGTGAATACGACGATGTCTGCCGTCCGGCTTACTCATCTTCCGACAGGGACGGTCGTCTCCTGTCAGGATGAAAAGTCACAGATCAAGAACAAGGAAAAAGCGATGAAGGTGCTGCGCGCCCGTGTCTATGACAAGATCCAGCGCGAGGTTCAGGCGGAATACGATGAGAATCGGAAGCTGGCTGTCGGAACAGGCGACCGCTCCGAGCGGATCCGCACGTATAATTTTCCGCAAAGCAGGGTGACAGATCACCGCATCGGTTTGACCTTGCAAAAGCTTGAACAAATTCTGCAAGGAAAGCTCGATGAAATCATCGATGCGCTGATTGTCGAAGAGCAGGCGGACGCGATGAAGCGGGCGGAGCAATAAATGAAGACAATGACACTGCATGAGGCCCTTCGCTGGGCTTCTTCTTTTTTGGAGCAACGATCATTGGAGCAGCCTGTTGCGGAGTGGCTGCTCCGCCATTATTTACAAATTGACCGGGCGCAGCTACTGATGAGATTGCACGATCCTGTTAGCGATGAACTGCTAACGAGGCTGAAACAGGATCTCGCCCGCCATGTGGAAGGGATTCCCGTTCAGCATTTAATCGGGTACGAAGAGTTTTATGGCCGCCGGTTTACGGTGAATTCCGATGTTCTGATCCCCCGGCCGGAAACGGAGGAACTCGTTCAAACTGTTCTCGGGCTTAAGGCTTCATATTTTGCCGATCGCCGCGTGACGGTCGCCGATATTGGCACTGGCAGTGGGGCGATTGCTATAACCCTTGCAATGGAAGATCCGAAGCTTAACCTGTACGCGGTTGATATTTCTGAAGCGGCTTTAACGGTTGCCAAAAAAAATGCCACCGAGCTTGGCGCTTCTGTTTCGTTTTTACACGGTGATTTGCTGGAGCCCCTGTTTGAGCGTGAGCTAAGAATGGATATTGTCGTTTCCAATCCACCTTATATTCCACTGGCAGAGGAAGAGGAGCTGGCTGTTCATGTCAAAGAGCACGAGCCTCATCTCGCCCTGTTCGGTGGAGACGACGGCCTTGTTCTGTATCGTCGGATGGTCAGCCGGCTTCCCGCTGTTGTGAAGGATGAAGCAATCATTGCTTTTGAAGTCGGCGTCGGTCAGGCCGAGGCTGTTAGAGAGATGCTGCAGCAAGCTTTTCCAATAGCAGAGACAGAAATCCGCCGCGATATCAACGGAAAAGAGCGGATCGTGCTCGCTTACGGGCAGCTGCGCTAAAAGCGGCTAGGTTTTTTGTCGAAGACTGATAGGTTTAAAGAAGCACGACCCTGGCGACAATGGGTGTTGAAAGGGTGGTGCTTCAAATGAAACCAACAGTTATTATTTATCTATTATTCTCGTTATTTGTCCTAGTATTGAGCTGGGAGGAGCAAAGCGCTAAGGCTGTTGCCACATTGCATCAGGAGATCAGTGCCGAAGAGGCGATTCGTTTACGAATTCTCGGCAACAGCGACGCAATCGGTGATCAGGCGGTAAAGCGGGCGATTCGCGACCAGGTCAACGAGGCGATCAGCGAATGGGCCGTTGAACTTGATAGTGTGGAGGAAGCGAAGGACGTCATTTCGTCCAATCTATCGGCGATTGAAGAGATCGTTGCCGAAGAGCTGGAGCGGGCCGGTCTTGAGCAGACGTATCATGTTGAATTTACCGACGTTCAGTTTCCGACGAAGCTGTATGGGAATCTTGTTTATCCAGCGGGTGTTTATGATGCTGTGCTCATTACCCTCGGTGAAGGAAAAGGAGAGAATTGGTGGTGTGTCTTATTTCCGCCGCTCTGTTTTCTGGAGATGGCCAACGGGGAAGCGGTAGAAAGCGCACAGGATACCGGAAGTGAAAGTGAGCAGGAAGAGGAAGCGGAAGATGAAGTCGAGGTTGCATTCTTTGTTGTCGAGTTATTTTCAAGTCTCTTTGACCGGATCTTTTCTTCTGAACAGGCATAATGTGTACAAGCCATGCATATAGCTCTAGTAAGCAGATGATGAAAGGGTGAAAGGCATGAGCATCGTCGTTCGGAGAGCTGAAGCGAAGGATTTGCTTTCCATTCAGTATCTGATTGCGAAAGCGGGATTGCGTGAAGACGGCATCGAGCAGAACCTGGACGGATTTCTCGTCGTGTTAAATGAGGAGAACCAGCTCATTGGCACGGTCGGCATTGAACAGTACGAACGGGACGGGCTTTTACGTTCACTCGTCCTCGATTCAAATATTTGGAACGCACAGCTGACCTTGGAGTTTTTGCAACTCGTGTTGCAATATGCCAAGGAGCAGGAGCTTGATAAAATCTATCTTTGCTCAAAAGGAACAAATACGTTGTTTCAACAGCTCGGTTTTCGGGAAGTGAAGGAGAAGGAAGTGCCTGAGACGGTTCAGGCTTCGGCTCATTATCAGCGCAACATCGGACTTGATACAAAGCTATGGGCATGTGAATTAGTATAACTTATTAACAAGTTATCCACAGGAGTGGATAACTTGTTTTTTTCATTTTAACCAATTAAGACAGGAAGGAAAAAGGGAAAAACAGGTAAATGGCCAAATGTCTTGATTTGGCGGTTTTTTTGCTGAAAAAACAGCGTCTGATTGACATCCGCAATCATCCTCTGCAAAATGGAGAGGATAGGAGCGATGAAATGTGAGTTATGAACATACGGAGTATTGGATTGTGGATAAAAATATCAATCAGGAGCGAACAAAGGCGCAAATAAACGAAGCCGGGATGTGGATAAAAAAAGGAGAGGTTGTCGCCTTCCCGACAGAGACGGTTTACGGTCTCGGGGCGAACGCTTTCGATGAACAGGCCGTCCGGAAAATATTTGCGGCCAAGGGCCGGCCGAGCGACAATCCGCTGATCGTGCATATTGCCGAGCGTCAACAGCTCGATCAGCTGGTGACGGATGTATCACCACAGGCGGAAAGGCTGATTGCCCGCTTTTGGCCGGGACCGCTGACACTCATTTTCAAGAAAAAAACGGCGGTCGCGCCAAGCGTAACAGCAGGGCTCGACACGGTCGCTGTCAGAATGCCCGATCATCCTGTCGCCAGCGCGTTGCTTCAGGCGGCGGGCGTCCCTGTTGCGGCGCCAAGCGCCAACCTATCTGGGAAGCCAAGCCCGACATCGGCAGCTCACGTTCGTCATGATCTCGATCATAAAATTGCCGGGATCGTCGACGGAGGGAAAACCGGCGTCGGATTGGAATCAACCGTCCTTGATTGTTCAGGACAAGTACCTGTTCTCTACCGCCCCGGCGGTGTAACAAGGGAGGAAATTGAAGCAGAAATCGGCCCGGTTAGCCTCGATCTTGCGCTTCATTCAGAGCAGGAAACCCCAATGTCGCCAGGGATGAAGTATACGCATTATGCCCCTGCCGGCACGCTCTGGCTCGTGCCGGACCGTTCGCGCATTACGGAACTGGTCGCGCGTTCCAAGGCAGAAGGAAAGCGCGTCGGCGTTCTAACGACAATTGAGCGTCAGCCCGATTATCAGGCCGATCTCGTCATCGCCTGTGGAAAAAGAAGCAGCCTGGCAACGGTGGCCGCTGACTTGTATGAGAGCTTACGCGCCTTCGATCATGCGGCAGTGGAAGTCATTTATGCAGAAACGTTCCCGGCTGAAGGCGTCGGAATTGCGATTATGAACCGGCTGGAAAAGGCCGCCGCGGGAAGAATGCTGTAAGCAAGGCCGCCCCACCACTTACACTCCTACACATGTTTGGTTTTGGACGTGCATAGAGTAGAGAGAGCATGTCTGTAATGAGGAGTGGTGGGATGAGCGAATGGGTCGCGTTATTTATTATGGCTAGTGCGCTCGGGATGGACGCATTTTCGGTGTCGCTTGGACTTGGAATGCTGGGGCTGCGGCTGCGGCAAGTTTTTCAAATCGGTTTTACGATCGGGATCTTTCATATGATTATGCCGCTGTTAGGGGTTGCTGCCGGAAAAATGCTATCGAGTTATTTTAGTATGCTGGCCACCTTTATTGGCGGCGGCTTGCTTTTTTTGATCGGTTTGCAAATGGTGAGCTCCGCTTTCAGAGCGAATCAGGAATCGACGTTAAAGCCACATGGGCTTGGACTGTTTCTTTTTGCGCTGAGCGTCAGTCTTGACAGCTTCTCGGCCGGACTTGGCTTAGGCATGCTCGGAGCGAAAACCTTGCTCACCGTGGTGATGTTCGGAGCGGCGAGCATGCTTCTTGCCTGGATCGGCTTAATGATGGGACGCAGGTTTCAGCATTATATCGGTGCCTATGGCGAGCTGTTGGGCGGCTGCATCTTAATCGGCTTCGGCATCAGGCTGTTTTTGCCGATATAAGACCGGCTTTATCGATCGCCCGTGTACCGTTTTTAGTGTGAATGTGATAAGATGGAACTAGACAGAAAAATGAAAAAGAAAAGTGTTTTTAGGGAGTAATATTGATGGATGAACAGGAGTTGATAGCCTTGTTAAAAAAGAAGATTTTATTTGTGTGTACCGGCAATACGTGCCGTAGTCCAATGGCTGAAGCCCTGCTGCGCAGCCGTACCGCTGAAGTTGAAGTGAGGTCGGCGGGCATTCATGCATTGCCGAGCATGCCGGCATCAGACGGAACAAGGGCGATCCTGGAGGAAAAGGCGATATCGCCGGATCATACCTCTCAGGCTGTGTCTGCTGATTTATTGAACTGGGCGGACCTTGTTCTGACGATGACCAGATCTCACAAAGAGGCCATTCAGCTTCTCTTTCCTGAGTTAAGTGAACATGTTCACACATTGAAGGAATTTGTCGATGACGAGTCAGAGGAGGTCGATATCGTCGATCCGATTGGCGGGTCGCTTGAGGACTACCGGCACACAGCGAAAGAAATTGAGAACTGCTTGGACAAGTTAACACACAAACTAGCGAATTTGTGAAAGGTGGAGACATGAGGTGGGGGAAAAAAAGAGCTATCGGGCCAGCATCAGAAAAAAGCTGGTTATTGGAATTAGTGGTTTAGCCGTTGTGACATTTGGGTTTAGTGCTATTTTTATTTTTGTTTTAGCTGATCTGTTGGAAGGGAGCCTTGGGATTAGTCGCGAGGCCTTTATCGTCTTTACATTAATAAAAGGTGTGTTCTGGAGCGGCGTACTCGGCTACCTGTTCGCGCCATTAATTACAAAGCCGATTAAAGAAATTGAACAGGCGGCGCGGCTGGCGGCTGCCGGCAATATCCAGCACGATATAAAAGTATCGAAGTCCGATGATGAAATCAGATCGCTCGGGCTTGCTTACAACGAAATGTTGAGAAGCCTGCGCCATATGGTTAAGGACATTGATGATAACTTTAATGAAACAAATAAGAAAGTGAATGAAATTACAAGCGCCTCTGAAATCGCCGCTTCAAAAGCGTCGCAAATCGGTTTGACGATGGATGAAATTGCGCAGGGGGCCGAAAATTCGGCGAACGCAATACAAAATACGGCCGAGTCGATGGAGGATGTGGCGCAAATTGCTGAAAGTGTACAAATGCGTGCCAATACATCAAAGGAATCATCAGAGGCAATGGTACATACGCTAACGGAAAGCAGAAAGGTTGTCGATTCTCTCGTTCAGGGCATCAAGCAGCTTGCGCAGGATAATGAAAAGTCACTGACGGTTGTCGGCAGGCTGGAAACCCAGGCGAAGGAAGTCGGCGATATTATTTCGCTCGTGGGCGATATCGCCGGACAGACGAATCTGCTTGCTTTAAATGCTTCGATCGAAGCGGCGCGCGCCGGCGAACAGGGAAAAGGCTTTGCGGTTGTCGCCGATGAAGTGCGGAAGCTGGCTGATGAAAGCGCCCAGGCGGTTCAGGGGATTACAGACTTGATTCACAATATCCAGTCCGAGGTAAAAAATGTCGTCGAGCAAATCGGTGAACAAGTAAAAGTGGCAAATGAGCAGTCAGAGCATGGAACAAAAACAAACGAAGCGATCAGCGAAGTGGAAAGGTCGGTTCATGAGGTTGCCGCTGTTATCGCCGAAATTTCGCGGATGATTGACCGGCAGATGGAATCGATTAAGAAGACGACGCATGAATCCCAGGAAGTCGCTGCGATTGCCGAAGAAACTTCAGCCGGTTCAACTGAGATTTCTTCAATGACAGAACAGCAGTCAAGCGTGATTCGTGAAATGGCCGGAACTGCTCATGAGCTTTCTGAACAGGCGAAAAAGCTGAAAGCGACGATTGGAAAATTTACAATATAAAAAGAGCTTTCTGAGAAGTTCTTATGCTCGATGAATATTTGGAAGCAGATGGAGTGATTTTAATGAAAGTAGCAATTGGTTCAGATCATGGTGGGATTCAAATTCGTGAGGAAATCAAAAAGTTGATGGATGAGCTTGGTATCGAGTATCGGGACTTCGGTTGTGAATGTGATACATCGGTTGATTATCCCGACTATGCGATCCCGGTCGCGGAAAAGGTCGCAAGCGGCGAGTTTGATCGCGGAATTCTGATTTGCGGTACAGGAATCGGGATGTCGATTGCCGCCAACAAGGTGAAAGGCATCCGCTGCGCACTCGTGCATGACTGCTTTAGTGCGAAGGCGACGCGCGAGCATAACGACAGCAACGTTCTGGCGATGGGAGAACGCGTCATCGGTGCCGGTCTTGCGCGTGAAATTGCGACGATCTGGCTGCAGACAGACTATGAAGGAGGCCGGCACGAACGTCGTGTTGGCAAGATTACTGAGTACGAAGCGTAATCAAGGAGGCTTTTATGAATGCGTCAACAGAATTGATTGAGCGGCAGGTCCTTGACGTGCTGGCGGATTTGCATCAGGCGATGCCTTTAACGGAGGATGTCCTGCTTGTCATCGGGACAAGCACCAGTGAAGTTATCGGTGCAAAAATTGGTTCAAATGGATCCGAGGAAGTGGCGGCGGCGATTTATCGTGCTTTAGCGCAGCAGCATGAACAAACCGGGGTCCAGCTTGCCTTTCAATGCTGTGAACACTTAAATCGCGCTCTTGTCGTCGAAAGAAAGACGGCAAGAGCGCGCGGCTATGAGATCGTCTCCGCCGTCCCGGTCCGTGAGGCCGGCGGCGCGATGGCGGCGTATGCCTTCCGCAAGATGCGCGATCCTGTTCTCGTCGAAGAAATTTCGTGCGAGGCCGGGATTGATATAGGCGATACATTGATCGGCATGCATTTGAAAAAGGTGGCAATTCCGGTCAGAGGCTCGGTAAAGATGATTGGTGCGGCACATGTAACGATGGCGGTGACAAGACCGAAATTAATTGGCGGTGGCCGGGCTGTCTATGTCCGTGATGGATTGCCGAAGGATAGCAAATGCGACTTTGGTGAACAAAAAAAGAAATTTGAATGATTTCGTACGGAAATAAACCTCAAAATGTGATAAGATAAAAGCGGAAGAATAGTTTTTTTGATCGAATGACGAAAGTTAATGGATTGGGAAGGGGAATGGAGAATGTCATTACAAAAGCAAGACCCGAACGTATTTGCAGCAATTCAACAGGAATTGGGGCGTCAACGCGACAAGATTGAATTGATTGCTTCAGAGAACTTTGTTAGTCCGGCAGTCATGGAAGCGCAAGGCTCTGTGTTAACGAACAAATATGCGGAAGGGTATCCAGGGCGCCGTTACTACGGTGGCTGTGAATATGTGGATATTGTCGAGGATTTAGCGAGAGACCGTGCAAAAGAGATCTTTGGTGCTGAATATGTCAATGTGCAGCCTCACTCCGGAGCACAGGCGAATATGGCGGTTTATTTTACGATCCTCGAGCCGGGCGATACAGTCCTCGGAATGAATTTGTCTCATGGCGGACATTTAACCCACGGAAGTCCGGTTAACTTCAGCGGCGTGCTTTATAATTTCGTAGAATATGGTGTCGATAAAGATACGCAGCGCCTTGACTATAACGAGCTGCAAAAGCTGGCGGAGACCCATAAGCCGAAGCTGATCGTCGCTGGAGCGAGTGCTTACCCACGTGAAATCGATTTTGCCAAATTCCGTGAAATTGCTGACAGTGTAGGTGCCTATTTAATGGTTGATATGGCTCACATCGCCGGTCTTGTAGCGGCAGGTCTGCATCCTAACCCGGTGCCGCACGCCCATTTTGTCACGACAACGACTCATAAGACGCTTCGCGGTCCGCGCGGCGGAATGATTCTTTGCAAAGAAGAGTTCGGTAAGAAAATTGATAAGTCGATTTTCCCGGGAATTCAAGGTGGTCCTCTCATGCATGTGATTGCCGCCAAAGCAGTTGCCTTCGGAGAAGCGTTGTCACCTGATTTTAAAACATATGCTCAGGCCATTAAGACGAACGCCAAGCGCTTGGGAGAAAAGCTTGTCAGCGAAGGAATCAATCTCGTCTCAGGCGGTACGGATAATCATTTGCTTTTGCTTGATTTGCGTTCCCTTAACTTGACAGGAAAAGTAGCCGAGAAGGCCCTTGATGAAGTTGGAATTACTACGAATAAAAATACAATTCCGTTTGATCCTGAAAGCCCGTTTGTAACAAGCGGGATCCGGATCGGAACGGCTGCTGCGACATCGCGCGGCTTTGATGAAGAAGCAATGGATGAAATCGGCGCGATCATTGCGTTAACGCTTAAGAATATTGAAAATGAAGAGAAGCTGGAAGAAGCACGTTCACGCGTAGCGGCGTTAACGGCCAAATTCCCGATGTACGAGCATTTAGGATAAAATTTACTCAGCCTGTGTTGTTCCTCATGAGCAATGCAGGCTTTTTTTGCAAACAGGTAGCCTTTACAGAAGCAATCGTTCAAGGAAAAGCTGATTTAAGATTCTTGTCGATTCGGCTTGCTAAGTAGTAGTCATTCAAGTAGAATTTTCAAAGAGTGATGTTAAAAGAACGGAAAAGGAGCCGAAGTAGATGAGCAAAGTTTTTGTATTTGACCACCCTTTAATTCAACATAAATTGACGTACATACGTGATAAATCAACCGGGACAAAGGAGTTCCGGGAGCTTGTCGATGAAGTGGCGGGATTGATGGCCTTTGAGATCACGCGCGATTTGCCATTGAAGGATGTCACTGTGGAAACGCCAGTCGGACAAGCTGCTTCAAAAAAAATCGCCGGGAAGAAATTAGGACTAGTGCCGATCCTTCGGGCAGGACTTGGAATGACCGATGGTATTTTACGGATGATTCCGGCCGCGCGGGTCGGGCATGTCGGCCTTTATCGTGATCCGGAAACGCTGAAGCCGGTTGAATATTATGTGAAGCTGCCCGCTGATGTCAAGGAGAGAGAGTTTATCGTGATTGATCCGATGCTTGCCACAGGCGGTTCGGCAGTTGAAGCGATTAACAGCTTGAAGAAGCGTGGCGCAAGATCAATAAAGCTGATGTGTCTTGTCGCCGCTCCAGAGGGAGTGGAAGCGGTGCAGGAGGCACATCCGGATGTTGATATTTTCCTGGCGGCATTGGATGAGAAATTGAATGAGAAGGGCTACATCGTACCTGGTTTGGGAGACGCGGGAGATCGTTTGTTTGGAACGAAATAGGACGTCAACTGGAGGAGCGCAATCATGAAAAAGAAAGTGAAAGTATTAACGGTATTTGGCACGAGGCCAGAGGCAATTAAAATGTCACCGCTCGTGTTGGAACTGAAAAAGCACGAAGACGAGATTGAGTCATTTGTGACGGTCACCGGCCAGCATCGCGAAATGCTCGATCAAGTTCTCGATATTTTTCAAGTCGTGCCAGATTATGATTTGAATATTATGAAGGCGCGGCAGACGTTGGCGGATGTCACGACGAATGCTTTGCTCGGTCTCGACGGAACGATGAAAGAGCTTCAGCCTGATATCGTACTTGTCCACGGTGATACGACGACAACATTCGTGGCGAGCCTTGCCGCTTTTTACAACCAGATCGCCATCGGCCATGTCGAAGCAGGACTGCGGACGTTTAATAAGTATTCACCTTTTCCGGAAGAGGCGAACCGTCAGCTGACAGGGGTGCTGACAGATCTCCATTTTGCGCCGACGCGGCAGGCGGCCAAGCATTTGCTGGCTGAAAACAAAGCAGAGGATGCCATCTTTATAACGGGGAATACAGCAATTGATGCCTTGAAAACAACGGTCAGTGAGACGTATGAGCATGAGATTCTGACAAAGGTTGGCAACAGCCGTCTTGTGCTTCTTACGGCTCACCGCCGGGAGAATCTCGGCCAGCCGATGAAGAACATTTTCAAGGCGGTGCACCGTCTCGTTGAAGCACATCCTGATGTTCAGGTTGTCTACCCGGTTCATTTAAATCCGGCTGTCCGTGAAATAGCCGGAGAGATCCTTGGCGATCATGAAAGAATTCATTTGATTGAGCCGCTCGGTGTGGTCGATTTTCACAACTTCGCCGCCAAGGCGGAAATTATTTTGACCGATTCAGGCGGCGTGCAGGAAGAGGCGCCATCTCTCGGAACGCCCGTCCTTGTGCTGCGTGATACGACCGAACGGCCGGAAGGCATTGAAGCGGGAACGCTGAAGCTCGCCGGGACCGATGAGGACGATGTCTTTAACATGGCGCATGAGCTGCTGACAAACGGCGAAGCGTACGAGCAAATGGCGAGAGCTTCGAATCCATACGGAGATGGTCAGGCGTCGGCCCGAATCGTCGAAGCGATTCTTTACCATTTCGGTCACCGTCCAACCCGCCCAACCCCATTTAACCCATGAAAAAGGCGCATTACCCTTTTTCATGGGTTTTGCTATGAGCGGAGCCTCTGCCAAAAAAACAGTCCGAAAAAGGGTTTGGCGGACTGTGAGCAGAGAGAGGAGCCATAGCAGCATAAGTCAGAGGGGAAAAGCGACTGGGCGTTTTTTCTTAAAAGATAAGGAAGTATAAAAATTTTCGGGATGATTCGGGGCGGGGCGTTGGCTTCGCGCGTTACGCGGATGGCTGAAAGAACCCCGCTTTCAGCCATCCTTAAACGATTGTAACGGCTCCGCACGCCGCTTCTAAGAAAAGCCGCAACGCTTTTTTCTTATACATGGATTTCAATGTCTTGCTCATACTACATAACATATGCAGGAAAGAAAGGGGATTGGTATGAGTAAGGTATTGAGCTGGCTCTTGGCTGGTGTTGTCATTTGTGTACTTGGCTTAAATGGAGCACAGGCTGCTGGCTACCCAGGCTTTCCAGCAGCGGAGAAAATAATTGTCATTGTGACAGCCGCGGAGGATGTCGATCATGCAGCTGCTGAAGTGATGGCACAGTGTTCAACATGTGAAATAAGAAAGACTTTTTCTGAAGTGCTAAATGGATTCTCAGTCGAAGTTCTCGAAAGTGAAGTCGAGCTACTGCGCCAACTCAATGCGATTGAGCGCGTTGATCCGGTTGTTCAATACGAGGCGAAGCTCGATGGCAGCGTGCCGTTTATCGGCGGAGATCAGGTGCGGGGCTCGCTCGACCGCAATGGGGACAGGCTGACGGGAAAGGGCATTAAGGTTGCTGTCATTGATACCGGAATTGACTACCGCCACCCTGATTTAAAGAGAAATTATAAAGGGGGCTATGACGTCGTTGATTATGATAACGATCCGATGGAGACGATTTCCTCGCAGGGGGCTCCGACGCTGCACGGCACGCATGTCGCCGGCATTATCGCCGCCAATGGGCAGGTGAAGGGCGTGGCACCCGAAGCCGAAATTTATGCGTACCGTGCGCTTGGTCCAGGAGGTCAGGGGACGACGGAGCAGGTCATTGAGGCGATTGAGAAAGCGGTTGCTGATGGGGTCGATGTCATTAATCTTTCCCTGGGAAATACGGTGAACGGACCCGATTGGCCAACGAGCGTGGCGCTTGATAAGGCGGTTGAGGCCGGTATTGTGGCGGTAACGTCGAATGGAAACAGCGGTCCGAATATGTGGACGGTCGGTTCGCCGGGCACTTCCACAAAAGCGATCTCCGTTGGCGCCTCAGCCCCGCCGATCCAGACGCCTTATGTGACGGTGGCCGGGCAGGAACGGGAAGTCACCCTCTATCCGTTGGGAGGGACTCTTCCGTGGGAATTAAAGCGGGATGCGCCGATGGTTGATGTCGGATACGGATTAGAAGAAGACTGGAAAAACAGCGACGTTCAGGGGAAGATTGCCTTAATCAAACGAGGGATGATTCCTTTCTCGGAAAAAGCGCAGGCGGCATTAGCGGAAGGCGCGAAAGCTGCGATTATTTACAATAATCTGCCGGGAGACTTTGTCGGCGTCACGCAAGTTGGCGTTAAGCTTCCGGTCGTCAGCATTTCAAAGGAAGACGGAGAATGGCTGAAGGAGCAGGTGGAGAAAGAAGGAGATTCCCTGCACATCCGGACGATTTACCGGCATGAGGAGGACTTTATTGCGCCATTCAGTTCAAGAGGACCGGTTACCCAGACATGGGAGGTGAAGCCGGACTTGGTTGCGCCGGGAGTGGCGATTGACAGCACGGTTCCGAACGGCTATCTCGGGTTGAACGGGACGAGCATGTCAGCTCCGCATGTTGCCGGGGCGGCGGCGCTAGTGAAGCAGGCCCATCCGGATTGGACTCCGGAACAGATCAAGGCAGCGTTGATGAACAGTGCGAAAAAGCTCGTAACAAAAGAGGGTGAGCCTTATCTGCCGTATGAGCAGGGAGCCGGGCGCCTTCAAGTCGACAAGGCAGTCGAAGCGACGACGCTGGCTTACCCCGGTGCGTTAACATTTGGAAAATGGTCAAAGGATGATCCGCGTGAAAAGCGTCAGGTGAGCTTTACGGTCGAGAACGTTGGAGACAGGACAAACACCTATCACATCAATCCGCCGTTTGAAGCGCCCGACGGACTGCAGTGGGAGGTGCCTTATGCAGTGACGCTCGCTCCGGGAGAAAAGGAAGAGGTGGCGATTCAGCTCGATCTTTTTCCGGCTGTCCTTGAAGAAGGAATTCATCACGGTGATGTTGTCGTCGAAGGAGGCGATGAGGATATTATTGTGCCGTATGTCTTTTTTATCGAGGAGCCAGATTATCCAAGAGTGATGGCTTTCAGCTTTGCGCCGGGAGATGCGCCGGGGGAATACCGCTACGAGCTGTATTTGCCGGGTGGCGCGGAAGAGGTTGGAATTGCTCTTTATGATCCCGATACATTCGAATTTATCCGTTTTCTTGACGTCAAGCATAATGTCGGCCGCGGCATGACAGGAGGACAATGGAAGGAGCTTGATTTGGAGGAGGGAACCTATAAAGCATTGGTCTACGCAAGGCAGGATGGCAAGGAGGATACAATAGAAGCGCTGATTACAGTGGGGGAATATCTCCCCCCTGAAAGGCAGGGGACAGAGGTCCAATTTAGACCTACTTTACCAAACTAATGCAATAAAGCAGGGCTTGCCGCTACTGTTTTTGACAGATATGTGAACGCAAAAAGGATGAGGGGTAATCTCTGTTGATTTAATAGTAAAACACATTGACATGAGGTTATCCCTATTGTAAGATTACAAAGGGTAAAATGGTAAGGGTTACAGTACATAAGGCGGGTTGGTTCTTTAAAAAGCCATAAGGTTTGAGGAGGCAAGTTATGCCTGATAACAGACGCAGCCCTTGGAGAGCAATGGTACTTGTTTCTATCATATCCTCCTATATTGTAGGTGGCGTGTTAGGTGGGGTTTTCTTAGGTTTATGGCTGGATTCAAAATTTGCTACACAGCCTTTGTTCCTGATCAGCTTTCTTTTATTGGGACTCTCTACCGGACTTTATGGAACGTATCACGCGATTCAGCCTTTTTTAGGAGACGATGCACAGAAATGATACTGTTTGAAGAGAAAATGAGGCACTATGCCATCATTGTTGCGTTGATTGGAATAAGTACTCTTCTTATCTTCCTACTAACTCCGTTACAAAGCTATTCCCTTGGTTTTTTATTTGGCCTTATTTTAGGTTTTATCAGTCTTTGGACAATCTATTATAAGACGAAAGTGGTCGGTCGAGCCACTGATGCGACTCGAAAATCGGCGTTCTCCCTCATATGGGCAGGCTCAGGGTTTGCCGTGCGGACAGCATTAGCTCTATTTGCCGTTTGGATGGCGCTTACCTATCCCGCATATATCCATCTTCTTTCAGTCATTACAGGGTTTTCCCTGATCTATATCATTTTACTTATTGACATGATTATCCAATTTATAAGAAAGAGGTGAAAGATAAAATGGATCATATAGCTCCGGTTCGTAACATTATGGGTTTAGACACTAATATGTCGACTGTCCTAATGACAACGGTCGCTTGTATTATTGTATTTTTAATTTGTTTCATTGGAACACGCCGCTTGTCGATGCGCCCATCCGGTTTGCAAAACTTCCTGGAATGGGTAATAGATTTCGTCAGGGGCATCATTAAAGCGAATATGAGCTGGAATGTCGGGGGACGATTTATTGCATTGGCGTTCACCTTGCTGTTCTATGTGTTTGTCGCGAACATGCTCGGAATGCCATTTGAACTTTATAATCCATCGACGCATGAAGTCTGGTGGAAGTCGCCGACCTCTGACCCAGTACTCACATTGACAATGGCCGTTCTTGTCGTTGTCTTGACCCATTATTACGGGATCAAAATCAAAGGGTTTGGTGAGTACTTGAAGGACTATGTCCGTCCGGTGCCGTTCCTGTTACCATTTAAGATCGTTGAGGAGTTCGCGAACACGCTGACGCTCGGTATGCGTTTATTTGGTAACGTATATGCAAAGGAAATCCTGATGGTGTTACTCGTTACGGTGGGGACATCAAGCTTGTTTGGGATTTTTGGCGCGTTTTTACCGCTTATGGCCTGGCAGGCCTTCGGGATTTTTATCGGTTCCATTCAAGCGTATATCTTTGCTATGCTCGCCATGGTTTATATGGCGCATAAGGTTGAAAGCCATTAGGTGAACACTGTCCTTTGCCGGACATTATATAAATTTACTAAAATTCATAACCAATTTAAGGAGGAAGTTAAATTATGTCATTTTTAGCAGCTGGTATTGCAGCAGGCCTAGCAGCCATTGGTGGAGCTATTGCCGTAGCACTAATCGTTAAAGCAACTCTTGAGGGTGTAACGCGTCAGCCTGAGCTTCGTGGAACATTACAAACACTTATGTTTATTGGTGTACCACTTGCCGAAGCCGTGCCGATTATCGCGATTGTTATTTCTTTCTTATTGTTGTTCCAATAAGAATGCCGGAACATACAAGGTCACATAAGCAAAATGGCGATAGCGTTCTCTATGAACCTTCGCCATTCCTTATGTAGCTTGTTGTAAATGAGCTTAACGTATTAAATCGTAGGAAGTATTCATAGAGATTATCCTTTTTAATCTTCATAATGAAGAAAGGAGTGAATGAAGTGGATGTCAATTGGGGATCAGCGATTTATCAGTTAGTGGCGTTCGTTACTTTGCTGTTATTAGTCAGCAAATTTGCGCTTAAGCCGCTTATGGGAGTAATGGAGAAGCGTGAACAACTTGTAAATGAACAAATAGACTCTGCTGAAAAGACACGTAAAGAAGCAGATGCTTTTATTAATGAACAGCGTAAAGAACTAGAAAAGGCTCGCGTAGAGGCGCAGAAGATCATTGATCAGGCGAAGAAACTCAGTGAGCAGCAGGCTCAGGATATTATCCAGCAGGCGAGAGAAAACGCTGAACGGGTAAAAGATTCTGCTTTGGCGGAAATTCAACGTGAAAAAGAACAGGCCGTTACTTCTCTTCGTGAACAGGTAGCAAGTCTATCCGTTTTAGTTGCAACTAAAGTAATTGAAAAGGAACTTGATGCGAAGGAGCAGGAGAAGCTTGTGCAGGAGTATCTTAAAGAGGTAGGCGAAGGGCTATGAGTAATCAAATAGCAGCCAATCGCTATGCACAAGCCCTTTTTCAGCTTGCGCAGGAAAAGAACCTTCTCGAAACAGTGAGCAGCGAGCTGGAGCTGGTGAAGAATGTTTATGAATCAACACCTGAATTTGGCCGATTCTTAAACCACCCGAAGGTCAGCGATGCACAGAAGCAGGCGTTCATTCAAAAAAGCTTTGGAAAGGCAATAAGTGAAACGAGCTTACATACGTTTTATCTGCTTATTGACCGGAAGCGGACAGATGAACTTGTACCGATGATTAAAACGTTTCAAGCTTTGGCCTATGAAGCTCAAAATATGGCGGAAGGGCTTGTCTATTCAGCTAAGCCGCTTTCGGAGCAGGAAATACAGCAAATTGCTGAGCTGTTTGCCAGCAAAGTCGGCAAAGCAAAGCTTGTTGTGAAAAATATTGTCAATCAGGATTTGATTGGCGGCATTAAGGTCCGCATTGGGGACCGTATTTTTGACGGTAGTGTTAAAGCACAGCTTGACCGTATCGAGCGCGAGCTTAGTACCGGAACACGCTAGTAGAAGATAGGGGTGAATGAAAATGAGCATCAAACCAGAGGAAATTAGCTCTCTTATAAAGCAGCAGATTGAGAACTTTCAATCTGAGGTTCAAGTACAAGAGGTAGGTACGGTTATCCGTGTTGGTGATGGTATCGCTCTTGCTCATGGTCTTGAAAACGTTATGGCCGGTGAGCTGCTTGAATTCTCAAACGGGGTAATGGGGATGGCTCAGAACCTTGAGGAGAACAGTGTCGGGATTATTATCCTTGGACCTTACAAGGAAATTCGTGAAGGTGACGAAGTAAAACGGACTGGTCGCATCATGGAAGTTCCGGTAGGGGAAGAATTATTAGGACGTGTTGTCAATCCGTTAGGGCAACCGATTGACGGACTTGGTCCAATTGCGACATCAAAGACGCGTCCAATTGAAAGCAAAGCACCAGGTGTTATGGATCGTAAATCCGTACATGAGCCGCTTCAAACAGGAATCAAGGCGATTGACACGATGATTCCAATTGGACGTGGACAGCGTGAATTGATTATCGGTGACCGTCAGACGGGTAAAACATCGATTGCAATTGACACGATCTTGAACCAAAAAGACGAAGATATGATTTGTATTTATGTCGCCATCGGCCAAAAGGAATCAACGGTTTCCGGCGTTGTGGAAACATTGCGTCAACGCGGTGCGCTTGATTATACAATCATTGTATCAGCGGGCGCTTCTGATCCGGCTCCTTTGCTGTACCTTGCACCATATGCAGGGGTTTCGATGGGTGAAGAATTCATGTACAACGGCAAACATGTTCTTGTGATCTACGATGACTTGACGAAGCAGGCTTCTGCTTATCGTGAGCTTTCATTATTGCTGCGTCGTCCTCCAGGTCGTGAAGCATTCCCAGGGGATGTGTTCTACTTACACTCCCGTTTACTTGAACGTGCTGCAAAGCTCAGTGATGCTAAGGGTGGCGGGTCGATTACAGCTCTTCCTTTCATTGAGACGCAGGCAGGCGACGTTTCAGCTTATATTCCAACAAACGTTATTTCAATTACAGATGGACAGATTTTCCTTCAGTCTGACCTTTTCCACTCTGGTGTACGTCCAGCGGTTAACGCCGGTCTGTCGGTTTCCCGGGTGGGGGGTTCAGCACAAATTAAAGCGATGAAGAAAGTTTCCGGTACGTTGCGTCTTGACCTTGCTGCTTACCGTGAGCTTGAAGCATTTGCTCAATTTGGATCTGACCTGGACCGTGCGACACAAGCGAAACTGAACCGTGGTCAACGTACAGTTGAAATTTTGAAACAGGATCTTCACCAGCCTTTACCGGTTGAAAAACAAGTTGCAAGTATTTATGCGTTAACGAAGGGATTCCTGGATGATATTCCACTTCAGGATGTACGCCGTTTTGAAGCAGAATTGCTTACCTTCCTTGAACACAATAAGAAAGAACTGCTTGACGGTATCCGTTCAACAGGTAATCTTCCTGACGATGCAGAATTTAAAGCTGCGATCGACGAATTCAAAAAAGGGTTTAACGTATCAAGCAACTAATTGCTAGAACCAGGAATGAGGAGCTTTCCTCATTAGTTTTTCAAAAAGGTGGTGAAATGAAATGGCTTCATTGCGAGATATAAAAGGACGAATCACGTCAACGAAGAAGACGAAGCAGATTACGAAGGCGATGCAAATGGTATCAGCTGCCAAGTTAAACCGCGCGCAAAATAATGCGCAGTCCTTTCTGCCTTATACAGAGAAGATCCGTGAAGTGGTGGCAAGCATTGCCGCTTCCGGAACACAGGTGTCCCACCCGATGCTGGAAGAACGTCCGGTGAAAAAGACGGGATATGTTGTGATTACCTCTGACCGCGGATTAGCCGGCGGCTATAACGCCAGTCTGATTCGTTCGCTTACGGAAACGATCAAGCAACGCCATTCATCAACCGATGAATTCGCGATTGTGGTGATGGGGCGAGTCGGACGTGATTTGTTTAAAAAGCGTAACCTCCCGATTGTTCAGGAGATTGTCGGGCTGGCCGATCAACCGGAGTTTCACGAAATCAAAACGATTGCCAAAACAACGGTTGATATGTTCGCAGATGGCGTATTTGATGAATTGTATCTTTGGTACAACCACTTTGTCAGTCCGATTACTCAGGAAGTGACAGAGAAAAAGCTTTTACCGTTAACGGATCTATCTGGAGCGGCTGCCACGAGCTCATATGAATATGAACCGTCTGAGCAAGCCATTTTAGAGCGCCTGTTGCCGCAATATGCTGAAAGCTTGATTTTCGGTGCCTTACTTGATGCGAAAGCGAGTGAATTCGGCGCGCGGATGACAGCGATGAGCGCAGCAACAGACAATGCGACATCTCTTATTGATGAGTTGACATTATCCTATAACCGGGCGCGTCAAGCAGCGATCACTCAGGAAATCACTGAGATCGTCGGCGGCGCAGCAGCGCTTGAATAAAGATCGGATACGGCGGCGTCTTTTTTTGTGAAGGACGCTGCTGACGGAGATAAAATGAAATGCCTGTCTCTTAAGGGATTAGACATTATGATTGATCGATAACAGCTGAATATAGTTATATAGGAGGGATAGGAAAACATGAATACAGGTCGTATTACTCAAGTAATGGGTCCGGTTGTCGATGTGAAATTCGATGATGGGCAGCTACCTGAAATCAACAATGCATTACTGGTTCGTCAAACGGCGTCCGGCCAAAATGCTGTTGAAGTCAATGTAACCCTTGAAGTGGCGTTACATCTTGGGGACAATTCAGTTCGTACGATAGCGATGGATTCTACAGACGGTCTTGTACGTGGTACAGCCGCTGTTGATACTGGTGCGCCAATCTCAGTACCGGTTGGTGAAGTAACACTTGGTCGGGTTTTCAATGTTCTTGGAGAAACCATTGACCTTGACGAGCCGATTCCTACAGATGCGAAGCGTGATCCAATTCACCGGGAATCGCCAAAATTTGAAGAGCTTTCTACAACAATTGAAATTCTTGAAACGGGAATCAAGGTTGTTGATTTGCTTGCACCATACATCAAAGGTGGTAAGATTGGTCTCTTTGGTGGAGCCGGTGTAGGGAAAACCGTTCTTATCCAGGAATTGATTAATAACATCGCTCAGGAGCACGGTGGTATTTCTGTATTCGCCGGAGTTGGAGAGCGGACGCGTGAAGGTAATGACCTTTACCATGAAATGACGGATTCCGGCGTTATTAAGAAAACAGCGATGGTATTCGGACAAATGAACGAGCCTCCTGGGGCGCGTATGCGTGTTGCCCTTTCTGGTTTGACAATGGCCGAGCATTTCCGTGATCGCGACGGACAGGACGTTCTTCTGTTCATTGATAACATCTTCCGCTTCACACAGGCCGGTTCCGAGGTTTCGGCTTTACTTGGCCGTATGCCTTCAGCGGTTGGTTATCAGCCGACACTTGCTACAGAAATGGGGCAATTGCAGGAGCGTATTACATCAACAAAGGTTGGTTCGGTTACATCAATTCAAGCGATTTATGTACCTGCCGATGACTATACAGATCCGGCGCCAGCAACGACGTTTGCTCACTTGGATGCAACAACAAACCTTGAGCGTAAGCTGTCTGAGATGGGGATTTATCCGGCGGTAGACCCGCTTGCTTCAACTTCACGTGCACTTTCTCCGGAAATTGTCGGTGAAGAACATTACAACGTAGCGCGTCAGGTTCAATCTACGCTGCAAAAGTATAAAGAACTACAGGATATCATTGCGATTCTTGGTATGGACGAGTTGTCTGAGGAAGATAAGCTTGTCGTTCAACGTGCTCGTCGTATTCAATTCTTCCTGTCCCAGAACTTCCACGTTGCGGAGCAGTTCACGGGTCAGCCGGGTTCTTACGTGCCGGTTAAAGAGACAATTAAAGGATTCAAGGAAATTCTCGAAGGAAAGTATGATGATCTTCCTGAAGATGCGTTCCGTCTAGTCGGACGAATTGAGGAAGTTGTTGAAAAAGCAAAAGAAATGGCTTAATCCCCTTTGATCCGGCCAGCATACTTGGATGCATGGTCGCTCAGGTAATAAGCTTTACTTTTCAAACCCGGGATTGCTAGTAGGGAGGGTCTTCACATGTCGACGATTCATGTAAATGTTGTTACTCCTGATGGCAAGGTGTATGACGGCGATGTCGAAATGGTCAGTGTTCGCACAGTAGAGGGCGAACTCGGTATCTTACCTCGACATATTCCGTTGGTTGCTCCATTAACAGTAGGAGCAGTACGCTTAAAAAAAGGCTCTACTGTTGAAAAAGTAGCTGTGAGTGGCGGATTTGTAGAAGTTCGTCCCGACCAGGTAACAATTTTAGCAGAGGCTGCTGAGTTGCCTTCAGGGATTGATGTGGAACGTGCACGTCAAGCGAAAGAGCGTGCAGAAAAACGGATTCATTCAACTCAAGATGATGCCGTGGATTTTAAACGGGCCGAATTGGCATTAAAGCGTGCCATCAACCGTTTGGATGTAGCTGGCAAATAAAAAAGGACTGACCCTGATGGGTCGGTCTTTTTTTATGCCAACCTTTGCAGGCGGGAACCGCTTTTAGTTGGCTGATATGCCTCAATCCCTTTTGCTTAAAGGTATTGTCGCTTTTTGTGAGCAATTGTTGAACATTATCAAAAAAAATAGGTCCGAACAACCACGAAGAAAACCTGTTTTAGCAGTAGATTTTTTTATGATAATCCGTTACTATGGAGGGTGGATTGCTTTATATCCGCAAGAAGATCAAGGATAAAGGAGTAATGACAGTGCTGGAAGGATTTGGGCAACAAGCAGTCATACATATTGTCGTCAACATCTTTTTCTTAGCTGCTACATGGTGGGCATTACAATCCTTTCGATTTGATCTTTTTGTCAAGGATCCGGAAGGGCCAAAGGCAAAAGCGCTGGTGATTCTGATTACAATCGCCATTGCTCACCTTGTCAGCCAGTTTTTCCTCGACTATTTAAATTCTTCCTTAATGCTTAGGTATTTATGGGAATAAATCATGTCGAGTGATGACTACAACTTCCATGTATGGATCACTCCCCAATGGTCAAAATGAGTAGTAATTAGACTTTCTCGGGGAGGAGAAACGCATATGACGTTTTGGAGATGGGTTGTTATTGGTTTTGTTTTATCTGCATGTGGGTATATTCATGTACAGAGCTCGGAGGCATATGACGGATCTGGTCAGCCACTTGAAGAGCTGCTTCAATTTGCGAAAAATGAGCAGCTTGATGTAAACGAGTGGCAAGTTCGTGTCCGCGAGGATGAGCGTGGTTATGTATCGAAACAAGCGTTCATCAAGGAAGTGCGATCTTTGGCAAAGATGCTATCTGGCTGGAAAGAAGAATCCGTTTCACTCGATGGTTCGGAGTGGAAGGCTCTTTTTACATATGATAATCCAGAACATCAGATGACGGAGTCTGTGCAGCTCTTCGCATACCAAGACGTTCGAGCAGATCAGCACGCTGCCTTATTAACGTATACCGTTAAAGGAAGAGGCAACCCTGGTGAAGAGTTGGTAAGACATCAGGAAATGATCGAGCAAAGAGTTCAGCAGCTTGATCTTATGCGATCTGACGTATATGTTCAAATTCAAGCTTATGATAACAAAAACAGAAATGTATCAAACGAAGAATTGGCACGAACTTGGGTAACAAAGCTTGGCGCAAAAAAGGTTGAAGCTCTTTATGAAGAGAGTTTTGTTTCTCTGTCAGCGTATAACCCCGATTGGCCAACAGGAATTGTAACAAATGATCATGAAATGAATGTCCAGCTCGCGATCCGGGAACAAGGATTGGGCGCGAGAACTACAGTAACATTAGGAACGCCTATTATTACCACTGAATATTGATGATAGAGAAGAGAATATATTTAGACGCGGAGGGGAATACGTTGGAGAAAATTATTGTCCGGGGTGGCAATCGGCTGCACGGCAAAATCAAGGTAGAAGGCGCAAAGAATGCTGTACTCCCTGTTATTGCTGCCTCGATTTTGGCTGAACGTGGCACCAGCCACATTTATGATGTGCCATCATTGGCAGATGTATACACGATGAAAGAAGTACTACGCAATTTAAATATTGAAGTCGAATATGAAAATAGAAGCTTCCATGTCAATGCGGAAAGTGTCCTGAAGACAGAAGCTCCATTTGAATATGTACGGAAGATGAGAGCTTCTTTTCTTGTGATGGGACCATTACTGGCGCGTGTCGGCAAAGCGCGAATCGCACTGCCGGGCGGATGCGCGATCGGTTCGCGTCCAATCGATCAGCACTTGAAAGGCTTTGAAGCGATGGGGGCAAAAGTCGAAATCGGAAAAGGCTTTATCGAGGCGCAGGTCGACGGACGTTTGCAAGGAGCAAAGATCTATCTCGACTTCCCAAGTGTCGGCGCAACGGAAAATATTATGATGGCCGCGACGATGGCAGAAGGTACGACAATCATTGAAAATGCCGCGGAAGAACCGGAAATTGTCTGTTTAGCGAACTATTTAAACGCGATGGGAGCAAAGGTCCGGGGTGCTGGAACAGGTATTATCCGCATTGAAGGTGTCGAGGGATTACAGGGGGCGGAACATACTGTGATTCCTGACCGAATTGAAGCCGGTACATTTATGGTGGCAGCGGCGATCACAAAGGGCGACCTTATTGTGGAAGGGGCTGTAGCTGAACACCTTCGGCCTCTTATTGCCAAAATGGAAGAAATGGGTGTCACCATTACGGAAGTTGAAAATGGATTACATGTCATTGGGCCGGAAACATTAAAGCCTGTTGATATTAAAACGATGCCTCATCCTGGATTCCCCACTGATATGCAGGCACAAATGATGGCGCTGCTCTTGCAGGCAAACGGTACGAGTGTCATTACCGAGACGGTGTTTGAGAACCGTTATATGCATGTGGAAGAATTCCGTCGCATGAACAGCAACATTAAGATTGAAGGACGTTCAGCGATCATCACAGGTCCGAATCAGCTTCAGGGCGCTGAAGTTGCGGCGACGGACTTACGAGCAGGAGCAGCGCTTATTTTAGCCGGGCTTGTGGCGGACGGCGTCACTCGGGTTACTGAATTACAGCATATTGACAGAGGTTATGTCAACCTGGCTGCCAAGCTGCAGGCAATTGGAGCAGATGTGGAGCGCATTGAGGAAGTCGCTGAAAGCGGAATTGACAACCTTGAGGCTCCGGCGTCTTTACGTCTTAATACGAATTTTGTTTAAGTCAAAATGTCTCAAAAGGGAACTAACACCTTTTTGGGACATTTTTATGAAAACTAGGCTGGTTTAGCAATGGCTCTACACGCCACACGCCCGTTGTGAGAAACCCACTCACAACGGGCTTTAAAAAAAGATCGTGGCGGTTCCGCTCATTGCAAGAGGCTGGGAAAAAGGTGAAAAAGAACCTTTTCCCAGCCTCTTGTTCTATTTACTGGCAAGCCTTCATATACTGTAAGGAACTATACTAATGGAGGACTATTCATGATGAAGCGACTTCTCATTGCAGCAACCATTCTTTGCACCGTTGTTCTTATGATTCCAGCAATGCTCGTTCAACTTTCTTCAGGGCCGGCTGATCAGCAGGCGCAAACCACTGCAGGTCCTGCTCCCGAGGAGAAGGCCTGGTCGTATGATCCTGAGGAAGACATTCGCGTAAAGGTGTATCGCAGTCAGACAGAAACAGTGGAAGAACTGCCATTGGAGCAATATGTCATCGGCGTTGTTTCGTCTGAAATGCCGGCCGATTTTGAAGTGGAGGCATTAAAAGCCCAAGCACTGACAGCAAGAACATACATAATCAAGCAGATGCTTGAGCCTTCCGACATTCAGGTGCCGGGGGGAGCGATGGTCACTGATACGGTCATGCATCAAGTGTTCCATAATGAAGAAGAATTAAAAACCCTTTGGGGAGAAGAGTATGAATGGAAAAGAGCACGAATTGAAGAGGCGGTCTTCGCGACACAGGGTCAGGTGATGACCTTTGAAGGGGAGCCGATTACAGCTTCCTTCTTCTCCACCAGCAATGGATATACAGAGAACTCTGAGGACTACTGGCAAAACGAGATTCCGTATTTACGCAGTGTCGCAAGTCCGTGGGACCAGACGTCTCCACGCTTTACGGCACAAAAGGAAATTCCGGTGACCGAATTTGAACAAAGGCTTGGCGTCGATCTCGGCGAGGACAGCAATCTTGGCACAATCGCCGAGCGGACCGATGGCGGAAGAGTCGCGAAAGTCGTGATAGGAGACAAGGAGCTGAGCGGTCGACAGGTGCGCGACAAGCTGGAGCTTGATTCCTCTGACTTTCAGTGGCAGCTTAACGGCGATCAGGTTGTCATCCAGACACGGGGCTGGGGACATGGTGTCGGCATGAGTCAATACGGGGCCGACGGGATGGCGAAGGAAGGCAGGAGCTATGAAGAGATCGTCCGCCACTTTTACCAGGGCATTGAAATCGAGGCCGTTGACCCTTATGTCTCAAAGCTGACCGCGAAAAAGGAGTAAGCCCATCATATAACCGACATCGCTGTCCCGAAAGGATAAGACCAACTTTCGGGACAGTTTCTTTTTTGAACGATAAGTAAGATTTTCGGGTTAATTCGCGGATGGGCGGCGGCTTCGCACATGCGCGGCTTTCATATTTCGAATAAATGAAAAAAAGATACATAAAAGAAAGGACAATGTCGAATACTAATAAAAAAAATTTTTCTCGCCGATGTATACATTTTGTCAAATCGGAACAGAATGGTTGCTGAGGTGATGAGAAATGAAAAAAGAAGAAAATCAACGTTCTTCTAAATCTGAAGAAAAAATCAATATTCAACGTCTGTTAAAGAAGCGCTGGGTCGTGCCTGCCCTTTACTTAATCGCTGCTGCCGGAGTGCTAAGCTCTGTCTTCTTCCTGCAAGGTCAGGATGAATCAGCCTTACCTGAAGATAATATGGAAGTGACAGAAGGTGAGCAGGGAACAAATCCTTACGGAGAGAATGCGATTGAAGTAACCTCTTCACAGGAAATTGTCAGAATGCCTGTAGAAGAAGAAGCAAATGTAACCGTTGTCGGTCAATTCTATGATGTCAATGCATCTGAGGAAGAACAGCAAGAAGCTCTTGTCTACTACAATAATACCTATTTCCAAAACAAAGGAATTGATTTAGCGCATGTGGAAGGAGAGGCTTTCTCAGTTGTTGCTTCTTTAAGCGGTACGGTTTTAAGAGCGGAGAAGGATGAGCTGCTTGGCTATGTCGTCGAAATCAGTCATGATGATGGCGTGGTCACTCATTATCACAGCCTCGGTTCACTGGCTGTAGAAGAAGGAGCTACCGTGCAGCAGGGAGATGTTCTCGGTGAAGCTGGACGAAGCATCTATAATGAAGATGCCGGCATCCATGTTCACTTTGAAATCCGTCAGGACGGTGTCGCCATAAACCCTAATGATATCTTCCAGCAGCCGATTGACGCGATCAAGGATGCTGCCAGCAAGGAAGAGGAAGATCAGCCGGCAGAGGAGGCACCAGCTGAAGGAGAACAGCCTGCAGAAGGTGACGAGAACGAAGCTGATGCCACGGACGATGAAGGCGAGCAGCCTGAAGAAGGCCTGCCAATGGAAGACGAAAGCACTGAAAACACGCAAGAATAATGGAAGGGGCTGGGACAAAGGTTGTTTTTTACCTTTTTCCCAGCCCCTAAGCAATGAGTGGAACCGCCACGATCTTTTAAAGCCCGTTGTGAGTGGGTTTCTCACAACGGGCTTGTGGCGAGTGAAGCCATGGCTACTCTATGCTAACTAGTTTTGTCAGCTTCTTTTTATGTAACAGAAGAGCTTACGTCAAGCTGTTTGATATGAACATCAATCGCCGCCGGTTCAATTTGAAAATAGTATAGAAAATCGTTAAAGACCGTCTGCTGGACAGCGGCAATGGTGCTGCTTAACGGCGTAACCGCTGAATAGTGCAGAATGAGATGGACCTTGATGCATGGCAAATGCTCAATGTGAATCTCAACCTGACTGCATTTCTTAACGACATCAAGCGACTCACAGCTCTTGCTGATGATTTGTTTGAAGACTTGATCGTCAATATGAATCATCCCATCCTGAAAGTTCGGCTGAATAATCGTTGTTTCGCCGATCAGCTTCCTTTGCTGAAAGAAGATTTTCTTGCCTCGCTGCATAATCCGTTTGAAAATGTTTTGTTCCACTTCTTTGTAAGGGAGCGGGATGACATGCTTCTCCTGCATCTGTCTGGTGTAAAGCGCCATTTTGATTTCTTTGGAGGAGCGGACATCCTCAACTGAAAAATAATGATCAATCGTTCCCAACCCAAGCCGGTCGGCAATGCGGTTTACCATTTTTATCGACGTGCCAATGATCAAGAGCTTATTAATCGCCAGTGTCCGCAGCGCCTCTTGTACGTCACGGGCATGATCGTCGTAAAAAAAGATTGCCCGCTTGACAGCTGTGATATAGGTCTTTTCATATTTGGCCGATGTTCCAGCGGCTTTTCGGCCGTTATGAATCAACAGACCGTCATCAATGATCGTCGTAATACCATGACTGTAGGCGAAGGAGAGCGCTGAGGTGCTTTTCCCGGTTCCACTTTTCCCGTAAAGCGCGTAGAGTTCCATCTGTCGGCTCCTCTCTTACTCAGAAGGCTTATTTTGCTCCTTTTCCTTATTATATTGATTTAGCCCTTTGCGGAAAAGCTCAAGGACGATTTCGTGCTGCGTTTTGTTCCGGACATGCTGTTTTATTTCGTTCAGTTCGGCGACGAGGTCGGCATCGAAATGAATATTAACCGTTTTTCCCTTATCCTTCGGCTGGATTTCCAGCCCAGATTCGTTCCTTTTCACCTGCCCCTCGATCAACATTTCATCGGAAAACCATTCCTCATCCGGAATCGTAATGTATTCGCCTTCAAAATAAATTTCGCTTAACGCCTCATTAAATGAAATGCTGATCGGGTTATGGTCCTGTTCATTGGCATCCCGAATCTGTCTGGCGATCACCTGATTGCCTGTCGTATTCTTCAGCTTTATTTTCACCTTCATTTGAACCATTCCTCCCGTTAACAAGGCTTCAATTTATTTTCAGGAATATCCTTGAGCAGTTCAAAGGTCGACTCCAATTGAATCGTATACATAAACTCTGTTTTCAGCAAGTGGGAAGAGACGACAATCCCGGCTTCCGGCGGGCGGGCATCTGTCGTCGGAAGATACACACGGTCAAGAATTTTATATTGAGGCTGGAGATAGCCTTTTTCATAAAGGAAGCTGTATACATCCTCCTTCGGATACAGGAATCGTTTCTTTCCCTGCTTCGTCGGCAAAGCCCAGAACTTCTCCTTTTCATCGAGCACCGTTCCCAAATAGCCCTCATCGGCCCAACGCTTAATCGTCGACATATTGTTCTTCTTGCCGGTCTGTTTGTAAATAAGATCGATGATTTCTTTTGAGGAAATATAATGGAGCCGCTCCTTCTCCTGAGAGGTGACGACCTCCAGCCGTTCCTTCAGCTCGACCAGTGCCTGTTGATCTGCTTTCATCCGTTCTTCGGTTGCTTTAATGGCCTCTTCGATCTCTTCTCGTTTCAATCCGTTCACTTCCTTACCTGAATTCCTTTCCTTAGACGCATGTAGATCAAATGAAAAAGGGATATACCTTCTATTTTACATGGAGAAGTCTGAAAAGGTCATCTTAATTCTTTAAAACCCTCTCCCCGCCTTAACGACATGCTTCCGGCAGATGCATCCACTAAAATGAAAATCAAAAAAGAAAGCTGTAAGATATTATAACATGTAAAATATAATTTAATGCAATTAAAATATTGACATAAAAATATTGATAACATAGTATGGTTAGTAAGAATATTTTGATAATTAAAGGCAGGTGAACCGCGGTCAGAAAGCATAAATAAAGGAAGGGAAGAAGCATCATCCAGAAAAAGTAAGTGGGAGGGATTAGATGGGAACACAGCAGCAAACAAAGGCGTTTCACAATTTAATCGGCCGTGAGTGGATGCCGTCAAGCTCCGGTGAAACATTTACGGTCATCAATCCGGCCGATACGAGGATCGAATTAGGTGTCTGTCAGCAATCAAATGAGGCTGACGTCGAGGCGGCGGTGGAGGCGGCGAAACAATCACTGCCCGGCTGGAGCGCAGAGGCGGCCCCGATACGCGGACAATATATCGCAAAGGCGGCCAGTCTGATTGAAGAGCGTACCGATGAATTCATTAAGCAGCTGATCATCGAAGTCGGCAAATCCTATGCCGATGCCAAAGCAGAGGTTATCAGAACCGTGCGGGTGATGCGATTTCTGGCAGGTGAAGCTGAACGGCTGAAGGGCGAAACGATTCCATCGTGGGATAAGGAGGTCATCGGCTATACGAAGCGTGAGCCTGTCGGTGTCGTCGGCCTGATTACACCGTGGAATGTTCCCCTTGCGATTGCTGCCTGGAAGATCGCAACGGCGCTTACCTGTGGGTGTACGGTCGTCTTCAAGCCATCCAGCCAGACACCGCTCGTCAGCCTGCAGCTTGTCAAGGCGTACCAGGAAGTGAATCTCCCGGCGGGCGTGCTCAATTTTGTGACCGGCCCAGGGTCGACGGTAGGGAACGCGATTGCAACCCATCCGGATATTAAAGCGATCAGCTTTACCGGCTCAAACAAAATCGGACTTGCTATAAATCAGCTTGTCGCCAGACGCGGCGCACGCTTTCAGGCTGAGATGGGAGGAAAAAATCCGTTTGTCGTTTTGAATGATGCCGATCTTACTCTAGCCGTGGAACATGTCATTGCCGGCGGCTTTGGCGAAAGCGGTCAGCGCTGTACGGCGACGAGCCGTGTCATCGTCCTGCCCGGGATTGCCGAGGAGTTCATCACCCTGCTCAAAGAGCGTGTCGGCCGGATGAAGGTCGGCAATCCACTGGATGAAGGGACGGATATGGGACCAGTCATCGACAAAGGCTCGATGGAAAGCATTCTGTCTTATATCGAAATCGGCAAGAAGGAAAATGGCCAATTGGTGACAGGCGGCAGCCGCTTAACCGAAGGCGACTATGCTCATGGCTACTTTATTGCCCCGACCGTCTTCCGTGGTATCACGCCGGAAATGACGATTGCTCAGGAGGAGATTTTCGGACCGGTCATCAGCGTGATGGAGGCCAATGACTTTGAACAGGCGCTTGAATGGGCCAATCAGGTTGAATACGGCCTGTCATCGACGATTTACACAAATGATATGGAAAAAGCGATGCGTTTTGTTAACGGAATTGAAGCCGGCTTCACCCATGTCAACATGCCATCGACCTACAGCGAGCCGCATTTCCCGTTTGGCGGGATTAAAGCGACCGGCATTGGCGGGATGCGCGAGGTTGGCAGCACGGCAATCGATTTTTACACCGAATACAAGACGGTCTATATGAAGCCGCATAATCAACCGTAAGGAGGGGCTCTTCATGCATATGAATAGAATGAAAAACAAGACGATATCATTGCAAGACCTGAGCGCTAACTTTTCTGAAATCGAGCCGCCATTAACAGAGAAGGAAGCAATGGACGAAGCGAACCGCTGTCTCTATTGCTATGACGCGCCCTGTATTACCGCCTGTCCAACCGATATTAATATCCCTTCCTTCATTAAGAAGATTGCGTCAGGCAATATGAAGGGTTCTGCCAAAGTAATCATGGAGGCAAATCCCGTCGGTGCAAGCTGCGCCCGTGTCTGCCCGACCGAGGAGCTTTGTGAGGGTGCCTGTGTGCTGAATGACGCCTCGTTGCCGATTATGATCGGGAACTTGCAGCGTCATGCGACGAACTGGGCGATCAAGAACAATGAGCAGCTGTTTAAAGCGGGAAGTGCCAATGGAAGGAAGGTCGCAATTATCGGCGGCGGCCCGGCAGGATTGTCCGCAGCACGCGAATTGGCACGCCTCGGCTATCAGGTGACGATCTTCGAAGCGAAGGAAAAAGCGGGTGGGCTCGATACGTATGGGATCGTCTCCTTCCGTCTGCCACAGGAAGTATCGCTGTGGGAAGTGGAGCAGGTCGAAAAGCTCGGGGTCGAGATCCGGACAAATACGACTGTCGGCAAAGACATTAGCATCGCAGAAATCAAGGAAGGCTTTGATGCGATCGTGCTGGCGATCGGGATGGCGAAGGTGCCGATGCTCGGAATAGAGGGCGAGGAAGCGGACGGCGTCTATGACGCAATTGAATTCGTGGAAAGCACGAAAACACCACCGCTTGACGAGTCGTTTATCGGTAAAAAGGTGGCGGTTATCGGCGCCGGAAATACGGCGATTGATGCGGCAACCTGTTCGGTCCGTCTTGGCGCCGGCAACGTGAAAATGCTCTATCGCCGGACGGAGGCAGAGATGACCGCGTATGAATTCGAATATGAGTTTGCGAAGCAGGATGGCGTCGAATTCAGATGGCTGACCCAGCCGACAAAGATCATAACGGAAAACGGCAAAGTAAAGGCGCTTGAGTGCGTTAGGATGGAGCTGGGAGAGGCCGATGCGTCCGGGCGCCGGCGTCCGTTACCAATCGAAGGTTCAACATTTACGCTCGAAGTCGACGTGGTTATTAAAGCAATCGGGCAAACCCGCTATGTCCCGTTAATTGAAGCATTTGGTCTGGAGCATCACAACGGGACGGTCAAGGTGAATCTTGAGACGTACCAGACATCTGATCCGGGCATTTACGCGGCGGGCGATGTCATTTTCGGAGACGGTCAAGGAGAAGCAATGGTCGTGACAGCAGCCCAGCAAGGAAAGCTGACCGCCTATTCGATTCATAAGCAATTAGAAGAAAAAGCGATTGAAAGCGCTTAATAAATCAGGAGAAAGGCAGGAGGTAATTCAATGGCTGACTTACAGATCAACTTTGCCGGGATTCAAGCCCCAAATCCGTTTTGGCTCGCATCCGCTCCACCGACGAACACAGGTTATCAGGTGCAGCGCGCCTTTGAAGCAGGTTGGGGAGGAGCTGTCTGGAAAACGCTTGGTGATCCGATTCTCAACGTCTCATCGCGGTTTGCAGCGATGCATTTCAACGGGCAGCGCGTGGCCGGCTTTAACAACATTGAATTAATTACCGATCGACCGCTTGAAGTCAATCTTGCGGAAATTTACGAGACGAAAAAGAAATATCCGAACCATGCCTTAATTGCTTCACTCATGGTCGAGCCTGAGCAGGAAAAATGGCATGAAATTGTTAAACGGACGGAAGCAGCTGGCGTCGACGGACTTGAACTGAATTTCGGCTGTCCGCACGGTATGGCGGAACGGGGCATGGGCTCCGCCTCCGGCCAGGTGCCCGAGCTTGTTGAAAAGCAGACGTACTGGGTGAAGGAGGTCGCGCAAACACCCGTCATCGTCAAGCTGACGCCGAATATCACCGATATTACCGCGACAGCGGAGGCAGCCGTCCAGGGCGGTGCAGACGCGATCAGCATGATTAATACGATTAACAGTCTGGCCGGTGTCGACCTCGATACATGGAATACGGTGCCGCATGTCGGCGGAAAGGGCGCACATGGCGGCTACTGCGGTCCGGCAGTGAAGCCGATCGCCTTGAACATGGTCGCGGAATGCGCGCGTAATCCGCGGATCAACGTGCCGATATCGGGCATCGGCGGCATTTCCAACTGGAAGGATGCGGCTGAGTTTATGCTGATGGGTTCAGGCAGCGTCCAGATTTGTACGGCTGCGATGCATCATGGTTTCAGCATCGTCGAGGACATGATTGACGGATTGAGCAACTATTTGGACAGCAAGCAGATCCCTTCGGTTGAAGGCCTTGTCGCCAAGTCAGTTGAAAGGTATTCAGACTGGGGTAATCTTGACCTCAACTATAAGGTCGTCGCGCGTATTAATAACGACACCTGTATTAACTGTAATAAATGCCATATTGCCTGTGAGGACACATCTCACCAATGTATCGATATGCTGACCTCGCCTGATGGCAATAAATATTTGGAGGTGCGCGAAGAAGACTGCGTTGGCTGCAACCTCTGCTCGATTGTTTGTCCGGTCGAAGGGGCGATCGATATGGTTGAAATTCCAAATGGAGAGCCGATGACTTGGAATGAGCGTCAGGCCGTGCTGCAGCAGAGCGTCAAATCATAAACCGTGAGGAGGAGAATGCAATGAAGAAAATCATCACGAATGGAACGATTGTAACCGCAGCAGATCAATATCAGGCAGATATTTTAATCGAGGATGGGAAAATTGCCGCGATCGGCGAACGGCTTACTGCGGATGGAGCGGAGATCGTTGATGCAAAAGGAGCCTATATTTTCCCGGGCGGGATTGATCCCCATACTCACCTGGAAATGCCGTTTGGCGGTACAGTGACGGTTGACGACTTTGAAACAGGGACGACCGCCGCCGCCTTTGGCGGCACGACAACCGTGATTGATTTCTGTTTAACGAATAAAGGCGAACCGTTAAAAAATGCGATAAAAACATGGCATGATAAATCACGGGATAAAGCGGTCATCGACTATGGCTTTCACTTAATGATCGGCGAGGTCAATCAAAATGTGCTTGAAGAGATCCCGCTTGTGATCGAAGAGGAAGGGATTACGTCCTTTAAGGTGTTTATGGCGTATAAGAATGTGTTCCAGGCCGATGACGAGACTTTATTCAAGACGCTGCTGTTCGCCAAGGAGCATGGCGCGCTTGTCATGGTCCATGCCGAAAACGGCGATGTCATTGAGCACCTCGTCAAGGAAGCGCTCGCCAACGGCCAGACTGACCCGATTTATCACGCTCTGACAAGACCGCCTGAAGTCGAAGGGGAAGCGACGCACCGTGCCGCCCAGTTGACGGGATTGGCTGATTCGCAGCTCTACGTCGTGCATGTCTCCTGTGCCGAGGCAATGGAGAAGATCGCTGCCGCCCGGAAAAAAGGCTACCGCGTTTACGGCGAGACATGCCCACAGTATTTAGTGCTTGATCAAACCGCATTGGAAAAGCCTGACTTTGAAGGCGCCAAATATGTCTGGTCGCCGCCGCTGCGTGAAAAGTGGAATCAGGATGAGCTGTGGAAGGGGCTCGCCAACGGTCAGCTCCATACGCTCGGTTCGGATCAATGTTCATTTAATTTTAAAGGGCAGAAGGAGCTGGGAAGGGGCGACTTTACGAAAATTCCAAACGGAGGGCCGATGATTGAGGACCGCTTCAGCATTTTGTACTCAGAGGGAGTCGAGAAGGGACGGATTTCGATCAATCAATTTGTTGATATTGTCTCGACGAAAATTGCCAAACTGTTTGGACTCTTTCCGCAGAAGGGGACGATCGCCGTTGGCAGCGATGCCGACCTTGTTATTTTTGATCCAACGGCAGAACGGGTCATTTCTGCGGAAACTCACCATATGGCGGTCGACTACAATGCATTTGAAGGGATGAAGGTCAAAGGCGAGCCCGTTTCTGTGCTCTCACGCGGCGAATTCGTCATCCGTGATAAAGCATTCGTCGGGCAGCCTGGTGCCGGGAAGTACCTGAAGCGCAAGCGCTTTTCCGAAGGAACGGATTCGATAAAAAAGCGGGTCACGCTTCAGCAATAAAATAGAATGATGGGGATTGGAGAGAACGCTATTATGGCATCTGAGAAGGTCTGCTCGAAGGGAAGGAACACAGTCTTCTGTTTGGTAACGTCAAGAAAGCGAATCATGCGAAGACGAAGCAGAAATAGATAAGAAGTCGCTGCAGATTTGCTCTCTTCATTTCATGAAAAAGAGGGGAATTAAGATGAAAAAAAGCAGCTATCATTTAAAATCACCAGACCTTCTTCCAATTGCCCATAGTGAGCGCAAAATTAGTACACTCGGATTTTCCATCATGTGGGTCGGAATGGCGGTCGTCTTAGCGGCCTTTGCCATCGGCGGAGATGGCGTGCAAGGTATGCCGTTAATCTATGTGCTCCTGGCCTCGATTATTGGCTGTATTCTGATCGGCTTGTTTATCACGTTGACAGCCGATGTCGGAATTGAGCATGGTCTCTCATTTCCAGTCTATATGAGAGCCCCGTTCGGCGTCGCCGGCACCCATTTTCCCTCGATAGTCCGGGGGATTACCGCCTCGATCTGGTTTGGGATCAATACGTATTTCGGCTCAGCGGCGATCAACGGCATATTAAACATATTGACCGGCTTTGACAATTGGTTCGTCTGTTTTCTGATTTTTGCTCTCGCCCAGCTGATCAACACAGCAATCGGGATCAAGGCGGTTGAAAAATTTGCTGATCTTGCCGCGCCGATTATTATCCTCATCGCTCTTTGGATGTACAGTACTCTCGTCGATCAGGCGGCGGCGATTGACCGCAACGTCTGGACCTGGATTGAAAGTCCTGTCTCGGGCATTCTGCTGTTTACCGCCTTTATGACGGTCATCACCGGTAACATGGGTTACTGGTCAACCCTTGCGACCGATGCCTCCTCTTTGTCACGCTTTATCAAGGCGCCGAAGTATGAACGCAACTGGTTCAAGCGAAACAAAGGGGTACTCGTCGGCAGTGTCATCGCCCTGCCGTTAACGCAAACGCTCATTGTGGCGATCGGCGGAGTCGCCTATATCGCCGTCGGCAATTATGATCCGATCGTCGCCCTGCAGGAGTCGGCAAGCGGCTGGATTCTGGTCGTCCTGCTCTTGATGATCGTCTTTTCGCAATGGTCAACAAACACGTCTGCCAACGTCGTTCCTGCGGCAACAATTTTTTCCAATGCCGGCGGGCCGAAGGTTCCTTTTTACGTAGGTGTTTTTCTGGCGGGGATTGTTGGGACGGTGACGCAGCCGTGGAATCTTTTCAATGTGCTAATTCCGTTTCTGACGACCGTCGGCGGCATTTTATCGGCGATTGTCGGTGTGATTTTTGCCGATTACTATATCTTGCGCAAGCGCCGCTTAAATGTCCATGATTTGTATGAGAAGGAAGGGCAGTATGCTTACGTAAACGGAGTCAATTGGGCCGGTATTCTCGCCTGGGTGATTGGCGGAGCGATCGCGATTGTCTTTCCGACTTATTCTTTCTTTGTCGGCTTCATCATCGGCGCAGTCAGCTATTATCTGCTCGCCAAATATTGGTGGTTTCAGAAATATAAGCAAGCGGAAATTGAAGATCCTGATGATGATAAGTATTTAGGGATCACGGTCGGTCGTGACTGGCTGATTGACAGCGAGGAAGTACACGAGTCGAAGAAACAGGTCGTTAATTAAATAAACAGGGAGGAGGTCCAAGTATATGTCAGCCTATGCAGAATTTATTGAGGAGAAGAAAAAAATTGATGAACTGCTTGCCAAAGGATACGAGATTACGAACGTCAACGAAAATTTAAGCGGCGCATTCGTCGAATTTCAGCTTCCGAATGACGCCCTCCAGCACCCGGAAAAAAGCAAAGAGCTGCACATCCTGACAGCCGACGCCCGAAAATACTTCTCCAACCTGATCCTCGCCAAACAACGCAAGCTGTAGGATTTCAGCCAAAGGCGGTTTTCCTTTGGCTGAAATCCAAAGCAGTGAGCGGAGTCCGCGCCATGGTTAACGAGGAGTCAGGAAGCGGGTTTTTTCCTGACGGAGCGCGGAACGGAGCCACAGCCAAAGGCGGTTTTCCTTTGGCTGAAATCCAAAGCAGTGAGCGGAGTCCGCGCCATGGTTAACGAGGAGTCAGGAAGCGGGTTTCTTCCTGACGGAGCGCGGAACGGAGCCACAGCCCAAGGCGGTTTTCCTTTGGCTGAAATCCAAAGCAGTGAGCGGAGTCCGCGCCATGGTTAACGAGGAGTCAGGAAGCGGGTTTCTTCCTGACGGAGCGAGGAACGGAGCCACAGCCCAAGGTGGTTTTCCTTTGGCTGAAATCCAAAGCAGTGAGCGGAGTCCGCGCCATGGTTTACGAGGAGTCAGGAAGCGGGTTTCTTCCTGACGGAGCGCGGAACGGAGCCACAGCCCAAGGTGGTTTTCCTTTGGCTGAAACTGAAGCAATCGCTCTGCTCGCTGCATCAACAAGGAGAACCCCACTCCTTGTTGACTGTAAAGACCTTGCAGCGGCTGCGCGCATGGCCAAAGATGCTCGCTAACAAGTTTTCGAACATTGTCAAGCGTCACTGATATTCAAAAAGCCATTAAACATGGGAGGTTGAAAGCATGAAAGTGGAAGCTGAAAAGCAGGATCTCGTGGAAAAAGACAGGGCCCACCTTTGGCATTCGATGGCTAAGTACAATGAAAATACGGCGCCGATGATCGTTTCAGAAGGGGATGGCTCGTGGTTTAAGGCGACGGACGGGAAGAAATATTTAGACGGTGTCTCCGGTCTCTGGTGTCTGAATCTCGGTCATGGCCGGCAGGAAATCGCCCAGGCCGCCTACGACCAGCTGCTCAGCATGTCTTATTCACCACTGACAATGAGCCATGTGCCGGCAATCGAGCTGTCGACGAAGATCAGCGAGCAGCTCGGCGGGTCGTATACGACGTACTTTAGCAATAGCGGCTCTGAAGCGAACGAGGTCGCTTTTAAAATCGCCCGCCAGTACCATGCCCAGAACGGCAAGCCTGAAAAGTATAAAATCATCTCAAGATACCGGGCGTATCACGGATCAACATTGGGAGCGCTGAGCGCGACCGCACAAGCGAACCGAAAAACGAAATATGGACCAAGCGCGCCGGGCTTTCTTCATGTGCCGCCTCCATACAGCTACCGGAGTTCATTTGGCGACAGTCCGACCAGCGATCTCGCGGCAGCCGACTATGTGGAGGAAGTGATTAACTGGGAGGAGCCGGATACAGTCGCAGCCATTATCCTCGAACCGTATATTTCGGGTGGAGGCGTGATCATTCCGTCAGCGGACTATTTAACAAGGGTCGCTGAAATTTGCCGCAAATACGATGTATTGCTTATTTTGGATGAGGTGGTTTCCGGATTCGGACGGACGGGGAAAATGTTTGGCTTCATGCATTCCGACAAGGCGCAGCCTGACATCATCACGATGGCGAAAGGATTAACGAGCGGCTATCTTCCGCTCGGGGCGACAGCGGTACGCTCCGATATATATGAGCAGTTCAAGGGTCAGGAAAATAAAGCCCACTTCCGGCATATCTCAACATTTGGTGGACATCCGGCGGCCTGCGCTGTGGCACTGAAGAGTATTGATATTCTGGAAAGAGAGCGGATCGTCGAGCGCGTCGCGAACATGAGCCAAACGATTCTCAGCAAGCTTCATCAGCTGGAAACACTTCCGCAGGTTGGCGAAGTGCGCGGAATCGGCTTCTTATACGGAATCGAGCTTGTCGAGGACAAACAGACAAAAGCGCCGCTTGCCGATGAAAAGGTCGCCGCGATATTGGCGGCATGTAAGGAAAAAGGGCTGATTATCGGTCGCAACGGCGACACGGTTCCAGGCTATCAGAACGTCCTGATTATTGCACCGCCGTTGTCATCAACCGAAGACGATCTTCACTTTTTAACAGGCGTGATCGATACCGTGCTGCGGGAGCAGACTGCGAAACTTTAATCAAAAGCCGGAAAACCTCTCACATCAGATTTTTTGTGAGAGGTTTTTTTACAATCATTGGTCCTTGGTTTGCACTTTTGTGATAACATGTAAAAAGAGAGAAAAGATTCCCATCGAAACAGGTGTAAGGATAACTGTGTCCTTTATTTCTGGACCTTCAATGGTGTAAGCGCTTTCAGTTGATTAACTATTTTCCTTAAGGGAGGTAAATCGAATGAAAAGAACGGTATATCGGGGAATAAGCTTTAAGGAAGCGGAGGAAGTCGTCAAAAACCAGAAATACAATCGCAGCGAGCTTAGAGATTTTCAAAATGGGGTAGCTGCCAAATCATTGTTCGGACCGGGAATCTATCTCATTAACGATGTTGAATTGGCGGCGCATTACGCCTTTTGTCATGCTGAAGTGGAAGAGGAGGAATTGGCGGTGGTGCTGAAGCAGACCGTTCAATTTCACAACCCGTTTATTGTCAACTACACCTATAGTGAGCGGCAATTGAAAAAGGATGCGTTAAGCTGGAAGTTCACCGATGACTTTCCGGAACTGCATTCAGGGCCTGATTCACTGGAGACATTGAAATGGGTTGGGACAATTATAAAAGAATATTTGCTGAACCACGGCTATGACGGAATTACCTACCATATTGATGACGAGATTATCTACTATGTCAGCTACCATCATGAGCAGCAAATCACGGGAATTGACTTTGACTTTGTTTTTAACATTAATGAAGTGAAGAAGCAATCTGTCTAGATCCGGGCTAAGATGGTATCTGATCCGGCTTCTTTGACAAGCATGTCAGATGCCATTTCCATCCTCTTTCAAGACCGAGCAGGTCTCTCACCCTCTATCTGCCCTGCCACTCCTTTCTCCCACATTGTATTTCCAGTAAACTTATACTATAATGATTGCAAAAATCGACTGTCGACCATTTAGGGGATGAATACAATGCCAGAAAACGATCCGTTACGAAATACGTCCTTGTCTCATCAAATTGCTGAGAAAATTACCAATCAAATTATGAGTGGTGAGTTGCAGCCGGGGGAAAAAATTATCGAAGCGAACTATGCGAAGGAATTTGGCACAAGCCGCGCGCCGATTCGCGAATCTCTTTATCTATTAGCAACTGATGGATTGATTGAGCGGATTCCGCGGCGTGGTGCTGTGGTTAAAGGCTACAGCGAAATGGAAGTGTACGATTTACTCGAGCTGCGGATGATGCTTGAGGGCTTAGCGATGAAACGTCTGGCCGATTTGGAGCAAAAGCAGTCCACGATAAAGCAAATGGAGGACACGATCAAAGAGATGGACGCGCTTGACTCCCGCGATGATAAGGCGTATGCGCTGTTAAATCAGACCTTCCATCTTTATCTGATCGAAATGAGCGGGAGTAAAACGATTAAAGATATGTACACCCGGCTCAGCCGGCAATTGCTCGTGTTGCAGCGGATGTCCTTTCTGGAAGAGGCCCATGTGCGCAAATCCATTGAAGAACATAAAGTCATCCTCGATTTAATCAAAAAGGGCCTTGTCGAGGAAGCGCGCGTCATTTTAGATATGCACAATCAGGGCATCATCAGCCGGATTGAGCAAAAAATCTTTCCTCATAAAAAATAATCAGCCTCTCAAAAAGGCAAGGGCTTCGCCGTACTCCTGACGGGAAAAGCCGGCGGCCTCCAAAAAAGTGCTTTTTTGGAGGCTCAGCAAAGCCCTTGCCTCTGCCTCAACCGAACCCCTTTTATGACAATCAGGCATAAATCCTGAAAAAAGTGTATCAACGAAAGTGCCGTCGGACGGCTTATCCACATGTTAGCAACCTTTCTCTTTCCAAATGACAGACATTTTCTGAACAACCATTCATATACTGGCAGTAATAATTGAAAAGATAGGAGGTCATTATGAGCTGTCGTTTGGTAACGTTTGATGTATTCAGTGCGCTGGCCGATATCGAAGGTACTTTTATTCCGGTTTTGGCGCGCCATCCTCAATTCGTCAATCAGGATGTCACCGCTTTTTTTCGAATGTGGCGAACAAAGCAGTATGAATATTTAATGATGCTAAACTCGTTACAACGAAATTTCCTCGGATTTAAGGAAGTGACAAAGCGGACACTTATCCACACGCTTTATGCCCATCAGATTGAACTTTCCGAGAATGATCAGGAGCGGCTTGTGCAGAAATGGAGTGAGCTTGAATTTTGGGAGGATGCCCGTCAAACGGTTGAGCGTGTCAAGGAGAAAGGATATACGACCGCGATGCTTTCAAATGGAGGACAGGAGATGCTCGCCTCCTTGCAAAATCGGTTTGGCGCAGGCTTTGACTACATTTTTTCCGCCGAGGAGATTGGCTGCTATAAGCCAGCCCCGCAGGTCTATCAATATGCTTATGAACAGACCGGGGGCAGAAAAGAGCAAATGCTTCATGTCGCCGGGTCGGCACCGGACATCGTCGGTGCAATTTCCGCCGGGATTCCATGCGCCTGGGCAAATCGGATGAACGCCCTCCCGATTGATTTAAGCTATCAGCCTACGTACCATTTTCAGAGGATCGAAGAGCTCCTGGCGTATCTCTAAGATAAACTGTTCTGACCATATATTGTCGACTGTCGTCCGAAATTTTGTAAGCGGTTTCTTATCCGTCGTATTGGAGGGTTTGAACATGAAGAAAGCATTTATTACGGTGCTGGCAGGGATAGTCTGTCTCTTGCTATCCGCGTGTGGCAGTGATCGTACAACCTATGAGCCGGAGCTATATGCGGCGATTGACAATGATGATGTGATTGCCGGGATCGATGAGATTACAGAGCGTGTCCATAAAGGAGAGCTGACGGAAGAGGAGGGAATTGCCGAGCTGCGCGAATGGATTCCGAGGCCGGACGACTTCCCGCGGCGGAACATTGAGTACATTATTCCGTGGGGTGAAGGAGGAGGGTCGGACCTTTATGCCCGGCAAATCAGCCGCGACGCTGAGAAAATTCTCGGTGTAACGCTCGTTCCGAATAATATGCCGGGCGGGAATGGCGAAGTGGCATTGGCCTACGCTCTTTCGCAGCCGGCTGACGGTTATACGATTTACGGAGCGATCACCTCCCAGGTCATTAATGACACGTTAGGAGAACAGCCGTATAGCTTTATTGATGATACGACATTCATCATTCGCAACCAGGGACCGACCGAGGTGTTCTGGACGCGCAGCGATGGGCCCTATCAAACATGGGAGGATCTGATTGAAGCCGATCGTGAGAATCCCGGCAGTGTAACGTTCACCGGCGCTGGGGCGTTGGCTGATGACGAATTGCGGATTATGGAAATGAACAATCAGCTTGGCACTTCATTTACTTATATTCCAAGCAATGCGTCGGGCGAGCGGGTATCAAGTGTGCTGGGAGGCCACATTGACGTGCTGCACGAAACAACGGGAGCGGTGATTGACCTGTACCGTGCCGGACAGATTCGTCCATTGCTCGTGCCGAGTGATGAACCGTTCGTTGGCATTGATGCGCCGACTACAGCGGAGCTTGGCATCGACATTTCGATTGGGCGTTGGAGAGGGATGAATGCCCCTGGTCATCTTGACCCGGAAATTACCGTTTACTTGCACAATGTGTTTTATGCGGCGGCAAACCTGCCACACTATCGGCAATTTGAAGAGGATTCCTATTTTCATATGGTGGACGGGTACCTGGATTACGAGGACTATCGAGCTCACGCAGAGGAAGAGCGTGAGACTATCGTGCAACTATTGCGCGATCTTGGCTATATGGAATGAACATGCGTAAAGGAGGGAGCGGTTTGAGTCGTTTTTTTCATCGTTATGGTGAGGTGTTTGTCACTGGCAGTATCTTTTTTGTGAGTCTAATCTTGATCGTCACGGTTAATTTGCATATTCGTATTTCTCCATTGCGGGACTCCGGTGAGTCCGTCGGCCCCCAATTTTGGCCGGTGCTGCTGCTCGTGCTGCTTTGTGTGCTCTCGGCGGTAACTTTTGTCAAGGCGATAAAAAAGAAGCAGCAGGAAAAAGTGGATGAACAAGAAGAGACTGAGTATATTCAGCAGTTTACGAATGCCCGTCTTTTAGGGATCGTCGCAGCGATCTTTTTCTATCTCCTCCTATTGCCGTATTTGGGCTTTATTGTGATGACTGCGGTTTTCACTGTTGTGTGCGGCGTCATTATGAAGATGAAACTGGTGAAAAATATCGCGTTTGCTCTGATCTCACTCGTCTTTCTGACCTATGTTTTCGGGAATTTCTTAACGATTCCTCTCCCGAGAGGCGTCGGAGTCCTCAGGGAAGCGAGTTACTTCTTCTATTAAGGAGGTGGATGTGAATGATGGAAAGTATTCTCTTAGGATGGCAGACGGTCTTTCATCCTGTCTATTTTATGATGGTCGTCCTGGGCGTGTTGATCGGGATTTTGTTCGGTGTCGTTCCGGGATTGAGCGGGGTTACGGCGATCAGTCTGCTCATTCCGTTTACGTATGCAATGGAGCCTTTGAATGGCTTTCTGATCATGATTGCGATTTATGCCGCTTCGATTTATGGCGGTAGTATTGCGGCGATTCTATTCAACATACCAGGGGATGCGCCGGCGGCGATGACGGCGCTCGACGGTTATCCGCTCGCCCGGCAAGGGCATGCGGGCCGGGCGTTAGGGATGGCGGCAATTTCGTCGCTGGTCGGCGGTTCGATTAGCGTCATCGCGATTACATTTTTGGCGCCGCAGGCAGCGCAAATCGCGCTTTCGTTCGGACCTCCCGAATACTTTGCCTTAGGGCTTCTCGGCTTGACAGTCGTGGCGAGTATCGACGCCAATCATCAGCTCAAAGCGTTCGTATCGGTCTTTTTCGGTCTCTTTCTGGCGACGGTTGGTCTTGATGTGATCACGGGAGTGGCGCGCTACACCTTCAATTCGACGATCCTGATGTCCGGGATTGACTTTGTTCCGGCAATTATCGGCTTATTTGCGCTGTCAGAGGTTTTTATGCGATTGCATAAAAAAGCATTGCGGCAAAAGATGCCGGGTGGTGGTAAAGAGGTTCCGCGCTTTGCGATGCCGACGAAAGAGGATGTCGCCAATGTTAAGAATACATGGCTTCGCTCAAGTGTGATCGGCACCGTCATCGGCTTTTTACCGGGAGCCGGAGCGACGATCGCCGCCTTTGTCGGCTATGGTGCCGCCGTTTCCGTTTCGAAAGACAAGGAGTCATACGGAAAAGGAAATATTGATGGAGTCGCCGGGCCGGAAGCAGCAAATAATGCCGCTGTCGGCGGCGCAATGGTTCCTCTTTTAACGCTTGGGATTCCAGGCGGCGCGGTGACAGCGGTTATTTTAAGCGCGTTTTTAATTCATGGCCTTCAGCCAGGACCGCTCTTATTTGATCAGAATCCGGAGATTGTCTATACCTTATTCAGCGGAATGTTCATCGCCAATATTCTGATGACGCTTGTCGTGCTAATCGCGATTCGTTATTTAGTAAAAGTGCTCGATGTGCCGTATGAATATTTAGGAATGGCGATTATTCTCCTCGCGCTAGTCGGGTCGTTCGCAATTAATAACCGGATCGGTGACGTGTGGATTATGTTCTTCTTCGGGCTTGTCGGCTACGTGCTGAAGCGCTACCATTTTTCACTCGCTGCCGTCGTCCTTGGGGTTGTCTTAGGACAAATTATCGAGACGGGGCTTCGCCAGGGACTGATGATCACCCAAGGTAGCATTCTTGGATTCTTTACCCGACCGGGAAGTGGCATTATTCTCACGCTGACGGTTTTGGCGCTGTTCTTCCCGCTGCTGAAAAGACTGTTCACCAAACGGGAAATGCCACAGGACTAAAGCGGTATCGAAGGAGCAGGCAAGCTTCATTTCCGCTTTTTCCGGGTAACCAGAAAGAAGCGCCGGAGGTTCGGGGCAACATGAGTGAAGCTCTCTCAAAGGGTATTGTTATCCTTTGAGAGAGCCTTTTTTCAATGGGAGGAGAGAGCCTGGTCGACTATTTGTCCTGGCTTTGACGCGCAGATTAGGATGGTTGAATCAAAAATAAATAAAAAAACAGCGCAATGTACGCTCGGAACCCTGAATGAACGCACGAGTATCCCGCATAGTAATCTTATTGTTGTAATAATCAGAATTATATACTACACTAAAGATAAGTCGATTGTCGACCGGATCAAGCGAACTCATATCGGGGGGTTAGCGTATGAAAGTTACAATTAGCAGAATCGAGAAGGATTGTAAAATGATCCTTCAGGAAAGTGCAGAAATGGCGATTATTACGATTCACCGGCCGCGGCAACGGAATGCGATGACGAAAGAAATGTGGGAAGAACTCGCGAGAATTGGCCGAAGAGTGGTCAAAAACCCGAAGACGAAGGTTGTTATCATCCGCGGTGGACAAGGGCAATTCACCGCAGGTTCCGATATTAAGCAATTTAACCGCTTTACGGTGGAAGAGGCGGAGGAATCGTTTCAGGCGATGGAGCGTGCGATATCAACGATTGAAAAAATCCCGCTGCCGACAATTGCTGTCGTCAACGGACCGGCGATGGGAGCCGGTCTTGAATTGGCGCTTGCTTGCGACCTGCGGATCGGTACGGTCGAGGCAAGGCTGGGGATGCCGATTGGCCGGCTCGGCATTACGCTGAACCATGCGTTTACAAACCGGCTCGTTCAGTTAATCGGCAAAAGCCGGACGCTTGATCTCGTCTATACAGGCCGTATTCTTGACGCCGAGGAAGGATATCAGCTCGGAATGTTGAACTACCTGGTTCCTCAGGATACGGACAGCAGCCACTTCGCGCTGAAAATCGCCCAGCAGATTTTGGCGCAGTCGCCGGCTTCGCTTAAGGCGGTCAAGCGCTCTGTTGCTTACGCGCAGCCAAGTACCTCGATTCAGTGGGAAACCGGGACGGAGTCAAGTGTCGATCCAGTTGATTTCCCTGAGGGTGTTCGCGCCTTTGTTGAAAAAAGAAAGCCGAATTTCAAAAGGAGAGGATAGATATGTCAGCACTCGAAGGAATAAAGGTGATCGATTTAACGCGGATTTTGAGCGGCCCCTACTGTACGATGACGCTCGGGGACCTCGGAGCCGAGATTATTAAGGTGGAAAGCCCGGGCGGAGATGACACGCGCCAATGGGGGCCTCCTTTCGTGGAGGACGAAAGCGCTTATTTTTTAAGCATTAACCGTAACAAGAAAAGCATCGTTCTTAATTTGAAGGAAGAGCGCGATAAGGAAATTTTCCTCAAGCTGGTTGAAGAGGCTGATGTTGTTGTTGAGAACTTTCGCCCCGGCACAATCAAGAGGCTCGGTATCGGCTACGATGTGCTGAAGGAGCGCAATCCTAAAATTATTCTCGCCTCCATTTCAGGCTTCGGCCAGACGGGGACGTATGCGCAAAAGCCGGGCTACGATGTGCTGGCGCAGGGAATGGGCGGATTAATGTCCGTGACGGGAGAGCCGGGCCGGCCGCCGACGAAGGCCGGATTCTCACTGGCTGATGTCGGAACGGGAATGTGGGCCGCCTTTGGCATTTTGGCTGCGCTGCTTGAACGCAACAGATCAGGTGAAGGCCAGTGGATTGATACGTCCTTACTCGACACGATCGTTTCATGGTCGACCTATCACGCCGGCAATTATTTCGCTTCTGGCAAGGACCCGGTTCCTCTTGGCAGTGAGCACCCGAATATCGTGCCTTATCAAGTGTTTGAAGCAGAGGACGGTCATTTTATTCTCGCGGTTGGGAATGATAAAATGTGGCAGACGTTTCTCGGCGCGATGAAAGATGAAACACTTGAACAGGAAAAATATGCGACGAACGCCGATCGCGTCAGACAGCGCAAAGAGCTTGTCGCCTACTTGAATGATGTCTTTTCCAGAAAGCCGATCAAGCATTGGATCGAGCTGTTTGAATCAGTGAAAATTCCATGCGGCCCGGTAAATAAGTTCTCGGACATTTTAAATGATCAGCATATGCTCGAACGGGAAATGGTCGTTGAAACAGAGCATCCGAAAGTCGGGAAGCTAAAAATGCTCGGCACCCCGGTGAAATTTTCAAGAACGCCGGCAGAGATTAAAAGCGCACCGCCGGCGTTGGGTGAGCATACGGAAGAAATTTTGAAACGGCTCGGCTATTAACAGCCGGAGACAGAAGATGGGAAGCCATCTGTAAAACGTGTTTTTTCGCTGTGGGACACGGACGCTGACCGCCCCGTTAAGCCCCGGTCTGTCCCAATATTCACACAAAAAGCCGATGCGGGGCAGGATTTCGACAAGAAACCGCAAATAAGTAAGGATAGAGATCGTTATTTACGCTCGGATAGGAGAATGGTTATGAACGAAGAAGCAAAAAAACAGCATGTTATTGAACTCGAAGATATCGTCTGGAAGCGGGACGGGAAGCATATTCTAAACTCCGTGTCCTGGACGGTCGAAAAGGGTCAGCATTGGGCGGTGCTCGGCTTGAACGGCTCGGGCAAAACGTCGCTGCTCAAGATGATCACAGGCTATCAATGGCCGAACGGTGGCGCTGTGACCGTGTTTGGACAACGTTTTGGACAAGTCAACATTCAGGAGCTGCGCAAATCAATCGGATGGGTCAGTACATCATTGGATGACCGCTTTCAGAACCGTACGCGTGATACCGCTCTCGAAATTATTCTCAGTGGAAAAAACGCGTCCGTCGGGATTTATGAAGAGGTGACAGAGGCCGATATCGAAAAGGGCCGGAAGCTGTTAAAGCAGCTTGGGATTGACCATGTCGGCAGCCAATACTTTCCGTCGCTTTCCCAGGGAGAAAGACGAAAGGCGATGATTGGCCGGGCGTTAATGGCTTCGCCGGAGCTGTTAATTCTTGATGAGCCTTGTAACGGACTGGACATTTATTCAAAAGAAGAGCTGCTGGCGACGATTGAGGAGATGTGCCAGGACCCGGAAGGCCCGACCTTGCTCTATGTTACTCATCATATCGAAGAAATCGTTCCGTCGATTTCTCACGCTCTTTTGCTCAATAAAGGGGAAATCGTCGGCTCCGGTGAAAAGCGCGCGGTGCTGACCGAGCCGTTGCTGGAGCAAACGTTCCATGTCCCGGTCGCCCTACAGTGGGAAGACGATCGACCGTGGGTACGGATTACCTCAAAACGGACGATTACGAACTGAGGTCAACATGCCCCCGTAACCGCCATAAAACGTTCGACCACCCATCGAAGCAATCTTTTTGATTGCTTCGATGGGTGGTTTTTCTATTGGCGGCCTATGGGATTTTTGAGAGAAGAAAGGAAAAAATGTGACCTTTTCAGGGCAAATACGTTAGTTTATTTAGAATGTAAAAGCAGAGAGGGGAGTTGTGAATTGGATGGCGATTGGCAGCAAAAGAAGATTAATGACTGGTATCATGCTTACAGTAATGAGGTCTATAAATTTATCCGTTATATGATAAATGACCATGAACAGGCCAAAGACCTTATGCAGGACACATTTCTTCGAGCATATGAGCACGTCGATTCGTTTCAGGGAGGAAATGCAAAAAGCTGGTTGCTGAAAATAGCCAGAAATACAACGATCGATTTTATGAGGAAGAAAAAGCCCGTCCAATACTTGCTGAATCACTTGGCTTCGACCCCGTCCCGGGCGTTAACTCCAGAGCAATTACTTGCGCTGAATGAAGAAGAGAAAGAATTGTATCGGGCGATAGCGAGCTTAAAGCTGCCCTATCGTGAAGTGATCATATTAAGAAAAATCAAAGAATTATCGATAAAGGAATCGGCTGAAATTCTGGGCTGGAGTGAAAATAAAGTAAAAACAAATGTCTGGAGAGCAATGCATCAGCTGAAAACGAGGTTAAGAAAGGAGGGGGATGTAGATGAATCAATTCAACCTTAACAACATGATGAAACGTCTCGATCAGAAATTAAACCTCACTACTCAGGAGCGGGACAACATACAGGCGAGTATAAATCAGAACATCGAACAAAAAAATCGCAAATCGAACAGGAGGTTTAACAGCATCCCGCTTGCGGTGGCGGCAAGTTTGTTTCTTATTCTGGCTGTGCCGGCCGTGACTCCTTTTCTGGAGCGTAACCAAACGAGCCAACTGTTGCAAGCGGAAGAAGTCGAGACAATGGTCAACAGCTATTTAGAAGCTTTAGTAACAAAAAATATAGAGGCGCTCGTTCACTATTCCGATGATCTCAGATTTCCCGATAAGGAAGAGCAACTAGCCCAGTATGTAACAATTGATAATACAATTACCCATGCCAGTATGAAAGAGCTGACCAAGGTTAATGAGAGAGAATATGCTGTGACGATCAGGTTTATAGATGAGCGGGAACCCCGTCCGTTTGAGCAAACCTTTTCGGTCCGCTTTCAAAAAGGAAAAGGGTGGAAGATAATTGTAGGAGAGGATCTTCCATCATCCTGAAGCTTAAAGTGTCCGCATTTCACGCCAGGTTGTGTCGCTCCCTCTTGCGGTACAACCTCTTCCATGCAACCGCCTCGCTCTAGCTGAAAAAACTTTCTCTTCTAAAAAAAAACACCGAAAAAATTTTAAAAAGGCAAAATTAGCCGGTTTTCTTTTGCGGGCGTTGCCATAGCCATTATTTCTAGCCTTTTCAAACTTTTTCCATACTTGACAGTTGTCTTAAAATTTGAAATAATGTGTACTGCAACACGTTGTGTGTTGTTTGGTTGAGGTGGTGTAACCCTCTAGTAGAGAGGGTGAGCCGTGTTATAGAGTAGGTTGAATAACAGTTTCCTTTTTATGATAGCGCTTTCAAGGAAGGGGAGAAACATTTGCTTTATGTCTTCTTAGGCGTCACGCTGCTCGCTATTATTCTAGCTTTTCGTCTGAAAAATCCACTTATTTTATCCGTTCCTTTTGCGGCGATCTTTCTTTATATGATCGTTCAGATCGCGATGGTTCCCGTCGGCTTTTTTGAAACAGTTCGCTTTATCTTCGGTTTACGATAAAAGAAAAGGAGTGTTAGGGATGCTAATGACGGACTATTCAGTTTGCCCGAAATGTCATCAGCAATCATGGAGAATGATGCCGTTCGCGCGTTATGTGATCTTTCTCAGCGCACTGCCCGTACTCGTTACGCTCATTGTCACTTTTATCGTTCATCCATTGTTTGTTCTTTTTGTACCTGTTGTCCTGCTGCTCAATATGCGGGCCGCCAAAAAACGTATTCGTCTCGGGCGCTGTCAGGCATGCCTTTATACGGGGCCTTGCGCGTCATAATCCGCTTCATTTTGAAAGGGGGGATGCTTGCCGGAACTCGCTGGACATTCACGGAATGAAAATGAATAAAGGAGGAAGCTGGATGAGAAAAATTGATAAACGTGTTGCTGAAGCCTACTTTCGGGCGCGGACCTGGCTTGTTATAATCTGCCTGATTATTGGGGGGATTGTCTCCTTCGGCGTGGTCGCCTTTGCCGAAGCATTATCGCGCTTTACGATCTTAGGGATGCCGGCACATTATTACATGGGAGCACAGGGCGCCGTTGTGATGTTCGTCATTCTGCTTTTTGTAAACGCTGTCATCAGTGACAGAATCGACCGGAAATTCGGGATTGACGAAGAGCAGAACACACGGGTCAGCTCAGGGAAAGTGTTAGACCATTAAAAAAAACAATGAGGGGGTTCAATGATGGACCAGCAAACACTCGTATCGGCTTTAATGATTATGGCTACCTTTGGCCTTTATATTGGAATTTCTGTCTATAACAGAGCGAAGGCGACATCGGACTTCTATGTTGCCAGCCGTGGCGTTCCTCCATTGTGGAATGGGATGGCGATCGGTGGGGACTGGATGAGTGCCGCTTCCTTTATCGGGATGGCCGGTACCGTTATGGTCATGGGCTATGACGGTCTGGCCTACATCATGGGATGGACCGGCGGCTACTTATTCCTCACCTTTTTACTGGCGCCGCAGCTGCGCAAATATGGACGCTATACGGTACCGGAATTTATCGGTGACCGTTTTGACAGTAACGCCGCCCGCCTTATTGCGGCAATCGCGACAATTATAATCAGCTTTACATACATTATCGGACAGCTTTCCGGTTCGGGCGTGGTAATCGGTCGAATCCTCAATATTCCGGCGATGTATGGCACGATGATCGGGGTAGTTGTCATTGCAATTTATGCGACACTCGGCGGAATGAAGGGGATTACATGGACCCAGGTGGCCCAGTACATGATTTTGATCATTGCTTATATCATTCCAATCGTATTTATGTCGCTGCAAATTACAAGCAATCCGCTGCCGTGGCTGACGTATGGAGGAATTGTCGATCGGCTCGGTCAACTCGACCGGGAGCTTGGCTTGAGTGAGTATTTTGCTCCGTTTGCCGAAAGTGATAAATCACAGTTTATCGCACTTATGTTTACATTAATGGTCGGAACGGCCGCTCTTCCTCACGTTATCGTCCGTTTTTATACGGTAACAACGATGAAGGCAGCGCGCTGGAGCGGGGCGTGGGCTCTTGTGTTTATCGCGCTTCTATATTTGTCTGCTCCGGCCTATGCCGCCTTCTCCCGCTTTATTCTAATGACGCGCGTCGCTGACCAGCCGATTGATCAGCTGCCTGCCTGGACAGAAACATGGGTCAATACAGGCCTGCTGCAGGTGGCGGATACGAATGGCGACGGCATTCTGCAATGGCAGGAAATTATTATTTCGAATGATATTGTCGTCATGGCGACACCGGAAATCGCCAATCTCGGTGTGTTTGTCATCGGCTTGGTCGCTGCTGGGGCGATGGCGGCTGCCTTATCAACAGCGGGCGGTCTGCTGATTACGATCTCTTCCTCCTTTGCTCATGATATTTACTACCGTCTTGTTAATCCGCAGGCAAGCGACCGCAAACGGTTGGCCGCCGGACGCTGGGCGATTGTGCTGGCAACGGTGGTCGCCGGTGTCGTAGCGCTTAATCCACCGGGGGTGATTACGCAAATTGTCGCCTGGGCGTTTGCGCTGGCGGGTGGAACCTTCTTCCCGGTGCTGCTTCTCGGCGTCTGGTGGAAGCGGATGAATGCCCAGGGAGCGATTGCTGGAATGCTCGTCGGTTTGTCGGTGACATTGACCTACATCTTTTTGGCGCAGGCTGGCATTACGATCTTGGGAATTCAGGATACCGGCGCCGGCATTATCGGTGTACCGATCAATCTGATTGTCTGCTATCTTGTCTCAAAAATGACGGCGGCACCATCGCAAAAGCTGCAGGATGAAGTCGTTGACCTTCGTTATCCAGAACAAATGAGCTATCGTGATGGTGAGGTTTGGATGGATGAATCGACCGGAAGATAACAAGCATCTTGCCGACATTGATGCCCATCCGCTTTTTGCCGGGCTCTCTGAACGGGAGCTTGGCGAACTGCTCGATCAATGCAGGCTTAAGCGATATCAAAGAGGCGAAAGGGTGCTTTATGCCAAGACGCCTCGCCAGGGGCTTCTGCTCATCCTTCAGGGGATAGCGGAAGTTTTTGTCTCACAGAGCAACCAGCGGGAGGTCCTGGAAGTTCTGGAAAAAGGAGATATGATCGGCTTTTCGAGCCTGGCGGATTTTCTGGCGAAAAAAAGCGGGCAGCCGGAGCGCTATCCTGTCGAGGTTAGCGCCGTGGAAGAGACCGTTTGCCTCCACATTCCTTACTCGGTGATCGAACTGCGCTGGCATGAGCCGACTGTCCGCGACTTTATTCTGAAACAGGTGACCGTGAGATTGAGGGATATTTACGCCTCGTTAGCGGAACAGGTTACGCTGGCCAAGCAATGGGGCGAGAGTGAACCATTTATTCGTCGCATTCAGGATGTGATGCAGGTGCCGATTATTATTGTGGACATGGAGGACGACGTCCGGGATGTGGCGGCGACGATGGTCGGGAAGGCAACCAGTTCGGTTGTCGTCCTCAATGATAATGACCAATTAATCGGGATTATTACTGAGAAAGATCTGGTCGAAAGAGTGCTGGCAAAAGGACTGGGAGCCGGGACAGTCGCCAGGGAAATTATGACGCCGCATCCTTTCATTATTTCCCGGGACGCGTTTTATTACGAGGCGATGTCGGTAATGCTGATGAACGGCATTAAGCACCTGCCTGTGATGGATCGGGGGCGGGTGACGGGGATGGTCAGTCTTTCGGACTTGCTCCAGCAGAAAAATCGCGGTGTGACAGGAGTCATTCAAAAGATCGAGGAAGCGACTTCAGCGACGGTCGCCAAGCTCAAGCCGGCGATGTACGAAGTTCTTTCTTATTTGATTCAGGACGAAATTCCGGTCGTCCACACCCTTGATGTAATGACAAAGCTCTATGACCGGCTGGCGCGCCATTGCGTTGAGCTGGCGTTAAAGCATCTAGCCGGGCAGGGGCTGGGCGAGCCGCCGGTCGCGTTCGCCTGGTATATGATGGGCAGCGGCGGTCGTGGTGAGCAGTTTATGCTGACCGATCAGGATCATTTTCTCGTCTATGCCGATCCGCGTCCGGAAGACGAGCCGGCTGTTGAACGATATTTTAGCGAATTGGGCAAGGAGATCGTTCGGCAGCTTGAGCTGGCCGGCTACAAACGCTGTGACGGGCTAATGATGGCCAGTGAAGACAGATGGCGGGGGACGATTTCTGCCTGGCAGGAGCGTCTGCGGAGCTGGGGGCTGCGGGCGACGAATGAGCATCTGCTGCTCGCCAATAATTTTTTGTCATTTCGCCAAATTTATGGCGATGAGGAGCTGCATGATCAATTTACCGCTGTGATCAGGGAGCAGCTGGCCAAATCGCGAATTTTTCTTTATCGGATGGCGGAGCTGGAAAAGGAGCATCCCGTTCCGCAGCTGGATCATCCTATCCGCGCCCTGTTTAGGATGAAGCGGGAAACAATTGATGGGAAAAAGCACGCCCTTTTCCCGCTGCATCACAGCATCCAGCTGCTGGCGGCGAGACATGGAATTGTCGATGGAACACCGCTTGAGCTGCTTGAAAAGCTGATCGAAACGAATGTTCTTTCCCGGGAAACGGTTGATGATCTCCGTTTCGCCTATGAGGTTGTCCTTCGCATTCGGCTGCAAAGCGCGTGGCATGCTTACCAGCTTGGCGAGCCGTCAACAAGTGAGATTCAGTTCAGCCGGTTGCGCACGAAGGACAAGGAGGAACTGATTCTTGCGTTGCGGGCGATTCGCAGCCTGCAAAATCAGGCGATTGCTTTTTAAAAGACGGGTGGTGCCGAGGCGGGGCTTCGTCCGCCACATGTAGTGGGTGAGAAAACACATCACAGATCGTGTCACTGGCCCCACCCATTGCGTTCGCCATGAAGATACCTGGCTTTCATGGCGGGCGCCACCTGGTACTTATAGGAAAAGCCGCTTACAGGAGGTGCTGATATGTTTAAAAAGAAGCCGTCTTTGCCGCGTGGACCCTATCCGGAGTATCCGTTAAACACCTCTCTCCGTGATCTGACGTTTACGGTATTTGACACAGAAACGACGGGGTTCGCCGTTGGCGCAAATGACCGGATGATCGAGCTTGCAGCCGTGACCGTCCGGGAGCTGGCCGTGCAACGGGAGACGTTTCACACGTATATTAACCCATGCCGCGAAATCCCGGCTGAGATTACAGATTTGACCGGTATTTCCGGGGGAACAGTGGAGCGCGCTCCTTTGGCGCTGGAGGCGCTGGAGGCCTTCTTAGATTTTGCTTATCAAACGACCGGCGGCATTTGGGTAGGCCATTATGTTGCCTTTGATATGATGGTTCTTAAGAAGGAGGCACAGCGGCATGGCCATCGGCTGAATTTTCCAATCTGCCTTGATACATTAAATTTGATTGGCTTCATCAGCCCCTCCAATCAAATGCTTGATTTGGAAAAATACGCGTTGCAATTTGGCACGGAAATCTTCGAACGTCATCAGGCGCTCGGTGATGCGTTGACGACAGCCCATTTATTTTGCGCGCTGGCTGATCTCCTCGAACAGCGCGGGAAAGGGACGCTGGCTGACTTAATTGAGATCAGTGAAATGAACAGCCGGATGCTCCAATTCTGAAAAGTCGCGCTCGTCCCCTTAAGAAGATGGTATATCTGCCTATGAACCCTAATAAACTGTACCAATCACCATCACAGAATTAGGGAGGCGAGTCGTGTGCACGATTACATCAAAGAGCGAACCATCAAGATAGGCAGGTATATCGTCGAGACGAGAAAGACGGTGAGGACAATAGCCAAGGAATTTGGAGTCTCGAAAAGTACCGTACACAAAGACCTCACGGAACGCTTGCCAGAGATTAATCCGGAGCTGGCAAATGAGGTGAAGGAAATACTTGAGTACCATAAATCAATCCGTCATCTGCGCGGGGGAGAAGCGACGAAAGTCAAGTACCGTAAAACACAGGAGCAGCCATTAGCGCCAATTGTAAAAGCACGCCAATAAAATTTGGTAAATCCATCCCTGTTTGAACAAATTTGTGGTAGAATTAACAATTAGGTAAATCGTAACAAGAAATGCGACTGATGTTCGGAAAACAGGGAGGCAAGGAAACATGTTTGGTCGAGATATTGGAATTGATTTAGGCACGGCAAACGTCCTTATTTATGTAAAGGGAAACGGCATCGTTTTAAATGAGCCATCCGTTGTCGCAGTAGATACATCAACAAAGAGAGTTCTCGCAGTAGGAGAAGAAGCGTTCCGCATGGTTGGACGTACACCAGGAAATATAGTTGCCTTACGTCCGATGAAGGACGGAGTGATCGCCAACTTTGAAATGACTGAATCGATGCTAAAGCATTTTCTCGGAAAAATAAATGTAAAAAGTCTTTTCTCAAAGCCGCGTATTTTGATTTGTTGTCCGACGAATATTACGTCAGTGGAGCAAAAAGCAATTCGTGAGGCGGCAGAGAAGAGCGGAGGCAAAAATGTTTACTTGGAAGAGGAGCCGAAAGTAGCTGCAATCGGCGCTGGGATGGATATTTTTCAACCGAGCGGTAACATGGTCGTGGACATCGGCGGTGGAACAACAGATGTTGCTGTTCTTTCAATGGGTGATATTGTCACCTCCTCTTCCATCAAAGTAGCGGGAGACCGTTTTGACTCCGATATTCTTTCTTACATTAAAAAGAGGTATAAGCTGCTGATCGGGGAGAGAACGTCGGAAAGCATAAAAATGCAGGTTGCAACTGTATTTCCAGGTGGACGTCAAGAGGAAATGGATATCCGTGGACGTGATATGGTCAGTGGACTTCCACGTACAATTACGGTACACTCGAAGGAGATTGAACACGCCTTGGCGGAGTCGGTTTCTTATATCGTACAAGCCTCCAAACAAGTGTTGGAGCAAACACCGCCTGAGCTTTCAGCGGATATTATTGACCGCGGTGTGATTCTGACAGGTGGAGGCGCGCTTCTCCATGGAATTGATCAGCTTCTTGCGGAAGAGCTGAAGGTTCCGGTCGTTGTCGCGGAAGAGCCGATGCATTGCGTGGCGAAAGGGACAGGTATCATCCTTGAGAACCTTGATCGAATGTCGAATAAAAAAGTCCGGATTTAACGTGTAGAATTAAAAAGGGGGTTGCCACCATGCTTCGTGGAATGTACGGGGCCGCGGCCGGGATGATTGCCCAGCAGCAGCGTCAGGAAATGCTTACGAACAATATTGCCAATGTCAATACGCCGGGTTTTAAAGCCGATCAGGCTTCTTTGCGTTCATTTCCAAATATGTTGATTCAGGCTATGGGGACGCAGGAGATGCCGGCGGGTCAGTCAAGACCGATCGGTACGTTGACGACAGGTGTGTATCTACAGGAACGGATGCCGAATTTTCGTCAGGGGGACATGATGGAAACCGGCAATAACACGGATATAGCAATTTTGCAAGGTGTGATGCCGGCAACGGAATCAGGCCGTCCGGGCGCGCTTTTTTTCGTCGTGCAAAATGAAGCCGGTGAGCAGCGCTATTCAAGAAACGGGAATTTCACCATTGATGGACAAGGGTTCCTGACGACATCGGACGGACATTATCTGCTTGATACAGCGGGGAATCCGATTCAGGTCGATAATGAGGAGTTTCGGGTGAATGAGGCCGGACAAATCATGACGCCGGCCGGAGCGCCTATTGCCCAGATTGATCTCGCTTACGCCGATGATCCACTTCAGCTGGTTAAGGAAGGTAGCGGCTTGTTGCGCTTTGAAGGGGAAGGCGAGCTGCCGACAGCGATCGGCAATGACGAGCTGACCTATCAGCTTCAGCAGGGCTTTCTGGAGCGTTCCAACGTGGACACGGCAAGAACGATGACGGAAATGATGAACGCCTATCGTTCATTTGAAGCGAATCAGCGGATTTTGCAAGCGTATGATCAAAGCATGGACAAGGCCGTTAACGAGATTGGCCGAATTGGATAATAAACGATAACAGAATGCTTAACGTAAAGGATAAAAAATTTCGGGTTGATTCGAGGAAGGGCGGCGGCTTCGCGCGTTACGCGGATGGCTGAAAGCGGGGTTTTTCAGCAATCCTTAAAAGACTGTAACGGCTTCGCGCGCCGCTTCTAAGAAAACCACGGGTTTTCTTAAAGGAGGGGGAACGGATGAACAGATCAATGATAACGGCGTCGGCGACGGCGGGGCAGCTCCAGCAGAAGCTCGACACCATTTCGAATAATATCGCTAATGTGAATACGACGGGCTTTAAAAGACGGGAAGTAACGTTTTCCGATTTGCTCCATCAGCAAATCAATAATCAGTCGAATCCGAATTATGAAATGGGACGGCTGACACCGGCCGGTCTCCGTTCAGGTGTCGGCGCGAAAGTCGCTTCTACGGCTCTCCGGCTTGATCAAGGTTCTTTGATTGGAACCGATCGTCAGCTTGATTTTGCGATTACTGAGCCGAACCATTTCTTTCGCATCGGGATAGTGGAAAACGGAGAACAGGTGGAGTACCTCACGAGGGACGGCGCTTTTTATTTGAGTGAAGATCCGGACAACCCTGATCTCGTCACAATCGTGACGAGCAACGGCGACTTTCTTTTGAACGGTGGTTTTGAGCGCATTTCCTTCCCGCTTGATTTCGAAGAGATTCAGCTTAGTCCGGAAGGGATGCTTACTATTACCTTGAATGACGGGACGGTCTTTGACGCCGGACAGCTGGCATTGACCCATGTCCATATGCCACAGCTGCTGGAAGCAACGGGGAACAACCTCTTCCGCCTTCCTGACTTTGCGGCCCTGGGCTACGCGGAGGAAGACGTAATTGAAGAGGTGCCTGCTAATGAAGGGCGATTGATGCAAGGCTCGCTTGAAGGGTCAAATGTCGATTTGGGCCGGGAAATGAATGAACTGCTGACGACTCAGCGTCATTACCAATTTACGACGAGAGCGATGTCGATTGCGGATGAGATGGCTGGGTTAGTCAATGGGATTCGGAGATAACTGTCCGTAGGGGGTGAAGCTTCATTGTTTTTTGATGAGGCTGAGATCGGGCGATTGCTGCAAGGATGAAGGCATCCGCCAACCCTGTCGATGGATTCAAGGAGAAAACGATGACTGAACAAGATTCACGGCTGAAGCAAAGAAAACAACAGAACACCGCTCAAACCGGTAGCGTTAAGCCAAAGACAAGGGAAGAGCGGCGACTGGCAAGCGGCGAGCAAAAGAAAACAAGCGCCAGCAAGCGGACGCGGAGACCGCGCTTGCGTCTCATTCCGATCTGGCTGCGTATTTTTTTGTCAATCGTGTTAATTGGCGGCAGCCTTTTGCTCGGGTTGATCGTCGGTTACGGCATCATTGGAGACGGTGATCCAGCCGATGCCCTTAAACCAGAAACATGGTATCATATTTTAGACATTATCCGGGGTGAATAACACCCCGGTTTTTTATGGACTTTCATGTGAAAAGTCCAAAGCAATGCGCCGAGCAGTGAAAGGAGCCATTGCCATCTTTGCTTTACAAAAGTTTACAGAATTATCACATCAATTGTTAACATTCAAGCGGCGAAGCGTCCACCAGGCTGTGTGATTATGGTATAATAACAAAAAAAGAAGAGCTAAGAGGGTGGATGACTTGCTAACAATTGAAGAGATCAAAGAGATAATACCCCATCGCTATCCATTTTTATTAATCGATCAAGTACTTGAAGTCGAAGAAGGAAAGCGTGCGGTTGGGATAAAAAATGTTTCGATTAATGAAGAGTTTTTTAACGGTCATTTCCCGGACTATCCTGTCATGCCGGGCGTCCTGATTGTGGAAGCTCTTGCCCAAGTTGGAGCCGTGGCGTTATTGAAGCCGGAGGCCAACCGCGGGAAGCTGGCTTTCTTCGCCGGGATTGACAATTGCCGTTTCAAACGACAGGTCAAGCCGGGAGATCAGCTCAGGCTAGAGGTTGAAATTACACGCTTTAAAGGTCCTATAGGAAAGGGGCATGCTCTTGCTACTGTGAATGGAGAAGTCGCGGCAGAAACAGACATTACATTTGCCATCAAGTAATGTGTGATGCAGGATACTTCATTTAATAAGGTGAGGGGGGACCAAGAATGAATTCAGCTTTTATTCGTTTTGCAAAAAACCATAGAAATGTAGAGATGCTGTTCAACTACATGAACGATGGCTTAATGCTGACGAATCACCGGCATGAAATCATTGCCGTTAATTCTGCGTTTCAGCGTATAACAGGCTATACGTTAAAGGATGTCGAAGGCATGAATCCGAGTGTGCTCAAATCAGGCAAAACGCCTAAGCATGTCTATCATGAAATGTGGGATTCGATCAGCCGCAGCGGAACGTGGACCGGCGAGCTTTTGAATGAGCGCAAGGACGGGACGCTCTTTTGGTCCTTTATCACCATTACCAAAGTGGAACAGCCGCGACCTGAGGACAGCTACTGTATCGGCATCATGCGCGATATCAGTGAACGGAAGTGGCAGGAAGAACAAATGAAGTATAATGCCTCGCACGATACGCTGACAAAGCTGCCTAACCGCGTTTTATTTAAAGAGAAGCTTGAGGAAGCTCTACGGACGGCGAGTGAAAATGGAGAAAAAGTGGCTGTGCTTTTTCTTGATTTGGATCGCTTTAAAAAAATAAACGATTCCTACGGCCATCAGGCAGGGGATGAGCTACTCATGAAAATGAGCCAGCGGATTCAGAGCGTGATTGGAGAAAAGGGTCTCGTCAGCCGGTTCGGCGGCGACGAGTTCACCATTTTCCTGCCTGCTGTAAATGAAGCTGCCACGGAGCATGTCATCTCTGCTTTATTTGCCGCTTTTGAAAAGCCGATCATCGTTCATGAAAAAGAGCTCTATATCTCGATGAGCATCGGCGCCTGCTTCTTTCCGGAGCACGGTGAAGATGTGGAGACATTGCTGAAGAACGCGGATAGCGCGATGTATCGCACAAAGGAAGAAGGCCGCAATCATTATCAACGCTACGAGCAGGGGATGAACGAGACTTTTGCTGAAGAGCTTTCGCTGGAAACGGAGCTACTGAAGGCGATTCGCCAGCAGGAACTCGAAGTGTATTACCAGCTGCAGGTCGATATCGAAAAACGGATTCCTTTTGGCATCGAAGCTCTGATCAGATGGAATCATCCGTTGAAAGATGTCCTCTCTCCCGCCATTTTTCTGCCGCTTGCCGAGGAGATGGGCGTCATGGCGGACATTGATGAGTGGGTGCTAAATGAAGCGTGTCAGCAAACGCGGCGCTGGCACCGCGAGGGATTTGGCGAGCTGATCGTCTCCGTAAACGTCTCCAGGGAGTTTTTTAAACGGCCTGATTTTGTCAGCCGTGTTGAACAGGCGTTGGCGCGTGCCGAGCTGGATCCAGCTTATCTTTGCCTTGAAATAACAGAAAAAACGGCGATTTTGCAGGATGAGGACATTCGCGCCAAACTAAATCAGCTCAAGCAAAAAGGGGTCGGCGTGTCGCTGGATGATTTCGGCACAGGATACTCTTCGCTCAGTCAGCTGAGAATGTTCCCAATTGATACGCTGAAAATTGATCAATCCTTTATCAGAGGACAGGTTTCTCCGGAAAATCAAGCGATTGTCAAGCTGATCATTGGGATGGCTAACAGCCTGAATGTCTCTGTTATTTGTGAAGGGATTGAAACGGAAGAGCAGCTGTCGCTCATTCGTAATGAGGGCTGCTATAAGGCACAGGGCTATTTGTTTAGCCGCCCGATTCCCGCCGACGAGTGTAAGGGTGTCATGGAAAGACTGATTCAATCATTTACTTGAAATTATGTATAAAAGCTCAACCAACGGGTAAGCCTATACAACAAGGGGTATAGGCTTTTTCTGTTTACTGGCAGAAAGCGACTTGCTTGTGGCCTGAAACTGCGTCAAAATAAGTTTTTGTTTTGACAAACTTTTGAAAAACCATGTGATAAGTTGTGAAGTTGGCATGACATTGCCAAAAAAGCCAGTAATGTGTAGACGTTGTTGCAGAGACTTGGTAAGATACACACAGGCTAACACGAGAGGCATGTATGTCATGTCCGTTAGTCACATATCTAAATTTGGGGGTAATTGATTATGAAGAAGAAATTTTTAATGACAACAGCAGCAGCTGTCTTATCACTAGGACTATTAGCAGCATGTGGAGGCGCTGAAGAAGATCCAGCACTTGAGCCTGATACAGGAGTGGAAGATCCAGCTGACGCACCTGAGCTAGATGCACCTGCTGAAGATCCAGCAATGGATGGTCCAGCGGACGCAGAGCCGGAATTAGGTGAAGATCCGGTTGACGAAGGTGAAGATGATGCACTATTAGAAGAAGAAGAACCAGTTGACGAGCTAGAAGAAGAGCCAGCTAGCTAATAACATTTCATAAAAGAAAAAGGGAATACCCACAAAGGACGCTCATGTCTCTGTCATGGAGACGGATGTCTTAAGGGATGGTTTTTAGGAACCATCCCTTTTCCTTATTGTCCCACGAAAAGGCCCTACCGGGAAACACTTGGTAGGGCCTTTTCATGCAGCGCGAATTCAGTGGCTTTGGATGGCTTCCTGCTCATACTGGGCCTGAGCTTGACCGGCCGTTGGCGGCGTGCCGTGGACATAGGGCGGGGCAGGTGTAAGCTCCGGAGTTTGACCCATCGCTTCAGGCTGAGCGACATATTCGAACGAGGCTTGCCCGTCCATGCTCTTGCCATTGGCCCAGCGTCCAGTTTTGCTGTCTTCCCCGGCGGAAAAATTCATGAACGAATAGGAAACTTCTTGCTTCTCAAGCTCCTGTGGGAAAGTGCTAGGCACAATCGGCTTCTGGTTTTGCTCAAGCTCCTCGATTGCCGCCATCCATTGGTTCTGATGCATCGTGTCACGAGCTAAAAGGAAGGATAGCATATCACGTACCCCGTTATCGGTTGTCATTTCATACAGGCGCGCAACTTGAAGGCGCCCCTGGGACTCGGCATTCAGATTAGCTCTGAAATCGGCGAGCAGATTTCCACTGGCAATCATATAACGGGAGTTCCACGGATAGCCGACGCTGTCGACCGGCTGTGCGCCAAGACCTGAGACGATCATATGCTGGGGACTCATTCCGCTCAGTACAGTCTTGACGATTTGATCCTGCACATCCGAGTTGCCGCCCATCGCCGAATTAAGAACCGGGTTCTGCGCAGCCTGCTCCTGTTCGCGCGCCGGTGCTTGGTCAAGCAGCTGGGCAATCATCGTTGAAATCATTTCAACATGGGCGATTTCCTCCGTGCCGATATCAAGCAGCATATCACGGTATTTTTTCTCCCCGCGACAATTCCAGCCCTGGAATAAATATTGCATCATGACACTGATTTCGCCGAACTGTCCTCCGAGAATTTCTTGAAGCTTCTTCGCGTAGACCGCATCCGGTTTGTTTGGTTTTGCGTTATATTGAAGCTCTTTCACATGGTAAAACATGAACGTCCTCCTTATTAATTAAATCTTTCTCATATCTAGGTTCTCCATCTTTATAAAGAAGACTCATCCAGATAGCGGTATCGTTTCCAGCTCCCGGCGGACTGGGAGTCAGAAAATTCCCACATGGACAATTTTGCCGAATGTGAAGTAAAATAAAAGAAAATAGAAAATGATGAAAGGTGGGAAACGGTTGATGGCCGTCCATGCTACTATACATACAGAAGGAAAGCAGGAATCTACTTCCTCGCCGAAAATGAAGCAGATGATGCTTTCATCGACATTTGCGACCGGTCTCTTCTTTACCACTCCATTAATTACCGAAGCAGCGCTTGGAGATCAGCCGCTGCATGAAGGAATGTCTCACCCGGATGTGAAGGAGCTTCAGGAAGCACTGAAAGAAAAGGGGCATTTCACCTACCATACGGCGACGGGCTACTATGGCACGATTACGAAAGAGGCGGTCGCCTCCTTCCAGCGCAGCCACGGGCTTGAGGCGTCGGGACAAGCGACGAGAAGCACGATTGATGAGCTTCTTTCTTCCGCCAATAAGGCGGCCGCCGCGGCGAAGCCTGCCGGACAGGTGGAGCAGGTGCTGCGCCCCGGTACAACGAGCGAGCAGGTGAAAAAGCTTCAGCAGCAGCTGAAAGAGGCTGGTTATTTTGCGAGTGACGTTACCGGTTATTATGGCCGGGCAACCTCCACTGCCGTGCGTTCTTTTCAGCAGGCGCATCAGCTTGCTGTTGATGGGATCGCCGGACCGCAGACGCTGAACGCGCTGCAAAACAATACCGCGACTTCCGTGGCTCCTGTTGAGCATCAGCTGTCGGCCTCCTCCGTACAGGCAAACGACATTTTGCGGATCGGCTCAAAAGGACAAGCTGTCAAGGAGCTCCAACAGCGGCTCGCCGATCTTGGATTTTATAAGAGCGCGGCCGACGGAATATTTGGGAATGGCACCGCCGGCGCAGTTAAGCAGTTTCAGCAACAGCAGGGGATTACGGTGGACGGCATTGTCGGGCCACAAACGTTGCGCGCGCTGCAATCGCCTGCCTCCTCCCTGACAGCGAGCGTAGTCAGCAAGGAGCCGCCTTCCGTCCAGCCAAAGCCGGCAACTCCGCAGGAGAAAGAAAAGCCGACTGCGCAGCCGGAAGCGCCGGGCACTACAATGCTGAAGTTTGGCGCCCGGGGTCAGGCGGTGAGCGATCTCCAGACACAGCTGAAGCGAATCGGTCTGTTTAATCAAGCGGTCACCGGTTATTACGGCACGGTGACGGAGCAGTCGGTCAAAGCCTTTCAGCGCCAGCAGGGATTGACGGTGGACGGCATTGCCGGGCCGAAGACGCTTGAGAAGTTGAATACGGCAGCGGGTAAGACGGGTGAGACCCCGCAGGAATTTAACGCTTTGAACCTCGTTGCCGATGCCTCTGAACTGCTGGGCACCCCGTACGTCTGGGGCGGAACAACTGTGGCCGGATTTGACTGCAGCGGCTTCATTTCATATGTCTTTGCGAAAAACGGCATTCAACTGCCGCGCACCGTCGCCGGAATGTGGGAGGTTGGAACAGAAGTGAAGGAGCCGCGCGTTGGCGATATCGTCTTCTTTGAAACCTACACCAAGGGACCATCCCATGCCGGCATCTATATCGGAAATGGACAATTCACTCACAGCGGCTCTTCAACCGGCGTCACAATCGGCAGCCTCGACGCCGCCTACTGGAAAGACCGCTACCTCGGCACAAAACGGATGTTTTAGGAGATGTCGCAGACATCTCCTAAGCAGTGAGCGGAGTCTGCGCAAAGGGTTTTTAAAGCAGTCAGGCAGATGATTTTCCTGCCTGACTGCTGTGCGCAGAACGGAGCCACTGCTATCCAACTTCTGCGAATGTCCAAAGGGTGCAGCGTGCTGCATACAGACCATGCAGTCGGTAGCATGGAACAAATGTGATCCGGCTTTTTTGAAAGCGTATTCATATCTAAGGAGGCGGAAAAGATGGGAAGCAAGAGGCAGACGTCTTATGGGGATGCCGGTTTCAGTCAATTTATCAAAATGGCGTTTCAACGGCATCTTGGACACGAAGAAGAGGATTTCGAGAAACCGGTCATCGGGATTTGCAATACGTTCAGCGAGGTCAACCGTTGCCATAGTCACATCAAGCCGATGATTGAGGTGATGAAGCAGGGCGTGCTAATGGCCGGCGGCATCCCACTGGAATTTCCGACAACGTCAATTGGAGAAATGTTTACAAGCCCGACGACGATGCTTTATCGTAACCTGGTGGCGATGGATACAGAGGAAATGATTGCCGCCCAGCCGATTGATGGGGTGATCCTGATCGGCGGCTGTGACAAAATGCTGCCGGCTCAGCTGATGGGAGCGGCGAGCGCCAATAAACCGGCGATTGCTTTTACCGGCGGACCGATGGCAAACGGGGAATATAAAGGCCGGACGCTCGGTGCTTGCTCCGATTGCCGTCATTTCTGGCAGGAGTACAAAGCCGGGACGGTATCAGAGGAGGAAATCCGCGAAATTAACAGCAGGCTGGCGCCAACTGCAGGGCATTGTATGGTGATGGGGTCGGCCTCGACAATCGCCGCCTGTGCCGAAGCGCTCGGGATGATGGTGCCCGGTGCAGCCGCCGTGCCGGCGACTGAAAATGAGCGGCTGCGTCTGGCGCGTGAGACAGGTAAAGCCATTGTTGCGGCGGTCAAGCAGGAGCTGAAGCCTTCCGATATTATGACCGAAAAAGCGTTCCACAACGCGATTCGTACGCTCCTCGCCGTCGGCGGCTCGACCAATGCGGTCATTCATTTAATCGCGATTGCGAAGCGGCTTGGAATTACGTTGGCGCTTGATCACTTTGAAACATTAAGCAGAGAGACGCCGTTTTTGGCGAATTTGCGACCGGCCGGTGACTATCAAATGGAGGACTTTTATCGTGCCGGCGGAGTGCCCGCTTTGCTGAAAGAACTGCAGCCGCTTCTTCATGACGAAGAGATGACGATCACCGGGCAGACGTGGAGACAGGTGCTCGACGGAATCGAGGTCGACGAGGTCTACCGGTCGGTTATCAAGTCGCTTGAGGAACCATTGCACAAAGAAGGCGGGATTGCCGTGCTGAAAGGGAACCTCGCGCCAAACGGGGCCATTATCAAACCGAAGGCGGTACGAGACCGCCGCTTGCTGACGCACCGGGGAAGGGCTGTCGTCTTTTCATCGATTGAAGAGATGGAAAAGCGGGTGAACGATCCGGCGCTTGAGGTTGATGAAAACAGCGTGCTGGTGCTGCAAAATGCTGGGCCAGTTGGGGCGCCGGGGATGCCGGAGGCGGGCATGATCCCGATTCCGGAAAAGCTGCTTAAAAAGGGGATTCGCGATATGGTACGAATTTCCGACTGTCGGATGAGCGGGACGGCGTTTGGCACGGTCGTGCTTCATGTCGCGCCAGAGGCGGCCGTTGGCGGTCCGCTTGGGCTGGTCCGGGATGGGGACTGGATTGAGCTCCATGTTGATCGAAGAGAGCTCGTTCTTGATGTGCCGGAAGACGAGCTTAAGGCACGACAGGAAAAATGGCGCCCGCCCGTTTATGAGGAGTACAAACGGGGCTACATCAGCCTGTACCGCGAACATGTTCTTCAGGCGGATGAAGGCTGCGACTTTGACTTTTTGCTTCCCGCTCCAAAGGAAGAAAAAGCATAAGCTGACGATGTGAGTCGATAAAGCAGGAGGCGGGTTCGACCTGCTCACTTTACGAGGAGCCGCTGCTCTCACTTTGGAGCTTCGGCTCCTCTCTTATTCTACTAGACGTTTCGGACTACAAAAGATGTAAAGGGGGAGATGATTCCCTTTGTATCGCCATTTTTGACATAAAGATGAAATTTCTCTTTTTTTTTATGTAAAATAAGCCAAAATCACCATCATTTCGACGGCAATCTGTGTTACTATTTCCATTAGACGGATATGAGTCATTAAAGTTAATTTCACTAGAATGAAGCTATGTGTATCATTACTCTATGAACGCTATACATATTAAACGCAGCACCACACTTTAATAGACTCATAATGATGAAAATAGAATGGAGTGATGCAATGCGCAAGCTAACGTTTCTTACAATTTTATTGACCTTGGTCTTAACGCCGTTCATACAAGGTGAAGGGCAAGTCGTACAGGCACAAGGTCCGTTTCCTGATATGCCTGCTTATGGCGGGAGTGAAATCACCCGTTTGTATCAGGATAACATTCTTCAAGGAAACCCGGATGGAACGTTGCGGCCGAACGATCAAGTAACACGGGCGGAAGCGGTAACGCTGCTCGGACGGGCTTTGAAGCTGGACGGGACACAGAGAGCGACCAAATTCTCTGATGTTTCGGCTAACCACTATGCTTCAGGCTATATCGCGACAGGAACAGAGCGCGGATTGATCGCCGGTACAACGCCAACGACGTTTTCACCGAACTCTCCGGTGACGAGAGCGCAGATGGCGGTATTCTTATCACGCGCCTTTGATTTAAAGAGCACGCGTGTCGATGTCGTCTACCGGGATGTGAATGCGAATACGTTCGGCGCCACACAAATCAACGCAATTACGACCGCGCGTATTTCAGCGGGCTATCCAAACGGCACATTCGGTCCGAATAATGGGACAACCCGTCTGGAATTCGCTCTCTTCCTGGCAAGAGCGCTTTATCCGGAGTACAAGCTGCCGGAATATCAGCCGGATCAGGACCTGCTTGACTCTGTCGCGACGCGGGCAGTCGTCTACAATGCTCCAGATGGCTTGAACGTCCGTTCAACGCCTGATACGAGCAGACCGCCAATCGGCAGACTGAGCAACGGGGATGTCGTGCAGTATTATGCAACAACGGGTAACTGGGCCGTCTTCACGTATCAAGGCCAGACAGCCTATGTCTCACTCTCTTACTTGCGTGCTCCATCAGGCGGCGGAGGATCCGGTTCCCTTAAAGGAAAAGTGATTGTCGTCGATCCGGGACACGGCGGAAGAGATCCAGGAGCTGTTGCAAATGGAGTCAGGGAAAAGGACGTCGTCCTCAATGTCGGCTTGAAGCTCAAGCGCCGCCTGGAGGCTGCCGGAGCGACGGTCGTGATGACGCGTTCATCCGATGTCTTCCTTGAGCTGAGTGACCGAGTGGCGATTGCCAATAACCGCAATGCCGATGCCTTTATCAGCGTGCATGCCAATGCAGCCGGAAGCAGTGCAGCCAACGGCACAGAAACGTTTTGGCATCGCAATCATGCATCGGCTTCGAGTAAAAAGCTCGCCGATTCGATTCAGAGTGAATTAGTCAAGAAGCTGAGAACGAACAACCGCGGGGTTAAGGAAGGGAATTTCCATGTTATTCGCAATACACGGATGGCGAGCGTCCTAGTAGAGATCGGCTTCCTGACAAACGCCGAAGAAGCGCGTAAGCTCGCAAGTGATTCCTTCCAGGAAGACGCAGCCGAAGCGATTTACCAGGGGGTGCTTAATTACTTTAAGTAAATGATGTACGCTACGCTAGCTGAAAAAGTGAACATCACACTTTTTCAGCAGCCACTAGCAGGGGTCCAGCTTTCTTCCAACAGTGGAAGAGAGGCTGGGCTTTTTGTTTGTTACGCCCCGGCAAAACAAGAAATAACGATTTTTTAACATTACCTTTATGAAAAATTATGGTATACTTTTAGAGGATTTTTTAAATATAAGGGAGGGTGTTTCATTGAAGAAAGGACTTGCTAGTATTCTCGCATTACTGCTTACTCTAACCATGGCCCAGTCGGTTTTCGCAAATGGAACAGAAGAAGCAAGTCGTGGTGAATTCGTCAAGGCTTTGCTTGAAACGCTTGAAGTCGATGTAGCCCATTATGGCGAGCTTGAAGACAATCAGTTCGAAGATGTCTCCGCCGAGCTGGCTCCATACGTCAAGGCTGCCGAGACGCTTGGCATTACGAAGGGCATCAGCAACACCACCTTTGGGACAAACGAAAAAATCACACGTGAGCAGGCTTATGTATTTTTAATCCGCGCCTTGAATCTCGCCGATGACTATGATGTCGCTGTGTTGAATGACTATTATGATGGTGAGAGCGTGAGCGACTGGGCGAAGGCCGAGCTGGCTGCGGCAATTGAGCTTGGGCTGCTGCAAGGTTATCTTGATCACACCCTGCGCCCGGGTAACAACCTGTTAACGAAGCATATGGACTTATTACTGTCACGTTATGACGAAAACTTTGACCGGGTTTCCATCGTCCATACGAATGACCTCCACGGTCGCGTTCTTTATAATGAAGAAAATGGAGAAATGGGACTCGCTAAAATTGCAACAAAAATTGAGCAGCTACGCGGCTCGAACCCTGACACCTTCATCTTTGACATGGGCGATACATTTCACGGAACGAACTATGTCAACCTGAATGAGGGACAGGCTGCCGTTGAAGCGATGCAGCTGATCGGCTACGATGCTCTCGTTCCGGGAAATCATGATTTCAACTTCGGCCGTGAACGTTTGCTTGAAATTGCCGATGAGGTAGATTTTCCGATCATCAGCGCGAATGTCGTTGAAACGGACAGTGGTGAAACGATTTTGCCGGCATATGAAATTGTCACACTGGCCGATAAGACGTTTGCCCTGATCGGTGTCACGGCCCAGGATACCGTCGTGAAGACGCACCCTAATAATATCGAAGGACTTACGTTTAAAGTGGAAGCTGAAACCGTTGAAGCTTATGTGAATGAGCTGAAGGACGAGGTTGATCATATTCTCGTTCTTTCTCACGCCGGCTACGATATTGATCAGCAAATCGCCGCGCAAGTAGAGGGAATTGATCTGATCCTTGGCGGTCACTCGCATACCACGCTTGAAAAGCCGGAGCTTCACGGACAAACCTATATCACACAGGCGTATGAGCACGGTAAAGCATTTGGTGTCACGCACATGCTCTATTTTAACGATGAATTGATCGGTGTTCAGGGTCATCTTGTCCGCGATTCAGCTGCGCTTGAGCCGGATCAGCAGGTGACGGATCTTTTGAATGAATACGTGGAGGAAGTTGAGGAAGCTTTCTCGGAAGTCATTGGCACAATCGCCGTTGATTTGGACGGAGCGCGTGAGGATGTCCGGACGAAAGAGACGAACCTCGGCAACCTGATCACGGATGCGATGCGCGATGTGGTCGATGCTGAAATCGCCGTGACAAATGGCGGTGGCATTCGTGACAACATTGCTGCTGGGGAAGTGACGTTTGGCGATGTCAATACCGCCTTCCCGTTCCCGAACTTTGTGATCGCGCTTGAATTGACTGGGGAGCAGCTGTTGAACAGTCTTGAGCACTCAGTCTCCCTGTATCCGGAACAAAACGGTGGCTTCCTGCAAACGTCGGGCTTGACGTACAGCTTTGACCCGGCGCGTCCGGCAGGCTCCCGCATTACAGAAGCGCTTGTCAATGGCGAGCCGCTGCAGGCCGATGCTGTCTATACAGTGGCAACAAATGATTTCACCGCCGCCGGTGGAGATGGCTATGAATGGTTTATGGAAGCCAACCTTGTTGCCGACACCGGAGAGTATCTCAGTACAGTGCTGATTGACTATATCCGTGCCGGCAAGCCAATCCCTGAAGTGGAAAACCGCATCCAGGTGGTTGAGTAAAAAGGACCGCAGGACAGGCACGGGACTCACGATAAATTTTTTGTTATTTTCATACCCAAAGAGGTTAGAATCATAACCTTTTTGGGTATCTGTATTTGAGGAGTGTCTTTTTTTCGGACAGCCCGGAAAAAACATGGAGTATATTACCAGAATAAGTAAAGTGCTAAGGAAATGAGGGTGAACGCAGATTATGGAAAAGGCATTTATACAACAAGACAGTGTGGCGGATTTTATCACAGCAAATCGGGACAAATTTGAGGAAAAACTGCTTTCCGAAGCTGTCAATGTCGCCAAAAAGATCAATGATATCTTGATTCGAGGCAATATTGATCTGATGAAAAATGCCGAAAAATTAGTGCTCTATGTGATTGATCAGGACGAAGAGAAGCTGATTGAATTTGCAAATGTGGAAGGGATGGCGTGGGCCAAGCATTCCCTGACGCTTGAATTCAAATTGGAATGGGTTCAGGCGATTCGGCGCACGGTCTGGTATTTCCTTGAACAGTTTGACCGCCTGCACGAACGTCCGGCCGATCACAGTACTTTTTATCAAATGGAACGGGTTATAAATGATACGATTGACCAATTTCTGAATCATTTCTTTATCAGCTATTCAAATTACAAGGACGAGCTGCTTAACTCGCAGCGTAAGCTTGTCGAGAACTTATCCGTACCGATTATTCCAGTTAGCGATTCAGTGGCGGTTCTTCCGCTGATCGGCATGATTGATTCCTCGCGGATGCGCCTGATTGAAGAGAAAGTGCTTACAGAAATCAGCAAGCTGCGTATCACAACATTAATTATCGACCTTTCCGGTATTGCCAATATGCAGGGGGAAGTAATTGATCATCTGCAAAAGGTGCTGTATGGTGTCAAGATGATGGGATCGAAAGCGATCATGACAGGTCTGCGGCCGGAGCTTGTCCGCAACATGATTCATTTAGGGATTTCCTTCGAGAAGTTCTCGGAAACAAAAGGCACACTACAGCAAACATTGAAGGATTATTTAGGGTAGGAAAGCATATGGGCGGCCGCTACGGAAGCTTAGAGCAAGAGAGGGATTTTCTTCTTTTCTGAGCAGTAGCGGACAATGCAATCAAGCTATCCTGGAGCGGTGAACAGTCTATCTCTCTTTTTATGGTTGAACATTAATTTGGAAAATAACAATGTTGCGGGGGAGAGTATGTGAAAACGATCATCGATCAAATGCCTTTTGGAGTCGTCATAACATCGAATCAAGGTCTGATTCAGTACAGCAATGACCGTGCGGCGTCGATGCTTGCTTGTCCGCAGGCAAAGCTCGGGCAGCAGCCGATCTTACGCGTCATCCCGGAAAGCAATGTCATTAAAGCGATTAAGACGAACCAGCCCTATTTATCCACTGTCAGCAAAAAGGAACGCGATACCTTTATTTTATTTGAATCAATGATCACCGGTGAGAACGATAGAAAGCTTGGGATCAGCGTCTTGTTCAATAATGCTTTAGTGGAGAATTTAGCGTTTCAATCGAGTAAAATTAATGAATTAAAACAGGAATTTGATTTAGTAATGAGCTTAGTCGGGGAATTGGTAACGATTGCCGATCAGGACGGGCGCATCGTCCGGGTGAATGAAGCGTGTGAACGCATTATGGGTGTATCGCAAAAGGATTTTACAGGCAAGCCGATGGATTCTTTAGTGAGAGAAAAGGTTATTGATCATTCCTCGACGAGAAAAGTGATTGAAGAGGGGCGAAACGTCACGATCATCCAGACGACGAAATCAGGCAGGCGCCTGCTCGTTACCGGATATCCAATCTTTAATGAAGAAGGCAAATTGACAAAGGTCATCAATATTTCAAAGGACATTACGGAAACAGATAAACTGACGAAAAAGCTGGAAGAGACAAATCAGCTGCTCAGGCATTATCATACGGAGCTCGGAAAAAAAGACGTCAAACAGGAGCAGCAGCCGTTGTTTAAATCAAAGGTGATGAAGGATATTCATAGCTTGATTTACCGGCTTGGTGATGTTGACTCAACTGTACTGCTATTAGGAGAATCCGGCGTCGGCAAGGAAGTGCTTGCACGCATGCTGCATCAGACAAGCAACCGCCGGCATCAGCCCTTTATTAAAATTAATTGCGGGGCGCTCCCCGATACATTAATTGAGTCAGAGCTATTCGGCTATGCGAAAGGGACGTTTACGGGGGCGAGCAAGGACGGCAAGGAAGGGCTAATCGTAGCGGCGGATAAAGGGACATTATTCCTCGATGAAATTGGTGAAATGCCGCTGAATACACAAGTGAAGCTGTTGCAAGTATTACAGGAAAAGCGCGTGACACCACTTGGCAGGACGACGCCTGTTGATGTGGACGTCCGCTTTATTGCAGCGACAAATCGCGATTTAGAAGAGATGGTCGAGAAAAAGCAGTTTAGAAGCGATCTCTATTACCGTTTAAACATTGTGCCGATCCATATTCCGAATTTGTGGACGCGGCGCGAGGAAATTCCCTTCCTGGCGGAGTACTTTCTGAAACGCTACAATCAGCAATATTTCAAACAAAAATACTTTGGCGAAAACACGATCGAACAACTGACGAAGTATTCGTGGCCGGGTAATGTGCGGGAGCTGCAAAATACAATCGAAAGGCTTGTCGTAACGGTAGTGAGTGATGAAATCCGCGGCGAGCACCTGCCAGAGCACATTCGCCTTCAGCAACGCTCCCACAAATATGACACCGATCTCGGCTTAAAGGAGGCGGTCAATTTATTTGAAAAGGAATTAATCGAGAAGACGCTGGAGCATTGTTATACATTAAAAGAAGCTAGCCGGATTCTTAAGGTCGATCCGTCCACACTAACTAGAAAAGTCAGAAAATTCAATATACAAATTGCGAAAGGGAAATTCGAATTGTAAAGTTGCAACCTGTCATTTTACCAATAACTGAAAGCGCTTTCGAAGATAAATAGTCAGAAAATACGAACAATCGATTGCAGAAGTGCAATTGGTTGTTTTTTTAATAGAGAACAAAATAGACAGCATCAATCGGGAGAAAGCGGTAGCTTCCTCATTTACTAGATAAATAACGCCGCATTGCTGAATGTGGCACAGATTATGCATTGATAATCATGAAACTAGTAAAAGTGAGGGGTGTTGAACTTGATTTTAGTTGGGGTTGATGTAGGCGGTACGTTTACGGATATTATGTACACCGACACGGAGAAGCGAGAAACATCCATTAACAAAGTACCAACGACTCTGGACGATCCGTCCAAAGGAGTCGTGCAAGGAATCGAAGAGCTATGTGAAAAAGAAGGCATTGCCAAAGGCTTGATCAATCACATTTTTCATGGGACGACGATCGCGACGAATGCAATTCTGGAATATGACGGAGCGCGGACCGGAATGATCACGACGAAGGGCTTTCGTGATATTATCCACATCGGCCGTCATCAAAGACCGCAAAACTATTCGATCATGCAGGAGATCCCGTGGCAGGATCGGCCACTCGTCCAGCGCCGCTATCGGAAAGTTGTCAGCGAACGAATGAGTCCGCCAAAAGGCGACGTGCTGATCCCTTTAAATGAAGAAGAGGTAAGAGAAGCGATCCGAGAATTGAAGGAGCAGGGTGTGGAATCGATTATTGTCTCCTTCCTCTTTTCGTATATTAATTCGGCTCATGAACAGCGGGTGAAAGAAATCATCGCCGAGGAATACCCGGAGGCCTTTGTCACGACATCAGCTGACGTATCTCCGCAATTTCGCGAATTTGAGCGGTTTACAACCGCGGCGATTAATGGATTCGTCGGACCGAAAGTAAAGAAGTACATCAGCAACCTGAAGAAGGGGCTCGTTCATTCGGGCTTCACCGCCGATTTACATATTATGTGTTCGAATGGTGGGGTCGGCACAGCAGAATCTGTTTCCGAAAAACCAGTAAACACCCTGCTGTCAGGACCGGCGGCGGGTGTCCTCGGTGGCTGGTGGTCCGGTACGTTATCCGACAAAAAGAAACTCATTACCTTTGACGTCGGCGGCACGAGCGCAGACATTGGCATTATTACGGAGCAGGGGATTGATGAATCCTCAGCGCGCGACACATGGATCGCCGGCTATCCAGTGATGGTGCCGATGATTGACATTCATACGATCGGAGCGGGAGGAGGCAGCATTGCTTACATTGATGAGGGAGGAGCCTTCAAGGTCGGTCCACGTAGCGCCGGCTCACGCCCGGGCCCGGCGAGCTACGGACATGGCGGGACGCGGGCGACGGTGACAGACGCTAATGTCGTATTAGGTCGTCTTGATGAAGAGAACTTCTTAGGCGGCTCGATGAAAATATTCAGCCAGGAGGCGGAAAAGGTTGTCGGGCAATTAGCGGAGCAGCTTCAGCTGTCGCTGATCGAAACCGCCGAAGGAATTTTGACGATCGTCAACAATAATATGGCCAATGCGATTCGTGAAAAGACCATTCAAAAGGGACAGGACCCGCGCGAATTTTCGCTCGTCGCGTTTGGCGGCGCAGGGCCGTTGCATGCGGTGGAAATTGCCCAGATTTTGAATATTCCGGAGGTCATCATTCCGCCGCACCCTGGTATTACCTCGGCGACTGGCCTGTTAACGACAGATCTGAAATACGACCTGATTAAAACGGAGTTTATGTACAGTCATGAGATCGACTTTGCCAAGTTAAATGATGACTTCAAGCAAATGGAGCAGCAAATCAGGCTCCAGCTGAACGAAGACGGCATCGAAACAGACAAGATCGCTCTGGAGCGGACAGCCGATTGCCGCTATGCCGGTCAAGGCTACGAGCTACGGGTCGCAATGCCGGCGGGCGAGATAACCGCAGGAAGCATCGAGGAGGCGTGGCAGGCGTTCCACCGGCTTCATCAGGCAGAATATGGACATTCCTTTCAGGACATTCCGATTGAAATCGTCAACGTGCGCTTGACCGGCAAAGGAATCATGCCAAAGATACAAAAAACACTCGTGCCGGAGGACCGCCCGCTAGAGAAGGCGCTGCTCAAAACGGGCAAGGTCGTGTTCCGTCACAACGGCGAACTGGCGACCTTCGAGACAGATTTTTATCAGCGTGAAAAGCTCCCCGCCGGAGCAAGCTTTGCTGGGCCGGCGATTATGTTTCAAAAGGATACAACGACCATTATCCCGCCTGATTGTCAGGCATTCGTCGAGCGGAACGGGAACATCATCATCCGGATTGGAGGGGGAACGCATGAATCAGCTTAAGCAACTCAAGATTGATCCGATTACCTCACAAGTCATTCGCGGGGCACTTGAAAACATTGCGATTGAAATGGGACACAAACTGGCAAGGATGTCCTATTCGAGCATCATTCGTGAATCAGAGGACTTTGGCTGCGCCTTAGTCGATATGAACATTCAGCAGCTTTGTGAGTCGACGCAAAGCACGCCTTTGCAGTCGGGCCCTATTCCCGGCTACGTGCGCGGAATCCTGACGATCTTTAACGAGCGAGGGGAGGAGTTCTACCCTGGGGATGTCATCATCCACAATTCCACTTATCATGGAGCGTCGCACGGACCGGACATCGGAATTTGTGTCCCCGTGTTTTACAACGGCGAATTAATCGGCTTTTCAGTAACAACGGCCCATCACCTGGATATCGGGGCTTTGACACCGGGAAGCTGTGGCATCGTCGACGCGACGGATGCTTATGCCGAGGGTCTGCAGTTCAAAGCGATTAAAGTGTATGAAAAAGGGGAAAAGAACCGTTTCATCTGGAACTTGCTACGGGACAATATCCGGGCGTCTGATATGGTCGTTGGCGACATCGAGGCTCAAATTGCGGCAGCGAACATCGGGGCCGAACGCTATATCGAGCTTGTCAACAAATACTCGCTTGAAACGGTGCTGGCGGCGAGTGAGGACTTAATGCGATATTCGGAGACGATGCTGCGCAACGAGATTGAAAAGCTGCCGGATGGAACCTATTACGCGGAGGGCTTTATCGATGGGTATGTAGACAGCGATGATCCGATGAAAAAGGATTTGAAAATTGCCGTCACAGTGACGATCAGCGGGAGCGATATCAAAATCGACTTAACCGGCTCCTCTCCGCAAGTGAACCGGCCGATTAATATGCCGTTTGAGGGCACCGTTGATTGCGCGATCTATTTAACATTGCGTTCAATCTTGCTAGATTCCACCGTGTTTGGCAATATTCCGCAAAACTCCGGCCTAATTCGGCCAATTGAAATTACAGCGCCGAAGGGGACGATTTGCAATCCGATCTTTCCGGCTCCGACAATCGCCCGCTTTTGCCCGGGCAATATTGTCGCCAGCACGCTGATGAAGGCGCTTGGTCAGGTTGTGCCGAACCAAATCAGCGCCGGTGTCGGGAATTTAAAGGTTGTCTCCTACAGCGGGCTTGAGGAAGAGGACTATTGGGTGTTTATGGATATTGTTGAAGGCAGCTATGGTGGCCGGAGCGGCTTAAACGGGATGGATGCCGTCGATACCCTTTATGCGAACACGCGCAATAATCCAATCGAGGACATCGAATCCCATTACCCGTTAAGAGTCAGCCGCTATGAGCTGCGCAACGAAGCGTGTGCGGCCGGGAAATGGCGAGGTGGTGTCGGCTCCATTAAAGAAGTGACGTTTTTAAAGGAAGGCAGTGTGTCACTGGAAGCCGATGGACATAAGCACGCGCCGTGGGGCTTTGCCGGAGGGGACGACGGCTATACCGGTGCCGTCACCTTAAACCCGGGGACGAATCGGGAAAAGCAGCTTCCGTCGATGGTGCCGAACACGATGATGAGAAAGGGAGACACGTTGCTGTTAACCGGTCCAAGCGGGGGTGGCTATGGAAATCCATTTGAGCGGGAACCGAAAGACGTGCTGACGGATGTGATTGATGAACTGATTACAGTGGAAATGGCGCTTGAGCAATATGGCGTCGTCATTCGTGAAGACCTCACGGTTGATCTGGAAAAAACAACAGACATTCGTCATGGAAAGCGGGACGAGTAATCAGTCCCGCATAATCGCCAGGCAGGGAGATGAGACAGTAGTGGAAAAGCGTGAACAGCTGCGGGTCGATAGGGCTCGTGTTTTACACAGAATTCAGGAGCTGGCAAAGATAGGTGAAGCAGCCGGGGGAGGTGTGACGCGCAAAGCTTTGACAGAAGAGGATCGGCAAGGACAGGAGCTGATTCAGACATGGATGCGGGAAGCCGGTTTAATGGTTCGCCGTGATCAGGCAGGCAATCTTATCGGACGCCGGGAAGGGACGAACCAATCCGCCCCGGCTGTCATCATCGGCTCCCATATCGACACAGTGCCGAATGGCGGCAATTACGACGGGACGATCGGAGTAATTGGCGGAATCGAGGTTGCTCAGATTTTAGCGGAGCAGGAAATAGTGACGACTCTTCCTCTTGAAATCATTGCCTTTTGCGACGAAGAGGGCACGCGTTTTCAAGGAGGGCTTTTTGGCAGCCGGGCGATGGTCGGCAAGGTCACCCGGCGTGAGCTTGATGCCGAAGATGAAGCGGGAATTTCACGAAAGCAGGCGCTGGCGGCGTTCGGTCTCGAGCCGGAGCTGCTGGCGACGGCCGAGCGCACAAGCGCCGAAATCAAGGTTTTTTTGGAAATGCATATTGAGCAGGGGCCTTACCTGCAGGCGGCCAATGTTCCTGTCGGTATTGTGACAGGGATCGCCGGGCCGTGCTGGATGACAATCAGGCTTACTGGTGAGGCGGGACATGCTGGGACGGTGCCGATGAACCTTCGCCGTGACCCACTGATGGCTTCAGCTGAAATCATCTATGCGCTTGAGGAGATCGTCACAAAGGAGAAGGACGCGCCAACCGTAGCGACGGTCGGGAAGGTCAGCGTTTTCCCGAATGGGGCCAATGTGATTCCGGCTCATGTTGAATTTACGCTCGACTTGCGCGACAGCGACCTCGAGCGCCGGACGAATGTCCTGGATGAAATAAGAGCAAAGATAGCCGAAGTTTGCAGAAGAAGAATGCTCAAGTACGACATGAAGGAAAACTTGGCTCAGGAGCCGGTTCAATGCGCCGGCCATGTGATTGAATCTTTCGCGCGGGCAAGCATGGACAGCGGGATCAGAGCGCCGCAGATGATCAGCGGGGCCGGCCATGATGCGATGATGATGAGTTACATCACCGATATGGGAATGCTGTTTGTCCGCTGCAAGGATGGAATCAGTCATAACGTTAAGGAGTATGCCGACATTGCGGATATTGCCGAGGGAACATCGATTCTTTTGAATACAGCCTTACACTATCTTAACGATTGATTGAAAGGGGCAACAAGTATGAAGGAAGAAAAGGAACTGAGCTTAGTAGGAAGAGACGTTCTCCCTACGAAGCAAACGGATCGGAACATTACGACGTTTGGCTTTTTTCTCTTGTGGATCGGCATCGCCGTTCAGCTGGTAACCTTTATTACGGCCGCGCAGCTTTTTCCTTCATTATCACCGGTTCAGATTGTCGTTGCCGCACTGCTGGGAAATCTGGTAGTTGTTGCTTTGCTTGTCCTTCTTGGAGATTTCGGCATTAAATATGGCATCTCCTATGCTGTTTATATTCGCGCCTGCTTTGGCTATTTAGGCACACATATACCGGCAACGGTTCGGGCGATTCCGGCGATATTCTGGTTCGGCTTTCAGACGTGGATGGGGGCGTTTGCCTTAAATCAAATTATGGTAACGCTAACCGGCTATTCCAACATAATGCTGCTCATTATTTTATTCGGTGCGGTCCAGATCATTAATACCGCGATGGGAATTGAAGCAATCAAGAAGTTTGAAATGCTCGCTGCCCCGAGCATTTTACTTATCGGGCTCTATTTGCAATATTTAATTATGGACCGCTTTGATATGACATTGTCATCCCTGTTTGTAATGCAGGGCGACGGTGGACTTTCTTTAGGCTATGGCATTGTTGTCTTTATGGGTCTCTACATTACAATGGCCTTGAACGCGTCGGACTTCACCCGCTTTTTGAAGGTCAGCCCGGAAAACCAGCTCGGCTCATGGTGGGACACGAATAAAGGCAGTGCGATTGCCCACAGTGCCGGTCTGCTTTCCTCGATGATTTTGTTTACCGTGATCGGAATGACGAGCGGAGTGGCGACGGGGAACTGGAATCCGATTGAAGTGATGACGCTTGTCCTTGGCGAAGGAAATCCTTTTATTTTGATCGTCTGTCTTGTCTTCGTCATTTTGGCGCAATGGTCGACGAATATTAGCGCGAATCTGTTGCCTCCCGGCTATATTATCGTCAACTACTTTCCGAAGAAAATTACATTCGCTCAAGGGGCGATTATTGCCGGCATCATTGGATTGCTGATGCAGCCATGGCTATTTGCCGACTTTCTCCCGGCGATTTTAATTGTCATTTCGGCCTTGCTGTCACCAATCGCCGGGATCATGTTCTGCGACTATTATTTGCTGCGCAAACGCCAGGTCAACCTCAAGGAGCTTTATCGCTCGGGCGGACAATACCGCTATTGGAATAACGTGAATCCGGCGGCGTTAATCGCTTACGTGCCGGCGGGTCTATCGGTTTTTCTCTTTCCTGACTATGGATTTATTACAGCCTTTCTCATTTCCAATCTTCTTTATTACCCACTGATGAAATATTGGATCGCGAAAAAGTATGACCAGCCTGAAATCTTTGGTGTCATTGAGCTTACTGACTCATTGGAGGAAGAGAATCAAAAGGAGGTTATGTAAGAGATGAAGATTAAAGTGATCAATCCGAATACGACGCTCGAAATGACAAAGGGAATTGAACATGCGGCGTTAAGTGCGAAGCGCGCCGACACGGAAATCATTGCGGTAAGTCCGGAGATGGGGCCGGCTTCTATTGAATCCTTTTATGATGAATATTTAAGCATTGCCGGCGTGCTTGACGAAGTAAGAAAAGGAGAACGTCAAGGGGTCGACGCGTATGTGATCGCCTGCTACGGCGATCCCGGCCTGCAAGCCGCCCGTGAAGTAACCCATGCCCCGGTAATCGGCATTGCGGAGGCATCCTTATATATGGCGTCGATGCTCGCCGCCCGCTTCTCGATCGTCACCGTCCTACCCCGCATTAAGACGATGCTCGAGGAATTGGTTTCAGGCTACGGGATGGACCATCGCGTCCTGCAAATTCGTACGACACCGATGTGTGTTCTTGACTTTGAGCGCGACCCCGAAAGAGGCATTGAAATGCTCAGGCAGGAAGGACGGCGGGCGTTGGAAGAGGACGATGCCGAAGCCATTTTGCTCGGCTGCGCCGGCATGGCCGACTTTGCCGATTCACTGGAGACCGAGCTTGGTGTGCCCGTGATTGACGGGGTCGTCGCCGCCGTCAAATTCGCCGAAGCGATCGTCGACCTTGGAAAGACGACGAGCAAGCATAAAACATACAAAGCACCAGAACGAAAACCGTTCACCGGAATGCTGCAGCCATTTGCCAACCGGTGAACGTGTAAGCCCCGCTCCCAAAAAGAAGCTCTCTTTTGGAGAGCGGGGTTTTTGTGATAAAATAACAGAAAAATAAGAATCGGATAGGGATCGATCTCTTGCCTGCGCAATCTATTCAGATAGGTGGATGAAGGATGCAGTCAAAGCTGTTGAAACGAGTGCCGCTCAGTCGATTAATGGATCTCAAAGTAGACTACGCCTTCAAGCAGTTATTTGGAACAGAGAAAAACAAAGAGATTACCATTGTTTTTTTGAATGCCGTATTGCAGCGAACAGGCAGAGAGCCGCTAAAGGACGTTACATTTGGCAATATAGAATTAGGCGGCGAGAATGAAGACGATAAACAGTCAAGGTTCGATATTTTAGCAATAACGAATACTGACGAAAAAATTAACATCGAGATTCAATTTACGAACAAGTATGACATGGTAAAGCGTTCAATCTATTATTGGTCCTATTTGTATTGGAAACCGTTGAAAAAAGGAATGGGCTATAAGGAGTTGCATCCGGTAATTGCGATTAATATTTTGAACTATCACCTCTTTTCACAAACAGAACGCTTCCACACTTCATATCATCTCTGAGAGGACCATGAGTATTTCCAATTAACAGATGCCATGGAGTTTCATTTTTTGGAAATGCCGAAGCTAATACGCGATTGGAAGGAAGAGAAGCTCGATCCCTGGAATGACATTTTGGCACGTTGGATGATGTTGCTTGGTATCGTCGATCACCGAAATGGTGTCTTGTATGAAGGGATTTATAAAGAATTGGAGGAGATTGCGATGAAAGATGAGGTGCTGAAATCAGCCTTTCAAGGCTGGGAGCAGCTAAGCGCGACCGAGGAAGAGGTCGATGCCTATGAAGCTCGCCTGAAACGAGTGCTTGACGAAGAGGCGATGATCATTGAAGCGGAATTAAGGGAAAAAGAAGCGCGGGAACAAGGATTGGAAGAAGGGATGGAAAAGGGAATAGAACAAGGGATGGAAAAGGGAATAGAAAAAGGAGTAAAGCAGACGGCGAAGAAAATGTTACAAAAAAATCTACCACATGACTTGATCAAGGAAGTGACGGGTCTAGATGAAGAAGAAATCGACAGGTTACAAGAAGATTGATGAAATCATCGAGTGGCAGCTCACGGCGACAGATGACGAAAAGATTGCCTATATGGCACGACTGAAGCACATACTCGACGAGCAATCAATGATTGTTGAAGCGGAGCTAAGGATCAAGGAAGCGCGGAAACAAGGATTGGAAGAAGGGAGAGAAAAAGGTAAAAAAGAAGCTGCAAAAATGCTGGCGAAGAAAATGCTTGAGCAGGAGCTGTCACTTGACCTAATCAAGGAAGTAACGGGTCTAGATGAAGAAGAAATGCGAAAGCTGATTTCATAAACTCCTAAAACCGTCTTCGCTGGAAAACATAAAGAAGTCTCTCAAGCAGACATGATCCTCTCATAACTCTAACCCTATAAACGGATCTTTCGTCCTATTTTCCTAGGAAAGATTCGTTCTTTTATTTTCTTTGCAGGATTGATAGACTTGAAGGTGGAAGTAAGTATGTGCGGGGAGAAGGAGATACATATGTCTAGAATCATGAAGAAGCCGCCGTTGGAAGAGATCTTTGTCGTGCGAGCAATTGCGATTCTGGCGGTGCTGATGGTGCATTCAACCTCTGTCACGGTGGTGACGCTGGAGCCGGATTCGAGTTCCTTTGCGTTTTATAATGCGCTGAATACACTGTCCCGTTTTGGGACGCCAACATTTATTTTACTGAGCAGCCTCGTTCTCTTTTACAGCTATTATCACCGGCCATTGACGGGAGACCTGGTGAAGCGGTTTTATACGAACAGGCTGTTGTATATTTTATTGCCTTATTTAATCTTTTCCGTGCTGTATAACGGCATACGCTCGGATTATTTTCAAAACTATGAAAGCTTCGCTGATTTCTGGGCGACGTTTTCCGAGCAGCTGATGCTCGGAAATGCCTATACGCATCTTTACTTTGTCTTTATCAGCATTCAATTTTACCTGATGTTTCCGCTGATGCTCGTGCTGTTGAAAAAGTGGCCGTCGGCAACGAAGCATTTGATATGGCTCGGATTTCTCATTCAGTGGGCGTATGTGATCTACAATAATCTTGTCTGGCAGTATCCAAATACGGGCAGTATTTCACTTTCCTATATGTCCTACTATTTAACAGGAGCCTTTATCGGCATTTACTATATGGAAATTAAAGCATGGCTTAAGTCAAGGCGCTTCTGGCTGGCGTTGCTGACCGCGGCCTGGGTTGCGGCCGTCGGGATTCACATTTACATGTGGCATGCGACGCGTGTCTGGGGAGCAAGCTTTGATTCGCGGCTTTACACATTGGCGTGGAATATGCATACGATTTTTACAGCGGCGCTGTTATTGTACGTCTCCGTGTATATCGTCAAGCGGGCGCCGCAATGGCTGCTGAAGCCGGTGATGCTGATCGGTTATTTGTCTTTCGGAATCTACTTAATCCATCCGCTTTATCTGTTTTATTTCCGTGACTTTGTCGATCCGGGCGGCAATATGCTGTACTACCATCTTTTTATTGCCGGAAGCTTCCTCGGAGCGCTTATTATCTCGGGAATTGTCGTCTACCTTGTGTTGTATAAGGTCAAATGGGGCTGGATGATCTTCGGGGCAAGACCGCGAAAAAATCAGCGACAAATTCAAAAAAGCAGTACTCCTTAATACAAGGACGACCATTAACAACAGATGTAACAAAACTGCAGCTTACGAAGCCCGGAGAGGAGGGGGAATGATCCTCTTCAGGCTGCGATTAAAGGAATCAACGGCAAAAATGTCACAGAACATAGGGTATATCCTTATAACAAATAGAGAGAAACGGGAGTGAGAAGCCGAATGACAAATCGGATATGGTTGCGCGCGGTTCTCGTCCTGCTGCTTACTGCGCTCGTCGCATACCCGGCAGCAGCGGAGGAGAGTCACCGTTATATCGTAGGGTTTACAGAGCAAATTGATCATGAATTGATTGACGATGTGGCGATTGAGGTCCATCAATACCTTGAGGACATCGAGGCTGTCGCACTCGACATGACGCCGGCTGCGGCGGAGCAGCTGCGCGCGTCCGGACAGATTGCTTATGTTGAAAAAGATGAGACTTTCACTGTCAGCAGTCAGATCGTAGATTGGGGAGTGGAGGTCATCGGTGCGCCTGCTGTATGGGCAAACGGGTTGACAGGCAAAGGAGTAAAGATCGCGATTCTTGATTCCGGTGTTCATGCTGATCACGAGGATCTCCGGATTACGAAAGGGAAATCCTTTGTCAGTTATACCGATTCCTTTGCCGATGACAATGGGCATGGGACACATGTTGCCGGAATCATCGCCGCCCGCAACAATAACAGAGGAATCGTCGGCGTTGCCCATGAAGCGTCGATTTACGTCGGCAAGGTACTTGATGAAAATGGCGACGGCTACACCTCGGATGTCGTCAAGGCGATTCAATGGGCACTGGAGGAAGAGGTTGACATTATCAATGTCAGCATGGGAGGCCGCAGCGCCTCAACCGCCTTAAAAAATGCGCTTGACCAGGCTTATGAGGCGGGCGCGTTGATCATCGCCGCCGCCGGAAACAAAGGAAACGCGGACGGTACTGGAAATACAGTCGATTATCCGGCAGCCTATGATAGTGTGATTGCTGTTGCCGCGGTCGATCATCAGGATCATCGCGCCTCCTTCTCCGCAACAGGAGATGAAGTGGAAGTGAGCGCTCCGGGAGTCGGGATCCGCAGCACATACACGGACGGCGGATATGTTGAGGTCAACGGCACTTCGATGGCGGCGCCGCATGTCGCCGGGCATCTCGCTCTGTTAAAACAGGCCTATCCTGAAGCGACCAACGACAAGCTGAGAGGGATGCTCCATAAGCAAACCGTCGATCTCGGTGAGCCTGGACGTGACCGCTTATACGGCTACGGCAGAATTGAACTGCCGCCGACGTTGCGCGCCAAGACCGGACGACCGCTCCCACCTGAGAATCTGCAAGTGGTCCAGCTCGACTGGGAAGAAAATGAGCGCTTCCAGCTGGAAATCACTTGGGGCGGCGCGAGCAGCGGAGTGGAAGCAACGAAATTTCATATTTACCGCAACGGCGAGCTGCTTGATAAAGTCTCGGCAACTACGAACCGGTACGTCGATGAAGTTGAAGAAGGAAGCTACACATACGCGATCACCGCTGTCAGCAAGGATCGCAAAGAATCAGAAAAGTCGCTCGATGTTACGATTTCCGTCCGAAACCAAGATGAAGAGACCGATATGCCTTCCTTTACAGATGTGCAGGACGATGAATGGTACGCCGAGGCGATTTACGAATTAGTTAATCAGGAAATCATTCAAGGCTATCCGGACGATACATTCCGCCCGTCCCAGACGATTACGCGCGGGGAGGCGGCCGTCATGATGACCCGCGCCTTGCAGCTTGAAACAAGCCCGTATGTCGGAGAGTTTCTCGATGTCCGCCGGCAAAGCTACGCCGCCGACTACATTCAAACAATGGTCGATCAGGAAATCTTCCAAGGCTACAGTGACGGCTCGTTCCGCCCGCACACCGCGATACCGCGCGGCGAGGTCGCCGTCATTCTGAACCGTTCCTTCGAGTTCGCGCCGGACTCCCGCGTCATCTTCCCGGATGTTCCGCCGCGCTACTTCGCCGCTGAAGACATCGCCGTTGTTGCCGGCGCCGACGTCGCATTCGGACGTCCGGACGGCAACTTCCAGCCACGGACAGCCGTCACTCGCGCCGAATTCGCCGTCTTCCTCTCAAGAGCACTCCACTACGGAGACGACGAAGCAGGAGAAGAAACGGAAGAAGCGGAGGAAGAAGACGCCGCATAAAGAAGAAGGAGCTTGAGACAAAACTTGCTTAGAGGCTGGGAAAAAGGTAAAAACAACCTTTTGTTCCAGCCTCTCTTTTTAACGGTGAAGGGGACTATACGTGCTATTAGTGAGCGAAGTTGACGGGGGAATTACTATTACTTTTCATGAAATTCTCTAAAATGCGACGCCATAAATATGCGTAAATAATCTTCAAAGTCAACTTCAGCCAGTTCTTTATTGCTATTCCATTCATAATATTTGATAGTAGAAAGAAAGTGTGTGAACTTTTCAATTTTTAGTAATTGAATGACCAGGTCATTCTTTGCCTTCTTTTTCTTCAATTTCGCCCGCTTGAGTTCTTCTTCGGAGATATCGCTTGGAATAATGACATTTTGAATAATGGATCTTATTACTCCTAAAATTAAATCAACTAGCTCAATACCAATCATTTTATTTTTAGGATGCATTTCGCAAGTCGAAACACTAAACTGTTCTCCACGATAAAGAGATTGAGTGTTTAATTGTTCTAAAATAGAGTATCCAATTCTAATTGTTTATATATACTAATAGGAGGTGAAATACAATGTTAGTTAATAAATCGTACAAATTCCGTATCTATCCTAATAAGAAACAAATTGAATTAATCAATAAGACTATCGGCTCTGCAAGGTTCGTCTTTAACTTCTTTTTAGGCAAACAGAAAAACAAAGACACTTACTGGCACATCGTTGAAGAAATGGTTCAAAACGGTCAGCTTCAAGTAAATAAATGGAAAGGTGAGTGCTTAAACAAATACAAAACTGTTAAAGCCGTTAAAGAATTAAAGAAACAGTATACTTTCTTAAAAGAGGTAGACAGTATTGCTTTGCAAAAGTCTGTTGAAAATCTAGCTGATTCTTTTGATAGATACTACAAAAAGCAAAATAAATATCCACGTTTTAAATCGAAAAAGAATCCTGTTCAGTCTTACACCACAAAGCATACGAATGGGAATATTGCAGTCATAGACAATCACATCAAACTACCTAAACTTGGATTAGTTCGCTTTGCTAAAAGTCGTGAAGTAGAAGGGAAAATTCTAAATGCAACCATTAGACGAAATCCATCAGGAAAATACTTTGTTTCAATCGGAACAGAAGTAGAAGTGAAAGAACTACCAAAAACAGATTCTGCTGTCGGAATTGACGTTGGTCTTAAAGATTTTGCCATTCTTTCAGATGGTATGACTTATGCTAATCCTAAATTCTTCCGCACGTTAGAAGAAAAACTAGCGAAAGCACAAAGAGTCATGAGTAGACGAAAGATTGGCAGTGCGAACTGGTACAAAGCTAAAATTAAAGTAGCTCGTATTCATGAAAAGATAGCGAACACAAGAAAAGATTACTTGGACAAAATATCTATTCATATTGTCAAAAACCACGACATAATCGGGATGGAAGATTTGTCAGTATCGAACATGTTAAAGAATCATAATCTTGCCAAAGCTATCAGTGAAGTATCGTGGTCACAATTCAAAACCATGATTGAATACAAAGCAAAATGGTATGGAAAACAAGTCGTCACTGTTGCAAAAAACTTTCCATCCAGTCAGCTTTGTTCGTGCTGTGGTTATCAAAACAAAGACGTTAAAAATCTCGGATTGCGTGAATGGGAATGTCCTTCTTGTGGTACACGTCACGATAGAGATATTAACGCAAGTTTGAATCTTAAAAATGAAGCATTAAGACTTCTAACCGTTGGAGCAACGGGGCTAGCCTAATCAATTAGAGTTCGATAGAACTCTGTACTTAGGAATCCACTACGGCTTTAGCCTAGTGGTAGTTCAATTTTTCTCACATAAGCTGAAACCTGAATGGGCGTATTTTCGTCTTATAGGTAAGGACATCCATCACAGCGAGTGATTGGATGGCTATCCAATTGAATCATAACATGTCTGGAGGTGAAAGAGAGCTGCGCCTGAGGGAGCCAGTAAAAAACGTCCTTTGAGACCTGGCCTGAAAGAAGACAACAAAAAAAGCGGCCCTGCCGCTTTTCATTAGTTCAATGCAGTATGAAGGATTTTTGCAAATTCAGCGCGTGTGACGTGATTGGTTGGACGGTATGTCCCATCTTCAAAGCCTTGGACGATCCCGCTCGCCTGTAAAGCATGAATCTCGGCGAAAGCCCAGCTTTGATCGTCAACGTCGTTAAATGAGGCAGATACCGTTTCTTCTACTGGTAGGTTGAAAGCTTTTGTAAAGAGAAAGGCGATTTCTTCGCGTGTTACTGGTTCGTTCGGATTGAACGTATCTCCTTCTATGTAGGAGAAGTAGCCAGCTCTGTCCGTGGCGGCGATCGCCCGGGCTGCCCAATGGTTTTCCGGTACATCACGGAAACCGTTTAACCCGCTGTCTGTTTCTAAACCAGTTGCGCGTGTAATCAACGCGGCAATTTGTGCACGAGTCAGCTTGTCGTTCGGTCCAAACTGGTTATCGCCTAGACCGGCGATCATATTTGAAACCGATAATTCTTTAATCTCACCGAATGCCCAGTGTGTTGGAAGGACATCATGGTACTCGCCCTCGCCAAGCACGCGTGCCGGCTCTTTTTTCTCGGCTGTTGCTTGAACTTCAGCTTTCTCTTCCGGAAGGATCCGCTTCGCTCCTAAGTAACGAGGTCCCCAGTAATAAGGATCGTTAATGGAGGAAATCATCACACCCTTAGAGGAAGAAGCGTGAATAAATTGGTTGTTTCCGACATATATTCCTGCGTGGGAAGCGCCAGAGCTTACGGTTCTAAAGAAGACGAGGTCCCCTTTTTGCAGGTTTGCCTTGGAAACAGCTGTGCCTTGATTGTACATTTGAGCGGCTGTTCGGGGAACAGAGATGCCAAATTCCTTCAAGACGTAATTAATGAAGCCAGAGCAATCAAAGCCACTTGGAGTAGTGCCGCCGTACCTGTAAGGGACACCGATCTGTTTCTTTGCCGAGGTGACGATATCGTCCCTCACACTTGCTTCCGCCATTTGCACCTGAACTACCGCTGTAAATAGCAAAGCGAAAACGACTACCGGGATCAACTTTCGTAACATACATACACTCCTCTTACTATGTAAAAATTTGAGGTAGGCAATGAAGCTCGTGCTACACTGCGTCATAGCAAAAAATATGAACATTTTTTACTAAATCTATGAAAATTATGTTTAATTCGACATAATCTTGGGTAAGTACGAGATTTAGTCTACCACAATATAAGAGAAAGTAATGTTACAAGTTGATAACAAAGTCGTAATATAGTCTGTAACAATCCAATAGACTTGCTCCGACTTTACTCACAATTATATAGAAGAAAACCGGTATCGATGGGAGAAATCTATGGAAATATGTACTAATATCGAATTGGAAGAAAACTATTGAATTTTATGTAACATCATGTAGAATAAAAAATAACTACCTTTCCTAAATATGAAAACACTTGAGAAATGTTGACTTTCTTTCCTACAACTTTTACATAGTGGTTGACATTACTAGGATTGGTAATTATACTATTCTTGCAAGCATTCTACCCGCGTTTTACTAATGTTGGAGAGCTAAGCTATCCGAGTTTCTTTTGCAAGTGACTCACCAAGCGTTGCGATTTACTATCAACGTACTTACAACATGGTTCGACATTACAACATCTGATAGTAGCAACTCTTTGACAATTAGTAGAAATACGTACATTTAATGTACATAATTCAAAGGAGGATTTACCCACATGGCTTATCAACCTAAGTCTTATCGCAAGTTCTTAGCAACATCTGTAACAGCTGCAATGGTAGCTACAGTTGCTGCGCCTGTAATTCCGTCAGTTTCCGCTGACACACCAACGTCATTTCCTGACGTAGCTACAAACCACTGGGCTTCAGATTCAATCGCCTATCTAGTGGAAAAGGGAGCAATTGAAGGTCGTCCTGACGGCACTTTCGATCCGAATGCAAGCATCACTCGTGCTGAGGCAGCAAAGATCCTTGCGATCACGCTTGGTTTAGATGTTGATTCTTCAGCAAGCACTAACTTCTCTGATGCTGCGAACCACTGGGGTTCTGCTTACATCGCAGCAATCCAAGAACAAGCTCCTGGCGTAATCGACGGTTACACTGATGGAACTTTCCGTCCTAACCGCACAATCACTCGTCAAGAGATGGCGAAGATGATTGTAACTGCTTATGATCTTCAAGAAGACGAGACAGTAAACATCGATTTCACTGACAACACTGGCTGGGGTGCTGAGTACATCACAACTCTTGCTAGCCTTGGAATCGTTGAAGGCGTTCGCGCTGGTCAATTCCAGCCAAACGGCAACGTAACTCGTGCTCAAACTCCTGTATTCGTACACCGTGCAGAAGTTCCTGAAGTACGCATTCCTGTGCCAGGCGGCGAAACTCCAGTTGAGTTTGCGATTACCAATGTTGAAGCGTTGACTGAAGAAGGCCGTTTTGCTGAAGTAACATTCTCTGTTCCTGCAAATAGTAACATTACTCGTAATGACGTAAATGTTACAAATGCAAGAACTGGCGAACGTATTGGGATTCAGGAAGTTGATCTTTCTAACGACCGTCGCGTTCTTACAGTTACATTCTTTGAGAATGATATCGATCGCCCGATCCTTGAGCGTGGTGAAACATATCGCTTTGCAGTTACGCATGGCGGAGAAACATACACGTATAATTTTGAAAGACCACAATATGCAGAAGCTCGTGTTATCGATGTCGATAATGAAGAAGGCAAACTGCTAATTGATTCTGAAACTACTTCTACATCTAACGAGAGATATCACGTTAGCAATCTTAATCTTGAAGTTGCAGATGCGGATATTGATTTAGAGTATGTTCTTGGTCGTGACATTCGTGTTTGGTATAACACTGAAGATGAAGTTGTGAACATTGAAGTGAAAGACGAAACAGTTCACTATGATGCTGTAGAAGTGAATGGTGATGAGATTGAACTTCTTGATCTAGACGATGAGTTTGATTTCTCTGATGACGCTATCGTTCGCATCAACGGAGATCGTGCTGATGTTGAAGATCTAGATGAATACTATGACTATGCTAAAGTCGTATTAGACGGAAGCGGCGACGTTGTTTACGTGAATGCCTACAACTGGGCTGATTACGTTGTTGTCGACGAAATCGATGGTACTGAAGTATTCGGATATGACGGATACATCGACGTTGATTTAGAAGACTACATCATCGTTAAAGACGGAGAAACAATTTCAATTGATGACATCGAGCAAAACGATGTTGTATTCTTCAATGATGATCCAGAAAACGATGATGAAGGTTATGCAGAAGTATTCACTCGTACTGTATCTGGTGAAATCACTGGTATCTTCGAAGATAAGTTCGAAGTTGACGGTAAGCTTTATGATTATGCTGGAGATCGTGAGTGGGAAGTTCGTTACATCGATGAAGATGGCGATGTAGAAGTACTTGGTACTGGTTCTGACGCTTCTGACGTTATTGAGCGTTTCCAAGATGCGGGTGATGTTACAGTATTCTTAGATCGTGATAGTAACCTTGTATTTGTTGCTGGAGAACTAGGAGAACTTAACCGTAACCGTCTAGGTTCATTGCTTCTTGATGACGTAGTTGGTTATAGCCAAGCAACTCGTGATCGCTTAGAAGTATCTGTCTTAAGCCAAAATGGCGAAGCTAATGTTTATGATGTACGTCTAGATTCTTTAGATGAAATCATCGTAGACGGTGAAGCTTATGATGGCGAAGACCTTGAATTGATTGACGCTAATGCTGCTGGTGGAGCTAGTGGTATTCGCGTTGAAGGTGGAGCGCAAATCGTTGATTTCTCTGAAGTTGGTCAAAGAGGTCAACTAATCCGAGTTCACCTTGACAACAATGATAATGTAACAAAATTTGAATTCTACACTGATGGATTCGATGGCGATGGTTTCATTGGATTCGAGGGTGTATTTGAAATCGGCAAAGACAACTTCTTCAACGGAAAACGCATCCAAAACAACGCTGTTGTATTCGATGCAACTGATCATGACTGGGATGATGATAAGAGCATCAGCACAGGCGATGTTGAAGTTTCTACTTGGGCTGAATACAAAGATGAAACTTCAGCTGATGAAATCCATGAAGCGCTTGTTTACTATAACGACAGAGACAATGTTACTTACTTAGTAATTGTTGATTCTGATGTTGATAGTGAAGATGCAGATACTCCTGCATTAATCAGAAGCGTACTTCGTAACACAGATGGAGAAATCGTTCGCTTCGATGCTTATATCGATGGAGAGCGTCAAACATTCCGTGCGGATGAAATCCTTGATTCTGAGATTAACGGTATTTCACGCTTAGGCCGTGGCGACGCTGTCTACTTTGCACAAAACAGTAACGGATTAGTAACTGAAATTGTTGCTGCTGATACTGCACGTGTAACAAATATTACAGATGTTTCTGCAGCTAACCGTACAATCACAGGTACAGGCGGAACTTATGAACTAGTTTCAGACGGTTACGTTCTTGACAATACTGGTTCTAACGTTGAAGTGAAGCGTCTATCGGACCTTCGTAACCTTGATGATAACGAAGAAGTACTAGTTATCCTTGATTACGATGAAGATGGAGACAACACTCGTTTCGCGAAGTTCTTTGTTATTGTGAATGCTACAGACGATAACGAAGATGAAGAAGTAAACGAGAACCTATCAGTTGATCTTACTGCTCCAACTGTTGAACTTGGTGATACATCAGTAAACGTAACGTACACAGTGTCTGATCTAGATGAAGAAGTAGAACTTAACTTCGAAATCACTGATGCTGACGGTGCCACTGTAGCTGATGCTGATGAAACAGTATCTAGTAATGGAGAAGAAACTGTAACTCTTAACGTAGAAGATGGCATTGGAGCTGGAGAGTATACTGTTACAGTATCACTTGATGGTGAAGAGCTTGATTCTGTTGGATTCACAGTTGAAGAAGCAGGTGAAGATGAAGTGACAGTGGAAGTTCAAGATGTAATCCCTGGAGTATTCAATGTATTTGTGGCTGCTTCAGAATTAGATTCTACACCTGAAGAAGGAGATACTCTTACTCTTTCAGTAGACGGTAAGGATCCAATTGTTCTAGCATATGAAGCAGCAGCTGAGCGTTTCGCTGTCTATGCTGTTCAAGGATATACAAGAGCTGAGCTTGAGGGAGCTTCTGTAAACTAATATTATCTTTCTCGAGAAGGTGTATCTTGAAAATCTTCAAGGTACACCTTATTCAAAAATAACAACGTGACTTATGACCGGGTTAAAAAGTTTTTAAATATTTCAAGCTTACTCAAAAGTTCCTTAAGTAATTATCTTTAATGTATTGTAAAAATGATTTTAAACATGAGCTATTATTTCAACAGCTAGATTTTACAACACGAAGCAATAGTAGCTTTATACTTAAATAGTATTCTCAGGAGGCAAATCCAAATGAAAAAGATTCCGTATAAAGTTTTTTCAGCTTCAGCCATGGCTGCTGTATTAGCCACGACAGCAGTACTGGTAGCTCCTGTTCAAGCAGGTGCTGAAGAAGTAGCAGAAATTTCTGTTGATTCCGTAGCTGTAACAGTAGGTGAAGAAGCTGTAGTCGTCGACTTACTTAATTATGCAACTGCAATTGGTGGCGGAAATGCTGCATTATTAGAATACTTAAAAGATGGAAATGAGTATCCTTCGGTAGCCAGTGTGAAGTTAGGCGATAAATATATCAGTTTAGTGGATTATGCACAAGGAATAGGGCAAGACAAGTCTCTTGAAGAAATCGCGGAAGAATCTGAAGCTGTTTCAACTGATGGATATAAAGAGTTCGTTGACTTTGATGAAGATGGAGCTCCAATTTTTGAAGAGATTGTTGAAGGGTTAACTGTTGAGGCAGTAAGTGCGATTGAAACTACAATTGTTGAAGTAACATTCCCAGAACTTGCTGAAGCTCTTGAAGATGCAACAGTTGAAGTAACAGACAGTGAAGGAAATGTCCGTGAAGTTGTTGCTCAAGATCTTGCAAAAGGTGCAACAGTTGCACAATTCGACTTTGTTGAAGCTGTTGACGAAGATGACCTAGTAGGAGTTTGGGCAGTTAACGGTGTTGAGTATAGCTTTGATGAGTTGAAATTGGTAGAAGATATCGTTGAGGAAGCAAATAAATTTCCGAACGAAAACCAAGTTAAGTTATTCGATTTATTAACACAAGCAGGAATTCAAAATTTAGATGCCGATAAAATTGCTGATTACGCAGAAGATATAGAAGGGGCTTCACCGTCCCCAGTCTGGGTATCAGATGTACAAAAAATTATCGACGAGGCAAATAAATCAGACGAACAAAAAGCAGCCGAAGCTGCGGTTGTTAAAGCTGTTGTAGATGCAACCAACCAAATCCAATTATTAGCAGCACTTGAAGCGAATTTTGAACGAGTAAATAAAGATTGGATAACTGATTATGCGAATACTGAAGTCGTTACGGGACCGCCTGCTGTAACGCTATTAGACCTTGAAGGCGAAGGAGCTACTGGGTACGATGCAGTAGATTTTGATGGTATCCAAGAAATCATTGATGATGCTAATGAAGCGGCTATTGATCAAGCAAACGCTGATGCAGAAAAATCAGCTGACCAAGCTAAAGTTACAGCTTTAATTGAAAAATGGGTAGAAGCTGATGATCCCGAGACTCCTAATACTACACCTAAAGCAGATGCAATTGCAGCATCTAAAGCTAAAGAAGCAGCGTTTAGAGTGGCGGAAGCTAATACTGAAAACTCTTTATTCAACGCTTTAGTAGCTTATGCTAATGCTACAGAGGATTCAGTATTAAAAGCTTCTGAATTAAATGCTAACTTAAAAGCATTTTATTTTGCCGAACTAGACAAAGATGATTTAATTGATAATACAATTACTGATGCAGCAGTAGGTCATGACCATGCTACAAATGGTATTAAAGCAAAAATTGTTAGCGTAGCAAACGATAAATCGCTAGATCAAGCTCTTAACGATTTAGGCGAAAAAGCAACTGATTACGACGGAGATAAGAGTGCAACTAACAAAGCAGCATTCCAAAAAGCTTTACAGCAGCTAGCTAACTACACAAGTCACTATACTGAAGCTGATGAGAAGTTCTTAATGTCTACAATCGATGATGCTCTCCTAGAAGAGTATGCCGATGCATTGAAAGGCATTGATGACACTGATGATGTTGACACTGTTCAACAAGCAGTTAAAGGTGTAAATGATGATGCAGAAGAACTTAAATCTGTAAAAGCAATCAATGAAGCTACAACTGCTTCACAAGTAAAAACTGCATTAGATAATTTATCAATCACATCTTATATCAATATCCCAAGTGTTGATAAACTATACATCGCAGAAAAGGTACTTGAAGCTCGTGCTGATGAAACTGACGAAGAGTATGACGATAAAGCTGCTGTAGAAACTGCTTTAACAACGGCTGGAACTGGCATTATTGCTGAATATGAGGCTTTAATTGCTGAATTTAAAGCTGAAGAGATTGTAGAAGATGCCGCTAATAATGCAAAGACTACAACAGAAGTTATAGCACAGCTTAACAAATTAAGTTATGATGCTTTTGATAACCTAACTGCTGGTGAAAAAGCAGAAGTTGCTGAGTATTTCCAAGCTAACTATCCAACGGATGATAATGGAACAGTAGATTACAAGACTTTAGCATCCATCAAAGCTGACATCGATAAAGCCATCGCAGCAATTCAATAAGAATAATTAAACGCTCAACACTAGTAAAGTGTTAAGCAACATAATAGGAAGAACTGACCTTTCGGGGTTGGTTCTTTCTTTTTTAAATGGTCAAAGAATTATTTAATGAGGTTGAGTTTATTTTTTCAATGTGCATATAATAAAGTAAGATAAATCTTATTTACAATGCAAACAAGGAGTTGGGAAAATGGAACTTGCAAAGGTAACCGTAAGAGGACAGATTACAATCCCAAAAGAAATACGCAAGAAACTCAATATTAAAGATGGGGACAAAGTTGTTTTCCTTGAGGAAAATGGGAAGATTATTATAGAAAACTCAGCAATGCTTGCCTTGCGTGAGATTCAAGATGGTTTCAGAGACGAAGCTGAAAGGTTAAACATAGAAGATGAGCAAGATGTTGTGGATTTAGTTAAGGGAGTCAGAAAAGAGATGTGGGAAGAAAACCATGCGAATAATGATTGATACGAATATCCTTATTTCTGCCATCCTGTTTCCGAATTCACATATGGATGGGATTTTAAGAATCATAACAGAAAAGCATAAATTGGTTTTATCCTCGTTCGTAGTTAATGAATTTTTTGAGGTGGTCAAAAGAAAGTTTGCAAATAAGGTTAAGTTGGCAGACCGCTTTTTAGTGTCACTCCCTTTTGAATTAGTTTATACACCAAAAAATATAGAAGAGGGCATGTTTGAAATTCGAGATAGTAAGGACTACCCAGTTTTATACATGGCTATTGTTGAAGATGTAGACATTCTTATTACAGGTGATAAAGATTTTTTTGATGTCGAAATAGAAAGACCAGAGATACTAACACCAACACAGTTTTTAGAACGCTACAGCTAGTCTGTGCATTTTTAACACTTGCAAAGTGTTGCAACAAAGGGGGAACTGACCTTTCGGGGTCGGTTCTTTCTTTTTGTGTTTCAAGATTAGTAGCGTATCATCCCTAGCGGAAAAAGCCAAGGTGAATCTACATAATGGGGAAAGGATGAAGACATATTGTAAAAAATTCACAATTTGTTCGTATGCGTTCGGAGTGAAATATATTGACGATAGAAAAACTTTGTCCTATAATTTAATACAAGTTGATGGTTCGGACTTCAACTGTAGAGTAGACGGATATACCATTAGAAGGTATATCCACAGAGTTTAAATAGCTGGATAATGGAAGTCCAGTTAAAAAAAACTTAGACGGCACAACTAACACAATGGTTTAGTTGTGCCTTAACCATTTGGTTTCAAGATTGTTTAAATATTCATTTGGTGCCTTCTTGAACCTTCTTTGTTTTGTATGTGTGTAAATACGTTTTTCC
>NZ_JAMBOS010000040.1 GCF_023715705.1 Halalkalibacter oceani
GCATGGAAAACCCTTTACAAGCAACGAAGTTCAGTCGAGCGAGTCATTGCGTATCTAAAAGAATTCTTCCAATTAAACAATATTCGCTATCGCACAGGAAAACGAGCAAAAGTACAATTTGATTTGATGCATTTGATTTATAACGCGGCGAAGCTCGCGTGTGATCGTATAGCCAAGTCCCTTTCTAGCAAGCAGACTAGTCAAGCCGCGTAATTAATTTTTTAAAAACACTAAAAGCGAAATGGGAGTCGTCTAACAATCGTGAACTAGGCTTTATGAAATTGATTCAAGTATTTTATATTTAATCTTTTTAAGAGAAGACAAAGGTTGTATTACGACTTTCGGAAGAATAGCTTCTGTGGTGTATATTCTTATATATCTATTAGCACTGTATTTATTTATATTTTAATCTTCAATTATAAGGAGCATTCACGGCTGCGGCGGCGACTTGACCAACGCTGCCGGATTAGATGCAATATGCCAGGGATTAAGAATGACAAGTGACAATGATCATGAGGCGTTAGAGAAAGGATAAATAATCTACGAGGCCCTCTATGTACAACTGGCTGTTGAAGATCTTCCAGCGCCCGGGAGAAGCCGCGTATAAGCCGGCATGACAACGAGGTTATGATCGAAGCCTAGCCTTTGTCTCTGCGTCCTGGTAAAACGCTCCATGTGCTGCCGCTGACTTCTGGTTATTTATCCTCATCTTTTTGTTTTTGCGGCACAAACTTATATTCACCCGTATCATTGAAATGAATATTGATTTTCAAATGACGAATTGCGTCATTATGAAGAACGAATGAATGGTCATCGGCCATCTGTTGCCATACACGCGGATTGGATCGATACAGTGTATCTCCCAGGTTCAACACGTCGGTATGGATGCGGATACCTTCGCGAAAAACATGGAGGATTTGACCTTCCAAAAGTTTTGTATATCGTTCCATCAACTCATTTTCCGTCATGGCTTCGCGCAGTTCGACAAGATACGCGTCCAATGTAATCGTCATGTCAAAATAGGCTTTGTCCCATTTCGCCTGAGGTCGAATATGGATGCGCGGTTTTTTAAACAGCATGACGGCCGAAATATCATCGTCGGACAATAAAGCAACGGGATAGCTTTGCGTCTTTGGATTCACCCATTGCCAGCCCGTAAGATCGGTTCGACTGATCCAGCCGTTCCATCGTTTCGTTTGGAACAGATCCGCGCCATCAATTTCCAAAAGCTTCATGTTTTTACCGTCCTCTCTCCAAAAAGCGGCGTTTAATGTCAATGACGGCAAATAACTTGACCTGGCCTTATCTTTTAATGAACGTATAAATTGATACAAGCGGACGGGGGAAATCGAGGAGCTTTGGCGATACTGATCTTTCGGTTCATGCAACAGGGTGTAAAGCGGAGAAAATTTGAAAAAGGTTTGGGCTTTGAAGATATCTTCGATATTTTCTTTTGTGCTGAATATCCATGTATTGTACCGTATTTCTTTATAGCGATTCGTAAACTCCAGAAATTCCAGATGTTTGTCCGCCTTCAATACATTGTCGGTAACGACGATCGTCGATACCTGTTCCCAAAAAAGCGCTTGTTGAGATGCAGCTTGCAGTTTGTTGGCCGCATCCCAAAGGCTTTTTCCCGCCGCTTTCCCTACATAACTGGTTGGCTGTTTTGTTTTTGCCTGCCCTTCCGATTTGGCTGCATCCGAAAAGTCTAACATCTGAGCATAAAGAACATACTCTCCATCTTTGTAGTCGGCTCCAATAGCCGTAACATAATGGATCGTTTGGATTTCTAACGAGCCCCAGCATCCTGTCGTCAGAAGCAAGCTCGCTCCCGCGACCAAGATTAAAATCGCCTTCATGATGAGTCCTCCTCTGCTTTCCGGGTTGAATCTTGCGTATTCACGGCATTCGGACGTTTCCGCCGCCAAGCCCATGGAAGATTGAACAGGGCTTGAGGCAAGTCTGCCCTGTCCAGCGGCGACAAAGGAGATAAATAAGGTAATCCGAAAGACTGCAGGGTGGAAAGATAGGAAAGCAGCAGTACCACTCCGCAAAAAAAACCGTATAAACCGAAGGCGGCAGAAACAAAGAAAAGGCCAAACCGCAGTATACTGACCGTAGCATTCAACGAATGATTCGGCACCATAGAGCCGAACACATGGGTAATCGCGGCGATAACCAGAACACTGGGCGACATAAACCCTGCTCGAATCGTGGCATCGCCAATAATCAGTCCTCCTACGACAGTAATCGTTTGTCCTAATGAAGCAGGCAACCGCGCTCCCGCCTCACGAAAAGCTTCCAGGAAAATCAGCGTCAGAAACATTTCTTGAGCGACAGAGAATGGGAGGCCCAGCCGCTGTACCGAAATGGTAGCCAATAGCAATATTGGTATTTGTTCGATGTGAAAGCTTAGCAGCGCAGTCCATAGCGCGGGCAATAACAGAGCTGTCAAAATCCCGACTATTCTGAGCCCTCTTGCTACAGCAACGCTCAGCGCGGGATAATGGATATCTTCTGCGGTCTTCAACAGTAAGAAGACGTCGGCCGGCGCAATTAGGGCGCTGGGCGTACCCTCCGTTAGAACGACGCAACGACCGCTCAGCAGCGAGGCCACGGCGAAATCGGGCCGTCCTGTATAGGCCATCATCGGGAATATGGATTTCGGAGTCGAAAGCATTTCTTGCAGCTGCCCGGCGCTGCATATCCCGTCATATTTGATACCCTGCAGTTTCGTTCGAAGATTGTCAACCAGCGCCGCGTTCGCAACATCTTGCAAATAAAGCAATCCGATTCGGGTTTGCGTGCGCTGTCCGACCGTTACCTGTTCATAACATAAGGAGCCTGTTCTCATGCGCTTGCGAATTAAAGCGACATTGGTCGCAATCTCTTCCACAAAACCGTCTTTAGGACCTTTGATCGACACATCGATACTGGATTCTTCCGGTTTTCGCTGAGGCACCTTGGCCATATCCCATGCATACACGCACTGTTGAACAGGCGTAAAAATAATGAGTTTTCCATCCAGCACATGCTGTACGATTTGCCGTCTCAACATCAGCCCGTTGCCCGTTACCTTCTCTAGCGGCAGCTCATCATTGCGGGTCATGGAGTCGCCATTGAAGCCTGTTGTTCTAAAGAGCCGCCTTAAACGCGGCAGAACGATGTCTTTCCATTCCCTTGGATCCGTCAACCCTTCGCAATAAAGCAATAAAACAGAGGAGTTCGGATTCTGCCTGTCACACAGGCAAGAAACAGATTTGACATCGGCGGAATTTTGAAATAAACCGGTGATCTCCTGTTCGGTCAAGCCCAGGTCATTCGCGCAAGCATCGTTGGAATGCCCGATTTTCTGTTCCGCAGGCAACGAAGCAGGTGGATAAGACCGCTTTCGGAACCATTGCATCAACCAGTTCTTCATGATCCCCTCATCCTCCATCTTGAAATCCATGTTTTTCCCGCAAACAAGAAGGTGAGTCCGATTACCAGGACGAAGGTGGATGGGAAATACATCGTTTTTAGAAATTGCAAAAACCGTACGTCACTTATCGGCGCCAAAATGGCAATAAGCAGAGTTCCGGTCGCAAGCAGCAGAAGCGGCGTTCTGTTTTTCGGTTTCCACACATCCGCAATGATGAAGAGGGAAAGCGAAAGGCGAATGAATTCTCCGGATACCCACTGATAGATTGAAAAAACATCCAAATGTTCTATGTACTTTCCCAGTTCGAGAACACGCCACTGTTCAAATGCCGGATATCTCTGCAAAGCAGCTTCCTCTGCCCCATAAATCGAAATCGCTCCCATTAAAGGGCCTATTGTCAATCCGGCGAGCGAAAAAATCATGAACAGCACGCCGGCGAATGAAGGGCGATTGATCAGACGATGTTGAAAAAAAAGAAGAAGCACAAGCTCGAAAATTCCGCTCGCCGCATATAGGCTGCCCCGCCAAACGGGAGCGAATCCATCGGCAAGGAGGGGGAGAACAAGACTGTAGTCTTTATGCTTGAAGTTGAAGGTCATAACAAATACTCCGAGAATCACCACAAATGGCAGCAAAATACCCGACGTAATCGCGATGGAACGAAGGCCCCCGGTTGCAAGAAAGAAACAGCAGGCTAATACGAGAAGAGCAAGCACGAATTTGGGTGTATGCGGCATATAAGTCGAATGGGTCCATACAATGAAATAAAAGAGGGTAACGTAACCCTGCAGCCATATGTAGATGCTGACTGCCGCAAGGATAATGACGGACAAGCCTTTGCCGAAATGGTGCTGCAACCAATCGGAGAACGGCTGTTGACCCTTGTGTTTCATGATATAGACTAGGCACGCCCCCCAAACAGGCAACAAGGCCAATACCATCCCAACGGAGACTACAGCATCTCTTCCCGCTGCGTCCAACAATATGGGAATCAAGACCACATGATTGAGAAGGCCGATCGAAAGTAAAAGAATGGAGTAACCTTGCAACGCAGAAATATTATTTTGAATTTTATCGTCACCTCCCGATCATCGCCTGACATTTTGTCCATGAAATATATAATTGTAATTTAACCATTCGAATCGAAAAAAATACCCAATAAAATGAATTTCCATTGACAGAGAGGAACACGTATACTAAATGTAAGGTTCAATCATAAAACGAACGATCTTCAAACCATTTTGCCGACTCGTTGCTTTCGCATTATGTGCATTGACAGGATGAAAAAGTAATTTCATTTTGCTAAATAAGTTGAAGATAAATCGGTATGTTCATTGGGATCACATTCGCCCATATGAAGTAGCGTTTTTTATTTGGAGGGATTTGAATGCTCTGTTCCATATCAAAAGGGGGAATTGGCAGATAAGCAAAATTTTAACGCAATGGGAGAAGGAATATTTGGGACGGGGGTCGGTATTGGTCAAAACGGACATCATGCGCAATATGATTATTGTGGGACTTAAAGGGATATTAACTCTCGCTGAACCAAAAATTGGCCGGGACATCGGAGGGTATGCTGTCTGTAAAGCGCATCAGGGCAGATTTGGTGGAATCGGGAAGAGAACAGCTTGGAAAGATGATCCTTGAGTTGACGGGGGAACAAGTCGTCAGCTTCCACACCGATATCAGCACGCGTACAGGGGAAAGAGTAATGGTGTTCGTGCTCTCCGATAATCTGGAGAAGAAATTAATTGAATAATGCGTATTGGCAGATGAATCGAAAGATCCGAGAGGATCCGTTGAAGTTAAGCCGGTAATTCAGGACACCCTGAAGTTACCGGTTATTTTTTTGCAAGGAGTTGAATTTACATCATGTTCGATATCGTTGTCGGGAATTTGTTGTCCCCAATTGTACTTTTTTTCGTATTGGGGCTGACCGCCTTGACGCTACCCCAATAAGAATAAATAAAAGTAAAATAAATATGATGTATGAAGATTATTTCAAACACCTCGCAAAAACAACGAATTTCTCATGTTACTCAATTTAAATATAAAAACCGATGCTCCCTTTCGGTGAAGGAAAAATCGGTTCTCTTATAATTTTCATTCATCGGAACATGAATGGTATTCAGTATTTTGGTCTGATCTAATCTTTATCAGGTAATTTAGAATTGGTTTTTTCGACCGCTTTACGAAGTCCTTTCGCTAATTTTTCTGCATCGTCATTCGCCCAAAAGTGAACGAAAAGGAGATGTGGTTCTTCAAATAACATGTGATTATGCACAGCTTCTACTTCGATGTCATGTTTTCGTAAAACACGTATTACTGAATTCACTTCTTCTGCTGTTAACACAAAATCTCCTGTAATCGCTGCATTTTGTCCACCAGTCGGTTGAAAGTTAATTGCTGTTGACGTCCCCATTGACGGAGGAATGACCATTCCGTTTTCTTTGATTTGTTCAGAGCGCGGGAAACTAATCTTGTAAACACCATTACTTAAAGATCCTTCCTTACCGAAAATTTGATCAAGCTTCTTCTTATCCAATGGAAATTCTCCATTAACCAATGGTTGGTTGGCATTGATTGGTGTGTTCGATTGATTAATTCCAGAACGAAGCGTTTTCGCTAACTCAGAGGGATTTCCATGCCGAAAGCCCCATGGCGCGTATCGGTATGCGGAAGGAAAATGGACGCTGAAAGAAGTCGTGGGCCACATCGCAGACGGAGAACGCGTCATGACCTACCGCCTGCTCCGAATCGCAAGAGGGGACCAGACGCCTCTGTCCGGTTTCGACCAGGAATTGTTCATGCCTCCTTTCGGGAGCTGGATAACCGCGCAATTGGCCGAAGACTACCGGGCCGTACGGCAATCGACGATCACACTGCTGCGCGGGTTACCGGCGGAGGCGTGGTCCTGCAAAGGCACAGCCAACAACGCAAACATTACGGCGCGTGCCCTCGCGTACGGCATCGCAGGACACGAGATTCATCACATGGGGGTCATCCGAAATCGGTATTTGAGTTAGTTGTCCGGAAGATCGGGACGGAAGCTGCGCGGAAAACGCGGCTTCCGTTCTTTCTTTATGGCAGCCTTCCCGCCCCGTTCATAGACTGATATGAAGAGAGGACAAGACGGGTTGAAAAAAGCAGCAGCGATTGGTTGCAGACTGGATTTTGTCTAAAAATGAAAAGCAAATAATAATCTCAAACAAGAAAAAATCAAGGCCTCTTCGTTAAGCTAACGAAGAACGAGAGCTCAATACATCATACGAATGACAAACAAGGATTGGTGGTTATTCCGCAAAAGGGCTCGATTGTTGAACAAGGGGTACCGTCACATGCCCATCAAGCTAACAAAGTAAATTACTAGATACGAAATGATCCTTGTTTTAAAACTAGCGAGTGATGGAAAAGTAGGCATGCCAAAGAAGCCTATTAAAACGCGATTTTTTCGCTAGGCAGCTTGTCTATGCTTCACCGTCGTTTCATACACAACCCCTAGAATATCAAAGACGGTCATCTTCTTATACCGATGACATTTACGACCGTTCTTTTTTAGCAGCTGATAAAGGCGATGCAGAATTTTCATAAGTTCTTCTGTGCCAACTGCTATCGCTTGAAACAGTAACGGAAAGTAATCTTTAATCATATAAATCGCTTTGTATTCACTCAGCTCCTGCTTTTTCTTTTCAAGCAGAAGCTGTCGCATTTGAAACATCGTAGAAGAACAGAGGAGAATGCCAATGAGTTGTCCATATAAATGGCACTCTAGGCGTTCTCTTTTAATATTTTTACATTCATCAATTTCAAAGAATGACTTCCACGTTTTAAACAAAATCTCAATCTGCCAACGAAGTGAATACAATGAATGGACGTAATTCGTCAGTACTTCTTCTAGCGACGTGTTCGTGATATATACATTCATGCCCATTAAACGTTTACTTTTATCCTTCATGACAATGCCTTTCTTCTTTTCACGTATCGCTTGGTTTTTCAGGCGTGTTTGCGTTTGATCATCGGTTAAACGATGGATAATGACACGTGCTGGAAGCTTCTGATTTTGGCCAATGTATGCCTCGGGGATTTCCATCGTTTCACCAGGGGTTAGACCAGACATCATTTGTGTCATATCAAGCTGGATGTATTCTGTTTGCTTTTTTAACGTGCCATTGTTGAAGTATTCTGGCTCAGGGTTCTTGGTATAAATGCGTGTATTCAGCTTCAACCGCGAGATATAGTAAGCCTCTTTATCATGAATGGCTTGTAAGTCTCCTAAATCGAAGTAACCAAGATCACGCAAACACAAATCGCCCGCCTCTACGGTTTCAAGGCAGATGGTACCGTATGTTTTATCATTATTTTTTCCTGGTCCAAGCTGCACGTTAAGAAATTGACCACTAAGTAAATCATATTCCAATTGGATTTTCACGCCTGCCGTATTACTACTCCCACCTGAACCTTGATAGTCAGTGGCGAAATGATCAGGCAGTTGAAACACTGTCGCATCTAAAATACGGATACGATTGAAAGTAGAGATCATGTGTACAGAAAGCGATTGATTTGAACAGAGTTTTTGTGTGAGAAGAGAAGTAAAGACTTCTCGAAGAAATGCGACAGCTGCTGGATTAAAGCGTTGATTCAGTCCTTCTGAGCTCATCAGTACCCCAGTGGAAGCTTCTAACTGACTGCACAATTGTGTAAGTGATGTGCTAGCGATTTCTTGACTAAGCCATACGCAAAGGGCAATGAGTTCGTTTGCTTGATACTTACTAGATCGCTGTTGTAAACGCCAACTTGTTTGGCGATATCTTGTAAGACTACTGGAGATAAAAAGTATTGTAGTTCTTGTGCAAAAAGATTCAGTTCATTTGAAATGATAGGATTCATCAAAAACGCCATCCTTTCTCGTAAACTTCTTACGATAAGCATAGCGTTTTTTCATTTTGAGGGTATGATTTTAACTTCGCTTGATGGGCATGTGGCGGGACCCCTATTATTAAGACCTAAATCGTAAAAAGTCATTAAAAATCGAGGGGAATGCATATAAATATGAATAATATGTATCGCTCTTTAGCTTCCTTGTTCCACAAAAGGGCCATTCACAAGGTCGTCATTGAGAGAACGAGTGTTTACCGGTATTGTGGGAACAGAATGCGGGGCGGCAACCACGGCACTCTGTTTCTTTTTTAATTGGTCTGCTAACGAAATAACGGATTCGGATATTTGTATAGCCGTAATTTCTTCCCCTTGACAATAAAAACGCATTACGCCAGATAGCGATTCTTTTACCAGGATTTCCTTTACAGCGTATTCTTTAGGTAGTAGCCATTTATGTCCTTTATAAGACAAAGTACTATCAAAATGTGTTTTACGATAAACTCGGTAGCTAGTATCATAATCAAGCTTTGGTAACGGACCTAGTTCTCTTCAGACCAACGTTCTTGTGGTGAAATTCCTGTTGTATCATTACTCTTTCGATTGCCAATACGGTCTAACCAACCCTCTACTTGACGATTTAAATCTTCGATAGAATCAAATGTAGTACCAATATAAAAACTGTCTGTAATATACTGAATAGCTCGTTCTACTTTTCCTTTTGTTTTAGCCCGATAGGGCCTACAGGCTTTTGGAATAAAATCATAGTAAGCTGCGAACTCGGCAAATCGTGCATTCCATTTTACAAGTCCTTGATCCCGTCCGTCTGTTACCGTACGCATATTATCAAAAAGCACTTTCTGAGGAACACCCCCAAAGTATTTGAAGCTATTCATCAAACACTGTAGGACATGTTCTTGATCTTGTGATGTCTAAATTCCGTGTACTTCATTCTGGAATAACCGAGTGTAGCGACAAACATGGAAAGCTTGATTCGTTCACCTCTAAGGATAATCTCCCCAAGCTCTTTCCAATCCACTTGCATCTGTTCCCCTGGTAAAGTCTCATAACGTACAGAGTACTTCTTTTTCTCCTTATCTCGAAACGGCTTGATGTAATCCTTCAAAATGGTCTTTCCGCCGGTATAACCTAACTGTTTGATCTCGTCTAATAAACGTTCACCGTTATAAACGCCACCTTCCAACATTCTTTGGTGAAGGTGATCTTTATAAGGATCTAACTTACTCTTTGCCTTTTTTCTTTTTTGCTTCGAAGGAGCTACAGAAGCGTTTATGTATTTCCTAACCGTTCCACGATCGAGCTCTAGTTCTCTAGCGATAGCTGATATAGTCATTCCTCGTTTATACACATCTTTAATCATAAAAAAATCCCCTCTAGCATCACTTCCACTCATTCCTATAACGTTAATTATGTGAATTTTCCAATAATCTCTATCCTGTCCAAAAAAGTCACTCATATATTATTCATATTATCAACAATTAGAATAACCAATATGTTTCAGCCCTCAACTTGGCTAGAATGGTTATCGTAGACATTATGATATAGTACTGTTTACAAAAATATTATAATTCTCAAGGTGACATCCCTTTATTTTTTTACATAAAAAGATTTTTCTCAAGATCATTAAATAATTTAAATACCATCACTCGTTCACCTGTACGAGAGCTTATATCAGTATGAAAACTTTTCACTTCTTCTCCCGTTATAGTTAATATAATACCCTTAAGATCTTCTATACCTGATTCAACTAATTCCGAACGAGTTTTCTTTATAGTTAACATTCCCTCTTTTGTTTCACAAACGGTATATTCAGCTGGTGTTAAAATACCTTTTAGATTTACAATAATCATATCCCTTAATATATCTGTCTTAACTGATACAGACCCACGCCCAAGAAAATCCTTTTCCCATTGAGTAATTGCCTTACTTATCTCAGATTCATAAGAACCTTTAGATATTTTCATATATACTACATCTCCTATCAAACCAAAAAATTGGTTTATTCCATATGCTTTTTTTAGTCTTTATGACGATTTTCATCCTTATAAAATAAAGTTGAGCGCCTGTCGTCAATCCTGAATTCAAAAGTTTCCAAGATGCATGCTATATTGACAAAATTGATTATTCTAGCCATCAATTAATAATCTCTAATAACATGACCTTCATATACACCTTCAATATCCAATTCAATTTCACTGTTCCTTGTGATCTCTACAATTTTGGATAAAATGTTTTCTTCCATCATAGAGTGTATATATAAAAATCTAATAACACCTGATTGAGTTTCCTCAAGTTCTTCATAAGATTTTAAATTATAAACATCAATTGCTTTTCTAATAGCTCTTTTTATACATTCTAAATCTTTATAATCAAACATACTAATATCTTCTATTGTTTCAATTACAAAATCAGTTAAATTAGAGTCCATTAAATTCTCCTTATAACCAAGAAAAACATTATCCCTATTATTTAAATTCTAATAAGAAAGAATTGATTCACTTAATATAAAAACTATATAAAAAGATAAAAGCTTTATTGCTCCTAGCTCCTGGCTTCTGATTCTTAAGGATTACACCAATCACAATAAGTGGGAGATGATGTTGTAACACCATCTTGACGGGGTTCTTCTTTTTTAAAATTGCAACTAGGACAGCCATAAACTTCTTGAGCAATTTGTTTTGTCCTAAGGCCACAAGCTTCACAAGGTAACCCACGAACCACATCTATTACTCCCCATCCTGGACAACAACAATTTGGACATAAGTTCATCAATCGAACAGCTAATTTTTCCGCCAACTTATTGATTACCTTCATCCGAGTAGGGTTTCTATGAGCTCGCATATCTGTTTCAACATAAACTAAACCATCTGCAGATGCAGAAGTACAAAGATCAATGGCTTCCTTTACCTCAGAAGCTCTCTTTAATCCCTTAAAAGTAAAACCTTGAATGAAACCTGAATTTGGTCTAACCACTAAGGCATGGGAAGGGAAATGTACCTTGTCTAAGAAATCTTTAAGATCATTAAATGTAGAGATTGTTTTTGCATCAAAATTAGTCTCACCGCTTACCTCATGCTCTATAACCTCTATTCCTCGCTCTTCATCAATCCATAAAAGAATCTCATGATCCTCTGCAACCCACGGAAGATAACGATGTGGTCCAAAACTGCCTTCACTAGCTATTCCAAGAGGGAGACCAAGTTCCTCCATTCCCATTCTTGCTTTTTTCCGGAGAGTTTCTAAGGGCGTAAGCTCTCGCTCTATCTCTCCAGAAAAGGTTCCTAACATGTCTGTATTGATCTTATTAGGGACTTGTATAGAAACATTTAAGAATTTTTTAAAAGGTTGGACAATTGCCTGCTGTTTCCCATGCATTGTAGATAAAACTGCCTTTTTCCCCATGTATGGGTGCATAGAAGTTAACTCCCCCTTCCATTTCAGATGATCAGGTAAGGTTTGACGCTGTTTTATTAGTAGGAACCTCCACAATTGAGGATTTTCCATCCTTATTATTAACTACTAAACCTCGAACTTTAACATATGACGGCACTAATGGATGATGACGAATGATATCAACACTTTTTTCGATATTGCCACTACCATTTTCTTTTCCATTTAGCCATTCATCGACCGTATCACCTGAAAATTCAGGCCGACAATTTTGAAAAAGATAATCCAATGTTTGTATTTTGTCTTTCATTGATTCAAGTTGAGTTAGTACATTAACTGTGTCAGTCCTCTTATCATTTGTTCCTACAACAAAAATCTCCTCAACATTTTCCTGATAAATAGCAATGATAACAGACCTCATTATATCTCCATAAGGATGTGAGATTAAGGTATCATAGCTTTGTATAGTCAGCATGTTTTCTGCTCGAATATTAGTCACTTCTTGTAAAATAGGCTCCAACCCATTTTCAATGTCCGTTAAAAATAGTGCTTTTTTATTTTTATCTAAATTCATTTAATACACCCTTTCCTATTTTTTTAATTTTTTGATTGAGTAAAAAATCATTATATAAATATTTTAGCAGTTACCAATTTTCCCAGCGTCCATCTGGATCAACACTAGCAAGTCGAACCCATCCATTTTGAACTTTTTCTCGAAATACTGAATCATTATTTAATAACCGTTCTACATATTCGCTAGGTGCTTGGATGACAATCAGCAAACGAAGAGGAGAATGATAAGCCTCGTAATCTGATTGCATGACGGATTGCCAAGGTAGTCCGGCTAACAAGTCACTTGCATTCCCCTGCATAACACCGAGACCTGCTGTAACGGTTTGAGTAACTTTATTTCCACTACCATAATAATGAGGCGCTACCGTTGAAGCGTAATATTGTAGATTGATCCATTGGGCCACCGTTCCTGGTCCTGCAATAATATTAGCTAGGAGATCACCACCTTCATCTTGCTTCCAATCATAATTATGAAGGAAGGCTCTACCTTCCAAGTCACAATCCTGAGTTAGTTCACGTTGGCCGATAATAAAAGCCGCATTACGAGCTAATCCCCATTCCGGACGTATCTCACTCCAATCTTCCGCAAATCGGTGTGCCTCAGCCTTTGGATTTTTAAGTTTCGATTGGAAATTCGGTAATTGGGCTAGACGCTCTGCATTTGCTTTATGGCTCACTTTCGGCATAATAGATTCGATACGATCAAATGCTTCTTGTGCAGCTTCGGAAAGCTCAGGAACATAAATCCAGTGCAATTCATCTACCGTTGTTTTATGCTCAGCAGCCACGAAAACGGTGTCCTCAGGGATTTTAATTCCATCAGAAGAAAGCCCTTCTCTTACCTCAGGAAAGTTACATAATGCAGCTAAAACCCTAGCATTAAATCCACCTGCCGCTCCACCGCAGGCACCACAGTCGAGAGCAGACGCATAAGGATTATTGGTACTTTTACTACCATGTCCGCATATTACGACTAATGGTGCGAAATTCTTTGTTAACCCCATCATTTTCAGAGCTTGGCGCGCATAATTCACTTTTTCTTCTTCTGAAAAACCAACAGGTATCTCCGCTTCTGTATTATGAATATGATTAAGGGAGAGCGTTGTATTAGGTTTGCGTAACCAAGTCTCACGAAAGTTACGAATAAAACGATCTGCTCCTCTTGGAACAAAACTACGTGTTACCATTTGAAAACTAAGCCAAGGGCCACTTAACTCAGGTAAGAGTAAGCTTGCAAGTACATTCTGTTTCATCGTTTTAAATGTATTGCTTATGGAATTAACTGCATGTTTACGCTGTTGATATGATTTGAGTTCATTTTCATCAGCTGCCTCTTTTATTTTGTGCTGAGGCTTTAATATAACCGGCAAGGAAGAATGACTGTGATTACTCCCGAGTTCACTAGTTGCAATCGGCAGGCCAAAGAAACCGGCAATTCCAATCGTTTCAAACGGACCTTCTTTTTCAAGTTGACGACGAAAAGGTTCTGATCGTACATCAATGCAGAATGCAAATTGAGCTAATGCAGATTTTTTATCGTTTGTCTCACGTTGTTTAGAGAAAATCTTCTGACTTAACTGATCCGTGTGTGTTTGTTCCCAAGCTTCTAACCAAAGTTTCCTGCGAAGCTTCTCATCAAAGCTGTAGGCAAATAATAAATATTCATTTTGTTCAGCGGTTGACATCTGTGACCATTCCTCGATTGTAAGGTCCCCCCAATGGATCCAAGATGCTATAAGGGGAGTAACGGAAACTTTGTTCTCAGATTGTTGATTGGTCAAAGGTAAGTGAGGCTTTATAAGCGCCCATTCCATGGAAATTCGAACTGCTAAATATTCTGTTAGGAGTGCCTGTTCATGGCTCGATTGTTGAGAACGCCAGAGCATCATTCCTGCCCACCCAGGTAAGGAAAGTAAATGACCTTCAAGATAAGTCTGTATTTTTGATTTAGGGATTTCTAGTGCGAATAACGCTTCTTGTAAAGCCATATGTGCTTCTTGTGGCCAACCTTTTAGACTTTCACGCTGCTTTTTACTAAGCGCCGGATCATATTGTACGAGACGCTGCCAGGCTCGATAGAAACCTTCCTCACGATTTGGCATTGTCCAACCTGCCTGAGAGTCATCAAGATATAATTTACACCACTTAATGACATGATGATCGAGAATATTGACTAACCTTTCACCGTCTTGATTCTCTATATGCGAACTTATTGGTTGCATTGGATAACTCTCGATACTATCCGTATTCAGTCCACTAAATTCATTTACCAATTTCTCCAGCTTATGTGATGATAAGAGGTTAGCAGGTAATGGATCTAATTTTAGTGCAGCATAACAAAATCGCTCCGCCACCTCCCGTGAGATATTAAAGGAATGTGAATCAAGCCAGCGCTGTAGGCCCATTTTCACAAAAGCTTCATCAATCTCACCTTTACTGTTTGCCGAACGGATCATAGACGCACTAGGGAATAAATCAACATCACGAGTATTTTTTAACCAGCCTGCAACCTGGTCAAAAGATTGCTTTTCAAGTCCCATCCATGGATTACGTGCTACAAATGTAGAAATAGGCCAAAGTGGTGCAATCACTCGGCTAGCAGTTTCAATTAAAACGTTTATATCACTTTCTTGAAAATCAATATCTGTATCTTTCTTTTTAATATTTTCTTTCGTTGATACGGATGTTACGCCCATTAACCGATAACCTCCTTATGATAAATATTGTTTAAGGTAGTTTGGATGACTCTCTACCGACTTTGGTTTTGCTTCACCTAATCGTACTAACCATAGATAGAGTACTGCGAAGGAAACAGAAGAACGATTACGAGCAGACCACGTACCTAAAGCACTACCAATTAGTAAGAGACATGCGACAATGATGACAACTGACATTGGAGGTTGAGTACTTTGAAAAACGGTTGTATACAACCACTCATAGAAGAGGTTATGAATGATAAAATAAATGATGGCAGCTCCCCCTAAAATTGATAAGCCAGCAATTCGACCAATTCTCCCCTCTCCAAAAGCCACGAGCTGTGTCCAAGAAACGGATAAAGACCAACCTAAGATTAGCGCACTAATCAATTGATACCCCTCTCCAGGAGCCATAAGCCAAAAAGCAACCCCTACAACTAAACCTAAAGTCCGACCAGCCATGATCCATAAATAGGATGATCTTTCATTAATGCGAGTCGATACTTCGAAACGACGTACTGCCGAACCAGCCTGTAAAAATAGCGTTGCTTTGAACAAACCATGTAAAATAAGATGAATAATGGCTGCAATATACGCACCTAATGCACACTGAATGAGCATAAACCCCATTTGTCCAATCGTGGACCCTACTAACTGACGTTTATAGTCAACCTGGACTAAACTAATTCCAGATCCAATCAATACAGAAATGCTTGCAAAGATAAGTAAAATAATCGAAGCTATATCACCATTAAAAAGAGGTGAAAATCGAGCTAACATAATCCCACCTGCATTTACTAAACCTGCATGCATAATCGCAGAAACAGGAGTCGGAGCAACAACAGACTCAACTAACCATCTTTGGAACGGCCACTGGGCTGCAGGAATTATCACTGCTAATACAATCAATAAATTAATCCCTGTTCTCTCCCATGATCCGAGTTGATTTAAACTTTCATTTGTTAGAGCTAATGATAACTGCCAGTGATCTGTGACTTGAAAAAGCCAAGTTATCGCAAATAACAAAGAAAGCCAACTTAACATAAATAATCGACCGGAAACCTTGGCTGCCTCACTAGCTATTTTCCAAGCACTGTTTAACCTTATAAGTAACGTTAAACCGAAGAGAGTAAATCCCCAAAATATAACCATCAAGCGGAAATCACCACTTAACCATGTAATTGAAGCAGCACCTGTAGTGAAAGTAAAAAGGGTAAAATATTTTCGATAAGAACGATCGCCCATTAAGTAACGTATAGAAAAACGCTGAATGATTAAACCAATTGCAAGAACAAAGAAAGCCATTAGCCAAGCTAAGGAATCTAGGTACCAAGGACCAATATCTCCATTCTCACTACTATTAGCAAGAGCCACTAAGGAAACCAAAGGCGGTAATGCCACGATACCAATATGAATACGAACAAAACTCAAGGGTACTCGTGGATGTAAAAACAATAGTCCACTAAGCCCCGAAACAATAAGCATAATAAAAAATAATGTTAACAATGATGTCAAACTCAGCGAATCCATTGAAATTCTCCCTTTTTCAAATGATGTTAACGTACAAAATAATCCTTTTAGTTAAGGTGATATTTTTTCTAGAATTTCATACAATTTTATTTACTTCTTTTATGGGTTTAATGTTAATTTCCAATAAAAAAACCGACAACTTCAAAACTTCAATGATGATATTAAATCATTGAATCTTGAAAATTGTCGGCTTCACTTCAACTAACTTCAGCGAAGTTTTTTGAAGAGCTACCTTCTATAGGTCATTACTTTATGTTTTAACTTCCTTCTAAAGAAAACATCGGTATAACTTAATTTAGTCCATTGATTATGAAATAAATCGATTTATGTTACTCTTCCCTTTTATATTAGGATACTTTTTCATCCAGTCAATACTAATATTAAAAGAATGCTAATGGCCAAATTATTTAAAAAGGCGAAAATAACCATCTGCCGATTATTAAGTTAAGTATAAGATATGCCAAATTTTAAAAATTGTCAACAAGAAAGCCCCCATAAATGAAGTATCAATTTCCTCTTTTATAAACAACATATTTGATAACTATCGTTTTAGCTTAATACATTCCTTCACAATCTCTTTCCTATCATAACATATTTATCCAATTTAGTATCCTTGAAAAGTACCGAAAACGAACGTTTTAGGGATTTTTTTGTGTATTTAAAATTTATATGTTTTTAAGCCATTTAGTGTTCCCTAAACTATTCCCTTTAATTTTTTCCCTAAAATTGACGTCGAAACCGTATTAGGGAATAATTAATTCAGGAGGGGTAAAGAATGGGGAAAATATTTGGATACGCCAGAGTTTCTACTCAAGATCAAAATTTAGAATTACAAATAGATGCATTACAAAAAGCTGGTGCAGCTGTTATCTATAAAGAAAAAATGAGTGGAACAAAAAAAGAGCGTTTAGAATTAGACCAACTCTTAAAAGCAATTAGTGAAGGAGATACAGTGGTTGTCTATAAACTAGATCGTATCTCTAGATCTACCAAGCACTTGATTGAATTGGCTGAGACTTTTGAAGAGATAAAAGTGAATTTTATTTCAATAAGAGACAACATTGATACCTCAACTGCTATGGGCCGTTTTTTCTTTCGTACCATGGCTAGTATTGCTGAATTAGAACGAGATATTATTAGTGAACGTACTATAGCAGGTTTACAATCTGCAAGAATTAGAGGAAGAAATGGCGGAAGACCAAGTAAGGATCCAAAATTAGTAGAACGAGCAATAAAACTACATGCTTCTAAGGAGTACAGTATAAAGGAGATTTCTGATATGACTGGTGTTAGTAAATCTGTGTTGTATCGAGCTATAAAACGTATATAGAAGTGAACGGGAGGAACTATCTTGTATTTGAGAGCAAGAGAACTACTTACACCTGAACAACGCTTAGACTTCATGACAATTCCTGCTGGTATTAGCGAGTGGGAATTAGCTGCTTATTACACTTTATCCCTACATGATTTAGAAGTGATCAAACGCCGAAGAAGAGACTACAATCGACTTGGATTTGCCGTTCAACTCTGTCTGTTTCGTTTTCCTGGATGGACATTATCAGATGTTAAAGAAATACCAAAATCGGTTTTAAAGTTCATTGCCAATCAAATTAAGGTAGATCCTCAGGAATTTCAATCATATGCTGGACGGGAACAAACGAAGCATGAACATATGGATGAAATTCGAAAAGAATATGGTTATAAGAATTTCACAGTAAAAGAATATCGTAACATCTCCTCTTCTTTATTAACTCATGCAATGGAAAACGAGAACTCAATTTATTTGATCAAGATGGCAATCGAAGAAATGAAGAATCAAAAAATCATTCTTCCTGCTATGTCGACGATTGAAAGGCTGGTTTGGCAAACACGTCATCGAGCTGAACAAAAAATATATAGGATATTATCCCGATCCCTATCCTCCTTGCAAAAGAAACAATTGATTCTAATGACGGAGTCTACTCTAGATAATGGAAAAACACCTCTTGCTTGGTTAAAAGAAATACCAGGACAATCTTCACCTGATGCTTTCTTAAAAGTTATTGAACGATTAGAATATGTTAAAAAACTTGAGGTATCAATTGATTATAATGATATTCACCCAAACCGGCTTATTCAATTGTCGCGTTTAGGTGCCAGATATGAACCACATTCCTTCCGAAGATTTAATGAGACTAAAAAATTTGCTATTCTTGTGGCTTATCTCTTAAATCTCAGCCAAGACCTAATTGATCAAGCTATTGAAATCCACGATCGCCAAATTATGATTTTGCAGTCAAAGGGCCGTAAAGCCCAAGAAGAAATGCAGAGACAAAACGGTAAAACAATTAATGAAAAAATCATACATTTTGCTGACATCGGTGCTGCACTAATAAGGGCAAGAGATGAAGGCTTGGATCCCTTCACTACATTAGAAACCGTCATGCCCTGGGAAAAAATTATCGCATCAGTAGAAGAAGCCAAACAATTATCACGTCCTATCGACTATGATTATTTAGATCTTTTAGAAAAACGGTTTTTTTATCTTCGAAAATATACGCCTACCTTACTTAAATCACTAGAATTTCAATCGACCCAATCAGCCAAGCCATTGATGGAAGCGTTAGATATTATCAAAAATATGAATGAATCAGGTAAACGAAAGGTTCCAGAAGGAGCCCCTCTTGGTTTTGTCTCTAACCGATGGCAGAAACATGTATATGACGATGATGGAAGTATCAATCGTCATTATTATGAAATGGCTGCATTAACTGAATTACGAAATCATATTCGGTCAGGAGATGTATCTGTTCGTGGAAGTAAACAACATAAAGATTTTGATGAGTATCTAATTCCAAAAGAAGAATGGTTAGAAGCTGGTTTACATCATAATCGGCTTGCGGTAAGCAGTTCTGGTGAAGAATATTTGACCGAAAGAATGGATTCTCTAAGAAAGCGACTACAAGCCATGTCCGATAACATTGATGAACTAGAGGGTGTTAGTATAGAGAAGGGGAAATTTCGCATTGACCGCCTTGAAAAGGATACTCCTGAAGATGCAAAGATGTTTAGTTCATCTCTATACAGCATGTTGCCACGGATAAAACTAACGGATCTTCTAATCGAAGTCGCAAGTTGGACAGGCTTTGACGAACAATTTATTCATGCTTCTTCAGGTCGTCCTCCGAAAGGAGAGGAAAAGTCAATTTTAATGGCCACAATTATGGCGATGGGAACAAATATTGGCTTAACAAAAATGGCAGATGCTACCCCTGGAATTACTTATCACCAAATGGCTCATGCTTCTCAATGGCGTCTTTATGATGATGCGATGAATAAAGCTCAAGCAACACTTGTGAATTTTCATCATCAGCTTGCTTTATCTAAATATTGGGGAGATGGAAGTACATCCTCTTCAGATGGTATGAGAGTACAAGTTGGCGTTTCTTCTCTACATGCAGAATCAAATCCTCATTATGGTTCTGGTAAAGGAGCAACGATTTATCGCTTTACAAGTGATCAGTTTTCTTCTTACTACACAAAAGTTATTAATACCAATGCTCGTGACGCCGTTCATGTCATAGATGGATTGCTGCATCATGAATCTGAATTGAATATTGAAGAACATTACACAGACACGGCTGGTTATCAATACCTTTTTATAAAAAAATTCATTAACTTTGCATAAAGTTCTTCAAGATTTGTCAAGTAGTTTCGAAGTAGAAATTTATGGTTCAAAAGCACAAAAAAACTCCTTATAATTAGGTTTGGTAGTTCTGTCCAAATCCTAAATACAAGGAGATACACATGGACAAGAATACCATAAAATCTACAATTAATAAACTGCTAAAAGTCATAGATGAACAGACTTTTTCCAACCTAATTAACGTGATCGACCTTGATAAGTACGTGAAAAAGTTAACTGCCTATAAATTTCTTCAACTGTTGATTATTTCGCAATTGAATGAAACCAAAAGCTTAACGGCGATGTCCAAGCAGCTTAAAGACAAGGAAGAACTTCATGTTCAACTTGCTTTTGATGCCATCAGCACATCCCAACTTTCAAGAAAACTGGGCGATTTATCGCCTGAGTTATTTGAAAAAATCTTTCATTACTTAGTGTTGAGCATTCAAGCGAACATGAAGACTTCTCCTATCATTCGCGACATCGGTCGCTTGCATGTCATTGATTCCACAACGATGAGCATGAGTTTGAGCCAGTATCCATGGGCGACTTTTCGCAAAACCAAAGCGGGAGTTCGGCTCCATTTACGAGTCGTGGTCACAGATGAAGTTGTTCTTCCTGATAAAGGGATTATTTTACCGGCTAGACATGCGGATCACACCCAAATGACGGAACTTATTGACATCGATTCCGATTCGATTCACTTGTTTGATCGAGGATATGTCGACTATAAAAAATTTGATGAACTTTGCTTACACGACGTTCGCTTTATCACACGTTTAAAGAAAAATGCCAAAATGGATGTGCTTTCCGAACAGGTTCCCAAAGCCGATTCTCCTATTATCCAAGACCAAGAAGTATTTCTAGGAAGCATGGAAAATGGAACTCAAATGGAGCATCCTGTGCGATTGATTCAAACGCACGATGGGCAAGGAAACAAAGTCATCCTTGTCACCAATTGTTTCGATTTGTCTGCCGAAGAAATTGGAGACCTGTATCGCTACCGCTGGAAAATTGAAACCTTTTTCAAGTGGATGAAACAACATTTGACGTTTAAAACGTTCTATGGCAAGAGTGAGAATGCCGTGTATAATCAAATCTGGGTCGCTCTGATCACGTACTGCTTGCAAGTTCTATTACAGCAACAGGTGCACCATGAAGGTCCTTTGCTTGAAATGAAGCAAACCCTTCAGAGCCTCTTATTTAACGAATTTGATGTCTTCCTTCGTGCTCTTTTCAGACAACCTACACGTTCCTCTAAGGGGAGACGAAAGCTGAACTGGGAAGAAGAATTTCGAAACATTGAGCATCAATTCGAGGAAGGAGTGGTGAGTCATTTAGACGACTTGACGTACGACCCTCTATTTAACTAGGAAAAAGATAACTGTAAAATTGTGGATAAGGACTACCATTTGTTTACCTGTTGTCCTTTTTTCCATTGAACTAAGTTGAAT
>NZ_JAMBOS010000041.1 GCF_023715705.1 Halalkalibacter oceani
CTTTAGAATTAGTGAGTGAATGTGGTGCAGACGGGAAACCCTTTCAGTGGGCCTTTAAGGCCAAGGCCGGTAAGAGAGGCTTTCAGCCGCAGAACAAACCACCAGTTCACACTGGTGGTTTTGATTTTGTTGTAGCGGGACGTGAAATGGCTGCTGGCTGATACTTCCAGTTTTTTTTATGCTCTAGTTGAATAGTTCAAACTTTATAAAGGGGATTCTAGTAAAGAATGCACCTTCGAAGGAGATGAAATCATGAAAAAAGCTGGAGTTGTCGTTTTGCTGCTGCTTGTGCTGGCAATGGGCGCTCCCGTCTATGCCGAAACAGAGGCACAGGCACGAGTCGTACATGCCACACCAGATGCACCCAAGGTCGATGTTTATCTTGATAAAGTGTTAGTTGTAGAAGGGCTTGAATTTACAGAAGCCGGTCAGTATCTCTCTTTAAGTCCGGGAATGCACACTTTTTCTATTTTTCCTGCAGGAGACACCGATGCCGCTTTAGTGACCGATGAAGTAACGGTGGAAGCCGGCCAGTATTATACGCTGGCTGCAATCGGGGAGGTCGAGGCAATGTCGATCGCCAAGCTGGTTGACGACCAAACAACCTCGGCAGGAAAAACAAAGCTGCGCGTTGCACATTTTTCGCCATTGTCACCGGCCCTTTCCGTAGCGACCGCTGAGGGTGAAGTCCTTTTCCCTGAGCTGATTTTTCCGACGACGGCCGCCTATCTCGAAGTCGCTCCCGGCTCTTATTCATTAGAAATAAAGGAGCCTGCAGCCTTGCTTGAATTGGTCGAGACCGAATTGAAGGCTGACACGGTTTATACGGCATTGGCAGTGGGGTCAAACGCCGGAGAAGAGCAGTTAACGGTGATTCTGCTTACTGATTATATGCCATTGCCGGCTGATCTGCCGAAAACGGGACTGGGCGGCGCTTCACCAACGAGGTAAATGAAGCAGAAAGCGGTGATCCTCGCATGCGTCATTCTCTTCGTTTATGCCGGGGGCGGAGTAGCGGCGGCCGACCGTGAGCCGCTGCTACTGAAAATTCCCACCCTTTCACTTGAGGCGGAGGTGGAAGGATTAACTCGGAAGGAAATGGAAGCATTGCCACCGGACGGGTCAAAGGTGTTCTGGTATAAAGACGGGGTAACGCCGGGAGATCGCGGCAGCGCCGTACTCGCTGGACATTATGATGATTATGAGGGTCCGGCTGTTTTTTATCAGCTTGTTCAATTAGAGCAGGGGGATCTTCTCTATCTGATCGATCGGGGCGGACTCGTTACAACCTATCAAGTCGAATCCGTTCGCTCGTTTCCGAAAGAGGCTGAAGCCGTCGCGGACGTGTTTACCGTAAATCATGGCGCCAGCTTGCAGCTTGTCACATGCTCAGGCGTCTATCGTCAACTTGAACAGACCCACTCTCATCGTCTTATCGTCACAGCGAAGAAACGCGGTGATTCCTACCCGTATCAATCTTCTTCTTAGCGAGAGCACCCCTTATTCTTTGCTTGCAAAATAGGCAGAAATCGCTGAAAATAAGAGGAAGATCATGCATATGATACAGATATAGCAAGTGTAGAGGGGAAACGAAAGATGGATGTTCATTCGCAGGAAAAAGAGATGCTTTTGTTATTAGAAAAGATTGTAAACATAGACAGTGGGTCTTCTCATAAGGCAGGCGTCGATCAGGTCGCTCAGGAATTGATTCCTTTGTTTGAGCAGCTTGGCTTTGACGTTACGACGATTGCTGAGGAAACGGTTGGCGATCATTTACGGATCATCCACCCAGCTCAGCAAAGGGCTTCGATTTTAATCGTTGCCCATATGGATACGGTATTTGAGCCGGGGACGGCAAAAGAGAGACCATTTACAATTAGAGGAACGCGTGCTTACGGCCCTGGTGTGATTGATATGAAGGCAAGTCTTGTTTCCGTTATTTACGCACTCCGTTACTTAAAAGAAAACGGTTCAGATGCCTATCAGCATGTTGAACTGGTATTAAACAGCGACGAGGAAATTGGTTCATCTACTTCGCGTCAGCTGATAGAGGAAGCAGCGAAAGGAAAGGCCTACGCCCTTGTGATGGAGCCGGCGCGACGGGACGGCTCTGTCGTAACGGAACGGCGGGGCAATGGCCGCTTCACGATTGAGGTGCACGGTAAGGCAGCCCACTCTGGAATCGAGCCGGAAAAAGGGCGCAGCGCGATTGAGGAGCTTGCCCATAAGATTGTTAAGCTTCATGAGCTGAATGATCATGAGCATGGAATTTCAGTTAATGTCGGAATTATCGAGGGCGGCAATGCCGTCAATACCGTTTCCGCCACGGCGATTGGTCACATTGATGTCCGTGTGGCAACGGAGGAGCAGGCCGAAGAGATGGAGCATAAAATTGAAGCGATGTGCGCTTCCTCCGATGTCAGTGGCACGGAAATTGAACTGACCGGGGACATCAGCAGACCGCCAATGGTCAAAAACGAAAAAATCGCCCGCCTCTTTCAAGTCGTGAAGAAGGTAGGGGCGGAGCTGGGCATCGAGCTGAAGGATACGAAAACCGGCGGCGGTTCCGATGCCTCCTTTACCGCGGCAATGGGCATTCCCACGATTGACGGACTCGGTCCGGTCGGCGGCAATGCCCATAGCGAGAAGGAATATTTAGACATTCCTTCCTTAACGGAGCGCACCCTTTTGCTCGCCAAAGTGATTGAAAAGCTGGTGAAAGACCGCAAAGTGAAAAATGGTTGAACTAGCTTAGAGATATTGGCAATAGCTTCTTCACTCGCCAAAAGCCCTTTGTGAGAAACCACTCACAAAGGGCTTTACGAGATCGAGACGGAAGACGGTTTCACTCCATGCTTAATGGCGGGGCAATGGCTTCACGCTATCCTTTCCCCTGACTCTGCTTGTAAAATTCATGAAACAGCTTCATCAGCGCCCGCTTTTCAATCCGCGATACATAGCTGCGCGAGATCCCCAATTCCTTAGCGATCTCGCGCTGGGTCCGTTCTTCCTCCAAATCAAGGCCAAAGCGCCCGACAATCACTTCCTTTTCCCGTTCGTCGAGCACATGAATGTATTCATAAATCTGCTTCTTCTCCATTTTCGTCTGAATCACATCAACGATGTCTTCTCCGTCCTCCTGGAGAACATCAATTAAGGTGATTTCATTTCCTTCCGCACCTTACCTGTACTTCTACTTCAAGATTTTTTCCCATTCTTCAGGAAACCCCAAACAGCCTAGATCAATTTCTTCTTCATATTGAAGCACAAGAGCAGTTAGGTTTGTTAAAAATAAATCCTTTTCGGCTTTTGGTAGTAATCGAGTAATTGTATAAATTGATGAGAATATTTTGTGGTTGTCTATCTGATCTTTAATGTCTTTGAATAGTTGAGGCCTTGATTTAAGTTTGCGATTATATAGCCTATTGTAATGAGCACATAAGTTTCTAACAAGTGTCAAAGTATGTAACCAGCTTTCGATATACCAATAGGGGATATTATAGTATTGCTTGGCTATTAGTTTTTTATCTTCCTCTTTTAGGTTTTTAAAGAGTTTAGATAGCGTCCCTAATGAAGAAATTTCTATAATTACCCATAATGGAAAACGACCATTATATTTCTTGAAATGATGTCTTATGAAATCTTCATTATGTCTGTTTCGGTCGCGTAGCTCATGTAATTCTTTAAGAAATTCTTGATGTCGCTCCTGTTTTAAAAAATTGCTAGCATCTTCATATCCAAAGGGACCATATTTATGTGCGTGATGATAAGCGATATGTGTACGAAATGCTATTTCAATTTCTTCAATAACCCCTATTAATAAATTTCTAAGTTTCTTGTCAAATTCGTATATAGATACTATCCGGTTAAAAGAAGTCCCCTCAATATACATGTCTCCTTTTTTATATGAGAGTAAATAAGCGGTAAATCGATAATAATTGACACGACTAAGAAAAGAAGAAGCGAATTCAGAGTGCTCTACATCAATTCCTCTCTTCTTTAATAATTCTAATTGTTCAGAAAAATTTAATGGTTTTTTTGGATATCCCTCATCCATATTATCCTCCATAAAAAAATGACCCACCGTGGTCCGCATTGCTAAGAGGCGTGGTGGGTTCTGTTACATATATTATATAGTAATATGTGTAGTAATACAAGAAAGTCTTGTATTTATCATTTGGGGAAATGTTCCTGAGGCAATAATATAGTGTTATGATAAATAAATCGTAGGATTATTATCCTGGCAATGTCTAGCATTTCGACAAAGGTAGACAAAAGTTGATGAAAAAAAAAGACACGCTCTATTTAGAACGTGTCTTCTTATTTATCCTTCTTCATTCGCTCCTGCATCTTCCTATATTGCTTCTGTTGTTCCAGCAAGTAAGCTTCTTCGTTTTCAGGAACCAATTTCCCCATCAAAGGCCATGCATACATTCGAAATGCACGATGACAGCGGTAGTTGATAATGTGTTTGCCTAATATTTTAAAGAGGCTGACTTGATTTTAAACCAAAGAATTCTGAAATACTTATCTTTTTTAAGTTTTTTAAAGTGGCAGAACGTCCCGGATGACGTGGATCTCCATGCTCTGTAGAGGCGTGATGGGTTTTGTTAATCATACTTTACAATAATAACTGCTACCCTTTAAGTCTGACTGATTATACAAGAGCTTGCACAGACCAATAAACGTCATGACGTTTGTTTTATAATGAGTGAACGAAGGTTCTGTTCGATTGTAGATTCTTACAGCATAACTGCTGTGTCATCCTTTTCCCTGACTCTGCTTGTAAAATTCATGAAACAGCTTCATCAGCGCCCGCTTTTCAATCCGCGATACATAGCTGCGCGAGATCCCCAATTCCTTAGCGATCTCGCGCTGGGTCCGTTCTTCCTCCAAATCAAGGCCAAAGCGCCCGACAATGACTTCCTTTTCCCGTTCGTCGAGCACATGAATGTATTCATAAATCTGCTTCTTCTCCATTTTCGTCTGAATCACATCAACGATATCTTCTCCGTCCTCCTGGAGAACATCAATTAAGGTGATTTCATTTCCTTCCTTATCCGTCCCGATCGGATCATGGAGGGAGACGTCCTTTTTGACTTTTTTCAGTGCCCGCAAGTGCATCAGAATTTCGTTTTCAATACAACGGGCGGCGTAGGTCGCCAGCTTGGTGCCTTTGCCGTCCGAGTAGCTTTCAATCGCTTTAATGAGGCCGATTGTGCCGATCGAAATTAAATCCTCGGTGTCTTCTCTAGTGTTTTCAAACTTTTTGACGATGTGCGCCACTAAGCGCAGATTATGTTCAATCAGCAGATTGCGGGCTTCTGCGTCTCCTTTTTGCATCAGTGTTAAATATTTCCGTTCTTCCTCCTTTTTCAGAGGCTGAGGAAACGCATTGTTTTTGACATAGGAGACGAAAACAATGACCTCTTTAACAAAGTATGAAAGAGCAGCGAGTATGCCAGACACGAAAACACCCCCATTTTGTTCCATACTCCAACCTTATGTCGGATTGGGCTCGTTTGTGTCTGTACATGTCAAAAATATGTTACACCCGTTCAATCGTCTGTGAAATAAAGGGCACAGCCGCCGGCTTAAAAGGAGTCAGGCAGGCTAATGAAAAAGCGGATGCCGATCAAGCTGAGGATCGTGAAAAAAGGAAGGGGCTTGATGATTAGAACTGAGAAGCCGTAACGTCAGCTAAAATAACGAAAAGCGAAAGGGAAGCAGCGACAGTCCTTTTTAAACGCGCGAGGTAATCGTGTGAGCGGGGGAAAATAAGTGGAGAAAGGAAAGTCACTATTGAACAAACACATACTGAGATAAGTGGGTAAGGTCATCGCTGCCTGACTTTACCCGCTATGTTCGTTTTCGGAGCTTGAAAAAATAGAGGCCGCTTATTTAATTGGGTCCCATTGGGGATTCCAAACAACTTCCCATAAATGACCGTCGGGGTCTTGGAAATGTCCGGAATAGCCGCCCCAGAACGTGTCATGTGCCGGGTCCGTGATCGTCGCGCCAGCTGCTTCAGCTTGAGCCATCACCTGATCGACCTCGGCTTTGCTGTTGACATTATGCCCAAGGGTGAATTCAGTGGCTCCTGGTTGGGCTAACGCTACTTTTGCTTCATGGGCGATGTCTTTACGGTTCCATATCGCCAGCTTTAAGCCGGGCTGCAAGTCAAAGAACGCGACTGCGCCATGTTCAAATTCTTCACCGATGATTCCTTCAGTCGGAAGTCCAAGCCCATCGCGGTAAAACCGTAATGATGTTTCTAAATGATCAACACCTAATGTAATGACTGTCACTCGTGGCTTCATCTCATGAGCCTCCTCGTCATAGTTTTCTTTATTATACCAATTGCGGCAGCTGCATGGCTGCTAGTGTCAAAATTATGTTGCCGTCCGCTGTTAAAGATTGGATAATGGATTTGTGCAAGTAGGGGAGGGAGATCAATGAGAAAATGGCTTATGGCGATTGCCGGGCTGATTGGGCTTGCTGTAGGTATTGTCATTTGGATGAATCAGACCTATTTCTATACTCCATTTTCCTATCCGGATGGGGTCGTTGCTGAGCATACTTATTCGTTCAAAGATTTTAAAAGGCCGGTTAGCATTTATGTGGAGAAGCGAGATTTCTCATCCTCTGAAACACCGTATTTGTATTCAAAACGAATGACGGACACGGAAGTGGTAAGGGAGTTGCTTGGCCATCTAGATCGCGCTAAAGAAGTAGAGGACATGATTAACCCTGACGCTGTTTATGATGAGAGTAACATTCACTACCGGATATTTGTGCTCGGGAACCTCTATGAAGGTCGGGACAGACAGTTGTTTGTGATGCGCTATGGGGAAGGTCAGGACTCCTTTCATATTGAGAGTAACCGCTATTTTGAGCTGACGCCGGAATTCAAGGATAGTCTCAATCAATTCTATCAAATGGTTGAATGGAGACCATGGCCATAAAAAAGCGAAAGAAGAGGTCGAGGTAGTAATTGCGGGTAAGAGGAAAAAAAGATGGCAGCGGCTCCGTTCTGCGCAGCCCCTCTATCAAAGCAACTCGCTTTGGTAGGGGATTTTTGCTGTTTACAACGAAATAAATGAATCATCTCTAGTTGATTCGTCTTAGGTTATTATTACCAAATAATATGGTATAGTAAGAAAAAAAGATCATTTTAATAGTTTGGAGTGGGTATGATGACATTACGTTTTAAGGTTCTCCTGTCTTTCTTTTCCGTCGTTGGTTTACTAATTGGCGGAAGTATTTTTTCATTTATCGGACTGCAGGCGATGAATGAAAATACGGAGGAGATTTATGAAGATGCTCTGTTGCCGACAGCTGAACTGGTGACGCTAATGAGATTGACTGAAAATACAAGAGGGAGCATGCTTGAGGCGGCGGTAAATGAAGACCCGGCGTCAACCGAAAGAGCGCAGCAAAACCTCGAGCATGTGCGGCAGCTGACGGAGCAATATAGCAATTTTACAATGACGGAACAGAAGCGTGAGTCCTTTACTAATTTTATCGAAGGTTGGGCCCGTTTTGAAGATAGGGTTCAACAGAATATTGCCTTAATTCGAGCCGGGCGCTATGACGAAGCGCGAGAGGGACTGCAAATAGGAGGGCCGCTGTTTCTTGCTGCGACGGCTGAGCTGGAGCACATGGCAAATCTGAATCAGGAAAATGCGGACAGGCTGGTAGACGAAAATCAACGTGATGCTCAGCTGACGGTGCTCCTTATACTGGGCGGGGCGATGACCGCGATCATCGTCTCAATTATGATTAGCCTTGTGTTCAGCTCTTATCTTACAAAGAATATCAAGAAAGTCGTCAACCAGATGGAAGCAGTGGCGGTGGGTGATTTAACCGGAGACGTTGTTACCATTAAGTCGAAGGATGAGCTTTCCCAGCTGGCGGGCAGCTTAAATAAAATGAAGGACAGTCTCCGTTCCCTAGTGCTGGAAACAAACAGAGCGAGCGAGCAAGTCGCTGCCGCCTCCGAGGAGCTTACGGCGGGGACGCACCAAAGCTCACAGTCGATTCAACAAATGGCTCAGGTGGCGCAGGCGACAGCGGAAGGGGCGGAGAATCAGCTAGAGAAAATGACTGAAATTACCCAGTCAATCCACCAAACTTCTGAAAGTGTGAAGCAGATTGCCTTTCACAGTGATGAGATGTCGGCTTTGTCTGATTATTCCCTGACGAAAACCGAACAAGGAAGAGACGCCGTTGAAATGGTCAGTGAACAGATGCGGGCGATCTCGACTGCTACAGATTACACGGCGACGTCAATTCAGCAATTATCAGCGAAATCACTGGCGATAGAAGAGATTATGAGCATGATTTCAACGATTGCCGAGCAGACGAATTTATTAGCGTTGAATGCGGCGATTGAAGCGGCACGGGCCGGCGAACACGGCAAAGGATTTGCAGTTGTCGCCGATGAGGTGCGCAAGCTTGCCGAGCAGTCCCGCCAATCAAGTCAGCAAACCGTAACTCTCGTTAAGGAAATCCAGGCTGAAATTGACCAGGCGGTTCTCTCGATGGAAGAAGGGACACAAACGGTGACCCTCGGCCTGCAAACGGCTGATGAACTGAATCAATCGTTTGCCGAGATTGCGTTCTCTATTGAAGCCGTCCGCGACAAGGTTAACGAAGTGACGGAATCAATCCAGCAAATAACGGAGCAGAGTAATCAAATTGCCGAGGCGACAGATGAGGTGAGCCGGATTACAGAAACAACGACGACGGCTATTCAGGAAACCTCAGCGGCGACTGAAGAGCAATATGCGACGATAGAAGAGATTGCCGCCGCTTCTGAGGCGTTGGCGAGGTTAGCGGAGGATCTGCAAACGTCGATCGATACATTTAAAATAAAACGGTCAGAGGCGCTTCTCACCTAAAAGCCCCTGATAACAAAGCATTTGCCGGCTTGATTGCTGACTGTACAGGAGAAGCCGGCAAAGCCTCTTTTCATTTGACAAAGTGATGCTCTTCTACTATACTTACCAAATGTAAGTGAATTGTTAAGTAACATTTTGCGGGGGATGCCTTTGAAATTAACATTCCAGGACTATATCAGCATTAAAATTCATAAAACGGATTTAAATTTAACAAGTTATATTAAAGCTAGACTTGATGAATTTAATCTGGCTCCAGAGCAAAATTTGATTATGATGCTGCTTTGGGAAAGAGATGGCCTCACTCAAAATCAGCTTGCGAAGTTCCTGCACAAGGATAAAACAAACATCGCGCGGATGGTTTCAAGCTTGGAGCAAAAAGGGTTTATCCGGAGAACACATTGCCCTGATGACCGTCGTTCCCTGGAGCTCTATTTAACACCTTGCGGGAAAAAGCTTGGTGAAAAAGTGATTCCTATTGCCGAGGATTTTGACAAAACCGTTTGTAACGGACTGTCGCCCGAAGAGCTGGCTGAGCTGGACAGACTGCTTTCCATCATCAACAAGAATGTTACTAATTCAAAAGAGTAGCCGACTTCGCTTTTAGTTGCTATAACAACATTACTAAAGAAGAAGGTTGCTGTAGCGACCGATCATTATATTGAATCATGGGGGTTTTTCAGATGGCAAAGGTATTATTTATTAAGGCAAATTCAAGACCAATTGAGCAAGCGGTAAGCGTAAAGCTTTATCACACATTTTTGGAAAATTATCAGGCTGCTCATCCAGAGGATGAAATTACAGAATTAGATCTTTTTAAGGAGAACCTGCCTTACTATGATGCCGTTAAGATTAACGGAATGTTCAAGCTGGCAAACGGATTAGAGCTAACGAAGGAGGAAGAGGAAGCAACTGCCCTTGTGACAAAGTATCTTGATCAGTTCCTTGCTGCGGATAAAGTTGTTTTTGCTTTCCCGTTATGGAACTTCACGGTGCCGGCCGTTCTGCACACGTATTTAGATTACCTGGCACAAGCAGGCAAAACGTTCCGTTATACAGCGGAAGGTCCGGTTGGTCTTCTTCCAGACAAGAAAGTCGTGCTTCTTAACGCGAGAGGCGGCGTCTATTCAGAGGGTCCTGCTCAAGCTGCGGAAATGTCCGTTACCTTCGTTCAAACGATGCTTGGCTTCTGGGGTGTCAAAGACATTAAAACGGTCATCATTGAAGGACATAATCAATTCCCGGATGAAGCTGAGAACATCATTCAAGCTGGACTTGATCAGGCAGCTGCTGTTGCGAAGGAATTTTAAAAAGCTGACATCAGAGAGCGTCAAAAGGCTATTTACACCTTTTGTCGTCCGGGTCAGTTCCTGACGTCTGCGCAAAGGTTTTTAAAGCTGGAGGGACTTTTTCCTCCAGCTGGGCGCAGGGCGAAGCAGGCGTTAGCAGCTGTTACGCTTCATTTTGCTTTGGTGAGGATTGCTGCTGTGGTGGAAAATATGGGTAAGGACAATAAGCAGCAATGTTTTCCGGCTTGGCGATCCAGCAGGTTTTTATTTGCTCATCGCAGAAAGCGCTTTCAATTCTTTGTCCGTCATAATGCATGATAATCCCCCTTTTCAGATAATAAAAATGTGTTGATGCTTTATCTTTACCCTATGCTTCAACTAATGAAACGAGACATGGAAAAAAGGAGTTATCCTTGGCAGGTTGCCAGATAACTCCTTTTTTGAATTCGTGGGGTGAACTGTCTCCGGGAGAGCTCCTTTTCATGCTTAATTCATGTTCTGAACAGCACGCTTAACGGCTTCAGCAAGAGCTACGCGGTAGGAAGGGGACTGCAATAAAGCGAGATCCTCCCCGTTTGACAGATAGCCGGCTTCTATAAGAAAAGCGGGGATCGCAGTATTTCGAAGAACATAAAAGTCGGATTGATAAAGACCGCGCAGGCCGCTCCCGTTTACAGCCTGCAATTCCTGGTTCAAGATCGATGCCAGTTCTCTGGATCCATAATAATGGGTTTCCAGTCCTTTGATCGAGCGGTCGTAATGACTGTTTGCATGGACGCTGATAAACAGGTCAGCATTTGCCTGGTTCGCGCTGGACACACGTTCCTCCAAACTGAGAAATGAATCCGTCGTCCGCGTCATGTCGACTGCGAATCCGCCTTCTTCCAGCGCCTTTTGAATTTGTAAAGCGATTTCCAAATTAATGTCCTTTTCATAGGTCGTTCCGTGAATCGCACCTGGATCACTTCCCCCGTGCCCAGGGTCAATCATCACTTTTTGGATCGTGCCGAACGAGCTGCCTGTCTCTGCTGTAGCGCTCTGCTGTTCAGAAGCGTGCTGGTTGGCGAGATAAATTTCACTGACGTAACCAACCTGTCCATTATAGGTGATTTGTGCCCAATCGAAATGCAATGATGTGTAATCGACCGCTTGTCCAGCGTGCAGCTGTCCAATGACCGCGGATGACCTGCTTGGCTCTGAACGAACGAGCAAGGTGTCGGCCGTCACGGTTCCGACCTGATTTGCCGAGGCGGTGGAAGCGGGTTGATCCTCGTTTGAAGCTTGCCGTTGTCCAGCTTCATTCAGGTAGGCAAGACTGACAAATCCCTGCCTTCCTTTGTATGTAATTTGCCCCCAGCCATTTGAGCCTGGAATGTACTCGACTTTCTCACCGGCGTCCAATTTGCCGATAACACTTCCTTGCTGATTCGGCTGATCTCTTACTAATAAAGAAGAATCGGACGTCACCGTGCCCCATTTCGCTCCTTCAGCGCCGGCATCAGAGGGCGATAGAGCAAACATCATAAAAATAAGAAGAAGAAAAGCTGTTTTTCTATGAAACTGTGTCACATGGCTTCAACCCTTCCTAGTTTGATAGCTTTGCCGCCTGGTCATTTTTGTAAGAGGTACTTAGTTACCATTTTACAATTGAAGCAACGCTTGGTTCAATGAAAAATACGAGATTACGCGAAGACGATACAAAGGTATGACTTTGACTTTAAACTGTAAAAATACTAGGCAGATTCGGTCCGGTCTAAAGAATCAGCAGGCATGTAGCGGCTTTCTTTTGTCCCTTGTCGACAGCGTGATAGCTTAGTCATGAAGCTTTTTTAAACGATAAGAAAGTATAAGACTTTGGGTTGATTCGAGGAAGGGCGGCGGCTTCGCACGTTATGCGGATGGCTGAAGAAAGCCCGTTTGTCGTTGTTCGGTGCTTGCTTTTATAAAAAAGAGAACGTACATTCGTGTTAAAGGTTGAAATCGGAATGTATGTTCGCGTATAATGAAAACAAACTTACGAAGGAGAGATCCAACATGCGTCTTAAGCGGATATTGGAGCAGAGCATCGAAAAGGACGAACGCATTCAAATTATATATATGGCCGCCAATGGAGAGCTGTCGCAAAGATATGTGACCGTAAAAGCCTTTAATGACACTCATGTCCTTGCGTACTGCCATTACCGTCGGCAAACAAGGATGTTTAAACGGGATGGAATTTTAGCCGTAGAGGAGAGAATCGAGGTGGGTTAGGAGCTGGAGCAAGGCTACACTGTTTTTGAAAATAATAGGCGTCGACGCCGGTTCCGCCTTGCAAAGCAAGCAGTTTTTCTGCCTGCTTTGCAGACATCGCGGGTCTGGTTCATGTTTCATACATTATTTGGCCGGTAAGCGTAAGATCGTAATCGCCGATCGACTGAATTTCTCTCTGAAAGGTGTCTGATTGCAAAATAGCGAGAGTTTGATCAATTAATGGCTGATTTTCCGGTTTCTTCAGAAGCACGAGATCGTATCGTTCCTGGATCAGTGGGATAAAGCCAATACCGACGATTTTTGCCGCTTTTTCAATTCCGACCCCAACATCAGCTCTGTTGCTGCGGACAGCCCCGGCAACGCCAAGGTGGCTTGTTTCCTCCTGGTCATAGCCGGTAAGCTCTTTTCCTCTTACCCCGAGTATACGCAGCTGCTCATCAAGCAGAACCCGGGCACCGGCCCCTTTTTCGCGATTGATGAGGCGGAGACCCGACTTTTTTAAATCGGCCCACGATTGAATGTTATGCGGGTTGTCGCCTGATACGTATAACCCAGCCTGGCGGCGGATCAGATTGACGACAAGATAGTCATGACCTGTTAAAACATGCTTAATATACGGAAGATTATATTCCCCGCTCTCTCCATCGTACAGGTGGACGCTGACGATGTCGCATTCTTCTTTAAAAAGCGAGAACAAGCTGTTCAAGCTGCCGACATAGGAGCGCAAGGGGCGAAATTTTCCCTCCCGTCCTTCAAGGTATTTCGCCAAAATATCGAGGCTCATATCCTGACCGCTGATAATAATCGAGTTATCGGCGGTAGAGGACAGTGGGGCGCTTTGCGTTTCGACTGGCGGGAGTGATGCTGCCTTACCCGTCTCGCCTCTTTTCGTCCGGGATTTGAAAAGCTCTAAATCCCTCGCATCGATTCTCATTTGCTTGCCGACGCGAAAAGCCGGTAGTTTCTCTTTTTTTATCAAATCATAAACAGTCAGCTTCGAGACTTTCAGCAAGCGGGCAACCTCTTCTGTCGTATATGAATGATCGTCCATTTATTCCCCTCCTGCATCAAAAAATCAAAGAGTGATTCTTTTCTAATTGTAATAGAAATAGAGCAAAAATAAAAATTTAATTACTTATATCTATTTATAACTATTTATAACTTATGATAAGATGATTATACACAATTTGATTTGATTTAGTGCTAGATGAATCTAGGTGGGAGTGAATAGGATGAATGGGCCGGTTAACAAAAAAGGGGTTACATACGCCATTATGCTTTTTGTCATCATGCTGTTTGTCGGCTGCTCGTCGCCATCAAGTGAAGCCAATGAGGAAGTAGAATTGCATATAATGACGGCCGCGAGCATGACAGACGCGATGAATGAGCTGAAACAGATGTATGAACGAGAGCATGAACATCTTACGCTGGTGCCGAACTATGGCTCATCCGGAACGTTAAAGTCACAAATTATTCAGGGGGCCCCGGCTGATCTGTTTCTTTCGGCTGCGGTCAGGTGGATGGATGAATTGGAGGAAGAGGGAGTGATTACGCAGCGGGCCGATCTGTTGCGGAATGAGCTCGTCCTTGTTACGGCAGAAGACTCGGATCTTGCAGTTACACAGTTTGAAGATCTTCTGCAAGAGGAGGTTTACCAGCTTGCCATCGGCGAACCGGACACGGTTCCGGCCGGAGAGTACGCCAGGCAGGTACTGGAGGAGCTCGGGATTTATGAAGAGCTTTCGGACAAACTGATACACGGAAGTGACGTCCGCCAAGTGTTAACGTATGTCGAGACAGGAAATGTCGATGCGGGGTTGGTTTACCAAACGGATGCCATTTTGTCTGATCAGGTGAAAATCGTCGCTGAAGCGGAGACGGAGGAGCCGATTATTTATCCGGTCGGCTTGCTCGAAGGCACCGATCATCCTGAAGAAGCAGCGCGCTTCTATCAATGGCTGCAGACGGACGAAGTGTTGGAAGTATTTAAGAAATATGGGTTCGCAGGTGCCTGATAATGGAGGCTAACTTTTGGTCCCCGGTCATCGTTTCCTTGCAGGTGGTCAGTGTGGCGAGCGTCATCGCCTTTCTTCTCGCCATGCTAGCCTCCTGGTTTATGACGAGAAAATCGTTTAAAGGAAAAGTGGTTGTTGAAACGATTTTGATGCTGCCGCTCGTGCTCCCTCCTACAGTAATCGGTTTTGGACTGCTCGTTTTGCTCGGACGGCAAAGCTGGATCGGCCAGGCGTTTGAATGGTTATTTTCTCAACCGCTTGTCTTTTCTTATTGGGCTGCCGTCACTGCCGCGGTTGTCGTGGCCTTTCCGCTCGTCTATCAAATGTTGCAGAATGGTTTTGATAGTGTTGACCGTGAATTAGAGCAGGCGGCGCGTCAAATGGGCGCAAAGGAATATCAGCTGTTCTGGTATGTAACATTACCACTGGCATGGCGGTCGGTCGTGACCGGGTTTATGCTCGGCTTCGCCCGTGGCTTGGGAGAATTCGGGGCGACATTAATGTTTGCCGGCAATATTCCCGGTCGCACCCAAACGATGTCAACGGCTATTTTCGTGGCCGTTGAATCCGGCCGGATGATTCTGGCTTATTATTGGGTCGGATCGATTATGATCTTTTCCTTCTTCTTGCTACTATGTGTTCAGCGACTTAAGTAGGGAGAGAGCGAATGACTAAAGTGCCATGACGCGACAGTTGTGGCGCTTTATCGCCATGCCAAGAATGAGAGCGCTTGCAATTTTGCAGAATGTAAGTAAAATAGAATAAAAAGGTCTTCGATAGGAGATGGTAAGCTTTGAATAGTAACGTGCTCAAGGGATATTTTTCTATGAAATTGGAAAGAAATTTGACGCTTGACGAAATGAAACTGATCGAATGGATATCTAAGCGCGAGGTCGAGATGAAGAAAGGGTTGAAAAAGACGTGCTAAACAGTTCTCTTCTAATCAGCTCTTGTTTCAGCAATAAGAGAAAGTCATCATTGACATTTAATTCAATCGCCCGAAAATAAGCTTCAATAATTGTTTCATTATCCAAATGTCTCAGCATAGCTCTTTCACCTCACAATATTTGTCAGCTTTTTTATCACCACACAATTGTAAATTTTATAATATTTATATGGATTTTACTAGAACTCTATCTGTATGTAATAAAAATGTAATATATTAAATACGCGTTATAGAATGATTCTTCCTCATTCATAGTCAGCTCCTATTTTCCATTTCTGTCTGAAAAACCTTTCCCTGTCTATCCACTTCCCGCCTTGTGTGCTTTTCTTCCATTCGTGATTGACAATCCGGAGTGATCGGAGTACATTTAAGAACGTAAAAAACTAAATAGCCTGAACACCTTTTTAGTCGCTGAATCTTGAGAGCGGGGGAACCGAATCGATGGAATAATTTTCTATCACGGGGTGAATCTTATTGTTATAAGAAGGGATACTCTCAATCCCTAATCCGACAGCTAACCTCGTAAGCGTTATACTACCGGGAGAAAGGTCCAGGTTTGCACGGACCATTCTGTTTGTGATGGTCTTTTTTGGTGTCTGGTGTAGAAGAAAGGATTAACAGAAATGAAAAAACAATTTGCCGTTATTGGACTGGGACGATTTGGAACGAGTGTTTGCAAGGAATTATACAAATTAGGTCATGAAGTGCTGGCGATTGACCATCAGGAAGAAAAAGTGAATGATATCACACCCCACTCGACGCACAGTGTGATTGCGAACGGGACGGATGAAAAGGCTTTGCAGTCATTGGGCATACGAAACTTCGATTATGTTATCGTCGCAATTGGCGATGACATCCAATCAAGTATTCTTACGACCCTGCTGTTGAAGGAGCTAGGGGTGAAAAAGGTTTGGGTGAAAGCACAAAATTATTATCATCAGCGGGTGCTGGAGAAAATCGGGGCTGACCGGATTGTTCATCCGGAGCAGGATATGGGGATTCGTCTTGCCCAGCACATCACCTCCGAAAAGATTATTGATTATATTGAGCTGTCTGCTGATTACAGCATTGTCGAATTGCTGGCGACGGAGAAAGTAGCTGGAAAGTCATTGGTAGAGCTGAATGTCCGGGCACGATACGGCTGTACGATTCTCGGGATCAAGCGCGGAGAAGAGATTAATATTGCGCCTGTACCAACGGATCAGGTGGAACAGGATGATGTGCTGATTGTCATCGGTCATAAAAATGATTTAAAACGATTTGAAGATGAGGGATTGTAAGAAGGAAGACGCCGGCCAGCTCATCCATTTTAACGCTAATACTTTTGTCCTGATTGTCACTGTGCGACAATGTTTTGGCAGGGAGCGGTCCGCTCATGTCGAATTGGTTAGACAAGGGAGTGATGCTAATGAATGATGTCAAATATGTCGCGAAACGTTCAAAGCGCCCCGACGGCTGGTATGCCGAAGTGATTAGAGAAGGAAATGGAGTCACGGAAACCGTTTTTGAAAAGAAGTGTCTAAATGAAGATGTAGCAGCGGGAATTGCCGGTTATGAGCTGAAAAGACGCCTGCAGAACAGTCGCCTCGTCCATTAAAAAAGCCCCCTCGGGGCTTTTTTCATTTGCGTTCAGCGAGCTGAATGCAGGGAGTGGCATGTCTAAAGGAGAAATAATGATGTAGAAAGAGATCGAGAGGAGCCCTGTGCTTATGTATATTCCTTCACATTTTACAATTTATGATGAGGCAATGATCAATAAAATAGTGAAAGAGCATAGTTTTGCGACGCTTTTTTCCACGCATGACGGAATGCCGGTTGCCACTCATTTGCCGCTGCTTCTTGACGAAGAGAGGCACTGTTTGTATGGGCATTTTGCCCGCGCGAATCCACAATGGAAAGAGATTAACGGTCAGACGGTCTTAGCGGTTTTTCAAGGTCCTCATTGCTATATTTCCCCCTCCTGGTATGAAACGGGTAAAGCGGTTCCGACATGGAACTATGTGACGGTTCATGTTTACGGGGAAGCAGCGCTGGTTGAAGAGCAAGATGAGTTGGCTGATTCATTGCAAAAGATGGTTTCGACATACGAAGTTCCCGGAAGTCCCTATCGCCTGGAGGATGTTGATCCTTCGTTTCTGACGAATATGAGCAAAGGCATTCAAGGCTTTACAATAAAAATAAATAAGCTGGAAGGGAAGGCGAAGCTAAGTCAGAACCATCCCGTAGACCGGCAAAAGCGGGTCATCAACGAATTGAAAAAAAGTCCACGCGAAGATGACCAGCGCATCGCCCTGCTCATGCAGGAAAATTTAAAAAAACGCTGAACGGCCTGCCTTATTGAAAATATTCAACCCCACACTTTACTTAAGCTCAGGCTGGGACAAAAGGTTGTTTGTTTACCTTTTTCCCAGCCTCTAAGCAATGAGCGGAACCGCTACGATCTTTTAAAGCCCGTTGTGAGTGGGTTCCTCACAACGGGCTTATGGCGTGTGAAGCCATTGCCAGTAGGTCCAAAGCTAGTTTATTTTGATTTGTATTGTTTACGACCCCAAAGGATCAGAGCGATGCATATGAACAGGAGAACCCCAACAGTGATAATGAGAAGTACATAAGGTGGAGAATTCAGCATGATTACCATCCTTTATAGTCATTTTGTTATATTTATTATGGAGTAATTTACGCAAATTATGCTTGGTTCGCTCCAAAAATTCAGGAGAAAATCTACGGAATTTCTGTTATTTTGTAAAAATATGATATAATTTTGAATACAAAGTCATGAATCCAAACGAGTATATGATAGAATCTACTTAGTAGAATCATATTTTTTAGGAGGCAAAACGATGTTTAAAGGCGCAAGGGAAGCAAAGGCATTACGAAATGAAGTTGATCAGCTTAAAAAGCAGCTCGCTGAGGCTGAAAGAACCAACCGGGAAAAAGAAGAGTATTTCCGTCAATCGGCGAAAGAGCTGCATGAAAACCTTTTACATATTATTGAACAGCATGAGCATGTTAACGGTCAGCACGATGTATTAGGTAATCTCGTCGATCAGATTAAAACAAAGTTCGAACGAGTAAATGAGCTAAGTGAGCAAACGAATGCAAACTCGCTGTCGCTTCATGAAAAGGGCGGTATTCTGATTACCTCGACAAATGAAGTAGTGGCAGAAGCGACAGAAGGCAAGAAAAGCGTGAGCGAGGTCGAAAGAGTCGTGCAAACGTTAAGTGAGCAGCTCGCAGCAACCTCCTCACAAATGAATCAATTAAGCTTACAATCTCAGGAAATTGAAAATATTGTGCAAATCATTAAGGAAATTGCTGACCAGACTAATTTATTGGCGCTGAATGCTTCGATCGAAGCAGCAAGAGCAGGTGAGCATGGAAAAGGGTTTGCAATTGTCGCGGAAGAGGTCAGAAAGCTCGCTGAGAATACGGGCAAGAGTACGGATACGATTAATTCCCTGACGAAGACGATTCAGCACGAAATTAAGGATTCTCTTCACTCCATTACGGAAAGCACGGAGCTGGTTCATGAAGGGATCGGCATTAGTACGAAAACGACTGAAAAAATCGATGCAGTTCTTTCGCATATTAAAGCTGTTCAGGCTGAAGTCAACGAAGTGTTGCAAAACATCGCCGGTCAAAAAGAATACACTGGAGAAGTCATGGAGGAAATTACAGGAACGGCCCGCTTGTTTGAAGATGCCAACGATTTAATCGTTCAGCATATTGATGATGCAAAACGGGTTGACGAGAAATTGGAAAAAGGAATTGAACAGTTTCGGGAAATTGAAGGGGCTTGAACGTAACGAATTAACGAATGAAAAACAGGGGCTGGGCCAAAAGGTTTTTTACCTTTGCCCGGCCTTTACCTATGTCAGAGGTAGTTTTTTGCATATTTTTAAACAGGAAGGAGATAGTATCGATGAATCACTAAACCTGAAGGGATGATTAAGATGAAACTGAAATGGATCACAATGATGTTTTTCGCCATGCTTTGTTTTACCGTCTTTGCAGCGGGTGGATTAGCGGCAGCGAATATTGCCGATTTTGAGCTGGAGCTAAAATTAAAAAACAACGATAAATATGATATTGAGTATGAGGTTGAAGGAGACCGCATCGAAGCAAAATATCAAGCGCCGGGCGAAGCTGTTCTTTACGGAGAGGAAGCAGCGACAAAGGCAAGTACGCTGATCGAGGCGCTCGCTTTAACGGCCGACATGACGGAACAGCAGGTGATCGATCGGGTGCTTTCGCAGTTGAATGTCAATCAAGCTGATGTGAGCGAGCTGGATATTGATGCTGAATTTACGGACGGGAAGCAAATTGATATTGATGTGAAAGGCTGACTTTCTTGCAGTATGGGCTCAACATCAGGAGAAAACCTTCGATGGAGCGAAACTGATCCACTAAGGGTAGTGCCTTCAAGACCTGATCCCGGTATTCGGCTGGGGTCGGGTCTTTTCGTCTTGCTTTTATTCATCTCTAAGCTTTGAAGATTATTTATCGCTGTCCGTAGCGGTTATAATTTATACAATTGCCAACATTCTGTTATAATGAGGACGAATCCAATAGAGAAGGAGGACTGTGCTATGTTTGATATTGCGATTATTGGAGCAGGACCTGCCGGAGCAAGCGCTGCTATTTTTGCGGCAAAGGCGGGAAAGAAGACAGTAGTAGTAGATAGTGATAAAAGCATGACGAAGCGGGCATGGGTGGAAAATCATTACGGAGTCCTGGAAACAACAGGTCCAGATCTGCTCGCACTTGGGAAAAAGCAGGCTGAAAAGTTTGGAGCTCAGCTGGTTAATGGCTCCGTTGAAGCGATTGAGAAGCAGGGAGAGGGCTTTCTGATCAAGACAGACAGTGAAAGCTACGAAAGTAATCAGATCATTTTAGCAACAGGGGCGATAGTCGATCTTGCGGAAAAGATCGGAGTGGAAACGACAGAAGGTACAGAACCGCGTATTAAGAAAATCATTAAGACAACGCCGGACGGGAAAACCAATATTGACGGCATTTGGGCAGCGGGGACGTGCGCCGGTGTAAGCGTACATACGATTATTACAGCCGGTGACGGAGCTAAAGCCGCAATTAACGTCATCAGTGAACTGAATGGCGAGCGCTATGTTGATCACGACTTGCTTAAATAAGTATGCTTGAGCGGAGGACAGAGCTACTATCTGCTCCGGATCAGTTCTGCAAGCTGAAAAGACAAGGACTTTAGCCAATTGGGTCCTTGTCTTTTTGCAGTGCTTTATGAAGCTGGGACAGCCGTTTTTCAGCCTGATGATAGTCAACGTCCTTTGATTGCAGAAAGTAAAAATACGTCATATCGGCCGAGTGCTTTTTCAGTAAATCAAAGAGACGAGGCTTTTTATGGGCGATAACCGCTAAAATTTCAGAAGAGGGCCATAGTCGGCTGTAGGTAGGGTGATCTACCAGAACTTTGAGGAAATTTTTATAGGCAAAAAATGAACTTGCATCATCCGGGTATTCTTTTAAGAGCCTGTCAAAGTACGTCAGCAATGTGCTGAGTTCCGATTCATTTTGCTTCATCATTCCAATAGCTCCTTACATCTTAATGCTGCCTCAAAAAATCCTGGTTGCGAAAAAGAAAAAAGGAGTTATTGATTAAGGCAGCTGGCTGACATCGGATTTTACTCCATTAGTCCCTTTAGCTTTGCGTCCTTACTTTTCAGTAAGTTTGCCATTATCTTATTTCGATCGAAAGATTAGTAGTTCTTTTGATATAATAATAGAATTTATTTTCGAAAAAATCTATAGTTTCGACAAAAAAAACTTAGACGGCACAACTAACACAATGGTTTAGTTGTGCCTTAACCATTTGGTTTCAAGATTGTTTAAATATTCATTTGGTGCCTTCTTGAACCTTCTTTGTTTTGTATGTGTGTAAATAC
>NZ_JAMBOS010000042.1 GCF_023715705.1 Halalkalibacter oceani
CGGACAGGGCGTAACATACACAACTCACCTCACAATTAATCTACCTATATTATACTATATTTACCCGAATAATCGGATTAATATCTACAAAAAAAGACTGTTGAGAAGACTTTCTCAACAGTCTGAAAAAATAGATAGAGGTCTTCTCTATCTATTTTTTTATGCTTTGGTGTGGTAAAATAACGTCTATGTGAAAAGGTGTGGAGGTGTAAGGGTGAAACAGCAAGTAAGAAAAAAATCACTTATCTTATTGCTGACAATGGCGTTGTTTTTTGCTTTTGCAGGAAATCAACAAGCCACGGCTTCCTTTGATTTAGAAGCTGAATCAGCGATTTTAGTCGACGCAGGTACAGGAAAAATTTTATTCCAGAAAAATATTGATCAAATTTTACCAACAGCCAGTATGACAAAAATGATGAGTGAGTATCTCATTTTAGAAGCAATTAATAACGGGACCATTAGTTGGGAGCAAGAGGTTCCGATTAGCGATTTTGTAAGAAGTCTTTCTTTGTATATTGACTTGTCGAATGTTCCGCTTCGACAGGATGCAACGTATACGGTTGAGCAGCTTTACGAATCAGTAGCGATTTATTCAGCGAATGCTTCGACAATCGCCTTGGCTGAGCTGATTGCGGGCTCTGAAACAGAGTTCGTTAAAATGATGAACGAGAAAGCGGCGGAGTTAGGTCTCGAAGATTATCAATTTGTCAATTCAACTGGGTTGAATAATAGTGATCTGCTCGGCAATCATCCGGACGGCACGGGAGAATCTGATGAAAATATGATGTCGGCGCGGGCCACGGCTAAACTGGCATTTTCTTTGCTCCGTGATTATCCTGAGGTGTTGGAGACGGCGAGTATTCCGACAAAGACATTTGAAGCAGGACCTGATGAACAAATCGAAATGCGAAATTGGAATTGGATGCTTTCAGGAATTGAAGAACAGCATAATTATGAGGGTGTAGACGGGTTGAAAACCGGCTATACGGCAGCGGCTGGTAATGCATTTACAGGAACGGCTGAGAGAGATGGAATGCGGCTTATTTCTGTCGTAATGCGGACTGGTTCACGCGATGCCCGTTTTGATGAGACAGCAAAGCTGTTTGATTATGGCTTTGCAAGCTTTACTCATATGGAGATGGTTGGTGACGGATATATTCCGGAAGGACAGGAGTTATTGCCCGTTCATGGAGGAAAAGAGAAGGAAGTTAGCATTGCCAGTGCGGCTCCTCTCTCAACCGTTGTGTTAAATGGGGAAGAAGAACTGTATTCACCAGTACTTGAGCTTGATCAAAATCAACTCACCGAGGATGGAGAGTTAGAGGCTCCGGTTGAAGCGGGACATCAAGTAGGTAGACTGGCGCTGAAGTACGGTGGTGAGCAGGAGGAAGAGTTTTTGTATGCTGACCAGCGCGAAGAAGTAGCGGTCGTAACAAGCGCAGCAGTTGAGCGGGCTGGCTGGTTTACGATGAGTATGAGAGCGGTCGGCGGCTTTTTCTCAGGAGTTTGGAATGGCGCGGCGGATATGGTAAGAGGCTGGTTCTAGCAGCTGGACTAGTCTTGTAAATAGTTTTCTGAAAACAATGCGAATATGTGTGATTTTAAGGTATACTATAAAGGATGGTAAACCCAACTTAGAGGAACGGTATAGGAGGAATTATACATGAGTCAAACAGGAACTGACAGAGTCAAGCGGGGCATGGCAGAAATGCAAAAGGGTGGCGTCATTATGGACGTCGTTAACGCAGAACAAGCGAAGATTGCCGAACAGGCTGGAGCGGTGGCAGTTATGGCGCTTGAGCGTGTGCCGGCGGACATTCGCGCAGCCGGCGGAGTTGCCCGGATGGCTGATCCGACAATTGTAGAGGAAGTATTGAATGCTGTATCGATTCCTGTTATGGCAAAAGCCCGCATCGGTCATATTGTCGAAGCGCGTGTACTTGAAGCAATGGGTGTTGACTACATCGATGAAAGTGAAGTGCTTACTCCTGCGGATGAGGTTTTTCACCTTTATAAGCGTGATTTCACGGTACCATTCGTATGCGGAGCGCGTGATTTAGGCGAAGCTTCCCGCCGGATCAGTGAGGGTGCTTCGATGATTCGGACGAAAGGTGAGCCGGGAACAGGAAATATTGTGGAGGCTGTTCGTCATATGCGGATGATTCAAGGACAAATCCGTAAGGTGACACAAATGTCAACGGATGAGCTGATGACGGAAGCGAAAAATCTCGGTGCCTCTCTTGAGCTGCTGCTTGAAATTAAAGAAACTGGCAAGCTGCCGGTAGTTAACTTTGCAGCCGGCGGTGTGGCGACTCCTGCAGACGCAGCACTCATGATGCAGCTTGGCGCTGACGGTGTATTTGTCGGTTCCGGTATCTTTAAGTCGGACAACCCTGAGAAGTTCGCCCGGGCGATTGTCGAGGCGACTACCCACTACGAGGATTATGGATTAATTGCTGAGCTTTCAAAAGGACTCGGCACAGCGATGAAGGGAATCGAGATTTCTTCTTTAAATCCTTCAGAGCGCATGCAGGAGCGCGGCTGGTAAGCTGACACGTAATGAAGAAAGGGCGTTAGCAGGCGATGGTGAAAATTGGAGTATTAGCACTACAAGGAGCCGTACGTGAGCACCTTAATTGTCTAATGGCGCCGGATACGGAACTTGTCGTCGTTAAGAAGGTCGAGCAGCTTGCGGATTTGGACGGTCTCGTGCTGCCCGGCGGAGAAAGCACGACGATGCGACGCCTTATTGATCGATACGGCTTTTTTGAACCATTGAAGCAGTTTGCAGAAGCGAATAAGCCGATATTTGGGACATGCGCCGGGTTGATATTAATGGCTGAAGAGATTGTCGGCTATCCTGAGGGGCATTTAGCTGTAATGAAGATGAAGGTCCAGCGCAATGCGTTTGGCCGTCAACGGGAAAGCTTCGAAACAGATCTACATGTTACAGGCGTCGGTGAAGATATCCGCGCGGTTTTCATTCGTGCACCACTCATTGTCGAGGTCGGGACAGATGTCGAAGTGTTATCGAAGTACGGTGATGAAATTGTAGCAGCGCGGCAGGGGAATTTCCTCGCTTGTTCCTTCCATCCAGAGCTTACTGATGATCACCGCTTTCATCAGTTCTTTGTAAAGATGGTTAAAGAAACGAAGTAATAATTGAATAGACAATGCGTTGAAAAGGACAAGTACATCCAGTGCTTTGCAGCAGAGAGCCGGTGGCAGGTGCGAACCGGACAAAGCCTGAATGGAAATCCCCCTTTGAGTGAAAAGCAGAAGCATAAGGTGAAGCTTTTCCGGTAGCTGCCGTTATCAGTCTAAGTGGCAAGGGCGAATGCTTCGCTTTTGCAATTAGGGTGGCAACGCGGGCAAGCTCTCGTCCCTTCTTTCCAAGAAAAGAAGGGACGAGAGCTTTTTTTGAACGATGAAAGATCGAGGAAAAATGGCTGTGCGGTTTTCTCATGGACCGGTGTCGCTTTTTTGGATCGATTTTTGCTAAAATAGAAACGAGCTTAGATAGGAGGATTATGACATGTTGGATATAAAGAGATTGCGTAATGATTTAGAGTCAATCAAGGCAAGCCTGAAAACAAGAGGAGAAGATATCTCCGGCTTGGACCGCTTTGCGGAGTTGGATGAAAAAAGACGGGCAATCATCGTTGAAGTGGAAGAATTAAAGAGCCGTCGTAATCAAGTGTCACAGGAAGTGGCCCAGTTAAAGCGGGCGAAACAGGATGCCGATCATCTAATTAAGGAAACGAAGGAAGTATCGGAACGGATTAAAACGCTTGATGAAGGACTTCGCCACGTAGAGGAGGAGCTCGAAGGAATTCTGCTGACGATTCCGAATGTCCCGCATGACAGTGTGCCGGTCGGGGAGTCAGAGGATGATAATGTAGAGATTCGAAAATGGGGAACAGTCCGTTCGTTTGAGTTTGAAGCGAAGCCTCATTGGGATCTTGCTTCTGCCCTTGATATCGTGGATTTTGAACGGGCAGCGAAAGTAACGGGGAGCCGCTTTGTGTTTTACAAGGGGCTTGGAGCGAGACTTGAGCGCGCGCTGATCAATTTTATGATGGATCTCCATCAGGACGAGCATGGTTACACTGAAATTTTGCCGCCTTATATGGTCAACCGAGCAAGCATGACCGGGACGGGACAGCTGCCGAAATTTGAAGAGGATGCCTTTAAAATCCGTGAGGAAGATTACTTTTTAATTCCGACAGCAGAAGTGCCTGTCACGAACCTTCATCGAGATGAAATTTTATCTGCGGAGCAATTGCCGCTTGCCTATACAGCATACAGCGCGAATTTCCGCTCTGAAGCTGGTTCTGCCGGCCGCGATACAAGGGGCTTAATTCGTCAGCACCAGTTTAACAAAGTCGAGCTTGTCCGCTTTGTAAAGCCTGAGGATTCTTATGAAGCGCTTGAGCAAATTACCGGGCATGCGGAAAAGGTGCTGCAGCTGCTTGAGCTTCCTTATCGCGTGTTAAGTATGTGTACAGCCGATCTCGGTTTTACCGCAGCGAAAAAATTTGATATTGAAGTGTGGATTCCAAGCTACGGTTCTTACCGCGAGATTTCTTCATGCAGTAACTTCGAGGACTACCAGGCACGACGGGCTAATATCAAATATCGTCCAGAGCCGAAGGCCAAGCCGGAATTCGTCCATACATTGAACGGGTCAGGACTTGCAGTCGGCCGTACGGTCGCTGCACTGCTGGAAAACTACCAGGAGGAAGACGGATCGATCGTCATTCCTGAGGTGCTGCGCCCTTATATGGGCGGTGTCGACAAAATCACCGCACCGAACTAGTAGAAGGCAAAGATAAAGGATTGTCCGCTAGCACGAAGCTTAGAGGACAATCCCTTTTAAGGCTACGTTACGAGGGTGACTTTTGAAAACTTGTTTTCAGCCCCTCCGCAAAAACGGACCAAAAGACGCCACAGGCGTCTTTTCTTATTGGGGCTGCATCTCGCCAGCCTCAATTTCTTTCATATAGTGACAGGCGGCCAGATGACCTTCCTTCATATAATCCTCGGCACGAAGTTCAGGTGTCTCCGTGCGGCACTTATCTGTCGCGAACGGACAGCGTGTATGGAAGCGACAGCCTTCCGGTGGATTAATCGGAGACGGGACATCTCCCTTTAACAGTATCCGCTCGTTGTTTTTTTCGGGATCGGGTACAGGAATTGCTGATAGCAGCGCCTTCGTATAGGGATGCTGTGCATTATCAAAGACGGATTTCTTATCGCCGATTTCGACGATCCGCCCGAGATACATGACGATGACGCGATCCGAAATATGACGGACAACCCCAAGATCATGCGAAATAAACAAATAAGTGAGCTGGAACTCCCGCTGGAGCTTCTTCAGCAGATTAATGACCTGAGCTTGAATGGAAACGTCAAGGGCCGATACGGCCTCGTCACAAATAATGAGCTTCGGATTGACGGACAGAGCACGGGCGATGCCGATCCGCTGCCGTTGTCCGCCACTGAATTCGTGCGGGAAGCGATCGGCCTGATGAGCACCTAATCCGACGGTTTCCATTAATTCACGGATCCGTTCGGCACGCTGTTCACGCGGCACAACATTTTGGATCGCCATTGCTTCCTCCAACACTTGACGCACCGTTTGACGCGGGTTAATCGACGCGTAAGGGTCCTGGAAAATGATCTGCAAATCTTTACGTTTTTTACGCATTTGCGCTTTGCTTAAGGCAAGCAGATCCTCACCTTCGAAATGCACCTCGCCTGATGTTGGCTCATCAAGACGGAGAATTGCCCGTCCGGTTGTTGATTTTCCACAGCCTGATTCTCCAACGATACTGACCGTCTCCCCTTCGTAAACGGTGAAGGAAACGCCGTCGACGGCTTTAACATGATTGACCGTCCGGCCAAGCCAGCCTCCTTTAATCGGAAAGTGCTGCCTTAAGTCTTCAACCTTAAGTAGTTCTTTCTGCATGAATGTTCACCTCCGGATCGCCATCCCACTTGTCTGAGTAAATCCAACAGCGTATCTGATTTCCATTTTCGTCTTCCTCAAGCTGAGGAAGTTCGTCGACGCATACCTTATTTGCATGAGGACAGCGCGGAGCAAAACGGCAGCCCTTCGGCAATTCTGTCGGATTAGGCACCGAGCCTTTAATAACAGACAGTTCCTCATCACCAAGATCAATATCGTGGCGCGGCAAGGAATTCAGCAATCCGACTGTATAAGGGTGCCGCGGATTCTTAAATAAATCGTTTACGGTTGCGTATTCGATCACTTTCCCGCAGTACATTACCGCAACATAATCACAAGTTTCCGCAACGACTCCAAGATCATGAGTAATCATAATGATTGACATGCCAAGACGTGTTTGCAAGTCCTTCATTAGCTCAAGAATCTGAGCCTGAATGGTCACATCGAGAGCGGTAGTCGGTTCATCGGCAATGAGCAGCTCAGGATTACAGGCAAGTGCCATCGCAATCATGACCCGCTGACGCATTCCGCCAGACAGTTCGTGCGGGTATTGATGGACGCGCTTTTCCGGGGCCGGAATCCCAACGAGCTTCAGCATCTCAATCGAGCGGTTAATCGCCTCTTTTTTGCCCGCTCCTTCATGAATTTTAAAAGCCTCACCGATTTGCTGGCCGATCGTGTAAACCGGATTGAGCGAAGTCATTGGCTCCTGGAAGATCATCGAGATTTCATTGCCGCGAATTTTACGCATCGCTGCTTCACTTTTTTCGACAAGGTTCTCGCCTTTAAAGAGAACCTCGCCCCCGACAATTCTACCAGGGTTTTGAATTAAACGAAGAATAGAAAGAGACGTGATGCTTTTTCCCGATCCAGATTCTCCGACGATTCCAAGTGTTTTTCCTTTGGGAACTGAAAAGTTAACGCCATCCACTGCCTTGATCTCAAAGCCCTTTGTAAAGAAGGACGTGCGGAGATCGCGGACTTCGAGGATCGGCTTATCGTCATGAACATGAGCCGTCATGAAGCTTCCCACCTTCCTTGTAAATGATTAATCTAAATCGATCCGTTTATTTAATAAGCGATAGGCAATATCGACAAGTAAGTTAACAAAAACAAACAACAATGAAAAGACAAGCACCGTTCCTTGAACGACAGGGAAATCACGGGCGCGAATCGCATCGATGATGAACCGTCCAAGACCGTTGATCGCAAATACCGTCTCGGTCAGCACCGCGCCGCCAAGCAACGTTCCGAACTGGATTCCGACAACTGTGACAACCGGGATAAGCGCATTTTTTAGCGCATGACGGTAAATAACGACACGTTCCTTGACGCCCTTCGCCCGCGCGGTGCGGATATAATCTTGGCCAATGACTTCAAGCATGCTTGAGCGCGTCATTCTGGCAATAATCGCCGCACCGGCTGTTCCCAGTGTAACAACCGGAAGGACAACCTGCTGCCAGGAGCCCCAACCCGAGGAGGCAAACCAGCCGGTATGGAAAGAGAAGCCGAACAGCGAGACCTCAAAGCCGCTGGCGAACCATTGAATCAGCATCAGGCCGAGCCAGAAGTTCGGCATTGAGAGACCAAACAAAGCGATAATCATAATAATGGCATCGGTCAACGTATAATGCCTTGTTGCTGAAATAATCCCGGCAATTAAGCCGATAAAAACACTCAGGATCGTACTATAGACGGCAAGCTCAACCGTTACCCAAAAGCGGGCACCAATTTCCGAGGTGACATCTCGGCCACTTCTGACAGAGGCGCCAAGGTCCCCTTGAACGGCATTTCCGACATATTTCAAATACTGGACGACAACATGGTCATTTAAGCCGAGTCTCTCACGCATTTGCTCCACTTGGGTCGGAGATGCACTTTCCCCTGCCATAATCTGTGCAGCATCACCAGGAATGAGGTGCATCAAACTGAACGTCAGAATCGTGACACCTATTAAAACGGGAATTGTTTGAATGATTCGTCGAACAATAAAAGTAATCAATGGTTTGCACCTCTTTTCTAGTTTTTCATCTTAGGATCAAGGGCATCTCTCAATCCATCACCGAAAATATTAAATGCCAGCACAACAATCACGATCGCAATTCCAGGGAAAAAGGCGACATGCGGTGCATCCCACATAAAATTCCGACCATCACTAAGCATTGCTCCCCATTCCGGAGTTGGCGGCTGTGCGCCCAATCCCAGGAAAGAAAGTCCACTTGCGGTCAAAATTGAGGTCGCAATGCTTAATGTAGCTTGGACAATAAGGGGAGATGTGACATTTGGCAGGATATGTCTGAAAATAATTCGCGCATCACTCGCGCCAAGCGCTTTGACGGCATCAATGTATTCCAGCTTCCGGACGGCAAGGGTTGAACCGCGGACAATCCGGGCAAAGACAGGAATGGAAAAAATCCCGACAGCGATAATGACATTATTTAAGCTTCCGCCAAGCACACTGACAATGGCAAGCGCCAACAGAATGCCGGGGAAAGCTAGTAATACGTCCATACAGCGCATAATAAAAGCATCAACGCGCTTTCCGTAGTAACCAGAGATAATACCAAGCAATACACCGATAACAGCACCGATCAGGACTGAAACAACACCGACATAAAGAGTAAGTGACATCCCATGAATAATTCTTGTGAAAATATCTCTTCCATGATGGTCGGTTCCGAACCAATGATCGCTGGAAGGAGGGGCGAGCTTATTTACATAATCAGGAGTATTGGGCTCATAAGGGGTAAGAAAGGGCCCGATGATCGCCACTACTAGAAAAAATAAGATTAAAAGTCCACCAACCATAGCCGCTTTATTCTTTCGAAGCTTAGTAAAAAAGTTTTTCCAACTCTCAATTCGAGGGTTAGGAGGTGGACTTGTGTCCTGCGACTGATTTATTGTCTGTTCGCTCATTTTTTTCATCCTTTCTCAAAATGCTTTAAATTTTAACACAATTTAAATGCTTTCTCGAAGTTTGATTATACCGAGCCTGACCGAATATTACAATGTAAAATAATTCTTTTAATATAATTAGGAATATTCGAGTGTTCAAATTATTTGGAATAATAAAATTGTGAGAAAAGTCCCTCAATCCTTATTACTGTGATGTTAGACCGCGTTACCGTGTGAAAACCTTAAAAAATTTCTTGTTTTTTTGTAAAAGTTACGTTATATTGATATTGTTTTTACTTGATTTTTCAAAAAAAGAACATGGGAGGTAATAATCGGTGAAAATATCAAAAAATTCACTTTTTGCTATGATACTGGGGCTTGTGCTGGCTTTTACACTGGTGGCATGCGCAAGTGAGCCTGATGAGGGGGCGCAGGCACCAGATGAAGAAGGGACTCAGGATGAAGCGACGGAGGGAACGGCTGAAGGCGGCGAGCTAGTTATCGCTCTTTTATCCGACGCGAGAGCACTTGATCCTCACGGTTCGAATGATACTCCTTCTAGTAATGTTTACTATAATATTTACGAATCATTAGTAAAGTACAATGAGAATATGGAGCTTGAGCCTGGGCTGGCAGAGAGCTGGGATGCGATTGACGAGACAACCTGGGAGTTCAAGCTTCGTGAAGGAGTAACCTTCCATGATGGTTCGGAATTTAATGCTGATGTCGTGAAGGCGAATATTGATCGTGTTCTCGACCCGGCGATCGCATCACCACGTTCTTTCTTGTTTGATATGATTTCAGAGGTTAATGTAATTGATCCTTATACAGTTCAATTTGTAACGGAGTACCCGTTTGCTCCACTTCCGGCTCACCTTGCTCATAATGGTGGCGGAATGATCTCACCTGAATTAATTGCTGCTGATTATGAAGCAATGGAAGCCGGGGAAGAACCGGGAAGCGTGATTAATAATGGTCCGATCGGGACAGGCTTCTTTAAGTTTGACAGCTGGAATCCTGGAACGGAAATCCGTCTTGTACGCAATGATGACTACTGGGGCGAGCCGGCTAAGCTTGACTCTGTTGTGTTCAAGGTTGTTCCGGAAGATTTAACGCGTATCAGTGAGCTTGAAACAGGGGCTTCACATGTATCGGAGCCATTAAGTCCGGCCGACGTTCAACGGGTTGAAAGCACAAATGGGCTTCATGTGAACCGTCAGCCAAGTGTTGCCTTGACGTATATCGGCTTCAACGCTGAAAAGGAGCCTTTTGATAATAAGCTTGTCCGTCAGGCGATCTCAATGGCGATTGACAAGGATTCAATTATCCAGGGAATTTATGATGGCGCGGGCGTGCCGGCAATCGGTCCGATCGCTCCAGACGTATTTGGATATGATGAAAATGCGACCGGCTTAGAGTACAACCCTGAAAGAGCGAAGGAACTATTGGCGGAAGCTGGTTATCCGGACGGCTTCTCAACAACGCTTTGGACAAATGATGATCGTGAGCGGATGGATATCGCGACATTTACACAAGCGGCATTAGCGGAAATCGGCGTTCATGCAGAGATTGAAGTCGTCGAATGGGGAGCGTATCTTGACCAGACAGCAAGTGGTGCCCATGATATGTTTGTTCTTGGCTGGACAACTGTAACAGGTGATGGTGACTACGGTATGTATCCATTGTTCCACTCGTCTAACTTTGGTGAGCCGGGGAACCGGACGTTCCTCAGCAACCCTGAGCTGGATGATTTGTTGGAGCAAGCCCGTCAAAATCCGGATCCTGATGAGCGTTTAGAGCTTTACAGCCAGATTCAGGAGATTTTAGTCGACGAGGCGCCAATGCTTTATATTCACCATCAGGAATACTTGCTTGGTGTAAGTGATAAGGTTAAAAATCTATGGCAGGACCCAACACGGATTATCCGTCTTCAGGATGTCGTGCTAGAGCAGTAATCTTATAATAGAAGAAAAAAGTATGAAAAACACTTGAAATGAGGCGGCGGGCTGTTGGACACGAAAGAAAGAGACTGCCCGCTCTCGCCGTTTTCGGGAGGCTGGGATAAAGGTTGTTTTTCCTTTTGCCTGGCCTCTATGTTTTTTGTAAAAAATGCCTTGCAATTCATTTGTCGATTTGATATATTATTCTTTGTCAGCAAGTTCAAGTGGAGGAATACCCAAGTCCGGCTGAAGGGATCGGTCTTGAAAACCGACAGGCGGGTTAAACCGCGCGGGGGTTCGAATCCCTCTTCCTCCGCCATATTGAAAAAGTCACACTACCAGCAAACGGTAGTGTTTTTTGTTTGAAGACTCCGAGTGCCGGCTCCATTCGTTCTATATTTTTTGAAAGTGCTCTTAAGTAGAAGAAAAGGGGACAAGCTATGGATAAAGACGAAAAGTGGATGAAGCTTGCGCTAAAAGAGGCCGATAAGGCAGAGGCGCTTGGGGAAGTGCCAATTGGCGCTGTTGTCGTTCGGGGAGATGAGCTGATTGCGGCCGCGCATAATCGCCGGGAATGTGATCGGCAGGCGCTCGCCCACGCGGAGCTGCTTGCGATAGAGGAAGCCTGTAAAAAGCTTGGCAGTTGGCGACTGCTTGACTGTACATTGTATGTCACACTGGAGCCTTGTCCGATGTGCGCCGGAGCGATCGTGCAGTCGCGGATTGAAAAAGTTGTCTACGGAGCGTCGGATCCAAAGGCCGGCTGTGCGGGGACATTGATGAATCTGCTTGATGAGCCGCGCTTTAACCATACGGCCGCTGTTGTATCCGGCTGCATGGAAAAGGAGTGTGCTGAGAGGCTGCGGGCTTTTTTTCGCCAACTGAGAGCACGCAAGAAAGGCGGAAGTACGGAGTGAAATCGACTTCCTCCTTCTTCCTGTTGCTTTTTTGGGCAAAAACCACTATACTAAAACATGCGTCGATAAAAGACGCCTAACTACGTTAATCAATTTGCCGTGCTAGGTGGGGAGGTAGCGGTGCCCTGTACTCGCAATCCGCTATAGCGAGACTGAACTCCTTCCCGAGGTTCTGTCACCGTGGGGTCTGACCTAAGTAAGTGGTGTTGACGCTTGGGTTCCACGCAACGGAAACCCATGAACCCTGTCAGGTCCGGAAGGAAGCAGCAGTAAGTGGACCCTTTCGTGTGCCGTGGAGTCGCCTGAGTCGAGCTAACTGCTTAGGTAGCGCCCGGGGTGGCATTATCAACGGAAGGTGCACGGTATTCATTTTATGAAAAAGGGGTTGTTCCTAAGTTTTAGGAACAACCCCTTTTAAGCTATTGCATGAGAAGCTTCAGGCTGCCAACGGCGCCTGAAAACTTCCGCATGTTCTTTGCTGCAAGCCTTTGAAAATGAAGCTATTAAAGCTATAATGGAGAAAGATGACGGAAGGAGGAGCAGGAGAGTGGGCTATCAAGCATTGTATCGTGTGTGGAGACCGCAGCTGTTAAAGGATGTGGTTGGCCAGGAGCATATAACAAGAACATTGCAAAATGCTTTGTTGCAGGAAAAACTTTCCCACGCCTACCTTTTTTCGGGGCCGCGGGGAACGGGAAAAACGAGTGCGGCCAAAATTATTGCCAAGGCAATAAATTGTCAGAAAGCTCCTGTTGCCGAGCCTTGTAATGAATGCCCGGCATGTATCGGCATTACGAATGGCTCGATTGTTGATGTAATGGAAATTGATGCGGCTTCCAATAATGGGGTCGATGAAATTCGCGATATTCGCGATAAAGTGAAGTTCGCCCCGAATGAAGTGCGCTATAAGGTGTATATCATTGATGAAGTACATATGTTGTCGACAGGGGCGTTCAACGCTTTATTAAAAACGTTGGAGGAACCGCCGAGTCATGTTTTATTTATACTGGCGACGACTGAACCGCATAAAATCCCGCTTACGATCATATCGAGATGCCAGCGCTTCGACTTTAAGCGGATTACAAGCCAAGCGATTGTCGCGCGTTTAGCTCATATACTTGAGCATGACGGGGTTGCTTTTGAAGAGGATGCGCTATTGATGATTGCCCGCGCCGCAGAGGGCGGGATGCGTGACGCTTTAAGTCTGCTTGATCAGGCGATCTCTTTCGCCGATGAATCATTAACGCTTGCCGATGTGCTTGCCGTAACAGGGGCCGTCTCACAGCATGCTTTGCAGGTTATTGTTGAGGCGATTCACGCGGGAGAGACAGTGAAAGTGTTAGAGCAGCTTGATCAATTGCTTCAGGATGGGAAAGACCCACTGCGGCTCATTGAGGATACCGTCTATTATTTCCGTGATATGCTGCTTTATAAGCACGCTCCCCAGGCAGAGGAGCTGCTTGAGCGCGCCAAGCCTGATGAGGTGTTCCAGCGGCTTGCGGCTGAAGTGGATGAAGGGTGGCTGTATCGGGCGATTGATTCTTTAAATAAAAGTCAGCAGGAAATGAAAGGTTCGGCTCATCCGAAGATTTTTCTTGAGCTCGCTTTGATGAAGCTCGTGAATCAAAAAGTGCCCAGACAGCCGGCTCAAGCGCCAACCGCTGCGGTTGCTTCAGATGAAGTGGAGCAGCTGAAAGGGAAGATTCAGACGCTTGAAAGGGCATTTGAACAGTTGAAGCAATCAGGCGGTGCTGAACAAGGTAAAGAGCAAACGACCGCGCCGGCACAAAGGCGTCCGAAAAAGGTTCCGGCACAAGCCAGAATGTCGACAGCGAAGGTGAAAGAAACGATCAAGGATGCTGATAAGAGAAGCTTGCAGCAGGTGACGGCGAGCTGGGGTGATGTGATGGAGCGGATTAAATCGCAAAGCGTTCCGGCACACGCCTGGCTAATGGATAGCAAACCAGTAGCGGCTTCCGCCAGTACAATCGTTCTGGCGTTCCAAAATGAAATGCATCGTGATATGATGGATACGAAGTTTCGTGCTGTGCTGGAACAAATTTTGCAAGAGGCGCTTCAAGGACAATCATCCTTTGTGACAATTCTTCAGCATCACTGGGAGCAGGTGAAGCAGGAGTTTGTCCATGAGCAAAAAAGCGGCGACGAAGAAGAAAATGATACACTGATTGATGAAGCGATCAAACTGGTAGGAGAAGAATTAATCGAAATCGTAGATGGATAATCGAAAAGGAGGAAGTTTACAATGAAAAATATGGGTAATATGATGAAACAAATGCAAAAGATGCAAAAGCAAATGTTGAAGGCACAGGAAGAATTAAAGGAAAAGACTGTGGAAGCAACAGCCGGCGGCGGAATGGTGACGGTGGTAGCGAGCGGTGACAAGCGCATTCTTGATGTGAACATTTCTGAAGATGTCGTTGATCCTGATGATGTGGAAATGCTTCAGGACTTAGTGCTTGCGGCGACAAATGAAGCGTTGAAGAAAGTTGACGAGCTAATTGAGCAAGATATGGGCAAGTTTACTAAAGGAATGAATATGCCTGGAATGTTCTAGGAGGGGAAAAGGTGCAATATCCTGAACCGATTGCGAAATTAATAGAAGGTTTTATGAAGTTGCCAGGTATCGGGCCTAAGACGGCGAGCCGCCTGGCTTTTTTTGTACTGGATATGAAGGAAGATGATGTGCTTGACTTCGCGAAAGCATTGGTGAATGCCAAACGCAATCTAACCTATTGCTCCGTCTGTCATAATATTACCGATACGGACCCTTGCCGGATTTGTGAAGATAAGCACCGCGATGAAACGACCATTTGCGTCCTGCAGGAAGCAAAGGACGTGATCGCGATGGAAAAAATGAAAGAATACCGTGGGAAATATCATGTTCTGCACGGGGCGATCTCGCCGATGGATGGAATCGGCCCTGAAGATATTAAAATTCCTGAGCTGCTGAAGCGGCTTCAGGACGATACGATTCAGGAAGTGATTATTGCGACGAACCCGACAATTGAGGGAGAAGCGACGGCGATGTATATTTCAAGATTGGTGAAACCGACGGGAATCAAGGTTACGAGAATTGCCCATGGCCTTCCGGTTGGCGGCGATTTAGAATATGCTGATGAGGTCACATTGTCACGAGCAATAGAAGGTCGCAGAGAGCTATAAGGTGGGGTAAAAATGTTTTTTTCGAAAAAGCAACGATTGCGGGCGCAGGAGGACGAGCGTTTAATTCAGCTAATTGAGGATCATAAACACAGCCTCGACAGCCAGCAGCAATTAATCAGGCGCAGTGTCGAGCCGAGTGAAGACGTCCTGCAAAGAAAAAAGATTACAGATTCCTTATATTCTTTTTTGTTGAGAGAAGCAAGAGCGCGACATGCGACAAAGGATAACCGAGTACTTTAGAATAAGGCCGTTTGCGCGGTCTTTTTTTGTTCCTCCTGGCATAGGTTGTCTATAGGAGGTTGTGCGAACAACTTTTAAGACAAGCCAGGGAGTGGTCGTATGGATTCGATTGTACTTCTTTCTTTATTGGGAGGGTTGATTCTTATTTTGTTGGTTGTCGGCGCGCCAATGAAGCCGCTGCGTTTTGTAGGGAATGTCTTCGTTAAGTTTATCATTGGAGCGCTGATGCTGTTTTTTGTTAATGCGTTTGGCTCCTTTTTTGATTTTCATATCCCGATAAATGGCGTAACGGCGGCGGTTTCAGGAATTCTGGGTCTTCCGGGAGTGGTTTTGCTGATCGTGGTGAAGCAATTTATTATTTGAGGAATGGCATGGATTTGGTGGGGGCAGAAGTCGAGATAAAAGCATGGCAATGGCTTCGTTTCTACGCCTGCTTTGAGCTTGAGACAGAAGGGAAACACAGCGCCCTTTTGTCTCAGGCTCTTTTTCATGGCGTGCATTCGGGATAGCTCTCTTGTCCATAATGGATGAAAGATTTTATCTGAAGGAAAACTTTTTCATGGCGCTTGTTCGTCTATGTTATAGAAAGACCGTTAGCTAACGAGAATGAAACAAGGGGAGGGAGAGGGATTGAACAGAAAAACTGGGCACAGCAAAGCAATCGCTGAGTTTGCTATGCAAAACAAAGAAAATTTTTACCGGATTGCTTACAGTTATGTACAAAATTCCGAAGATGCGCTTGATATCGTTCAGGATTCGATTCAAAAAGCACTCGTCACAAACAACTTGAAAGACAGCCGGGCACTTAAAAGCTGGTTTTACCGGATTGTGGTCAATACCTCATTGGATTTTCTCCGGCGGAGAAAGAAAGTGAAGGTCATGGATGATCACACGCTTCAACAGCACTCCGCCGGACGTGAAGATCAGTATAAAGATTTTGACCTGTACGAAGCTTTACATACGTTGTCTCCAGATTACCGTACTGTCATTGTATTACGATTTTTGGAGGATTTGAAAATTGAGGAAGTGGCAGAAGTATTGGATATGAATGTGAACACTGTAAAAACACGAATCTATCGAGCGTTGAAAATTCTTCGCATTCAATTGGAGAGCGTAGAGGGGGTAAACCAAAATGGATAACAGAATGAAACGATGGAAAAGAGAATATAACAATATCCCGATTCCCTCTGAATTGGACCTTGTTGTTGAAAAAGCTTTACAAAGGTCCCCTGGCCACCGTTCAGGCGTGCGCTGGTTTGCAGCAACCGCCGCCGCCCTTTTTATTTTTGCGGTAGGCTTAAACGTCAGTCCTGCTTTTGCAAAAGCGTTAACTGACGTGCCGGTTATAGGGAGAGTGGTCGAAGTGTTGACGATTAAAGAGTATCACATTGAGGAGGGAGGCTATCAGGCAGACATCAAAGTGCCGGAAGTAAATAATCTGGAGAACTCGTCACTCGCAGAGACATTAAATCAGCAATACGTAGAAGAGGGACAGGCTCTTTATGAGGCATTTATGACTGAGATGGAGCGGGCACAGGCTTTTGGCGAGGATGGATTTTTAAAAGTAGACAGTGGCTATGAAGTGAAAACGGAAACCGATCAAATTTTATCTCTCGGACGTTATGTGGAGGAAACGGTTGGCTCATCAATGACAACCATTCAATATGATACGATTGACAAGAAGAATCAAGTGATCGTGACGCTGCCAAGTCTGTTTAACGATAGCAGCTATATTGATGTAATTAGTGAAAACATTAAAAGTCAGATGACACAGCAAATGAATGAAGACTCTTCTAAAACCTATTTTATTGAATCGGCGGATGATCCGGCCGGCACTGAAGGCTTCAGCACGATTGACGCCGAGCAGAGTTTTTATATTAATGAAGAGAATAAGCTGGTCATCTCTTTTAATGAGTATGAAGTAGCCCCCGGCTATATGGGTGTGGTCGAGTTTGTTGTTCCGACTGAGGTCCTGCAGGATAGGTTAGTGAGCAATGAGTATGTGAAGTAATTAATCGAAAGGCCATCTTACGTTCCTTATGCTAGAGGATAGTTGAAATGACAAGGGGCAATGACTCAATGGTCAGCAATCCGTTTGAGTCATTGCCTTCCTGCTAAATATTTTTAAAGTATTTCAAAAAACAGTTGCATTAATCTTTTTAGATGTGTTATATTATTTCTTGTCGCCAATGACGAATGAAACTTAATTAAAAAAAGTATTGACGAGTGAGTCAGTATTTGATATGATAATTAAGTCGCCATAAACGACAACGAGTTCTTTGAAAACTGAACA
>NZ_JAMBOS010000043.1 GCF_023715705.1 Halalkalibacter oceani
GATGTCTTTTTCCTTTCCTCAGAATTAAAAATGTCGAAATGTTTCGAATTATATACGGACATTATAATCGACTAATTCTGGACAGGCAATACCGTCAACTTTCGGTAATTTAAGGGTGTCAAAAACACCATTAAAATTAACCCAACTTTCTTTTATTTCTCCCTCATTCAAGAATAACTAGGCTTAATTCATCTTCCAAAGTTAATTAGAGAAATGAACTTAATTTAAACATTAAGTAAGCATATGAAATGAAACTGTAATATAATTGCTCAAAAATTTCTCTTCCTAAATGGTAAAATGATTCAAGATACGACAAGAAAAAAGAAATTCTATCAGAATTCAGCAAAATCCACCATGGATAAGATATATAAATAAGAGAAACTACTTATTTGAACTTTAAGCTATGCTCCAATCTTAATCTATGAAGCTACTGTTAAGAATTTCATATGAAATTCTTAACAGTAGCTTTGACCTGAAAACAAATTTGGATTAATATTTGAACTTTTTGAAATTAACTAAACGAAATCTTAATGACTATCAAGGAGAGAATATTGTATGAAAAAGAAAGCCAGGGCTATAGCGATAACTCTATTGCTAGTAGGATCTCTTACCGTAGATCCTTTAAACCAGACAGTATTAGCAAACAGTGATATACAAAGCAAATTATCTGACATTGAAAAAGAACGTGAAGGAAATAAAAAAGAAGCTGGGGAGAAGCAAATAGAACTCGAACAATTAGAGCGAGAGAAAAAAGAAATCATAAATGAAATTGAACGATTAGACCATGAGTACGCAGAAACGAATCAAAAAATTCGCGAGAAGCGTGCAGAGATTAACCAAGTTAGAGAAAATATAGAAAAGTTACAAGCAGAAATAATTATCATTGAAGAACGTATAACAGAACGTGACAAATTGTTAAAAGATCGAGCTCGCTCTATGTATCAGTCAGGTGGCTCAATTAATTATTTAGAAGTAGTCTTAGGGGCCAAATCTTTTGGTGATTTCTTAGACCGTTTGAGTGCCTTAGCAGTCATAGCCCAGCAAGACCGTAATATTTTAGATGCCCATATTGAAGATCATCTTGAGTTAGAGCAAGCTAAAGAGAAGGTAGAAAAAGAGCTGCAGACGTTAGAAGGACATTTGATAGAATTAGAAAATTTAATGGAAAAGCTTGAGAAGCAGCGTGATGAGAAAGAAAAAATAATGAAATTAGTCGAACAACAAGAGGACGAGCTACATACAGATCTAGGTGAACTCGAAGGAGCAGACGAAATTTTACGTGCTCAAGAACAGGCACTTAAGAATGAATTAGCTGCACACGAAGAACGTCTACGCCGCGAAGCTGAAGAAGAACAAAAGCGTCAGAATGCCGAAGCTGCTGCAACAACATCTAGGAGTAATTCAGGAAGTGCGAACAACTCAAATTCCAATAATTCGAATGGAAGTACGTCTCAAGTCCATAGTTCACCGTCAGTAACTAGCTCTGGTTTTATGCGACCGGCAACAGGCTCGATCACATCGACATTTGGTCCTCGAGCTGTTTTTGGTGGACAAATGCATTATGGAATTGATATTGGTAAAAATGGACGGACTGGTGATGTTCCTATTGTTGCTGTTCAAGATGGAACAGTTGTCCAGTCTTATTATTCATCAAGCTATGGTAATGTGGTATTAATTGCTCACCAGGTAGATGGACGATTAATTACAACCTTATACGCTCATATGGAGAATCGTGAAGTTTCATCTGGACAACGTGTGTCAAAAGGGCAACGTATAGGACTTATGGGGAATACAGGCCAATCATTTGGTGCACATCTTCATTTTGAAGTGCATGAAGGTGGATGGAATGCGGCAAAGTCAAATGCTGTTGATCCGTTTCGTTATATACCAAGATAAGATATTAAAGGAGGGATGATTATTTTCATTCCTTCTTTTTTTATCCTTTTATATTCTGAAATTCTTAAAGTTAGTATGCATACTTTTTTGATCCCTCCTTCTGTTCAATAAGTGTTCAATTTCAACGAAGTAATTAACTTGATTACCGTAGGGGGGTATAGTAAACTTAGTTTGAAAAGAAAATATCATATCATTTATTTTAGGAGGTTAAAATAATGGAACAAAAAACATTAAAAGTGAACGGAATGTCGTGTGGGCATTGCATAAGTACAATAGAAAACAATATAGGAAAGTTAAATGGTGTCAACTCAGTAAAAGTTATGCTGTCTGAAGGGAAAGTAAACCTTAATTATGATTCTGGTGTTATTTCATTAGATCAAATTATTCATGAGATTGAAGAACAAGGATATGATGTAGAATGAAGTAGTTGCATGGGATCATATAAGTGAGGTCGCACGATTTTAGTACGACCTTCTTCACTATTTTCATTAGCTTTATCTAAATGAAGATACTTATAGAACAAAGAAGAATCTGTGATGTATCTCACATATTTTCTTTACATTCTTTTGGTAATCTATAAGGGAAATATGATCACAATAACAGTATTATTCGAATTGTAAAGGAGGGGAATCAGGTGAGTAAGATGATATTTTCGGTAAAAGGAATGACATGTGCCTCTTGTGTCAATCGCGTTGAAAAGATGATCTCAAAAGTAGAGGGTGTTCGATCTGTTAATGTAAACCTGGCAGCCAATCAAGCTCAAGTTGAAGCGGATGAAACAATAGAAATGTCTGAGGCAATTATAAAGGCTATTGAGAAGGCTGGATATGATGCTAAGCCCATTGATAACGATGATCAAAGAAAGGTTCTATTTTCTGTAAAGGGAATGACATGTGCATCATGTGTTACCCGTGTGGAAAAGGCTATTGCAAAAGTAGAAGGTGTGCAATCTGTTAATGTGAACCTGGCTGCTAATCAAGCTCAGGTTGAAGGAGAAAAAGGAATATTAGATCCCGAAGCTGTTATAAAACGAATTGAAAAGATAGGATATGAAGCATCAATTATCAATGAAAATGAACAGAGAGAAGAATCTGATGAGCAAGAGGTAGAAACGAGAAAGCTTTTAAAAGATTTTACAGTAGCAGCCGTCTTAACAACCGTTGTGTTAGTTGGTAGCATCCCTCACATGATGCATGGCTGGGGAGCATGGGTACCGACATTTTTGTCTAATCCTTTATTCTTACTTGTGTTAACAAGTTACATCCAACTCGTACCTGGTTGGAGATTTTACAAACATAGCTATAAGGTATTAAGAAATGGTTCAGCAGATATGAATGTATTAGTAGCAATGGGCACGTCAGCTGCATGGCTTTATAGTGGTGCGATGACGTTATTTCCGGATCAGCTTACGGCAATGGGCTTCCCGTACCAACTTTATTACGATGTCACAACCGTTATTACGACGCTTATCCTCTTAGGACGTTACTTTGAAGCGAAAGCAAAAGGGCAAACCTCTACGGCAATTAAGAAATTAATGAGTTTGCAAGCAAAAACAGCCAGAGTGATTAGAGATGGAAATGAACTCGAAATTTCTGCTGATGAAGTAAAGATTGATGATGAGATCATTGTAAGGCCAGGTGAACGTATTCCTGTCGATGGAGTCGTCACGAAAGGTAGATCTACGATAGATGAATCCATGTTAACCGGTGAGTCTATCCCAGTAGAAAAAGTATCTGGAGATGAGGTTATCGGTGCGACTATTAACAAATCTGGAAGTTTCCGTTTTCGTGCAACAAAAGTAGGGAAAGAAACGGCACTCGCACAAATTATTCGAATGGTTAATGAAGCTCAAGGTTCGAAAGCTCCCATTCAACGTGTCGTTGATTTAATTTCTGCTTACTTTGTACCGGCAGTCTTACTAATAGCGGTAGTCTCATTTATTGTTTGGTATTTTGTCGGTCCGGACCCAAGTCTGATTTTCGCATTAACTACCTTTATTGCGATTCTTATTATTGCTTGTCCTTGCGCGTTAGGTTTGGCAACACCAACAGCAATCATGGTTGGTACAGAAAAAGGAGCTGAAAATGGCATCCTAATTAAAAATGCTACAAGTTTAGAACGTGCCCATAAAATTAAGACTGTTGTTTTAGATAAGACCGGTACCATAACGGAAGGCAAGCCAAAACTAACAGATATCATTACAACTGATATAGTAAGTGAACAGGAACTATTGCAAGTAGCTGCATCAGTTGAAACTGCATCAGAGCATCCATTAGGTGAAGCCATTGTGGAAGCTGCCAAAGAAAAAGACCTTCCTATAAATGACCCTGAATCTTTCGAAGCGATTGTTGGTCACGGATTACTTGCCACATTAAATAACAAAGAAGTCTTAATTGGCAACATCAAACTGATGAGTAAATACAATATTGATTTGGGGTTATACGAAGAAAAAGCAATTACATTAGCTGATCAAGGGAAAACACCCATGTATGTTGGGATTGACGGGGAATTTGCAGGGATCATAGCAGTAGCTGATACATTGAAAAAAGGAACCATCCCAGCAATCAAAGCCTTAAAATCGATGGGTATTGAAGTGATTATGTTAACAGGCGATCATAAACGAACGGCCAAAGCGATTGCAAAGGAAGCCGGAATCGATAACTATATTGCTGAGGTGTTACCTGAACATAAGGCAGAAGAAGTAAAAAAACTACAAGGAGAAGGAAAAATGGTGGCTATGGTCGGTGATGGTATCAATGATGCTCCTGCACTCGCTCAAGCCGATGTAGGAATTGCCATTGGAACGGGGACGGATGTTGCGATGGAAACCGCAGATATCACTTTGATGCGTGGTGATATTAAAAGCGTTGTAACGGCCCTCAGACTATCTAAATCAACGATGAAGATGATCTGGCAGAACCTTGGGTGGGCATTTGGTTATAACATTGTCTTGATTCCAGTAGCAGCGGGTTTACTATATCCCCAATTTGGAATTCTGCTGAATCCTATGATAGCCGGAGCAGCAATGGCATTTAGTTCTGTTTCGGTTGTGTTAAACACTTTAAGACTTAAAAAATTCAAATCAACGATTGAGTAGAGTTAATTTGGATAAGATAAAGGCAGGAGAGATAAATGGAGTTATTCATTAGAAAGGAATGGATAAATTGAAAAAATCAAAAGCTACTAAGTTGATGTTAGTTGTCTCCTTCTTACTGTTAAGTATGCTCCTTGCCGCTTGTACCCAAGCCGAAGAAGATCATGCAGGGCATCAGGATATCGAAAAAAGCGAAGAAATGGATCATATGGACGAAGAGATGGATCATGAAGGGCACCAGGGTGACTCAGTTAACGTAGATAGATCGAATTTAGAACAGGAAGCGGCAAAAGCTCCGGAGAACCTCAATAATTTAGCAACTGATGAATTAAAGGTCGTAAATACTAAAAACATTACTCGAATAAATGAGGATGATCCTATCCAATTATCCATTCACGTTTCTCAAACTGTTTGGCCAGCAACCCATGAGGAAAATCAACCTGGGACAGTTATATTGGCTCCTTTAAATCAATGGCAATATTCCTTAGCCGCCCTAACGTTGGTTCACCATCCTAATGATGGTCCTATGCTGTATTGGGACGGAGAAATTTCTGACGATGTATTAAATGAACTCAATCGACTACAACCAAAAGGAAATAGTGAAGACATTCAAGTACTTGTGGTTGGGGATCTTCCAGAAGCGGAATTGAATAAATTAAACTCATATAATGTTGAACAAGTACAAGGTGAAAATGCAGCTGATTTCGCTAGAAACATTGAAGAAAAATTCACAGAAACTATTAACGAAGTTCATCCAAATGTAATAATTGGTTCTTCTGAGGAAGAAGCAAAAGAATATACGATTTCTGTTGGGAATTGGATTGCTCACATGAACGAATCTTTACTTTATGTTGATAATGATGGGATTCCTCATGAAACAATTGATGCTCTTAATGCAAGAGAGAACGGGGTAACGATCTATCTTGCAGGACCAGAAGATATTATTTCTGAAGAGATTGCTCAAGAGTTAGAAACTTATGGAACAGTCCATCGAATTGAAGGGGATAATCCAGTAGCTCAATCCATTGAATTCGCCTCATATAAAGATGCTGAAACAGGATTTGGTTGGGGAATTACTAGTCCTGGGCACGGTTTTGTGTTTTCATCAACTAATACACCTGAACTTGCCATTGCGGCTGCTCCTTTTGCTCATTTAGGAAAGCATGCTCCAATGATGTTGTTAGATGAAGGTGAAACCACAGATGAACTTTATCAGTATCTTGCCAAAGTTAAACCCGCATTTCAGGAAGAACCAACAGAAGGACCATATAACCATGGCTTTATAATTGGTACATTTACTGATATTCCATTTACAACTCAAGGTATATTAGATGAAAAACTGGAAATTGTCTCATTAGGTGGAGATGACCACGGAGGACATTAATAAATGGAGGAGAGGTTCCTATGTCAACCTCTCCTCTTAAAGTTCGGATTTCAATCTTATGTAAATTAGAGACTAGCAAAAGTTTAAAAATAATTTTATTAAATTAGTTAGCGTGTTACACGTTGAAATATAATTATAATGTTTTTTTGTGGGAAAGTAATTTGTTGGTAATGAATAAGGATTTATAATCGATTCCTATATTCCATGTTTTATGAAAAAAATGAGCTTGTCTCTACAAATTCAATGTGATTGTAAAAACAAGCTCTTCATATATAGCCAAACTACAATGTATAATTTCAGAATTGACTTACAGATACCTCATTAAGGTGAACTAAATTCAATATCATCGGGAATTTCAAACACCGTATCGGGAATGATTTCTCCTACATTATGAATGGAGACTTGTAATTCTCCACTAGAAAATGGAATTTTGTGTTCTCCTGCTCCGTACTGTTCTGCCCATCCCCCTGTTTCTATGGCAACTTCTAAAATTCCAATATCTTCTGGTCTCACATTCTCTATTTTAGACCAAACAAGCTCCATGTCAGCATCTAGTTCTTCCATATATAAAGTCTGATCGTCGTAACGGTATATCTGGTTCAGAACCTTCTCCCCTGATATTTCGGTCATTTGGCGAAAGTATGGTGCACTGTCAAGGTTTTTTGCCCAAATGTAAATATTCTGGTTTTCTTCATGGATAACCATTTCAAAATTTTGTGCATAATCTTCTGCGGCCTGGGTAAACTCGGGTGGTTCTTTTATCGTTCGATTGTCAAAATACGCAACCGTTCCCATCATTAGCACTAAAGGCATTGCAAACATTATGGCTATACCAATTACTGCAGCTATCTGGATAATACCATTCTTTTGTTTGCGTCCTCTCCGATGGAGTACAGTCTTAGTAAAGGCGCACGCCTGAAGTAAAACGACAAAAATAGCCATCCCAAGAAAAACATATAAGAACCAAATTGGAGGATACGCCCGCCAGTTAGGAGGTGAATATTGAAAGAAATAAAAAAGATACAATACACCGCGAATCATAACAATATAGAAAATAACATGTACTAATGTGGTGTGAAGCCACTTCCACGCAGATGCTCCGAGTAACTTTACTGCCCCGTCAAAAGAAGTAACGACAAGTAAGATGATCATAGGAGCTATTATAAGTCCCATCATGTTCATTATGCCAACCTCTGGTCTAAAGAGAATATATCCACCTACGTCTTCCATATATTCAAATCCAAATAATCTTGCCACATCCCAGCGCGCCCAACGGTCCCATATAGCGTAACCATGTCCGAAAGATAACACAGCAAACCATATACCCAATTCACGCCTCCAAGAATACAATCGTTTAATAGGGGGCCATAGTGTGGCAGCTGGTGAAATGATCAGGGTAAGGAAAAGAAGAACAAATGCCGCATGTGCCCATGCCCTCCAAAATGGATGATCAGCTCCCCAATCTGGGAATAAAGCAGGAACAACCCCCCATGCTGAATAAGATAGATAAAACAAATAAACCAATATAGCGGAAAATACCGCTACGCCTAGATGTCGAATAAAAATTAACCTTCTGCTTTCTATTCCATATATCATAATACATCTCCTATACTTTTTGAGGCTATAAAAGTCTGACAAATCAGCTATACACATATTTTGAAAATGCAATTTTTGTAAGGATCTTAAATATCAAGATGCGGATATTAGCTAGTATTTGTTCTTGTTTGCTTTATATCTTTTTAGCTATTCCTCTCCCTAAGGTAGTCATCACAAAAATCTAAGTTTCCTTGATTTCGCCTCTAGATTTTATATTCTAACCACATATTATAAATAAATTTTGTAGAAAGTTTGTAGAACGACACGTTTGTGTCTCCTTGATGAAAAATTATTAAGTGTTTTGTTAGTGGAATTGGAAAAAGGATATAACATATGAAAGAGAAGAATTCGATAAACCATCTGTTCTTTGATAGCTAAAAAGAGAAAATCTATTCATCGAATGTTCATAAAAAATTGTTATACTTAACTGTAGATTATAATTTGGAGGTTACCTAAATGAAAAAGTTTTCATCAGACACTAAAATTGATAAGGATATGGAAAATTCCGGCTCTGATTCTAACCATAGAACACCAACCTGGGTTAAGGTAATAGGAATCATTGTGATCCTCATAGCTGTACTAGTTATCATAATGATCTTCACAGGCGATCATGGACCAGGTCGCCATTTAGCGTCCGGAGGTAGTTATTAATGATTATGGTACCATGGTTTCGCAAATTAACACTCACGATACATATTACATCTACAGTTGGCTGGTTGGGAGCGGTATTTGGATACATAGCTCTCGTAATAGCTGCATTGACAACGCAAGATGTTCAAACGGGGCGAGTTGCGTGGAGTGCTATGGAGATTATTGGATGGTATGTCATTGTCCCATTAGCACTCGTTTCTTTTCTAACTGGGCTTGTCATGTCACTCGGGACCGCCTGGGGCTTATTTAGGCATTATTGGATTCTCTTTAAACTTCTTCTTACCATAGTTGCAACTGTTGTTTTGCTTTTAAATATGCCGACAGTTAGTTATCTAGCGAATATCACCCATCAGACTGGTGCTTTTAACTTTGATGGTCTGTGGGGCCAACTTCTTCATGCTGGGGGTGGATTAGTGGTGTTGTTTTTAACTATTATCTTGTCAGTATATAAGCCACAAGGAATGACGCGATATGGGAAAAGTAGGCAAAGTAAATTACGTAAAAACTATTAACAGTAAATGTCAGCTTATTTAGAGTACCTTATTTAGACATAAACTAACCGAAGAAAGTTTCCGGATTAGTAGGGATAACACAGATACAATTGAAGGTGTTTGATTAAGTTTTGTTTCTTCATAAAGAGTTTATTATTTTTTATATCTTTCATAGTTTCAACACATTTTAATCCTATGATAAATATGAACAATTAAAATATTAATTCTAAGGAGGAGTTTCATAGTGGATTTAAATCGTCCGAAGATAGCTAAAAACATCACAGAGTTAATCGGTAGAACACCCTTAGTTAGACTCAACGAAATTAGTGACAGCACATGTACTGAAGTTTTAGCAAAGCTGGAGTACTTTAATCCATTGTCTAGTGTCAAGGACCGGATCGGATTTGCGATGATAAGTGTTGCCGAAGAACAAGGTTTCATTAATAAAGAGACAGTCATAATTGAGCCAACCAGTGGGAATACGGGAATTGCACTAGCATATGTATGTGCAGCCAAAGGTTATCAGTGTACCCTCGTTATGCCTGAAACGATGAGTATTGAACGTCGTAATATTCTTAAAGCCCTAGGGGCAGAGTTAGTTTTAACAGAGGGAGCAAAAGGAATGAAAGGTGCAATTGAAAAAGCTAACGAACTAGTTGAAAGTACACCAAATGCGTATATGCCACAACAGTTTGATAATCCGGCTAATCCAGAAATCCATAGAAAAACCACGGCCGAAGAAATTTGGGCTGATACTGAAGGAGAGGTTGATATCCTAATTAGCGGGATTGGTACCGGTGGGACGATCACTGGTGTCTCAGAAGTACTAAAAAAACGAAAATCATCTTTCCTTTCTGTAGCCGTTGAACCACTTGCATCTCCTGTCTTATCTGGAGGAAATCCGGGGCCTCATAAAATACAAGGAATAGGTGCTGGTTTTGTTCCAAAGGTGTTAAATGTTGATAGCTATGATGAAGTTATTCAGATTAGTAATGAGGAGGCTTTTGAAGCTGCGCGTAAGCTTGCGAGGGAAGAAGGTATCTTAGTTGGAATTTCCTCCGGTGCAGCTCTTCATGCAGCTTCTATACTAGGTAAACGCCCTGAAAACAAGGGCAAAACTATGGTTGTTATTTTACCTGATACGGGAGAAAGATATTTATCTACTGCATTATTTCAGGAAAAAGAGTAAAATTCATTACGAATATATACGTTCAAGTCGACTCTGGTTCCAAAAAGGACTAGGGTTGTCTTTTTTATAATTCATACCGTGTTATTTATCATAATGGTTTTTATAAGAAACAATGAGTATTATTGCTAAAAATGAAGAACACGATTTAACCACAAGAAAATAATAAAAAGGATTTTAAAAGATGAGTTAATGAAATCAGCAATTTAACAGAAACACTATATTAAAAAGAAAATAAGTATTCCCTAATAAATTTAAATTCACGTTTTCTTCAAATTTATTGTCTACAATTAAGATAAAGACCAATTCGTACAAAGCAGTAATAATAATCTGAAATGCAAAATACCGACCTTTTTATTTGTTTAATCTCTGAACTAGTGATAGGAATGATAGGATTTTCCTAAATTTCCTGAAGTCCAATAAAAATGGTAAATTAATATATAAAAGTTTGCCGGAAATGTTAGAACTCCTTTATTTCTCTATTTAGCAAATCAACTCGACAAATTATTGTGTGCCCTAATTGTCATTATAAGTAGTTCAATAGATAGTGGAGTCCAGAAATCAGCTAACAGTTGAAAGTTGAAAGTTGAAAACTCCTCAAAAAGAAAAAGCAGGAGGTAAATAGTGTTAAACCGTCTTGTGCATTTATTATTTATATTTATTGGAGGAACGTTAGGTTATTTATTCATTCCAGAAATTAGTAATGTTTTAAGAGAAATACCTTTATGGTTGATAAATCCTTATGTAGGTACAGCTTTTGGAGTAATTATTTTCTATTATACGACATTTGGGCTGACTCATTATATTGTCAATTTAATGAAGCTAATGGAGGAATCCATAATTAAAGCACCAGTAACGGATGTGATATTTGGTACGATGGGATTGATTCTCGGACTTATCGTTGCGTATTTAATTGGAATTCCTATTAGTGCCATTCAAATTCCTGTTGTAAGTACAATTTCACCAATTTTTGTAACGATTTTTATTGGCTACTTAGGTTATCAGATTGGATTTAAGAAACGTCATGAGTTAAATAATTTATTTTCTTTAACAAGACACTTCAGTAAAGACAAGAAGAAAGCGGAAGAAGGAGCACATAAGAAAAACAGAATAGAAATGAAAATTCTCGATACGAGCGTGATTATTGACGGTAGAATTGCAGATATTTGTGAGGCGGGTTTTATAGAAGGGACATTAGTTATTCCAGATTTTGTGTTAGGAGAACTACAACATATTGCAGACTCGTCTGATAAATTAAAACGAATTCGTGGTCAGCGCGGTTTAGATATTCTTAATAAAATACGAAACAATTTACATGCTAATGTTGAAATTGAAATCTATGAAGGCAAATTTCCAGATATACAAGAGGTGGATAGTAAGCTAGTAAAGTTAGCAAAAGTTTTACCAGGTGTCGTCATTACAAATGATTTTAATTTAAATAAAGTATGCGAACTCCAAGGTATTAAGGTTCTGAACATTAATGATTTGGCAAATGCAATGAAACCTATTGTCCTACCCGGTGAAAAACTTAAGGTACAAATTATAAAGCACGGAAAAGAATATCATCAAGGTATTGCCTATCTTAATGATGGGACAATGATCGTAGTTGATGATGGCCAAGAACATATAGGGCAGAATGTAATTGTTGTTGTTTCGAAGGCATTACAAACAAGTACAGGGCGATTGATTTTTGCAAAGCCTATTTGCAGTTAAATTAAACAGGTCCAAACAGGTGCAAACACCTATTTTCAACTCAGTCATTTTGTAGATATGAAATAAAGACGTAATGTTTTAAAAAAAGTTCTAGCGCTTATAAAATACTTCTAGTGGTTTACTAGTTTGAGAATACCTGGTTATGGGGTAGCGTCAGGAAAATGCGGATTTACAACGCTAAGCACATTTTCGAGACGATTCCCCCATTTTTAACAACGTTAAGAAAATTTCAATGGTCTTAAAGAATCTAACGAGACCATTTTCTCGGAAT
>NZ_JAMBOS010000044.1 GCF_023715705.1 Halalkalibacter oceani
ACTGAGACTCATCCGGATTTAATCTATTCTTTGTACGCATAAATAAACACCAACCAATATAGTTTATACGTCTATTATAACGCACTTTTGCGATTGGTGTTGTTTATTCCGTCTAAGTTTTTTTTCGGATTTTATGGCTTTTTGAACAAGCTCTAATAAAACATAGGGACGATTATCCTGCTCCATCAGTAAAATAAATCAAGATATTCGTCCCTCAACACCTAACCCCTTTTACTCATGATCCCTTAACAGCTCTCCACTTGCTGTCTTCCATTCCGTTAATCCATTAGCACTACGCCCCATAACCAAAGCTGCAGCAGTTGATGCACTTGAAAAAATGTAATCTTCTACAAGTTGTAATCCTCCGCTTTCTTTAGCTACTAACAAGCCTTTCTCTATTAGGTCTTCCCTTAAATCTACATACCCTTGTTGAAAAGAATCGCTGACCGGATCAGCAAACAATGAACTTTTTAATACTTTAAATCCGCTTGGCACTGAGATTCCAGTTGCATTTGCTCCCCTAGCCGCATTTATAAAATACTTTTTATATAAATATCTTTCATTTGAATTATTGTTCTTGTCCTCATTGTTAGGTGTACTACTGTTATTTGTTACATTAAGATCCCATGCTTGCCTCAATAGGTTAATCAAATTCTTTTGTCTTGCTTCGAGAACCTCAGGCGTCCATTCATTTTCTTGAACTACTTGAGTAGTTAACGCAAAAGTCGTAACTCCATTCTTGGGTTGGAAATATGATGTTTTCTTTTTATTAAAATCATAGTTTCGAGCTTGAGAATTTTTGGATCGAGTTAATAGAACTAAATTACCCAGTTTATGCACATACTCAGATGGATCAGAGAAATTTACCAACCAATCACTACCCTCTTTAGGTGTTTGTGGAAGGACGTGCTCAACAGTAATAACGGAATGATCATAGAAAGGTTGTCCTTTTGTTAGTAATGAGTCTAGGCGTAGCAGTACGTATCTCCTTACAGTATCTTTTAACCCTGTATACACATCGCCATTTAATTTTTCCAAAACAGCCTTTTTGTCATCATCTGATACCTTTAATAAAGATTCTTCAGAAAACACATTGACTCCTTTTTCCATTTGCCTTAGTATCTGTGAGTACTTGGACATTCGCCAATTGAAGTTTTTCCGCAGCACCATGCTGATTCCCGCAAACTGTTCTAGTAAACTTAAAAACTCTTCCAGTTTTTCGTTATATTCTTGAATATAATACATTGCCACAGGAATCCAGTCATTGTTATCAATCCGATTAAGCAAGCTTAATACTTTTATTATCTTTGGCTGATGACTGTAAAAAGATCGATAATCAATGAGTTTTAGATAAATTTCACTATACGGAATTAATATATCATCAATGAAGTATTTCCCGGTTACTTTAGAGAAGATATCCTCGTATTCATCTTTATAATTTGCACTACCTTTTCTTTTTTGGATTATCATCCTGATATGATCAAACAACTTGTTGAATCTATCGCGTCCCAATGAGACTTCAACATCTTCCCACTTACTTGTATAGGAATCTTGTTCATTATCAGGGATTGTTCCAATTACGCGTGCTTTAAAAATATCACTTGGGAGTAAATCCAACCCTCGGTCATTTAGAACAGTAAATATGCGAAAAGCCGAATCAAAATTTGGGGTAGAAACGACAACAATAAAACATAAAGTTGCTAATACTAATGGAAGTGTCTTTACTGTATCTTCATCTAACTCATTTAAGCGTTCCATAAAATACATTGCATTATCTCGAATAGCCTTTTGGCTATCCGTCTTGAATCGTGTGTCTTTTGTTACCTTATGTGTCATGCCTTTTTCTTGTATGTACTTTTTTAGGAACTCATCATCTCTTTTACGTAAATGTAGTCGATATGTATCCTGTGTACCTAGTATCTTGCTACCCTTCTGTACCACCATTTGTTCGATATCATTAGCGTAATCATCACTTAGAACGTCACGTAATACAGAAAATAAAATAGTAAGTGTAGTCAATCGTTGTTGGCCATCCAGAATTTCAGATTTTGGGTCATCATTTTTTACTAAAACAATACTCCCTAGAAAATAAGGTTCGTCAACATTACTGACATTATTTTCTGTAATACCATAGTGATTAATAAATTCCAATATATCATCCAAAAGTTCTCCTGCTTCATCTGTTGTCCACGAGTATGGTCGTTGGACAGAAGGAACAGTGAACAAATAATCATCTGAAAATACTTTATGTAAAGGAGTTTCTTGGGCTGTTAACTTTGTTTTCATAAAATCCTCCAATATTCTTTATAATTTATTGATTGTTCCAAAGACCAAATAAAGTACGTTGAAATTGTGTTACCTTTATAATCCCTTTATCTATATCATATCGCTATTATCAATGTGGTCAATATAAATCTAAAGGGATTACTGTATGTAAAGCTTATAGTATCAATGCTGATAGAGCCGAGCAGCAAATTATAGAAGAATTAAAACGAACAGTAACCGAGCCTTATTTCATTGAACAGCTGGTTTTAAGGATGAATGATGAACGACTAGAAGATGAAAAGCCAATTCTTGAGGAAAAGAAGCTACTACAATCTAAGCTTCAATGTAGCTATCGTAATCGAGTTGCTAAAAAGGGATGGTTTTGATTTACAAAAAGTAGCGGATGCTCTTGAAATGAACTATTCTACCTTTACAAAACTGATGCAAGAAGATGATTATGCTTATATTAAACGGGAAAACCAGTATTACAAATTTGTTCGTGATGAGAGTCAGGTTTCCACTATTTCTGACCAAACCGATTCCGAAATGGACTATATTAAGAAGAACTTTTCCCTTTTGAAGAGTTTAATAGAACGATATAAACACAACGGCGACTACATCATTGACAAGCGTATTTTCCGTTCCACCTCTAAAATCTCCAGCAAAAACTTTCGCATGAGTGACGATCTCTACCAAAATTTCATAGCCACTTGCGAGAATGAATTTCCTCATCTGAAAATCCAAGACATAATTGCACAGCTTCTTCTTGATTTCACAGACAAATATTCCAACAAATAAAAATGCACAATAGACAAGGCAGTTCCATTATTAATACTTGATAAAGGACTGCCATATTTACATCCTTTCAATAAAAAAAGACAGCTCTAATCCAATTAGAAACTGCCTTCCCTTCTTATCTTGTTGTGAGTTCGTGTTGTTAAAGTTCTTGGACAATCTCTTCGTCGAGTATGGCTTTCCGTTTTTGCCAGTCAGGCATAAGCGTGAACAGCATGTTGTAGAAGTTATCGCTGTGATCGTTATATTTAAAATGAATCAGCTCATGTAAAACAACATAGTCAATACAATGCTTAGGAGCTTTTATCAGCTCTGTATTAAGAAGGATGGTGTTTTTCTCGATTAATGCTGATCCCCAACGTGCTTTCATTGTTCGAAAGTCCAAAGATGGCTTTCCTACCCCGTATTTCTTCATACTCTCACTCATTTTGTCGAGGGATTCTTGAAATATTTTGAGTGCCTTTTCTCGATACCAGCTATCCATCAGCTTTTCTTTTCGTTGAAAGTTTTGCAGGTCTTTCACATATAAGTAAATAAAACCTCGAAAATACTTGACCATTTCCTCGTCTGTCGTCTTTTCGACACGCAGGCGATATTGCTTTCCTAAATAGCGAAAAGATTCTCCACTTACATATTCCCGTTCATTTCGCTTATGTGGCATGACTTCCTCGAAAGTTTTTACATTCTTAACAATCCATGCCCCTTTGCTCTTCACAAAATCATAGATAAAGTCAAGTGGCACTTTTTCATTCGCTGATACTTGAATCGTCATATCAGGCTTAATGTTTAAATTGATATTTTTAACGTTTTTCCGTTCGATAAAAAAATCAATTCGTTTATTACTGTAGTAGATTTGATGTTTTTCCATGTTGTTCACAACCATTAGTAGCGTCTGATCGCTGTTGTTTTGATTTGTTCAATTACCTTATCAATCGTATCATAGTCCATCTCGACGCCTTGTTCTTTAGAGAAATCGTATAAAAGGTCATCTAAGTCTTGTGCGATGCGATTGTGAATTTGCAGGTTATTGTGCCAATCTACCTTTTGATGTTGTTTAATAATTTCATCCATCTTCAAAGCTAATTCGCCAAGAAGGTCCTCTCCGTAACTTGCAGATGTTTCCTTCGTCTCAGATAATATATCTTTCGTCACGCCGTAAAAAGCTTGTGCATCTTTATTTTCTTTAATGACGCTTGGATAGTCCTCTTTGGATTCACCAGTCCGATAATCATTCATAATATCTTTCATCTTATTTAAGTATTCCGCTTCAGAAATCCGCTTATCCTTATACTCCTGAATCACTTCCTGAATCCGCTCAGAAAACTTCTTATAATAAGCGGGGTTTTCATCCCATTTTGCATGAACACTTTTCGTTAAACGGGTGCGGATTGCATCTGCTTTAGCCCGTTTCGATTCCAAACGCTCCAGTTCCTCTTCAAACTGCTTTTCATTGAGAATATCAACTGGGTTTGTTATACGTATGATTTGTTCAGCAGAAATATATTGATCCATTAGTTTTTGCATTTTCGCTTCATATTCCTTATGATCAATCGTATCCGAATAACGCAACTTTACGCTTTTTCGTAGTTCTTGGAAAAACTTTAAGTCCTTTTTATATGTGGCAAGTTCCTCTGGTTGTAATGCATTATAAATTCGTTCAGATTCCAATGCGATACCAAGGTTGCGGCCAAACTGGCTTAGTGTATCATAAAACGTTTCTCTTTTTTCCTCGTCTTCTAACAATACCTCATACTCTTCTACATCTTGTTTATTTCTAATAGAAGAAAAGAGTTGCAGTAAGTCGGAATGATGCTGACGAAGTGAACCAATCACAGTAATAACATCATGGATTGCACCTTTTAAATCAGATGGATCGAAGTTTTCTAATCCTGCTCCTGAATACATTTGCAAAGCTTCATCCAACTTAGATAAAAGCCCTCGGTAATCAATGATTAAACCGTAGTCTTTACCTTCATACAGACGATTCACCCTGGCAATCGCCTGTAGTAGCGTATGTTCTTTCATTGGCTTATCAATATATAAAATCGAAGCCCTTGGAGCATCAAAACCTGTCAGTAGTTTGTCTACTACAATAAGTAAATCAATATCATCACCATGAATAAACTCATCTTTAATGGCATCTTCATAGTCTTCTGCTGTCCCATACCGATTCATCATTCGTTGCCAAAAACGTTGGATCTTATCATTCGATTCTTCATCTATCGCATCATGACCTTCTCGTTGGTCTGGTGGAGAGATAACGACAGCACAGTTTAAATCGCCCAGCTCTTCAAACGCTTCCAAATAACGAATCGCTTCCATCTTGCTATTGGTAGCAAGCATTGCTTTAAACTGAGAACCTTGTGTTTTGTAATTGCGATAAAAATGTTCATTAATATCAAACGCAATCATACTAATGCGTTGATCGGATGAAGCAATTCGTTCAAAATGGCTCCATTTTTTCATTACTTCGTCTTTCTGCTTATCATTCAAATGACGAGTAATCATCGACAATCGGTTATCAATCGCTACTTTGTTAACCGTTTGATCAACCATTTTCCCTTCATACAACAACGGAACGATTGCACGATCTTTTACGCCATCGGCAATTGTATACTTATGGATGAGTTTACCGAATTTGATCATCGTGCTTTTTTCTTTTTTCATCAGAGGTGTTCCTGTAAAGCCTAAGTAGCAGGCATTTGGGAACACTTTCTTCATTTTAATGTGCAATTCTCCATATTGGGTTCTGTGCGACTCATCGACAAGTACAAAGATATCTTTTGATTCAATTGGCTGTTGTTTTGTTGATGCCGTATCGAATTTATGCACTAATGTCGTGACTATATCAGCATTCCCATCTTCAATCAGCGAAACTAAATGGCTTCCAGATGTGGCTCTACTTGCTTTTAATCTCGTGTGATTAAACGTTTTGTGGATTTGCTTATCCAGTTCTACCCTGTCTGTTACAACAATAATTTTTGGATGGTAGTCATTTAATTCCGATAAAATATAACGAGCAAGCATCACCATTGTGAGCGATTTCCCACTACCTTGCGTGTGCCAGATGACCCCGCTCTGTCGATTACCGTTTTCATCCCGCTCTTGGATTGTATTCAATATCTCTTTGATCGCAAAATATTGCTGATATCGAGTCACCTTTTTTATATCTTTATCAAATAGTGTAAAGAAACACGTCAATTCAAGAAGTCGTTCTGGGTGAAACAAGGAAATGATGTTTTTGTCTTGCATCGTTGGCAATCGGTTCGCAACGGTTTGATCTAACCAATGATCTAACCATTCCTCATGCTCTTCTTTCCACACTGACCAGAACTTCTTCGGTGTTCCACATGTCGCATATTTTGTTTCATTTTTATTTGTTGCCATGACCATCTGCACATACTTAAACAGTTGAGGAACGTAGTCATTTTTTTGATTTCGAATCATTTGGCTAATCCCTTGTTCCATTGAAATTGAAGCCTTTTTACACTCAATGACAGCAAATGGAATCCCATTCACAAATAACACAATATCAGGGCGAACCGTACTTCTGCCGTCTACACGCTCGACAGAATACTCTTCTACGATATGAAACACATTATTTTCAATATTTCCCCAATCAATGAATTGAATGGTGAACGACTTCTTAGAGCCATCGGGCAGAAATTCAGTGTAAGTTCTACCCAACATCAACGTTTCATAAATACTTTCATTTGCCTTCACAAGTCCGTTTGTAAGTGGCTCATCCAAATCACGTATCGCTTGTTGGATATTTGTATCACTGAACTTGTACGTAATACCTTTATACTGATAAGAATTTAACTCTTTCAGTTTCTCTTCCAATACAGTTTTCAGCAAAACGGTATAGAGATTTTCACGCATTGCCTCTGCACGTTCAGCATCTATGTACTCATACCCTAAGCCTTGCAATACCTCAATTGCAGGCTGTTGGCTAATATAACGTTCATCATAATTTTGTGGAATCGACATTTTTCCTCCTCCGTTTTTTTTATAATAAAGGAAAGGAGCAAAGATATTACACCTTTACTCGTATTTTTCCTGTTAGGAGTTGTTGCATAAGACCTTGTTTTTGGTGCTTTATTTCCTTAACCTCTTTTTCAAAGAGTTTTATCTCTTTATCTAAAACATCAAATAAATCACAAATATATTTCTGATAGTTATAATTATTGAATATTCTCACAGGAATGATTGCCATTATATTGTTCATTAATTTGGGGTTTCCATGTCTTACAACATATTTGTCTGTATTTGCTTGCAATATATATGAAAGATACCGAGCATCAATATTATCCTTATTCAGCTTTAAAATACCGCAAACATTTGTACAGTTAAATTTTCCATTCCGATAAAACACTGTACCTGCATTTGCTCCATCTGTAGTCCACGTTATATATTCCCCATCAAAATCATAAGTATTGATACTGCCTATTTTTCCTTCATCTGATGTTTGTGAAGAATATACAGGATATGTGCCAATATTTTTAGCTATCTCTTTTTTACTAATTACTCTCCCTCTGCCTAAGGAACATATCTCTTGTACTTCATATTCCTCCCATTCCCCATCAAACCCAGGCAATCTCACTTCACCCGTCAGCAACTTCTGCATTAACCCTTTTTTCTGCTCTTTTTTCTGCTCGATTAGCTTTTCTTTTAGCTCAATTGCCTTATTCCAAATGGAGAGGATGGAGGCGATTTTTTGTTGTTCTTCAAGCGGTGGCACTGTAAAAATAACCTCTGATACATAATTCCAATCCGCCCTTGGCATTTTTGATCCTGCTGACTTATTAGCGTTTTGAGTAAATTTGTTCGTTTGCACTAAGCAATATAAGTACTCATTTCGTAATTTACCTTCATTCCCTTCCAACACCCAAATTTCAGAAGAGCAGACTCCATGAAAATTAGGTAAGTGGAACTTTTTTAAATATGGTCTTAACTTCCCAAATAACACTGACCCTGGTTTAAATTTATTTTTCACACTCTGTTGTGTTATGCTATCTGTATGTCCCAATAGTCTACCTGTATCACTTTCTAAATGTTCTAACTCGATACAAATAAAATTATCCTTTTCTTTTTTGGGATTATATTTCTCTTTTGATAAAGTTACAACTTCACCAAATTCGTATTTCCGCCAGTTCTTCAAAGTTGCACCCACTTTCAATCTGTAATAACTAAAATCTCTTCTCATCTAAATATTTTTGAAAGTCATCTTCCTTTGGCTCTGCTAATCGCTGTTGATGAAACTCTTCATATTGTTCATTCGCAAATTGCTCCGCTACTTTTGCTCTAATTCTCCCGGCGTTAGTTAGAATTTCATGCTCATTGAACTCTAAAAATGCATCTAATTTTTCTGCCCAGTCCTTCATGTACATCGGCTTCTTCTTTTTCGCTTGTGTTTCTGCGTAATCTAAGTACATTGTTACAATACGGTTTAAATCACTTAATTCTTCTTGTGTTAAATAGTTTTTTGCAACAACGGCATCTTGTTTACGTACTTTGTCGCCTTTCCAGCTTGTTAAACCCATATTTGGTTTGGAAGCGTCTGCTCGCTTCATGATTAATTCGGATGCTGTATGTCCATGAATCGCAAAGTGTAACTTATTCTGAACGGTTGCAAAAAATTCTCTTGCAATAGGTGTACTTGGATCATAATCAATAGATGTTGCATAAATATCTGTGATCTTTTGGTAGAAACGTCTTTCAGAAGCACGTATATCACGTATGCGTTCCAATAATTCATCAAAATAATCCGCACCGATATTCCGCATTTCCTTTAGGCGTTCATCATCCATTGTAAATCCTTTTACCATGTATTCATTTAAACGCTCTGTAGCCCATTGACGGAATTGTGTACCACGATGGGAACGAACACGATAGCCTACTGCAATAATCATTTCAAGATTGTAAAACGCAACCTCTCGCTCCACTTCACGAGAACCTTCAACTTGAACTATTCGGTTTTTCCGAATAGTTGCCTCCTCTGTTAACTCACCTTCAGCATATATATTTTTAATATGCTCGTTAATGGTTGGGACACCCTTTTGAAAAAGCTCCGCCATTGCTTTTTGTGTCATCCAGACCGTTTCCCCTTCCAAACGTACTTGGATTTTTGTATCTCCATTTTCAGTTTGATACATTAAAAAATTCGATTCATTATTCATGTCAACACCTCGTTTCTTTAAAAGTAGAATATGAATAAAGATTAAACACCCTTTGCCAGACCATTTTGCCAACATCAGCAAAATGGTCTAAACCTGTATAGGGGAAGCAAATTCTACAACCCCAACTCCTGCAAATACTTCTCCATCTGTTCTTCCACTTCTGCAAGCTCTTGCTTAATGTTTTGAATATTTTCTTTCACTTGTGCCATATCAACAGGCTCTTCTTCTTCAAATGTGTCCACGTAGCGAGGAATATTCAAGTTATAGTCATTTTCCTTAATTTCATCAATTGTAGCGACGTAAGAGTATTTATCAATTGTTTCCCAGTTGTCATATGTTTCTACAATCTTAGCAATATCCTGTTCTCTTAATTGGTTTTGGTTCTTTCCTTTTTCATAATTGCCTTCCGCTGATGCATCAATAAAAAGCACTTCTTTGCGAGTACGATTCTTTTTGAACACGAGGATGCAAGCAGGGATTCCAGTCCCATAGAACAACCCTTCAGGTAGTCCGATTACAGCATCCAGCAAGTTCATCTCAATAGTTTGTTTGCGAATTTTCCCTTCACTTGCACCTCGGAAAAGAACACCATGCGGTAGAATTGTTGCCATTCTGCCATTTTCCGCCAACGAATAGAGCATGTGCTGAACGAAAGCATAATCTCCTTTTGAACTTGGTGGAACACCCCATTCAAAACGTCTATGCGGATCTAAACTTGCATCCATTTTAAATTTACTGTCCGTATTGCCTTCACCTGCAAAGCCCATTGCCCACTTATCTAATGAAAATGGCGGATTTGCTACGATTGCTTGGAATTTCATCAACTTTCCATCCTCTAAATGAAGTGGATTTGCTAATGTATCACCCCACTCAATTTTTGCATCATCAATCCCATGCAAATACATATTCATCAATGCTAATGAATGTGTTGCCCCGTTGCGTTCTTGACCATAGATGGCTACTTTCTTATTCGGCACTTGGTTTGCGACACGTATAAGAAGAGAGCCAGATCCGCAGGTAGGGTCATAAATACGATCATTTTCTTGAGGTTTGACAAGGCGTGCTAACAATTCTGAAGCCATTGACGGCGTGTAAAATTCTCCACCCTTCTTACCTGCATCTGATGCAAAACGTTCAATCATGTATTGGTAAGCATCACCAATGACATCTTCATTTCCTACGACTGATGGCTTTAATGTCAACTTATTAAAATCCTCTAATAAAGAACGGAGCATTGCATTTCGTTCTTTTGCTTTCCCAAGAATCGCTTCACTGTTAAAGTCAATATTACGGAAAACACCACGAAGCTTTCCTGTATTTTCATTTTCCAGACGCTCCAATGCTTTGTTGATAATTTCACCAATCTCAGCATCATTACGTTTGCTATACAAGTAATCAAATGTAGACTGTTCATCTAACACAAATCGCTCTCTTGATAACGCACGCTGAATGCGTTGTTCATCACCATCATAACGCTTTGTATATTCTTCTAAATGCTCTTTATAAGCATCGCTTAAATACTTGACGAACAGCATTGTCAGTATATAATCTTTATATGTACTGGAATCTACCTTTCCTCTAAATGTATCGGCCGCTTGCCATAGTACACCGTTAATTTGGTCTTTTGTTACTTTTTCGCTCATGATAATTCCTCCTTTAGTTCACCTTTTATCATTTTCTTTGTTAATGCTGTGAACCATTTCTCTTTTTCTTCAATCAGTTGTGAATACAATAGCTTTTCTTTTTGATGCAGATTATAAAGATTCACTATTGCCTGTTGCTTTGTTAATGGGATTCCTACTATCGGGATCGCACTTAATGCTGTTTTATTTGTACTTGGAATACGAGAACCCGCTTGCGAGCGTTCTAACTCCTTTTTAACCTCACCAGTATTCAAGTACCATGCGATATACTCTGGTAAAAACTTATGGGAATCTACTTTAATAATAGCAAAGTATGATGGGACTAACAGACCTGTCGTCGCCTCATTAATGTGAATCGCAGTATGGGGGAAACTTAGCCTGATTAATACATCCCCGATCCCTGTGAAGTGTTGAGGATTTAGTACATCATTACTTTGGAATTCTTCAAATGGCTCATCATTCAATATTCCATCTTCAGTAATATTTTTTAACGTGATTAATCGATAAGTAACTTTCACATCTTTTGGAAACTCCGCCTTTTTCCTCGTTAATACCATACCTGTTTTTATTTCAGCGATATCACCAAGTAACATATTGCACCTCCGTTCATTTGTTAAATCCTTTATTTGAAATATGTTAAATTGAATATATAACAAAATGGATTTTAAATCAACCCTGTTTTTCTCGAAAAAAGAACCTCGTGTATTTCACACAAGGTTCTCTCCCAATTAGCAATATAAAAAGCAATCTGCCATATCCTCTTGCCTTATTCGATAGCTGTCTTCGGTTTCATATACGTCTTCAATCATTATCGGCTGTTGGTGGTGTAACTTTCTTTCTTCCTTAATTATATAGTGATCGGCTTCATATGATATTTCTTTTTTCCCATATTGTTTTTGACACCCTTAAATTACCGAAAGTTGACGGTATTGCCTGTCCAGAATTAGTCGATTATAATGTCCGTATATAATTCGAAACATTTCGACATTTATAATTCTGGGGAAAGGAAAAAG
>NZ_JAMBOS010000045.1 GCF_023715705.1 Halalkalibacter oceani
TATCAAGTAGATTTGTAAAATGAAGGGGGAGCAAAGGATTGCTTCCTCTTCATTTTGGACAGTGAATCCGTCAGTTTTAGGACAATTAGCGCCGTCAAGATCCAGACATTGTAGAACGTCATTAACACCATTGGTTGTTCAGGAACTGCTTCATATTGACGGACTATGACCTTTTTCTCAATCTGATAAACCTCACGAATATCTCTCACATACGTTCTAACGGTACTTCCACCGACCACAAGGTCGGATTATCTCCCTAAAAGCCAATCATGAATTTGAGCACTACTTATGTGATGGTACTCTTCTAGCCAAGCAATTATCCAGTCTTTATAAGGATCTAGTTTTCTCTTCTCCTCCAAAAGTTGTTCAATATATGCTTTCGCTTCATCAAATGTCATTTCTAAAAACTTATAGACAGACGGTCTCGAAACTTTTAGCTCCTTAGCGATTTTTGCTACTTTAAACTTTTCTCTTACGTAATTCATGGATCTTTACATATAACACTAATTTCTCCTTCAAAACCCTAACCCCCAGTAATCTAACATCACTATCTATTTTTCTAAAGGAGTAGGTTGATTGACCAAAAGTGTAAAATCTTATCGAGCAAAAACTGTCAACTTCATTCTAGCGTTTACAGTCCCTCAACAAATACTCTATGACAATATGAAAACAGCGGTTATTAAAAATTTTCCAGTAGAGATTCGCTTTAATCAGAAGTTTGAGGAATTTTTAGCATACTACGGGGTGGTGCCGAAGGCATGTAAACCTAACCGACCGCAAACAAAAGGAAAGTAGAGAATGTCGTTGGGGTTATTTAAAGAAAAATTTTATGCAGTGTAATAAACATGAGGCCACACTTCAAGTTCTTAATGAAGATGTTCGTAAATGGTTGAATAAGACAGCAAATTTAAAACCAAATGCCGCGACAAGTGAATCACCACTTAAACTAAACGATTTGAGGTTGAAGAAATGTATCAATCTAGTCATAAGAAGACTGCTTTCCCTGTAGCAAAGCCGGAAATGGGAGAAGTTAAGAGATTCATTCATTTCTTATAGGGGCAAGCGTTATTCGGTCCCTTTCCGCTTTGTCGGTCAGAACGTAAAAGTGAAAGAAACGCTCGCTCATCATTTAGAAATTTATAATGATTTCGAGTGTATTGAGAAATATCCCTAATTAGGTAAAACAGAAGCTCATTTAAATTTAGTGCATTATAAAGGGCTGAAAGAGACCGAAAATGGTTTAGCGCCCCGTCTCCATCAGCCCGATGCGTCGACAATCCTCCATTGTAGGCAGCCTCAATAACAAGGTCAGGGCTCGATAACATGCATAGACTCCCTGCTACAATCCCTGCCATACACTTGCTATAATGCACCCATCATGGTCACCAGCATAATCTGTTTTTAAAATTCCTAAGAGAAAATCGTATTGAGTTCTTCAAGATCCTGTGTCGTAAATTTTACTTCTAATGATTTGATATTTTTCTTAACATGTTCAGGATACTTACCACCAGGAATGACCGAGTCAATACCTTCCTTAGTCATTAGCCAAGCTATACTAACATTAGAAACAGCCGTTCCTTTGCGACTTGCGATGCCTTTTAATTGGTTAACCTTATCTAAATTTTTTTGAAATGCTTCTGCTTCAAATAAAGATATTGAGTTTCTCCAATCGCCCTCTGCTAGCTTAAAATTCTTATCATATTTACCGCCTAAAATACCAAAAGCTAACGGACCGTATGGAATAAAGGATATGTTATTTTCAATACAGTAAGGTAGCACATCATTTTCTACACTTCTATTTAATAAGTTGTAAGGTGATTGTAAAGCTGAGATGTTGTTATAGTTATTCGCTTCTTTTAGTTGATCAATTGTTAAATTAGAAACACCGATCGATTTAATTTTACCTTCTTCGACCAATCTTGATAATTCCCCTATTGATTCTACTAATGGTGTTTTTTGATCATAGAAATGTAAATAATACAAGTCAATATATTCGACCTGTAAACGACTCAAGCTTCTTTCAACAGCTTCGCGTAAATAGTTAGGATGGTTATTAGGCCCATCAACCGTTTGGCCGCCTTTTGTTGCTAAAACATAGGAATCACGAGGATAATCCGTTAACACTTCTCCAACTAGCTCTTCGGTTCTGCCAACACCATAAATATCCGCTGTGTCCACAAACGTGATCCCATTATTTAGGGCTTCCCGCAAGAAATCTTGTCCTTGTTTTTCATCTAAATTTTCGTATAAGTTATGACCACCAATCGCGTTAGTTCCAACACCTAATTTGGATATTTCAATATCAGTTTTTTTTAGAGTAGAATACTTCATTTTGACGACTCCTTTCGAATTTTGATTCAGTGGAGTAAATTCCACAATTTCAATCCTAAGTCAAAGGTTCTCATGACATGAAAAAGGAGTACCTTCCCAAACGTCAAATGAGTAAGTGTCCAGCATATACTCAGTTTTGAGAAGGTGCCCTTTAATAACAATTAAGCTAAAGTTTATACGATTTAGAGCCCACCCACCGTTATGAAGTGGTATGTTCGACTATGGATATCTTATCTGTGCATCTCACTAATTTTAACTGACTGTCCAATTTCAATACTCTTTTGTATTGCTAATGCTGTTTTTAAAGCATATATAGCATCATCTGCGCATGGTGAGGTTTGTTTTTGGTCTCTTATATTTTGAACAAAATTTTTTAATGCCCCATAGTAACCATTCATCACAAAAGAATGCATTTCAATGTTACTCACATTCATATAATTTGGTTCCATAACTTCAGCACTAGAGGGAATTTCTTTTAATGCTTGATGAGAACTTCCCCCATCCTTATCTATTGGTGTTGGTTTTTGCCAATAAAATTTCGTCGCATTATCAAGGCTAATACAATTACGATCACCAATAATCTCAATATATTCTCCGCCTTTAACTGACCAAAAGCCTGTTGAACCTAAAACAAATACTCCTACTGCCCCTGATTTGAATTTTAAGGAAACAGAAATATTAGCCTTTCCTTCTTCAATTTTGTGCATATTAGCATAAATTTCATCAATCTCACCAATAAAATGTTTAGCAATATCAAACATATGTATTGATCCTACTGTTAATAAGTCCCATGTCTTGGGTCTATATCCACCTGCGAATTTCATATAAATCATGGAAGGCTTTTCAAATTTTTCTGACTTGATAGCTTCATAAACCTTATTATAATATTGAGAAAAACGTTTATTAAAACCTACTGTTAATATTAAATTGTTAACTTCTGCTAATTCTTTTAACTCATAAGCTTCCTCTAAGTCAATTGCCAATGGTTTTTCTACATACACATTTAAATTATTTAATAAGCACTTTTTAATTAAAGATGCCTGAATATGAGGTGGAGAGACCACAAGAGCAGCTTCTGCACTTGTTTCTGATAACATTTGATCGACATCTGTATAATGTTGGTTTAAACCAAATCTTTTTTGTGCAAAAATAGCTCTTTCCATATCCAGATCACACACTGCCACTATTTCAACGTCTTCTAGAAAACCTAGTGCGGTATGTAAAATTGATGAAGCGTGACTTCCACATCCAACTAATGCTATTTTTATTCTATCAATCCTCATTCTATCACCTTTTTCACAAATTATATTATTCATTAATTAAGGCTTTTAAATAATTTAGGCTATTTTTGGCAACTTCATCAATATCATCTTTGTACTTACCAAATTCAAACCCTACGTATTCAACCGAAAGATACTCTGTATAATTAATTTCCTTTAAAGTGCTGACCACATTTTTGAAATCAACATTTCCTTTCCCAATAGGAGGAAATTCCCAGTCAGACGGAATTCCTTTTCCATCTTTCATATGAACATGCACAATATTATCTTTAGTACTCTTAATGAATTCAGATATATTATCGCCTTCAATCATAATATTGGCTGTATCAACAGTGACGTATAATTTACCTCTAGTTATCGCTTCAATAAGCCTATTAATTGTTTGGGTGTTATGAACGACCATGCCAATATTTGGTTCGAATGCATACTTAATATTATGTTCAGTAGCAAATTCCACAATTTGATTAACACTATCAATTAGCAAATCCCATGTTTTTTCACTTGAATATTCTTTGGGTTGAAAGCTAGAAAAACCAACAGCAACTTCTCCTCCCAATTTTTTTAACTTTAATAGTTGTTTTTTTGTTAACTCAATTGACTGTGCACGTGTCTCCTCAGTAATCAAATCAAAGTGAGAACTAATTCCTGCAACTGGTAGTTTATAATCTTCTAATAACTGAGCAACATGATTAATCTCATTTTCTTCCATATCCGTTCTAATATGTGGATTTGACCAAGGCAACGTTGTTCCGTTTAATTCTATTGCATCATATCCAAAAGACTTTACCTTTTCAATTGCTACCTCAATCGGTTTATCATGGTATGATACTGACCTAAACGCTATTTTCATATTATTTCACCTCTTTTACTTGATGATTCCTTACCTTAACTCCAACAATATCTTCGAAAACTTTTATTACTGACGAAGCATCATCTCTTCCATAGCCTAAAGCATTCCCCCATAAGAACACATCTTTAGAAACTGAGCTTGTAAATAATGGCATATTTACTTCCCTAGCAATTTTTTGAACGATATCAAGGTCTTTAATTTGTATGTCAAGAGCACCACTATTACTAAAATCTCCATTTAGAATTCGAGGCAATTTTGTTTCAAGCATCCATGAGTTACCTGCGCTTTTTTTGATAATATCATATAGGACTTCTGGATCTGCACCTGCTTTAGTTCCTAAAACCAATGCTTCTGCCATTGCTACAAGATGAACAGATACTAATAATTGCACTGAAGCCTTTATAACTTGTCCGAGGCCGATTTCATTACCAACTTGAACCGCATTTGCCCCAATGGTTTTTAAAATATCCTCGCATTCTTTATATACTTCATCTTTCCCCGAAACGATCATTACCAATGTTCCATCTTCAGCACCTTTTGTACCACCCGTGACAGGAGAATCTAATACATTAATACCTTTACTACTTACCACTTCACTTACTTCTCTTATTTCTTGAGGTGCGATAGTACTGGTAATTATTAAAGTACTTCCAGGCTTCATATAATCTCCTAAAGTATCTGGTTCAATAATGCAAGATTTCACTTGAGGATAAGTTAAAACCATTAGAATAACGACATCGGAAAATTCCGCAACTTCTTTTAGACTATTTGCTGGCTTACCACCATGATCTGCAAGTGTTTTTATGGCATTTTTATCTATATCGTACCCTACAACCTCATATCCAGCTTTAATCAGATTAAATGCCATTCTCATACCCATTTGTCCTAACCCTACAAGACCGACTCTTTTCATATAAAAATTTACCTCCTCTATAACGTTTAGATTTCTAATTAGTTTTTGTCCTTTTCTTAATAATAGATTCTTAATTGCCTTGTCCTAAAAGCCATAATTGAGCTGAAAAACGGAGCATCGGTTCCCTTCTGTGCACGCTACTTTGAAGTTGTCTAAAAAGATTATTTTTAATCTTTTTAGACAACTTCTATTATTATTTTTTAACTTTACTGTAACTCTCTTACACGATCTAATAAGTTAGGAATCCATTGATCAGCAAATCTATCTTCTACATCACTTTCCATAAACAATTGCTGAAATGAAGCTTTATCAACTTCGACGATTTCCATACCTTCATCAGCTAAAATGTTTTTATATTCTTCGTTCATCTCTGCTTCTAAATCTTGTTGGTAAGCCGCTGTTTCTGTCACAGCTTCATCAAACAACACACGAATATCATCTGGGAAGCTCTCATAAAGATCGTTGTTAATCATTAACATATAAGGTGAATATGTGTGCTCTGTTAACATTACATGACTTTGCACTTCGAAGAACTTAGCATTATATATGTTGTCAAATGGGTTTTCCTGTCCATCGACTACGCCTTGCTGGAGTGATACATATAATTCGCCGAAGTCAATTGGAGTAGGATTTGCGCCTAGAGCTGACCAAGCCTCCACTACTAATGGGTTAGTAATAGTACGCAATTTCATACCTTCTATTTCTTCAGGTGTCCTTATTGCTTCATTGGCTGTTAAGTTTCTTGCTCCTCTATGGAAATATGCTAATACTCTGGAATTAACAGATTCTATAAATGCTTGATTTAACTCTTCTCCAATCTCCCCGTTATAAACTCGATCCATATGTTCCATATCTGAAATTAAGAATGGAATTAATAGCCCTTGAAATTCCGGAACATAAGTCCCAAATACCCCATCTCCAGGAATAACCATATCAATTGCTCCCATACCCATGTTTTCTACCATATCAATTTCATTGCCTAGTTCTTGGTTAGGAAACACTTCTACCGTAATTTGATTATTTGTTTTTTCTTCAATTAATTCCTTGAATTTGTGCGCCGCTTGGTCATTAACAGTTCCGGCAGGGACATTATGTCCTAATTGAATACTGTAAGTAAAATCACTCAGTCCGGCTTCACCTTCACTACCATTTTGTGAGTTATCACTTTCCCCAATGGTATCGTCGGATCCACATGCAGCTAAAAATACAGTTAGAGATAAAAACAGAACCAAAAATAACAACAATTTTTTCATAATTAACCTCCGTTTGAAGTTGACCCTACTGCTAAAACAGAACGTTTGATATTTTCAGACGGGTCATTATTTTGTACCTTGTCAGAAATACTACCTCAAACCTAGAAACGAATCATGGATTATCATGGATGTTCCATAGCTTTGGGGTAAAGGACAACTTTCTCTAAAAATTCTTAGAATCTTAATTTTTATAAGATTAAGCAAATTCACCCCCTTTTAAAATTGTCCATGTTTAGTTATTTTGTAAACTCTAGCAGCCATAATGAAAGATGTGGAATAAAATCAATTAATAGTAAGAAACCGATTAAGAGTAAGAGGTATGGTATAATCCCCTTCGTAATTTCTTCCAATGATATTCCAGCAATTTTACAGGACATAAATAAGTTTACTGCCACAGGTGGTGTTACCATACCAATTGCCAAATTAATTATCATAATCATTCCAAAATGAATTGGATCAATCCCATATGCCATGGCAATTGGAGTAATAATAGGTGCTAAAATGATAATTGCTGCACTCATTTCAAAAAACATTCCTAATATTAGAAGTAGTAAGTTAACAATTAATAAAAATACTACAGTACTTTCTGAAATGCCATTTAACATTTCAGCAGCTTGATGAGGAAATCTCCCTTGTGTCAACAGCCAGCTAAACATACCTGCTGCAGAAATAATAATCATTATAGTTGAGGTTGTTAATGCCGATTCCCCGAATATACGTACAATATGTTTAATCTTAATTTTTCTATAAACGAAAAATCCAATAATAAATGCATAAAAAGCGGCAATTGCAGCTGCTTCTGTTGGCGTGAAAATTCCTCCATAAATGCCACCCAAGATAATGATTGGCATAATTAAAGCAAGCACAGCTTCTTTAATAGCAACTAATTTTTGTTGCCAAGTGTCTTTAGTTGGTTTTCCGACAAATCCTTTTTTCTTTGAATAGAAATATATAAATATACACAAAATAAAAGCAAGTGTAACACCAGGAACTATTCCTGCAATAAAAAGGCTTCCTACTGATGTACCGGTAACTACTCCATAAATGATCATTGGGATACTAGGAGGGATAATTGCCCCTAATTCACCTGCCGTAGCTTGAGTTGCCGCTGCAAACCTTTTAGTATATCCTTTTTGGATCATAGCGGGAATTAAAAATGCACCTATGGCTGCAACAGTAGCTACACTAGAGCCTGATATAGCTCCGAAAAACATTGAAGCAACAACGGCAACGATTGCATAACCGCCAGCAATATGCCCGACAAATGATGAAGCAAGATTGATTAGTCGTTGAGATAATCCAGCAGCTCCCATTAATGATCCGGCTAGTATAAATAACGGAACAGCAAGTAATGGCAATGAATCTATACTGGCAAACATTCGTTGGATTGCTACAACCAAGTTAATATCTGTAAAAATTAACATTACTACTATAGATGCTAGTCCAATAGAAAACGCAACTGGCACACTAATAAGCAATAATATAAACATTAGAATGAAGAGTACTGTGAAACTCATGCGTCAACCCCCAGTTCTTCATCTTTTGTAAATAATTCGATAGCAACCACAACTATGTTTAAAATGGTTAAGCACCCACCTATAGGTATGGAAAGGAATGGGATCCACATTGGAATTAATGCTGCTGATGATTTTCTAGTTGCTACTTCTGCTGCCATTTCAAAACCGTAATAAACTAGGAAAAGACAAAATATAAATGAAATAGATAGAGTTATCAAACTTAATATTTTTTTAAACTTTCCTCTTGCTCTTTCCAATAAAGCTTCAACCGCAATTAACCCCTTTTGTCGAAGTGATATACTCACTCCAAGAAAAACAGACCAAATTGTTAAAAATTTCGCAGCTTCTTCTGGCCAACTTAATGAAGCATTAGCAATAAATCTAAAGTATACTTGTACTATAAGAAGTATGAAAATAAACATTAACATAATCCCAATTACACCAAAAATAACTTTATTCAATTGATCAACTCGTTTTATATATTGATCTGTAAATTTCATTAAACCATCCACCCTTGAATTTTTTTATAATACAAAATCACTTTGTAAGTAGTCCACCATCAACAAAAATAGTATGGCCTGTTATGTAGTCAGAAGCAGAGCTAACTAAGAATAATAATGAACCTATTAACTCCTCTGGTTCGCCAAATCTGCCCATTGGAACATCATTAATCATTTGAGTATATCTTTTCTTATCACTTCTTGTATCTTCATTCATCTTTGTTTTAATGTATCCAGGACCAATTGCATTTACATTGACACCATCTGGTCCCCATTCCATCGCTAATGTACGGGTTAAATGCTCTACACTGGCTTTTGATGTGCAATATGCTAGCCTTAAGTCTAATCCCTTTCTCCCAGCTATAGACGCTATGTTGACAATTTTTCCTCTCTTTCTTTTCTTCATATGAACACCAAAATATCGACAACATAAAAATGTACCTTTTGCATTAACATCCATGATTCTGTCCCATTCTCGTACATCCATCTCAGTTGTTTCCATCCTTTGAACAACTCCAGCGTTATTAACGAGAATATCGACTTCACCTATATTACTCTCAACCTCTTTCACAAGATCTTGTATCTCTTTTTCTGATGAGACATTTACTTGATATCCATAAACCTGCGTGCTGATTTTCTGTAAGTTTGACACAGCTTGGTCCACATTCTCTTTATTCAGATCACAGATGACCACTTTTGCACCTTTTTCTAATAAGGCTTTAGCATAAACAAAGCCTAATCCTCTAGCAGCCCCAGTAACAACAGCAACTTTATTTTCTATGGAAAATAGATCCCGCATTAGCAATTCCTCCTTTACTCAGTTACAAGTGATTCCTCAGGAATTATTTTATATTGTAAAAAATTATCTAATTTCAGTGTTATCCTTAAAATTTCTTCTATGTTTTAGCACTTTTTTATTAAAGAATTTCAAATAAAAATAATTAAAAATCAAAAAAAATACTATAAGCGAAAATTGCTAACGCTTTCATTTTACATTATAAAATATGTTTTATTTTATATCCATATCTTATAATGAATCTTTATCACTTTCAACACTTTTTTGAAAACTATAAATAATTATTTTATTATTTACGAAATTTCATTAGCTTTGCATAAAGTTATTAAAAATTTGTCAAGTAGTTTCGAGTAGAAATTTATGGTTTCAAGACATAAAAAAACTCCTTATAATTAGGTTTGGTAGTTCTGTCCAAATCCTAAATACAAGG
>NZ_JAMBOS010000046.1 GCF_023715705.1 Halalkalibacter oceani
ATTCCGAGAAAATGGTCTCGTTAGATTCTTTAAGACCATTGAAATTTTCTTAACGTTGTTAAAAATGGGGGAATCGTCTCGAAAATGTGCTTAGCGTTGTAAATCCGCATTTTCCTGACGCTACCCCTATTATGTGGTAAAATGAAGTCATCTGGAAAATGGAGGTCATTTTATGACAATCGAATCTCAAAACGATATTGATGGTCTAAAGGAAATTGGCAAAATTGTTGCATTGACGATAATGGAGATGAAACAACACGCACGTATTGGAATGACGACAAAGGAACTGGATGAGATTGGTGGGCGCTTTTTGAGAAAGCATGGGGCTATGTCTGCTCCTAAATTAACGTATAACTTTCCCGGTAGCACATGTATTAGCATTAACAAGGAAGTTGCCCACGGAATTCCCGGAAATCGAAAAATTCAACCAGGAGATTTAATAAACATCGACGTTTCAGCCGAATTGAATGGTTATTTTGCTGATACGGGACATTCTTTTCAAATGCCTCCCTATAATCAGTCCTTAACGCGTCTTTGCCAATATACACACAAGACGATGATGAAAGTAATCTCTTCCCTCAAGCATGGAGTGAAGGTGAATGAAATTGGGCGAATAATTCAGATGGAGGCTCAAAAAGGCGGCTATCAAGTTATTGAAAATCTGGGCAGTCACGGCATTGGCAAATCGCTGCACGAAAGCCCCGCAGATATCCTCCCCATTTATAATAAGCACGACAAGAGGGTTTTGAAAGAGGGAATGGTTATAACAATCGAGCCTTTTTTATCGACTGGTGCCGATTATGTCGTGGAGCAGCCGGATGGCTGGACTTTATGTGTGCCTGATAACAGCCTGGCGGCACAGCATGAGCATACTATCATCATTACAAAGGATCAACCAATCATCGTGACGGTAGCATAGAAGAGAGCTTTTGTCGAATAGCTAGTGAAGTAAAAGCTGAACTATCGGATATCTTTTCTGTTATCGTCGTTTAATGCTGAGAAAAGCCTGCGCTCAAAACCGGGCTTTTATTTTCTGCTCACGATTCAGAATTATTAGACATTTGGTATAGGCATAAGGGTCGAATCACCCCTCTTTTTCATTCTTTTTGCCAAAAGTAATGGTTTTCTCGGGAGGAAAGCCCCGTTGTTTAAACGACCATCTACCCTTGTGAGTAATTGAGCATTTGATTATGATTTGAGTATAAAGAAGCAGTTATATTACGGTAAAGGAGGTTGATCCTGTGAAAAAGAAAATAATGGTGACCGTTCTGATTCTCGTACTCTCGCTTGCTCTTTTCGCTTCCAGTGCTTCAGCTAACTATACGTATTGGTTCAATGACGGCAGCAGTTCCTGGAACCAATTGTACTACACAGATGGAAGTGGTGCTTACGGTCTGCCTATCTATATGGGCGGCAGTGGCACGATCTTTGACTTCGGCTCCATGCATGAAATTTTCTACCTTCCGTACTAAACAATCAGAACGAATCGTGCCAAAAATTTCAATGAGGTGAAAATGATGAGAAAAAAAAATGATGTTGCTTATTGGAGCGGCGATTCTTAGTTTGACCTTGTTTGCCTCCAGCGCATCCGCAAGCGGTTTCAGCTATTGGTGGAATGATGGCTCCTCTTGCTGCTCGCAGCTGTATTACTCACCAGGCAATGGCCAGTCGGATATCCCAACGGGTCTGTATATGGATTCCAACGGGGGCATTTATTACTACGCTTTATAATAAGCATCTTGAGGCATGAGAAGCCTGCCGTTAACGTTCGGTTACTGACCGTGAGTTGACGGCAGGCTTTTTATCTACAGAAAGTGTATAAGAGAATAGAATAGAAATGATTGATATACAGAATAAAACAAACAAGACGGTTTGGATGCCGTAGCTGTCAGCGATTCTGCCTAATACTGGTGCGAAAATTCCCCCTGCACTTACTGCAACCCCAAGCGTAATTCCTGAAGCCAGACCAAGCCTGTTTGGCAAATATTTTTGCCCTAAGACGACCATTGAACTGTAGGGCATAAAAATAAAGATCCCCGCTAAAAGGATGAATCCTCCTGCTAGAAGTGGTGAATCCGTTGCCGACAGGAGCAGCAGGATGGGCACTAATAGGACAAAGCTTATTCGAATAAGCTTAACAAGTCCGTATGTATCTGCTATTCTTCCGCCCATTATCGTTCCCATCGCGCCAAACAATAAGAACAGACTCAATAAGACATTGCCTGAACTGCCAGATTGAAGGAAAACAGAGACCCAAAGAAGTGGAATAAACGTATTTAAGCCATAAAACACGATCGAACGAACACAAAGAACAATACTTAAAAGGGAAAATGGCTTCCACTGATCGATTTTGATTTCACCAGGACGTGTACATTCCTTCTTTGGCATACCATCGTTGTTCGTAACAGGTTTGTTTACCGGTCTCATCGTAATCAAGCCCATGATAATAGCAGGGATGATTAAGGCAAGAAGCCCCTGGAGCCCCCATAGAAGCACAGAGCCCGTGACAACAATGGGACCAAGCGCAAAGCCCAATGTCCCCCCTAATGAAAAAACACTCATGCTTGTTGCTTTATGTTCACCTGATGTCAAATGGACGACCTTTGCTGCTTCGGGATGGAAGATGGCAATCCCAAGTCCGCTAATCATAACCGAAATAAAAATAAGCCAATAATTCGATAAAAAACCAATAACCGCTAAGCCGCCGCCGCTGAGCAGCAACCCTAGTGGAACCATCCAGCCTTTAGATGCCTTGTCGGAGTATAACCCTATTAAAGGTTGAAAGATAGAAGATATGATATTTGCCGCCAAGATTAAGCCAGCCGCCGCCGTGTAACTAAATCCATAACTCAAAATCAAAAAAGGTAAAATAGCCGGAAGAGCTCCTTGATTCATGTCGCAAAACAAATGACCCGCTGCCATCGTATACGTTTTTGAATTTACTTTCCTGTACATGCTACCCTCCCTTTTAGAATGGGATGAAGCTGCTTTGATTCGTTTCATACAAATATATACAAAACATATCGAGAAATGCCCTCACCTCTACTATATCCTTTATTATCAATAAAGGAAAAGGCTTTCAGAGGATCTTCATCTGTCTTATGAGAAAATAGCCAAACCGAGTTGATGACGTTCAGCTTCTATAATGGGTTGGGGTCTCAACCAATGAAAAAAGCCGAGCTCCTTTACTGAAGGAACCGACTTTTTTTTATGAAACTAGCGCATCTGTGATTATTCTTCGGCTATTTGCAAAGCCTGCTTTGCCATGTGCATATACTCATCACTTCCAGAAATAATAGCAAATTCTGCAATTGCTACTGGATAGGCTGCCTCTAATTCGATAATATGCTCTTTCATTTTCGGCCATGTATATCCACCTGCTGCGCTGTAGAATTTGAGTAGCAATTCAAGACCCTGTTCACCAAAAGTTTTGTAAAGGACAACAAAATCGTTTGATACATCAGACACTTTTGCTTCAGTCCAGTCAATCAGACCAGTCACCTTTCCAGCCTTATCAATCAGAATATGGCCGGCATGTACGTCACCGTGAACAAGTCCCGTTTTCTTCGGCCACATGTCATCATTCTGGATCCATGTTTGCCAGCGAGTCCAAAGCGACTCACCGACACCTATTTTTTCCCGTACAGCCTCCATTCTTTCCTTCATTGATTGTCTAACTTCTTCAGGTGTGTGAACAACGGTAAAGCCAAAACTCTCTGCCTTTTTAATTGGAACTGTATGCAAAGCGGCCAGTGCTTTGCCAAGTGTTTGATAAAAACAATCCGGCACATTAGTAATATCCATCTCCCAGACATAATTTTGAATCTCGTGATCAATTGTACCCGCTGGGACACCGCTTAATTTCTTATAAGCAATCAATTCATTTGTATAAATCAACCAATTTGGTGCCTCGAAAACCGTGAGATATTCATTCACTAAATCTAATGCCTTTTTCTCTTCTGCTGTCCTCGGCATCACATCTTTACGCCTCGGGAGTCGCAGCACCCATTCATTCTCTTGCCTGTCAATGGCAAAAGCGACTTGGAAATCAAGCCCCGATTCGTTAAACGTCAATGTCTCTTCCTTCAGGGCCAATCCGTGCCTTGCTGCAAGCTCTAAAAGAACTTTGTTTGAATTACTCATTTTATCACTACCTCGTCATTAAATTCTCATTTCTTACTTGCAAGCTCATTAGCAACGGCATTAAAAATGATCTCTTGAACTTTAGGGTATATTTCTTCACCGAGATCCTTTTTGTGAATAATCATTGCTAAACAAGCCCGGATTACGCCTGCAATCACATCTACTTCTTCCTGTATGATTGTTTCTCGCTCTTGGTGTTTCTTTATAAATTCCAAGAGTGGAACAATGCTTCTTAAAGTAGTTCTCGCTGAATATTGTGAGTCAATCTTTCTGGAAGCCATGTTGTACTCGTCCAGATTTGTAATTAACCGCTTTGTTAAAACATTCGCTTCTAAAGCAGAAGACATCGCGTGCAAAAACACTTTAATTGCATTGCGGATATCCTGTTCTTTTTCCACTTTCGGCCAAACCCTTTTTTCAATATCTTCCCCCTCTAAAGCTAATAATTCAAAATACAACATTTCCTTCGATTCAAAAAAGGCATAAAAGCTGCTTTTGGCTATAGAGACAGAGGAAGTTATTTCATCAATAGAAGTATTTTTTAATCCTTTTGCAATAAAACACTGATGGGCAGTTTTTAACATGCCTTGTCTAATTTGCTCTTTTTCTGTTGCTGTGAATTTGGGCATCAAGACTTCACCTCACATATAAAACATAAAAACAATTTGTTTATTTGTTTTCATAATACAAAATTATTGGTCACAATGCAATCGTCATTTTGATGAAGAGATTTCAGAATGTAAGGTGCCATCAAATGAACAAGCAGCCAGGTTAAAATCTGACTGCTGTAATTGGTCTATAAACATATAGATCTCCACTGATAGGGCAAATTTAGCCTTAAATAGTATCTAATCTTGAATAAGGAAAATGACAACTTTGGCAAGCGGGTTTCTACAGATCATGATGAATGGCAGTCACTACAGTGGCCATAAACCTCAAATTTATGTCCTGTAACGAGGAAGCCTTTGGGTAAGTCCAACATGTGATCCATTGGGCAAATCTCTATTTTTTTCACTGTACCGCAATCGATGCAAATCAGCGGGTGATGATGGTCAGAACTTGTAAAACAATAATGCTTTTCTCTATTTAATTCGGTTGCCTCCAAAATGCCGAGCTCTTCAAATAGCCTGATATTTCGATAGACCGTATCAAGACTTATACCGGGAGAATCCACTTTTATGATATTATGAACGGCTCTGGCTGATAAAAGGCGATGGTTCTTCCAGAAAATGTGGGCCATCGTTTCTCTTTTTCCGGTGATTTTATAGCCTTTCCTCGCTAGCATATCCAGTGCGGTCGTACGATTCATGAGATCCTCCCTTCTCCTCACTCAATTTCCACACACTCTGCAAACTGTGTTTGAAAGTGGCGTTGATCTAAATTTTTTCCAATCACAACAATTTCACTGACTTTTGTTTCATTCTCCGTCCACTCACGATCAACTGTTGAAGCAAACAGCATATGGATCCCTTGAAACACAACTCTTTCATTCATTCCTTTTATGTTCAAAATGCCTTTGTAGCGATACATCTCTGTGCCGTAGTCATTAATCCAATGGGTGACCATTTTTTCCAGCTTATTTAAGTTTAAAGGTCGTTCCTCTCTTAATACGAAAGACGAGACTTGATCATCATGCTCATGGTCGTGATGGTCATCATGTAAAAAGTCAGGGTCCACCTCTAATTTTTTATCCAAATCGAATGTATGGATATCTAAAATCTTATCAAGCTCGATCTTTGAATTTTCTGTTTTGAAAATTTTCACGGAGGGATTCATCTGGCGTAATCGTTTTTCGAGTATATGTACGTCTTCCATGGTGACAAGATCAACTTTGTTCAATAAGATGATATCAGCGAATGCAACTTGCTCCTGTGCTTCATGAGCCTGGTCAAGCTGCTGATTGGCATGCTTGGCATCGACTACGGTTACGACTGAATCGATTTGATAGAAGCGTGTCATCGCCTCATCGACAAAAAAGGTTTGAATAACGGGAGCAGGTTCAGCTAAACCTGTTGTTTCTATTACAATTCGGTCAAAGTCGACTTTTGGGTCGAGTGGATTAAGTTTTGCTCTCATAAGATCAGTAAGAATCTTGATTAAATCACCTCGAACTGTACAACAAATACAGCCATTATTCATTTCAAAAATTTCTTCTTCTGCTCCAACTACCAACTGATTATCAATCCCGACTTCTCCAAATTCGTTTACAATGACGGCTATTTTTTGGCCGTGATCTGCCGTCAGAAGATGAGTAAGCAGCGTTGTCTTGCCCGCTCCTAGAAACCCGGTTATTACCGTCACAGGCACTTGTTTGAGTATATCCAACTGTCATCTCTCCTTGTTATAAAAGTCAGGTTCAGCTTGTAAATTGAGTAAATCATTTTCCATCTCTTGATGATCGAGACCATCGCCGATAAAAATGAGCACGGGGTCAAAGCTCCTTGTATGAACGCGTTCGAAGATAGGTTCTCCATAAGAATAGTTGAACAAAAACAGACCCGGCGTCTCCGTAAACGTTACAAATCCTTTTGCCCGATAAAGGTGACCGGGAATTGCTTTCAGCCAATTTGAAAAGTGGATTCGATCAAGAGCAGCTTTTAATGGATATTGAAATGTATGCAGATGGAGATCGTGATGAACATGTGCCCCATGAGAAGAATCGGGAAAACTCATTTGATCTATTCTTCTGCTTTTATCGTGCCGTTCATATAAAATGTCAGGGGCGACTTGTGAAAAGGTGGTAGGAATCATCTTTGCCTGAGAGTTAATTGTTTTCATGTCTTTCATTAAGAATGATAATTCATCGGCTTCTAGCTGATCCGTTTTGTTCAGCACGAGAATATCAGCAAATTTCACCTGCTCGTTAAGCAGCTTTTTCACCTTGAGACTCATTTTGCCATCCTTCCACCACATCACATCGACATGTGTAATAACAGCCATGATTTTCACCTTATTTGCCAGTATCGGATGGCTACATGCATCAATCACTTCAATAGGGTGCGCTGCTCCCGTTGCTTCGATATAAATAGCATCCAGCTCATGTTCTTCCAGCAGCCAATTTACTTGCTGGCTCAATTCGGCATTTATTGTACAGCAAATACAGCCATTCAACAGTTCGAGCAATGGGGTACCAGGTGGGACAATACTGGAATCAATGCTGATTTCTCCTAATTCGTTCATTAATACCCCGACACGCCTCCCGTTTTCTTTTTCTGCTTGTAACAGCCTGGTTAATAGCGTGCTTTTTCCACTACCTAAAAACCCGGCAAGAATATAGATATCAACGTTTCGTACGCCCAACATTAGTCCTCCATTCGTATACTCTCTATCAATTACTACTTCGATAATCGAAATCATTACTGTTTATTGCCTGCTATTTATACTCCTCATAATCAGCTAACGTACGATCAAGAGCCTGCCAAGTCATTAACGCACAATTGTGGCGAGCTTTTAATTGATGCACTCCTTCCAATGCCAGTGCATCTCCTAAATCAATATCCTCCTGAATCTCACCTTCTCGAATCATTTGTTCCATTGCATGGCGAAATTGTGAAGCCGCCTTCAGTGAAGCTCCTTTTAACAGTTCCGTCATCATTGATGCTGACGCCATGCTTATGCTGCATCCTTCCCCAACAAACGAAATATCTTCAATCACCTTTTTATCAGACAGCTGGATAAAAAGAGTCATTACATCACCGCAGGTCGGGTTTTTATAATGTTTTTGCAGCACCGTGTCGCCTTCTATTTTCCGATGGTTTCGCCTTTTTTTTGAATGATCGATCACTAGTTGCCGATATAGCTGCTCCAGGATAGTAATCCCTCCTTCGCAATAACAAATCATAATAATTACGATTTATATTTTCTACTATACACATTTTTTCTAAATAAGTCTAATTGTCGTTATTAGGCATATGGATGAGGAAACCATGGAACGACCACTTCGGCTTTATAATTGATATACGGGGATCAATCCTGTGGGTGAGGATCCAGAGCAACGTTTCTCCCCATATCTTAGGCTGATGAAGGACTAACAGATGTTTTTCAAAGCATACAGTCAGCAGGATAGCTGATTGGTGGAAGGATTTTTTAGCGCTACGTTCAGATGGAACAACCCAAACAGGCTCGACCTATTTGGGTTGAAAAATTTTTTATTGTAACGCCTTTTTTCTTTTAACAAATTCGTCTTCTGAGATTTCACCCTTTGCAAATCTCTCTTCTAAAATGGAATAAGCCGACTGAGCTTTCTCTTCATAGTGAAATAACAATTTTATTAAGATCACTATCATCAACAAAATGACCAACGCGACAATTCCCATTGCCAGTAAATAAGTTGGAAGCATCTCCGTCATCTCCTTTTTTAAAATCGCATAAATCCGTTAATGTCTAAAACGTTATGGCACCATGCCTTCTAAACTCTTTTATGCATAAGAATGCAGTCCGGCAATAATGAGATTGACAGCCAGTAGATTAAACATGATAATCGCGAAGCCAATCACCAAAAGCCAGGCTGACCTCTCCCCGTGCCAGCCCCTTGACAAGCGTAGATGCAAGTATGCCGCATAAAAAAGAAACGTAATTAACGCCCATACTTCTTTCGGATCCCAGCCCCAGAACCGTGTCCAAGCTATTTGCGCCCAAATCATCGCAAAGATTAAGCCTCCTAATGTAAAAATGGGAAACCCAATAATTATAGCGCGATAGCTCACTTCATCGAAAAATTGTGGGCTGATATTTTTAACAAACGGCTTGATCGCAGCTGAAATACGTTTTCTCAACATAAGACGTACTAGAAAATAAAGCAGGCTACCGGAAAATATCGACCAGAGAAATGTATTGAATTTCCGAGGCGCTTCCACTCCATTCATCCATCCAGGCGCTTTAAATAAAGGGCCGAAGCTCCCCTGGTCAGAAGAGGATAATTCCCCTTCATAGGGACCGACAATCGCGGGTAATTCATATTGTAGCTCCGCTTCCATATCAAGCTCATTGATCCAGTTAAACGTAACGGAATATTGATTTGCAGAGAAAATACCAACCGTGATCGCAATTCCAAGTGCGCATGTAATGATAAACATAATAGTCTCCAGCCAAAATGTTTGTTTCGATCGTGTCGTTTGCTCGACTACCCGAATCAAATAAATAAGCGCCGCAATAAAGCCAATCCCCAGTATCCCCTGGCCAATTGCCGTCGTAATAACATGGATTTGCAGCCAATAGGTTTGTAAGGCCGGGATCAGCGGAGATACCTCGCTCGGAAATACAGACGCGTATGCAATAATCACAATTCCAATTGGCATTGTGAAAACGCCCAGTACAGACTTTTTATAAATGATATCATTAGCTTTGCATAAAGTTATTAAAAATTTGTCAAGTAGTTTCGAGTAGAAATTTATGGTTTCAAGACATAAAAAAACTCCTTATAATTAGGTTTGGTAGTTCTGTCCAAATCCTAAATACAAGG
>NZ_JAMBOS010000047.1 GCF_023715705.1 Halalkalibacter oceani
TACCCTTAAAAAGTCAAATAAAACTATTCAAAAATGGATGAAAAGTCAACTTCAGCAATGGATTAGCGGTCTGCCTACCTATATCAAGGCTTATTTATCAATTTCAGTCTGCGAAGTTTGAGTAAGTAATTTTAAATTAACAAATTATTTTTTTTGAACGTAAAAAAACGTTTTCATCGAAACTAGGAGGGAAAAGATGAATTTTTCAACTATTGGCAAAAAGGAAGGTTTATTTGAATTGATAGAAATACCAGAGACATTCGGTCCACTTAAGTATACTGTTGATGACCATAAAATTAAAACTTATGCTTTTACTCAAAATGACTATCATCCTTGGTATTTTAACGATTCGCCTTTTGGAAAAAGAATTGGTCATGCCTCCATTTTAGGGAATGACCTATTATCCTTATTTTTAACGAAATACGATCCAAACAGTATTATCGGTTTACACACTCAGGAGGAAATGTGGTTTCACAACCCGGTTTATGTAGACGAAGAGATTACGATACAAGGTGAATATACAGAAAAATATAAAAAAAGAAACAAAGGCTATGTTGTTATGAAGGCGGAAGCGAGAGGCGCAGACGGTAGGTTGATTGTTCAGCATCGAGGTGTTGAGATTATGAGAATCCATGCTGGAGCTGTAGTAGCTAAAAAAACAGCTAAAGTCAATGATGAGAACCAAGTAACGGGTGAATACGATATTGCATTAGAGCCAGCACCAAAAGCTTCCTCCGTAATTAAACCAGGCACTCCGATTCCATTTTTAGAGAAAAGGACTTCCCAAGAACAAGCATCTGTATTTTCGTGGGTAGGGAAGTACTTTAAAAATATTCATAACAATTTAGAACAAGCGCAAAAAGCTGGATTAGCATTGCCGCTTGTTCAAGGACAGCAACAATTTGGTTATCTAACTGAAATGTTGACAGGTTTCTTTGGTGAAAAGTGGTTTACAAGTGGCTGGCAGAAAGTGAAATTTATTCACCCAATTACAGTCGGCGAAAAAATCACTTGTAAAGGAGTTGTAAAGGAATGTTTTGTTGAAAATGATGAAACCAAATTAAGATTAGAGATTTGGGTAGAAAATGAAGATGGTGTGATGACTTCAGTCGGTTGGGCAAGTGCAAGTGTTTAAATAGCGCGTTGGTTCAAAAGTTTTCCCTATAAGCAGTATGAATTTAATTTTATTTTTTGAAAAGTGGAGGGACTAAAAATGAAAAAAGGTAAAGTTGCAGAGTTTGTGACAGATTTTTTAGTGAAAGAAGGAGTAAAGTGTGTATACGGTATTCCAGGAGGTCAGCCTTTAACGATATTAGATGCGATTTATGATCGTGATGATATTGATTTTGTTGCTACTCGTCATGAAAATGGGGCTGCGCATGCAGCTGATGCAGTTGGAAGGTTAACAGGCGTGCCAGGGGTGTGTCTTGCCACGACTGGACCAGGTGCAACTAATCTGATTACTGGTGTCGGAGGGGCCTTTCAAGATTCCAGTCCAGTCATAGTCATTACCGCCAATAATAATCGAAAAGATATGCTCCATGATGACGCACAAAATGCAGATCATAAAGCCTTATTTGATAGTCTTGTGAAATGGAGTGTACTAATTAGTCATCCAGAACATGTAGAATCTTTGTTAAATGAGGCCTTTAATATTGCGCTTTCTGGAAACCCTGGTCCGGTACATGTTGATTTTACTCGAGATGTCCTAAGTGAAGTCATAACATGGGAAGAAAATAAGAGTCCTCACCGTTCGGCTAATAGAATACTAGGTGATGAAGAGGGGTTGCAGGAATTAAAAGAGAGATTGATTTTATCTGAACGTCCTGTTTTTTGGGTAGGGAACGGGGCAAAGATTTCAGGTGCTGGTGAAGAGATCTTGAAACTAGCTGAGCAGCTGGCTATCCCAGTTATTACTACATTTAATGGGATTACAGCCGTCGATATGAGTCATGAGCAAGTTTTTGGCCCATTAAGCCGTAGTGGAAGTATGCTCGCTGCTGACATTATAGCCGAAGCTGATACATTAATTGCAATTGGAAACAGCTTAAACGGACCTTCCACTGGTAGATGGACAATGAAAATACCAAATGAAATTTACCAAATTGATATTGATCCAACTATGTTAGGGAGGCATTATCCTGGAACCAAGGGTGTTTGGGGGGATGTAAAAGTTTGTATTACATATTTATTAGATCAGCTGGTGGAGGTTTCGGCTTCAAATCATCAAAAGGAATGGTTAGAGATTTGTCAGGAGAAACGTACTTTTTGGAAGGAAAAGTATATAACTCCTTACTTGGATAACCCAACTTCACCAATCTATCCTCAAACCGTGGTTCAAGCTCTTTCAGAGGTAGCTAAATCCAACGCTATATTTTCGGTAGATGCAGGAAATCCGGGAATTTGGACTCATATTATGCCTTTAAAAAAAGGACAATTTTATATGAAGCCGGTCGGATTCGGAAATATGGCATTTGCTTTACCGGCGGCGATTGCTGCTAAATTAGAGCAACCGAATCGAGAAGTCGTTTGTCTCGTTGGCGATGGAGGGCTTGGAATGTCGCTAGGTGAATTAGAAACAGCTGTTCGTACAAATGCGAATATTATAGTTGTTTGTATGAATGATCGTGCTTATGGAAATATCAAGCAGGAACAGATACGTGACTTTGGACCAACTAAACGTCATATTGGAGTAGACTTTGTGGATTGGGATTTTGCGACAGTAGCCAAAGCTGTAAATGGTGATGGGGAACGGGTGACCAATGTTGAAGACTTTAAGGCCGCATATAAGCGGGCTCAAGATGCTAACAAACTATATTTAATCGATGTTCAAATCGATCCTGATACAAGTGTATGGACTAAGCCGTTTTAAGAATGGTTATCTAATCTAAAAATCTCTTTGTGATGTCGGTTGGTTTTAAACCAGCCGATATCTTACTATTTATGAGCTTTGAAAACCCCTACCTCTATCCTCTAAAAGTATAAACGCTTAAAACAAACTACTGGGGAGGGTTTACCTTGAAAAAGAAAGGAATTTTAGCTGTTGATGTAGGATCTAGTTCTATTCGAGCAACAGTTTATATAAAAGATGAAGGTGTTAATAAGCAGCTCGCCGTTAGTAACAAGGGAGAGGCTCGTTTTTCTGCAGAGGCTCTTTGGGGAAGGCTTGCAACATTAATTAAGAGTCTAACAAAAGATGAAAAAAATATTAATTATGAAGCGGTAGGGGTTAGTGCATTCTTAGGATGGGTAGTGGTAGACCAGTTTGGAGTGCCGGTTGAAAAAGCGTGGAGTTGGATGGCTCATGGAAATGAAGAAGAAGTAAAAAAATTTGAGATGTTTTTACCTGAAGATGCTCCTCAAATAATTGGAAGGAAAATAAATGAGGAGTTAGGGGTATTTCGTTGGGGGAGAATATTAAGGCAAGCTGAGAAAAATTATATGGTTCTTAGTCTAAAAGACTATCTTAATTTTAAATTAACTGGTGTTATGAAAATGGATCGGACTCATGCTAGTTATACAGGTCTATTTTCGATTAAACAAAAAAAATGGGATTCAAGATTATTAAAGGCTTTCCGGATTGATGCTTCATCTTTGCCTCCTTTGTCTTATGGTTACGAAGAAGTTGGCAACATTACTCCAGAGATAGCTTTGGATTTAGGCCTGCAATTAAAAACAAAAGTTATTGCAGGTGGACCAGATGGAACATTGGCTATATTAGGTGGTGGGGGAACAAGAGCAGGGAAGACGATTGAAGTAATGGGAACAACAGATGTCTTGTTTCATCTATCAGATAATAAAGATACCGAGAAAATTGTAGAAAAAGGTTTAGTGAGAAATTGCTATATTTTCCCTGATTTATACGCTATAGGAGGGCCAACTGGTATGACAGGGGGAACTTTAACATGGTTAATGGAAAATTGGAATTGGACATTTGAAAGTAAGTCATTTCAACAATTACTTCATTCATGGGCTTCTATTACCCCAGCTGAAGAGGGGCTATTTGTTATCCCTTTTTTAACAGGTGCAAGAGTCCCTGATTGGTCACCAGCAATCAGAGGAAGCATAGTCGGATTAACTCCCTCTCATACTTTTAAAGATATTTATAAAGCAACAGTGGAAGGTATTGCGTTTGGAACAAAGGACATTTTTGAACAACTTGAATCAATTACTGGAGTGATTGACACTCTTATCGCCATAGGTGGAGGAGCTCGAAATGAGTCTTTTCTTCTAACACGGGCAGCATCAATCGGCTGTCGTATTGTTATTCCAAAAGAAATTGAAGCAAGTACTTTTGGGGTAATTGCTCTAGCAGGTACACTTGTGCACTGGTTTGATGATATTCATTCTGCAGTTGCTAGTTTAAATCCTATAAGTGGGGAAATAAAAACATCAGCGGAAGAAATTGAGCAATACAAAAGAGGGTATAAACAATATAAACAATTACTTACCATTCTAAATACTTGGTACAATAGATAAAGGGAGATAGATAATGCATACTTTTGGTGTTTATATAGACGGGGAATGGCAACAAACACCCAATATACTTAAAGTAATGAACCCAGTTGATAATAGTACGGTGGGAAACGTAGCTAAAGCTGGTGAGAATGAAGCATTAGCAGCTGTTCATGCCGCTCAACAGGCCCTGGATTCATGGTCAGTTACTACAGCATATGAACGTGCTAACTTATTAAAGCTCTGGTATGAAGCAATTGAACAAGAAAAAATAGATATAGCTAAAACATTAACGATGGAACAAGGAAAGCCGCTCAAAGAAGCAATAAGTGAGATTGATTATGCCAATCAATTCATACTTTGGTATGCAGAAGAAGCCAAACGAGTCTATGGGGAAACAATTCCATCTCTTGATAAAAGTAAGAGGATCATTGTCAATAAAAAACCCATTGGTGTTGTTGCTGCAATCACCCCTTGGAACTTTCCTGCTGCAATGATTACAAGAAAAGTAAGTCCAGCTTTAGCAGCAGGATGTACGGTGGTGATTAAACCATCAGAGCTAACCCCACTAACTGCATATCGTTTAGTTTTATTAGCAGATAAAGTAGGGTTCCCAAAGGGAGTAATTAATATTGTTACGGGTGATCCAATTAAGATTGGCGACATATGGTTAAATGATAAACGAGTTCGAAAAATAACGTTTACTGGTTCAACACCTGTTGGAAAATATTTAATGAAGGGTGCCTCTTATACTGTTAAAAAAGTATCTCTTGAGCTTGGGGGGCATGCCCCAACGATCGTATTAAAAGATGCTGATCTAGATTTTGCAGCTGAGACAATACTAGCAGGTAAATTTCGAAATGCAGGTCAAACGTGCGTGTGTCCAAATCGCATTTATGTTCAAAAAGAGGTGGTGGAGAAATTCATCGATATTTTTTCCAAAAAAGCGAAGAAATTAGTCGTAGGAAATGGTTTAGATGAGGGTGTAGATATGGGTCCATTAATTAGTGATCAAGCGGTACATAAGGTAATAAAGCAAGTACAAGATGCTGTTGACAAAGGTGCAACTTTAATAGGTGAACTTCCAGGTTCAAGGATGGTAAAACCGATTATCCTTACAAATGTCAATAACGAAATGAGATGTATGAATGAAGAAACCTTCGGACCGTTGGCACCTATTATGAGTATTGAAGATGAAGAAGAAGCAATAAGATTAGCGAATAATTCAGAGTATGGATTAGCCGCGTATGTTTTTACGAGCCACCTTGAGAAAGCATTTAAGCTGAGTGAAGCCCTTGAATATGGAATAGTGGGTATTAATGATACTCTACCATCTATCGTGCAAGCCCCGTTTGGTGGAATGAAACAAAGTGGCATAGGACGTGAAGGGGGGCATCATGGCTTAGATGAATTTTTAGAAATCCAATATGTATCCATGAAACTTCATTCATAATGACAATAGATTGAAGGGGGAATAAGACCACTCTCAGTCTTTTTTTCTCCTTCCCGCATATGATGTATAAAGCATTGTCTGGGAGGGAGATCTATGGCAGCTGTGGAATGGAAAGAGCTGGAGCGGGCGATTGCGGAAATAACGGAAATCGCCGAAGGCTTCGGGCTTGATTTTTATGAGATGCGCTATGAAATTTGTCCGGCTGAAATTATTTATACGTTCGGTGCTTACGGGATGCCAACTCGTTATTCCCATTGGAGCTTCGGGAAACAATTTCATAAAATGAAACTTCAATACGATCTTGGGTTAAGCAAAATTTATGAGCTCGTGATCAATTCAGATCCGTGCTATGCCTTTTTGCTCGACAGCAATACACTCGTTCAAAATAAGCTGATCGTTGCTCATGTGCTCGCTCATTGTGATTTCTTCAAAAACAATGTGCGCTTTTCCAATACGCGCCGAGATATGGTTGAAAGCATGAGTGCGACGGCTGAACGGATTGCCCATTATGAGCATGTTTATGGCAAGGAGGAAGTAGAGCAGTTCCTCGATGCGGTGCTGGCGATTCAAGAGCATATCGATCCGAGCATCGTCCGGCCAAAATTAAACTGGAGCCTGACCGATGACGAAGAGCAGCCGAAGTCGGAAGCAAAACGGTCCGAGTATGACGATTTATGGGGACTTGATGAGAAAAAGAAACCAGAGGAACCGAAGCGGAAGAAAAAAAGCTTCCCTCCGAATCCTGAGAAGGATATTTTGCTCTTTATCGAGGAATACAGCCGCGAGCTGGAGCCTTGGCAGCGTGACGTGCTGACGATGATGCGCGAGGAAATGCTCTATTTTTGGCCGCAGCTGGAAACGAAAATCATGAATGAAGGCTGGGCTTCCTACTGGCATTCGCGGATCCTGCGGGAAATGGAGCTGAGCAGCGAGGAAACGATTGAATTCGCCAAGCTGAACGCGGGTGTCGTCCAGCCGTCAAAGACGTCGATTAATCCGTATTATTTAGGGCTGAAGATTTTTGAAGACATTGAAGAGCGCTATAATAATCCGACAAAGGAAATGCAGGAGCGTCAAGGCGTCAAATCCGGCGGCGGCAGGGAAAAAATGTTTGAAGTGCGGGAGATTGAATCAGATATTTCCTTCATCCGCAATTATCTCACGAAAGATCTCGTAATGCGCGAGGATATGTATTTGTTCCAGAAGCAGGGGGCCGATTATAAAATCGTCGATAAGGAATGGGAGCATATTCGCGATCAGCTTGCCTCGTCACGGGTCAACGGCGGCTTTCCTTATTTAGTCGTTACCGATGGAGACTATTTGAAAAACGGCGAGCTGTATATTACCCATAATTATGAAGGGACGGAGCTCGATGTTGGCTATTTAGAAAAGGTGCTTCCCTATATGTACCAGCTCTGGGGCCGCCCGGTCCATCTTGAATCCGTCGTCAACGATAAGGCAATCATTTTTATTTATGACGGGAAGAAGGTTCATCGCAAATATGTCTAATCCCCTTCTTAACGGCTTCGATGAAAAAAGCAAAACCGCTAAAAACATAACGAGGAATGCAGAGCTGTCGTTCACAGCTCTTTTTTCTTTGGCTTTCCTTCTTTCAGCAGAGGAGCACGTATCTGGATTCCACGGATTGTCCTTTCTTACTAGTGAAAAAATAGGAGAAACGATCCGGGAGCTGCTGCTTGTTTACTCCAGGGCGGTAATTCATGTACACTTTTAAAAAAACTTAGACGGCACAACTAACACAATGGTTTAGTTGTGCCTTAACCATTTGGTTTCAAGATTGTTTAAATATTCATTTGGTGCCTTCTTGAACCTTCTTTGTTTTGTATGTGTGTAAATACG
>NZ_JAMBOS010000048.1 GCF_023715705.1 Halalkalibacter oceani
ACCAATAATACTTTTTGGATTCACTATTTATATGGTTGTGGATCACTTCTGTCATAAGTGGATCAATATCTTGTCCGGAGTGGGTCATAAAGATGGCAGAGGTGGGGCTAACCTATGTCCTTCTTCAGATTCAACTATACAGCAACATCAGGCGTGTATTGATGCTTGCAACAAATGTATGCAAGCATGCGAAGAATGTGTTTATCATCATGTCTAAAAGAGCCTGATGTCCAAGCTAGAACTCACTGTATCAGTATGTTAAGAGACTGCGCAGATATTTGTTCAATGGCATCTCAATGGATGTCACGTGGGAGTATGTTTGCAAAACAATTTTGTGAAATGTGTGCTATGATCTGCGAAGCCTGTGCTACTGACTGTGAGAAGTTCCAAGACGCTCATTGCCAGGAATGTGCTACTTACTGCCGCAAGTGTGCAGAAGAATGCCGTAAAATGGTAGCTTAAAATCGAGCAAAAGCAGGTGATCAAGGTTGCCTGTTTTTGTTCAATACCTGTTAAAGAAGGGATCAAATGATTATACAAGACATTAAAAAATTAGATCGTACCATGCTGATTTTATTATTTGGAGTCTTGCTTTCCCATTTAGGAACATACTTAGTGATTCCTATGTTACCGATTATGTTAAAAATAGATGCAGCATTATCTCTAGCGCAAATAGGAATGATCTTAGCAATGAATGCCATGTCATTTCAATTTGGGAGCTTACTCGGAGGATTTTTGGCAGATCGTATTGGGAGAAGGTTCATTATTGGGTTAGGAGCCATGATTGGTGCAGTTGGATTAATCGGTTTTGGACTTTTTAATGTATTTGGATTGTTACTTGTAGCCTCACTGATTACAGGTCTTGGCAATGGATTGAACGCTCCATCAACCAAGGCGGCCATTGCGGCATTGGCATCAGAAGAAACGCAAACGACAGCCTTTTCGATGCGTGGGATTGCCGCTAATATCGGAACAGCAGCAGCTGGGCTTATTATCTTCTTTGTTGTGACAGGATCCTCTAAGTTGATTTTTTGGATAGCGGGATTTATTTATGTGGCACTCGCATTAAAGAGTTGGTTTTTCCTTCCGAAAAATTGCGGAGATGCAAATTGTCCCGTTATCCCATCGGGTGCTTATAAGGAAGTGGTTAAGAACAAACCTTTTATTATGTTTGGTGTAGTAAGTGTTGTGATTTGGGCTTTGTATGCTCAGTTAACTTTAACGCTTCCACTACGGGCAACGGAGGTTTTGCCTGATCCAAGTAATGTGGCTTTGATTTGGACGATCAATAGTGGGATTGTCATTTTGGCTCAAAACGTGATGACAGGAAAAGTTATTCAGAGGTTACATCCGTTAACCGCACTTGCATTCGGGATGTTATTTATCGGGTTTGGAGTCGGTTCTCTTTACTTTGCTACATCGTTTTTTCACCTTGTTTGGGGTCCTACCAACAAAACGCGGAAAACATACGCTAAGCCAATTTCTGGATGAAAAAAGCCGATTTCCTTTAAGGAATATCGGCTTGATATTATAAAAGATGGTTATCCTGCACAACAAGATAATTTGGATACATCTTTATCAAACGTAAGGGCAGCCAGCTTCAGTCCATCTGCCATTGTCAAATAGGGAGCAAGGGTTTCGCGAAGATCTTCTACTGTTAAACCGAATTTAACAGCTAATGCCACCGCATAAATCACATCTCCTGCTGCATAAATATTTTCATTACTTGTTTGACCAAAATCATTGATTAGGATTTCATTATTTTTTCCAGTTTCAACACCTGCCGCACTTAAATTGAAAGAATCCGTATTTGATTTTCCTCCAATGGCAACAAGTAACTGATCTGATTCAATGACTTCTTTACTGCCATCTACTGTTACGTAAACCCTTTTTATCTCTCCACTTTGTTCAACGCGCTCAAAATTTGCCCCTTTGACAAGATTTATACCCTGTTCAATTAACGCTTTTTCAACTGACTCTGAAAGCTCAGGATCATATTCCTTTATAAGTCGCTCACTTCTTTGCATAAGCGTTATTTCTGAACCTAAATGATGAAATAGTTGTCCAAGCTCCATTCCAATGTATCCTGAATATATCACAGTTAATTGTTTGGGTATATTCTTTAACTCAAGAAGTGTTGTACTAGTTAAATAGTCCACTTCTTTAAGTCCTGAAATTGGGCATCGAAGGAGATGCACCTGTTGCAATTTAAAAGCGTTTTGCAGATAACTTTGCCCCATTGAACCCAATCGTACTAGCATCAACGAATTTTGCTTCACCTTTAATTACTCAACTTTCGCACCTAAAAACTAATTAATTCTCTTTGAGTTGTAGAACTTGCTACGGTTTGAATATGTTCCTTGACATCCAACGTATATGAAAAAACACTCCATGTTTGGTATAAGCAACAAAAGACGATCTAACTGTTATTTTGCAAGATTTTCGATTGCCTTGATGGAATTCTTTTTTTGCCTTTAGGCAGACAAGACCAGATAAAAATCTATAAAACTAGTGAGGCACTTATAAATCATGCATTAAAACTGACAAATCTGTGACATGCCTATTTAGGACACATTCGAAATGTTATACTATGTGTAAGTATTTATTTGTTTTAAGGAGTGGATTTTCTGTGAAGAAATTATTAATGATTCTTGGAAGTTTAGGTTTAGTCATCCTGCTTGCTGCTTGTGGCGGAGAAGAAGCAACGGATGAAGGAGTTGAAACTGAAGAAGTTGAAACTGAAGAAGTTGAAACTGAAGGAGATCAAGTATTCACATTGGAAGAACTTGGAGAATATGATGGGCAAGATGGAAACGATGCTTATGTAGCGGTTGATGGAGTCGTTTACGACGTTACAAATGTTGAACAATGGGCAGGTGGAGAACACGCCCCCGCTGGTGGATTAGTGGCCGGTGATGACTACACAGAAGAAATTGAAAAAGCTCCACATGGGACTGATGTATTGGAAGACTTACCAATCGTTGGAACACTTGAAGAATAATGAGAATTAGTTGCGAAGTTTAACCCCTTTGGATAAGGTGATTCCAAAGGGTATGTTTTAGGGAATGTTCCACAATTACGCCCTTTGTATTATGAGTTCAATCAGAAATGACTGGTTAAACTCATAATACGAACGAAGCGAGAATGATTGTTCAAGAATAGAGGCGCGATTGCGGAACAAATACAAGCCTAAAGGCTAAGAGGTTGCCATCAAGGCAACCTTTTGGTCATGGGCAGAAGAATAACCAATTACATCTAGATAGCTTTCCAGGAGAGAAACAGGATATTTCATTCTCTTCTAATACCCCTGGTACCTACCGTTATGTCTGTACTATCCCCGGTCATAAGGAGTTAGGAGTGACTAGAGTTGTTGAAATTGTGTCCTAAAAACTGCTCAACTGTGAAATGTTAATAGATGTCGTTATTGAATGTATAATTTGTCGAATAGAAGCCAACCTTGCTTTAGGTGGGCTTCTATTCTTTTATTATTTGACTTACTTGTTACCGATGCTTAAAATGTTTACTTAGGGAAACCTTTTAAGCGCAACGCATATATTGAAAGAAATATTACTAAGCAAGGAGTAACAAGAATGATTGATTTCTTCATGGGGATTCATCCAGTAATGCAGGCATTATTTGTAACATTGTTTACTTGGGGAATGACTGCACTTGGAGCAGCTTTGGTATTCACAACAAAATCATTTAATCAGAAGTTATTGGACGGCATGTTGGGTTTTGCAGGTGGAGTAATGATTGCTGCTAGCTTTTGGTCATTATTGTCTCCTGCTTTAGAAATGGCAGAGGGTGGAAGGACTCCAGCATGGGTCCCGGCGGCAGTTGGTTTTATATTGGGTGGAATTTTTCTCTGGGGTTTTGATAAATTACTACCGCACCTCCACCCAAATACTCCTATTGATCAGGCGGAAGGGATTCATCCTGAAAAAAAGAAAAGAAGTACATTACTCATGTTTGCCATAACCCTTCATAACATTCCGGAGGGTCTTGCAATAGGAGTCGCTTTTGGGGCTGTAGCCACGGGATCTCCTTCTGCATCGTTGGCTGGGGCTATTGCTTTAGCAATCGGAATTGGTATTCAAAACTTCCCAGAAGGAGTGGCCGTTTCGATGCCCCTATTTAGAGACGGGATGTCTCGAAAGAAGAGTTTTCTTTATGGTCAGTTTTCAGGGATGGTTGAACCTATTTCTGCCGTTATCGGTGTTTTGGCAGTCTCCTTTATTGAACCACTATTGCCATACGCTCTAAGTTTTGCAGCGGGAGCAATGATATTTGTTGTAGCTGAAGAAGTAATTCCTGGTTCTCAAGAAGAGGGCAATAAGGATTTTGCTTCTATGAGCTTGATGATAGGTTTTACAGTAATGATGATTTTAGATGTATCACTAGGGTAAAAGCTGAACCGCTTTGGATTTATCATGATGGTCCGAAGGTCTGCACTTTGAATCATACCTAATGCGGTTGTTAGTCTAATATAATAGGGGTCCTACCGAGAAAACGAGTATTTTACTCTAAGCAAATTTTGAATAAGGGGTATGTAAACGATGGGAAGAATGAAGGGTCGCTGTACAGTTCTTAACAGAAAATCAATAAATAAGATGTTAAGTGACCCGATATTTATAACCTTTGGCTTTACATTTGTCATAGCATAATTAATAATAAATAAAGTCATCTATAATCCTGGAAGCAAGATAAAAGTGAATCCCGCCCTGACCACGAACAACCTTAAGATTGATTACTCTATAATCTTGAATCTTTGTAAATGCTAATAAGGAATAAAATAACCCCACAAACTAAAAATACATCCGCATTATTAAAAATTGGATAATTAATAAATGTAACCTCGTACATATCTGTTACTTCTTCAAAAATCAAACGGTCTACTACGTTTCCCATTGCCCCTCCTATAAAAAAGCCAAAGGCTATCCGTGTTAGCTTATCGGTTACTTTACGGGAATAAATTAGACCAATAACTATAACAATCAATGCAATGCTAATCAAGAATATTTTTTGTCCTGAAAACATCCCCCAAGCAGCTCCTGTATTTCGATGAGATGTCAATTGAAAAAAGCCATTAATTATTGGAATGGATTGCCCATAGTCCATAAAATTTCTAACTAAATATTTAATAAATTGATCTATACTCAGTAGCATTGCATAAATAAATTCTACTAATGTCAAATCACTGTTTTTTGGTCACTTATATAAGTCTGAACATTCAGATTTTATGTTATTCAGGTCAAAGTGAAAAAAGGGCAACAGGTAAGTAAAT
>NZ_JAMBOS010000049.1 GCF_023715705.1 Halalkalibacter oceani
AAGGGAGTCTTCCTCCAGTCGTAGTTTTGTTTGGACACTTAACTAATTCGACTTTTGGGGAGGTACTCCTTTTTTTAGTGCTTAAAAGCCTTGAGCCCGTAGGGACTTAAATTATGAAATTCATTCATTTAAAAGAAAAAAATTAAATTAAATCAGTATTTATCACAGTTTCATCAAAATTAAAGTCTAAACTAAAAATGTAAAATAAATTCAATACATTATTAAGAGGAGTGAATAACATGCGGGAAAAAACGAAAATGTTACTCTTTTCATTTGGATTATCTTCTGTTTTAGTCGTAGGAACAATGGGGTTCTCAGGAATATCTCAAGCTAATGAAAACCATGGCATGATGAATATGATGAATGGTGACATGATGAATATGATGGAAGGTATGAATTCCTTAGAAGGCGAGAATATGATGGAAGCATGCAATAACTTTATGGAATCATATGGAAGCGACGAGACTGAAACAAATTAGGAACTCTAAATAATTTTTTAGTATGAGAGGAAGGAGTACCCTTCCTCTTTATTTGTGCAACGTGCGTTCGCATATAGAAGACCTATTCGTGACCTTCTTCATAAATTGCTGAATGCTAACAGGCAATAAATCTTTTCAAGGGAACAGAAAGTGTGGTCTAGACCTTCCTTAGTTTTCAAAAACTTCAAAAAGTCTAAATCTTCCATCGTTGTCATGAATGTCGATTGACAATAAAGTCGTTTAAATACAAATAAAGTTGTTACATTTACAATAAAGTTATTTAAAACGTCCAATAGGTTGTTCAACTAAAGGTAACGCTTTAACCAAATATCACATCTGCTATTAAATACACTTCACGCTCTTTATCTCCTTTCCCTCTTACAATCGCTGAACGATTCCCAACATTAATACAATCCTTATCTAATGAAACAATCTCACCAATTCTACATCCCGTCGAAAACATAAACTCAAACAAGGCCTTCTCCATCGGGGTATGGCAACCTTCCCTTAAATGTTCAATTTCACGTTCTGTTAAGAACTTTGGGATTCGTTTTCCTACTTTTGGTTCCGTGATTTTGGCAGCAGGATTAGTGGTTATATGACCTTCCTCGTATAACCAACGAAAAAATGATCGGATAAATCGAACACGATGAGCAAGACTCGATGGTTTTAATCCTTCGCTGGATAAAGCTAAGTAATCTTTAATACCTTGGGTTGTAACGGATTGGGGTTTAATATCTTTGAAGTGACGGACTAAGAGATTTGCTTGCAGTCGGTAGGCATTCAAGGTATGGGGCGAAAATCCTTCAATTCGTTTCTCAGCTTTGCATGCTTCCCAGGCTTTGGTTAGTTGCACAGCTTGTTCCCTCCTATGTATTATGTGTATTTTAGGGGGGGATTTCCAATTTTATGAAAAACAAGAACGACAATTAGTCCTTTTCTGGTATTATTTATGTGTCAAGGTTGGTTACTTTGTGAAGAATTCACTTAAACTGAACGAAGCAGTTTAGTGCAATAAGAGTTGATGAGTTGTTTAATTATTTATTATGTAAGAGGTGATTTAATGCGAAGAGTTGAGGTTTTACCATATAGTGAGGAATGGTTAGAAATGTTTCGGGAGGAAAGTTAGAAACTTAAAGCTTTGTTTAAAAACGAAATTTTAAATGTGTATCATATTGGAAGTACCCATTCCAAATATTAAAGCTAAACCAGTAATTGATATTATGGTTGAGGTTACTAACATTAGTGAAGTTGATAAGTTCAATAGCGAGATGGAACAATTAGGCTATGAAGTGATGGGTGAATACGGAATTCCTAAAAGGCGTTTTTTTATTAAGGGTGGCGATAATAGAACTCATCATGTTCATTTTTACGAAGAAGGTAATGAAGAAATTGCTCGTCACTTAGCATTTAGGGATTATATGATTGCACATCCAGAGGAAGCTATAAAGTACAGTGAATTGAAACAAACATTGGCAGAGAAATCCCCTACAAATATAACTAAGTATATAGAAGGCAAGAACAATTATATTAAGGCAATTGATGATAAAGCAGAGACGTGGAGAAAAACTAACTTATTCAATTAACGGGTGCTAGAGCGGAACTCAAAGTTGTCAGTTGCAGCCCCTAATGTTTATTTTGTTAACGAACTTCTCCAAAACTCAAGACTATAGACAACACTGGGATTGTAATAAGGCTCTCCCGCCACCTTTAAACAAAGACACCTAGTTACGATTATTTGAATCGTAACTAGGTGTCTTGTTTCATTCTTATTGTTATTCAAGTGTACCGACGATTGGTAAGTTTTCCAATACAGAAGAGCCGTGTGGAGATGCTGAAATTTCTTCTGTGTTGTCAGCACCAGCCATTACTCCACCAAAGTGTTCTCCACCTTCCCAAGCTCCAATATCTGAAACATCGTAAACGACTCCGTCAACCGCTACATAAGCGGGGTTTCCATCTTGCCCATTATACTCACTAAGTTCTTCCAGTGTGAATACTTGACCTTCTTCAACTGCTGAAGCTTCTGTTTCTTCTGTAGTATTTTCCTCTGTAGTTTCTTCCGGTGTCGACGTATCTGGTTCTTCAGTTGTTGTGTCCCCACCACAAGCTGCTAAAACAAAAGCCGTCATTGACAGTACTAATAAACCTTTAAATTTTTTCATCTTCTTGCCCCCTACATTTTTAAAAACTTTTTTATATAGTTATATGTTAAATGTTATCTCCCCTCACTAAAAGAGATTTTGATTACATTTAACATAGTGTTCACTTTCCGTTAAAAATGTGGTCACTTTTTTGTCAAATAAACTAATGGCAGAATGAAAAAATGGATATTACGCGAGGAGATTTCAAGTGAAATATAGTGGGATTTGTGAAATACCGTACTTAACTAAAGGGTGCTTATGTTGAAGAAGAAATTACGAAAAACAACAGATCTATTTGCTGCATAGTACAAATATACTGTTCAAAAAAAGGAATTTCACAATCTGGCTATTATGGAAGAAAACTTCAAAAGACTTTATTGTTATTTTTTAGTTCGATGGAAAATATTTTGTATCAAAAATTAAACAACTTTAATTTACCTCCATCCTTAAAGCAGGACGGGGGTATACGTATTTGAGGTTTTAAAATTAAATAACTTTATTTTCACTTCAAATGCAGTGGTCTTTTGTGGAAATGCAGAGAATAAAGAAGTATATATTTTTCAAGGTTATACATTAGTTCACATGTTCCCCCTTGTAAAATTCATTTTTTATGGCAATATTAAGGTAACAAAATGAAAATGGAAAGGGGGAGGAAGGAATGTTAAGTGATCGTGATTTGCACACCCTAGCAATAGAGGAAGAATTGATAACACCATATAATCCGGAGTATTGTGAAGGAGCGACTATCAACTTAACGTTAGATACAGTTGTTAAACGTTATTCTTCCAATGAGCCCATTATACTAGGTAAGGAAGTAACTGAGGATCACTATGAAAAGTTTGATATTTCTGTAGATGAGTTCTGGCTTGAACCAAAAGAATCTGTTTTGATTCAGACACATGAATTCTTAAAGGTTCCCCATAATATGACTGCTCGCATATATGAGCGGTATGGAGTAAAGTCTCTGGGTCTAATGATTAGTCCTGCTCACTATATGAATCCCGGGTATCGCGGACAAATTAGTCTAATTGCAGTAAACAATACACCCGTTCGTTTTAGACTTATTCCTGGTATTAAAATTTGTCAATTGGCGTTATTCGAGTTGAAAACAGAACCGCTAAAACCTTATGAAAAGCAGGATGCGAGATACATGGACGCTACAGAGGTTAGTATTTCTAAATTACATTTAGATGATGAAATCCAAGATTTTCTTAAAGAAAAAGGAGTTAAGAAAGTTTCTGAAGAAATGGCCAGTGACTTAGGTAAACACTTAATGTCTCATATTAAGTTAGCTGCAAAAGAGTTAGCTGATATTGCGAGAAAAGAGTTTAAGAAAGGCAAAAAGGATAAATGAGTAATTTAAGGGAAATAGTCAGAAGGCATGTCATTTCAGAAACTAAACAAGAATTGTCCGCTGAAAATGTTGACCAGGATGCTATGGTTCAATTTCTTATTAAAGAGGGCCATATTGACAAGAAAGTTGATTCTATTTTAGATGCCTTTAGAGATGAGCTTGAAAAAGACTCTCCCAAGTCGATTAAAAGGAAAAGAAATAAGTTTGTATACGCTAGCCTAAGCATATTGTTGACTATCCTTATTGCGTACGGTGTTAATGAGGAGTATTGGGTAGTTGTAGCAATCGTAGCATTAATAAATATTGTCATTTATGCTTTTTTTACGTTTTGGAGTGAATGAAGATCCTAACAGTATTTAACCCCTATCTCCGACACTATGAAATATGTACTTTGTACAAGAAAACCGAAAGTTCATTTGAATTTCAAATGAACTTTCGGTTTTTGCTTTTATACAATTATTAAATTCGAAATGTCTTTCGTTTATCAGATTCATAGGTTTTTCACGCTTGGTGTGATATTAGCAACTTATATCCCTCCAATTAAAAAGCCACTAAAGAATACATTTTTAAAATTTGGGTAAAGTATTTTATACATCAAAGAATTCTGCATAACGAATACTCCCCTGCATGGAAGTGCTTGGGGAGTATGACACATTATTGAAATACACATTTCAAGAAATACTTAGATAAAGAAATAGATTTGTTATTCTTCTAATACAATTGCTGAAATTCACCTTTGAAAAAAAGATTGTAACATCCCATCCCCGCAAGAAAAATATCAATTAGATTAACAAAAAGTTATGGTTCGTAAAATATTGAATTAAACTCAACTACTCATAGTTAATCTAGCAAAGTAACTATCGGCCCCATTAATGTTAATGACGTTCTACAATGTCTGGATCTTGACGGCGCTAATTGTCCTAAAACTGACGGATTCACTGTCCAAAATGAAGGGGAAGCAATCCTTTGCTCCCCCTTCATTTTACAAATCTACTTGATA
>NZ_JAMBOS010000004.1 GCF_023715705.1 Halalkalibacter oceani
CTTCGATGATGAGATGAAGTGGTCGGGAAACCAACTTTATCCTATCATGAAGTGAGGTTTTTTTAATACCACGCTAGAAGCTCTTTTGAACCCCCGGCATAGCCAGGGGTTTTCTAAACCACTAAAAGAAAAAACCGCCCTTGATCCAAATCAGGGCGGTTTTGAGATAACGAAATAAACGTACAATTGTGAAAAATTGTCGTCCTATCATGTGCAGCTGCTAAAAAAGGACACACTTCTCCCGTGGAAAATAAGCTCTTTAAAAAAAGCTTACACAGCCTGCCTACAGCGGCACACGTTCGTTCCTTCTCCCATCCAGACTTTCACTGTCGGTCCCGGAGTTTCACCAGGTCCACCGTATCTGATTTACGAGATACGGGTCACGGACTAAGAAGCAGCATTTGCGCTTCATCACCGCCGGTCGGGATTTTCACCCGGCCCCGAAGGAATCGACCAATACGTGGTCTTATTCAACTAATGTTTAAATTGTATCTTTCCAAAATGGTTTCGTCAACTATTTCGATTTCAGAATAATAAATTCTGCGTTAATTTATTTGCCGGATCTATTCATCCTTCTTCTCTTTCTTCTCCAGCTCAGCCAGTTTGGCCAGCAAAATATGCTGCGGCATGTGCATGATTTGTTCGATCGGAACCTGTAGCGATTCCGCCAACTTTTGCGCGGTTTCTGCTGAAATCTGCAATGGTCTCATTCGGCTGTCCCTCCCTTCTTTTCCTTTTTTGATGGCGCGCGCTGAAACAGCTTGGCGGTGAAGTCTTCAAAGCTCGCGGCAAGACGGTACTCCTTCCATTCTGCTGAAACAGAGTCCCCTTCATTTGTCATGTAGATCACTTCCGGCTCTGCCAGATGTCGGTAATCGAGAGCAAGCCATGAATCAAAGTCTCCTGTCAACAAAACAAGTCCTTTCGGCAACCCGAATTGTTCCAGGAACAGTGGTGACATCCCGACTCCGCCCGCTGTATCCATTTCGTACAAATACGGAATAATCGCCGCCTCCCCATCATCAAACAATACATAACGATAGGCCAGTTCGCCGCCATTTTGCTCAAGCATATAGCGGACATACGTATCGGGCAGAGACACACCGAGAAGCTGTTCAACCTCGGTGATCCGCTGAGGCGTCAATGGAACGCCCGGTTTATATTCGGATGGGCTCTTCCAAAATGGGCCACCCTGATAAAAATCTAAGCTCATCTGAACGCTCCTTTCCTGCTCTCCCTTAGTATAGCGGAAAAAGCAAGAGCCGCGCTATTCTTCCTTCCGATTTATCCGCTCCTCCTGACGGATTTCCTCAATGAGATGATTGATGCCGATTACGCGCTCGACATCGATGATAAAGGCGATGCCTTTGCCGGATTGATTTAGCTCGACCCCCGTTTCAATCGCTTCGGCGACATGTTTCGTCAGCTGATGATGAATTAATGTCAGAACTATTTCCTTTTCAGGCTCGATTTGAATATTGAATAGCTTTGCTTTTTCGTGGATGCCGGAGCCGCGACCGGAAAGTATCGTCGCTCCTTCGGCACCAGCTTCCAGTGAGGAGTCAACCACTTTACTCGCATCTCCGCGGTTGACAATCGTCACAATCAGATCAAATCTTTTAGCTGGATCTGTCATTATTTGCTCCTCCTCCACTTGTTCATCCACCTTACTCCCCGGGGCGAGAGTAACGATCCCCAATACGTTTTCCACATTGATGATCATCCCGATCCCTTTGCCGGACTGATTCAACTGGACTCTCTTCATGACGCTGTCGGCAATCGTTTCCATCACCGGACCTGGAGCAATCGTTAAGACGACTTCCTTTTCATAACTTAGCGGGATTCCGAAAAAGCTTTTTTTCTCATGAATGCCGCTTCCCTTCGCTAATAACACAGTCGCTCCCCGCGCCCCCGCCTCTTTCGTAGCACGGACGACCTGTTTTCCGTCGCTTTTTTTGACGATCGTGATTAATAATTTATGACCCTGACTCGGCTTCATCTTTACCCCTGCCTTTCCGTTCATAAAGTATTCCTAACAGTAGCACTGACAAAATAGGCGCTAATGCGACCAACGCGATCATGCCAAAGCCATCCAATAACGGGTCTCTTCCTTCAATTGCTGAGGCTACACCAACGGCAATCGCCAAAATAAAGGTGACCGTCATCGGACCAGTAGCGACGCCGCCTGAATCAAAGGCGATCGCAATAAATGTTTTTGATACGAGCAGCATCAAAATCAGCACGAGCGCATAGCCAGGTATGAGATAATACCATAACGAAAAACCGAGGAGAATCCGCAGCATCGACAAGGCAATCGATACGCCAACACCGATTGACAATGTATAAAGCATCACTTTCTCTGAAATGTACCCACCCGAAATCTGTTCGACCTGTTCATTCATAATGCGAACGGCAGGCTCGGCAAAGGTCGCCACAAAACCGAGGACAAAGCCGATCGGCACAAGCACCCAGTTAAAGGACAGTCCGCCGAGATTCTCTCCTATCACCTCTCCGGCTGGAAAAAAGCCGACATGAACACCTTGCAGAAAGAGAGCTAAGCCGAGAAAGGAGAGCAACATCCCAATTAAAATATGGAGGATGCGCTTTTTTTCCAGCTTCAGAAAAAGCAACTGAAACACGATAAAAAAGATCAGCAACGGCAATAAAGCGAATGTTACTTCAAGCAGCACATGATGAAACCCTTCGAAAATGGTGACGTTCATCCATAAATCACCCCTAACACAAGAACGGCCAATATCGGTCCGATTGAGGCCAGGGCTACGAGTCCAAAGCTGTCGCTCGATGAACTTTTTCCACGCAGCACCGAGGTGACACCTACTCCTAGCGCTAAAATAAACGGGACTGTCATCGGTCCTGTTGTCACGCCGCCCGCATCGAAGGAAATAGGAACAAAATCGTCGGCTGTAAACGCGGCCAGGATGAAGACAGCCGCATATCCGCCAAGCAGGAGCCACTTCAATTCAATGCCGAAAATGATCCGCAGCATCGCCAGCGCGACAAAAATTGCCACCCCAATCGCCACAGCATAGATCAGCACCATTTGCGAAATACCACCGCCGGATACAGTCTCAATCTAACTGGACAGCACGCGGACATCAGGCTCGGCTATCGTCACAACGAATCCTACTATAAAGCCGACCAGAATAATCAGCCATACTTTATTTGTTTTCGACAACGTTGAGCCAATCATTTCCCCGATCGGCAGCAGCCCGATATGTACCCCGATTAAAAACAAAAATAATCCTGAGCTGACGAGGATCACACCGATTAGAAATTGGAGAAAGACATCCAGTGGCAGAGAGATTAACGTAAACTGTAAAACAATAATCACGGCTGTGATCGGTATTATTGCAAATACGACTTCTTTAAACGTGTCTTTTATGTCTTGCATCCATTTTCCCCTCCGGTCTTTCTTGGCCCTTTTTATCCTTCATTCCCATTTAGCGGCCTGTTTGAAACAAATGGACATGTAAAGCGCATTCAAAAAAGAAGAGACTGCTGAAAAAGTACGATTTTCACTCTTTCAGCAGCCTTTTCCTAATGAACGTAGCCACGAAAAAGGAAGTTTTTCAACGCCTCCCTTGATGCTGTTTTATCAGGTTTTTTCAGCCATAAGCATCAGTTCGTCAACCGTGACAGCATGAATCGTCCCGCCTGCTTCCTGCACGTGATAATAGGACTTACAAACCGGATCCGCTGACTCGATATAACGGTTGACCTCATATACTTGCTCGGCGTTCTCTGTCGTTCTTTTCACCCATACAGGATAGTCATATGTTTTCTTTTTCAGCTCTTTGCGCGTAACAACGAGCTGTCCGCCGCCAATCAGGCTGCTCCATTCTTTCTCAGACAAACAGCGGACATGGCTGTGATCGCGCTTTTTTTCAAATGTGTTCATGAAGGTTGCCAGCTGATCATCCTCCGGCACTACATTGTCGATAAGCAAAAAGCGCCCACCCGGCTTCAGCACTCGTGCCGCTTCCCTCACAAAGGCTTCCGGATCCGGAAAATGATGCGGAGCGATCCGGCATGTCACAATGTCGAAGCTCTGTTCCAAAAACGGTAGCGCTTCGGCATCGGCCAGCACGTAGAAAATATTTCCGATCTGCTGTAAATGCTGTCTCGTATTGGCGAGCATTTCCTTTGTCAGATCGGTGGCGACTACCTGTTTCACTGCCGTCGCCAGTTTTTTCGCCACATGGCCGCCACCTGTCGCAATATCCAATGCGATCTCGGCGTCATCTGGCTGAAGCCATTCAAGCAATTGATCGAGATCGCTGCTTTGGGCATGTGACCGGCTCTTCACATATTCATTCGCATTACGGCTGAATTGCTGTTTTACCCTGTTTTTTGCTTCTTCGCTCATCATTACCATCCTTTCTTCATAGCTGGCCCTACCATTACTTAATCTATATGTAGAAAGACTAAAAAACAGTAAGAATAGAACGATCACTGCTGAGAGCCTGCCAGTTTAGCGGGCGAATTTTTCAAGAAAACGCTGAGGATATTCACTTGGCAGCTTACTGACGTCATCAAGCTTCTGCCATTGTTCAGAAGTGAGCTGCCAGCCGGTACTGCCGAGGTTTTCTTCAAATTGCTCAAAGCTTGTCGCCCCGAAAATAGGGGAAGTGATCTCTTCCTTTTGCAGCAGCCAGTTAAGCGCAATCTGCCCTGGCGTTTTACCACTCTCGTCAGCTACGTCATATACCGCTTCAAGGATCGCAAAGTTTTTCTCAAGAGCGCGCTTCTCCCAGCTCGATTCGCCCACCCCTCTCGACAGCCGGCCGGATTGTGGGGTTTCTCCCTTTTGATATTTCCCAGTCAAAAAGCCGCCGCCGAGCGGCGCCCATGGAAGCACACCGACGTTTTCCTCTTTGCAAAGCGGAAGCATCTCCCGGTCCATTTCGCGGTTGATCAGGCTGTATTGCGGCTGAATCGAAATGAAGCGGGCCAGGTGGTGAAATTCGCTATACGACAAAGCTTTCATCATCTGCCACGCCAAAAAATTAGAGCAGCCGATATAGCGCACTTTCCCGGCACGGACAAGATCATCAAGGGCGCGGACCGCTTCTTCAATCGGCGTTATATTATCCCATACATGGAGCTGGTAAAGGTCAATATAGTCCGTTCCGAGCCGCCTAAGGCTCTGGTCAACTCCTTCCATGATCCGGTGACGGGAATAACCGAAATCATTCGGACCTTTACCAACTCGCATCCTGACCTTTGTCGCCAGCACGACTTCACTGCGTCTGTCTTTGATCGCTTTGCCAACAATACGCTCTGATTCTCCTTTGACATACACATCGGCCGTATCAAGAAAATTGCCGCCACGATCAAGAAAACGATGGATCATTTCAATCGAATCAGCCTCATTGACCTCATTGCCGAACGTCATCGTCCCTAGACAGAGCTCAGACACTAACAGACCGCTTTTCCCCAACTGATTATATCGCATCATAACCTCTCCTTTTCCTTCTTCTCCACTCCTTTTTAGCATAGTTGATTTTTCTACCTATTGCATCTATCTTTCTTGCTGTTCAAGATCGACTTTTATTAGATAATCGTCAGAATCTTGTGGAACCCCTCTTCCATCACGATTATTCGTGATAAAATACAGCGATTGCCCATCAACAAAAAGGTCACGAATTCTGCCGAACCCTTCGAGCCATGTGACAAATTCAGACGTTTGCAAGTTAAGCGCATAAATCGCTTCGCCCCGCAGTCCCGCCACATACAACACGTCTTTTGCAACCGCCGCTCCCGAAGGTGCCCATGTGTCCTCGCCAGAATGGATCAAGGGAGCGCTCAAGCCCTCTTCCGTCTCATCCCCTCTGACGATCGGCCAGCCATAATTCACGCCCGCTTCAATTAGATTGATTTCATCGTACGCGCTTGAGCCGTGCTCACTGCTGTATAGAGTGCCGTCCTCATCCCAGGCCAGCCCTTGCGGATTACGGTGCCCGTATGAATAGACGTAGGAATCCTCCCAAGGGTTATCATCAGGAACCGTTCCATCAAGCTCAAGCCGGAGTATCGTTCCCGCCATTGCCTCACGCTCCTGAGCCAGCTCCTCGATCCCGGCGTCTCCGGTTGTTGCGTACAGCTTTTCATCTGGTCCCATTGCCAGTCTGCCTCCATTGTGAATTCTCCCCCCAGGGATCCCGGCAAGCACTTCCTCCTCTTCTATCCATTGTCCGTCATCATCCGACTGGCTGATGACCGCGATCCGATTTAAGATTTGACCTTCTTCCTGATATGTGTGATAGACAAAAGCACGGCCATCCTCGGCGTAATCCGGCGACAGCACAAAGCCAAGCAGGCCGCCTTCTCCTTCAGCCAGTTCGTCATGCTCAAGCACAACCTCCGCTCTCGTATCACGTCCCTCTTCAATCGTCACAATGCTTCCATTCCGCTCGGTAATGAAGAGCGTTTCTCCTGATTTCTCAATCGCCCACGGCACCTCCAGCTGCTCGGTGACAACCTCAATCGGCTCCGGCTCTTCAGCTTGTCCAGCCTCCCCGTCAGTTGTTTCAGTCGCTCCCTCCTGAATCGGTTCCTCGAGGCTTTCTTCTGGTCCATCATCCGAGCAGGCCGCCAATCCAGCAATCAGTGCCATTATTAACAAATATTTCATTTTAAACACCTCCATTACGCTTATTCACCGCCAACCGGCTTGTTAAACGTCTTGAGTCCAGACGCAGCCGAAACAATGTGCAGGGGCATTCCTTATCAACTTCTTTGAAAAAAGCGCCAAAAGGCTGCTCCAAAAGGTTCATCTCCCTTTTGAAACAGCCCCGGCGCTTGTCCATGGTCCGTTAAACTCCCGGCATCACTCTTCTGCCAGATTTACATAGATATCAGCAAGCTCTGGAGCCTGTTCAATCAACTCATAATCGAGCATCCAGTCAATCGTTTCCTGCCATGCGGCTTCGTCCTGGCTGCCGAAGCCTGAGTCAGAGGCCATTTTCGGTAAAAGAATGTCGAGGCTTTCCTGCTCGACTTCCTCAATTAAAGGAAAATTTGCTTCATCCTGTTCAGCGAAGAGAATCGCTAACGCTTCATCCGGCTGCTCGGTCATAAATTGATACCCTTTTGTTGCGGCGCGCCAGAAAGCAGCAATATCCGCCTCGCGCTCCTGCCAGGTCTCATCGTTCGTGACGACAACAAGCTCATAATAGCTTGGCACTCCGTAGTCGACCGGATTAAAATAGCGGGTTTCATAGCCATTATGCCGCAGCACGGGCACTTCATGATTGATGTATGCCCCAAGGACAGCGTCAACCTGACCGCTTACAATCGATGACCCTAATTCAAAACCGACATCAATCATTTGCACCTCATCGGGATTTCCGCCATCATGCTGAACAATTGTTTTTAAAATTGATTCATTCAACGGAATACCTGGATAACCAACCTGCTTCCCCTCCAAATCCTTCGGCGACTGAATACTGCTATCCTCTAAAAAGACAGCATGATTAAGCGGTGAGCGGACAATCGCCGCCACAGACTTGACCGGAACATCCTGCGTTGCGCGGGCGACAACAACATCCGGTTGATAGGTGATCCCAAGAGTCATTTGTCCAGCAGCCGCTAAATTGATCGGATCGGTCGGGTTCGTCGGAAAATGAATCTCGACATCGAGACCTTCCTCCGCAAAGAATCCCTGTTCCTGGGCGACATAGAGGAAGCTGTGCACCGCATTCGGATACCAGTCGAGCATAATATCAATTTTGGCAAGCTCAGCTTCCTGCCCAGCTTCCGAATTTTGCCCCTCAGCCGCCTCCTCAGTTGGCGCCTGCTCTTCTCCGCACGCCGTTACCATCGCCATACTTACTGTAAACAAACCAGCTATAATCCATTTTTTCATCGTCTTCTCCCCATTTCTAGCTTACTTCTTCTGATGTGTCCATTGATAGATAAATTGCAAAAGAACCTTCGTATAGTTGACGAGCTGTTCAACCGCGACGCTTTCGTTAACAGCATGCGCATTCAGCAGATCTCCCGGGCCATAAATGACAGTTGGAATCCCCGCCTCGCCAAGCCAACCTCCATCTGTCACCGTTGGGCTGACATCAATTTCCGCTTCACGGCCCATGATCGTTTGATGCGAAGCGGCGAGCAGCCTAACGCCGGGGTCCGCTGGGTCGATTTCAAGCGAAGGAAAAATTTCGCCACGGTCTTCAATCATTGAGCTGCCGCCCCACGAAAAAGTCGGCGGGTGATCGCGCAGCCAGACATCTCCACTTGCAACCTTTAACAGATGCTCTTCAATCTCACGTGCCACCTCTTCGTGAGTTTCATCCGGATAGAAATGGACCGTAATCCAAAGCCGGCATTCATCGGCAATAAAAGCAGCATGCCGCCCTCCTTCAATCACAGCCGGGTTAATCGTGTTTGAGCCGGGCGCGAAGCCGGGATAGCTTTTCGTAATTGCCCAATGTCGCTCCAGCTCCTGCAAACCGCCAATGAGCTTCATCATTTTTTCGATTGCGCTTGCAGCGACAACCTGTCCGCCGGCATGAATCATTTGCCGCCGTGTTGCATCGTGATAGGTCTTTTCACTTTTCACCGTGATCCAGCCGGTAATCACGCCACCCTGGCCTTGAATATGGAGGTCGCTCGTATCAACTACAACCGCAAAGTCCGCCGTGCTGCCACGCTTGCAGCATTCCAGCGTCCCCGCTTCACCAACCTCCTCACCGATCACCGATTGAAAAATCAAGTCGCCCGGCAAGGCGATCCCAGCCTGATCAAGCAAAGAAACCGCGAATAACGCTCCGGCCAGACCGCCCTTCATATCTGCCGCTCCCCGGCCATATAAGCGTCCATTGCGGACAAATGGCGTGAACGGATCAAGCTCCCATTTTTCATCAGGACTGATCTCGGCGACATCAATATGACCGTTTACAATTAAGCTCTTGTGCGTCTTTGATTCTGTCCCTTTTCGAATTCCAATGACATTTGGATCGCCCGGATAGACGTCCCACATCTCAATCGCAAAGCCGTGTTTTTCCAAAAAACGGGCAACGAATGCCTGCGCCTCTTGTGTATTGCGCGCCGGCGGTGCCGGTGTCTGAAATGAAATGAGTGTTTTTGCTAGGTCGATCAGCTCCTCTTGCCGCTCCTCCACTTTGCTGAGCAGTTCAGTGATCGTTGTCACATCATCCCCTCCTTTTCGTGTAGACAAAACAAAAAACCACCCCCTGACAAGAGAAGTGGTTCACGTCTATATAGGACAGAGTAACACTCTGTCTAAAGAGCTGGTTCCACACTTCTTCCCTCCGCTAGTACGAACTAGATCAGGTTATAAGGGTTAAGACATTCGTCTCTCTCAGCTTTATAAAAAGCACCCCTAGCAGTGATGATATATGTAATTATTTTGCCTACAAGTAGTTGTACCATACTGCATGAAAAAAGGCAATCAGAAAATTCCAACAGCTCGGCTAGCTGTCCTCAGCTGAAAACGCCTGTAGCTCTTCTCTGTTTCGTTTCTCTGCTTTGCGCGCCATCCGCTCCAGCTCTTCCAAGACATCATGAATCGAGAGAATCACATACAGCAAAATCGTCTCCGCAGAAAAATGATGATGAAAAGCCTTTGCCAGCGGGACAGCCGCTTCGTGTTTTGAATACCAAAAGTGCTGGTCGAGCTGCTCGATCAGCTCGAAATGCTCTTTAGGAATATGATGATCCCTCGCCCGCAAAATAGCGACGGTTGACTCAATCGTCTGCCGCAAAAGCTGCTTTTTCGCCGGCGAAAAAGCCAGGTTGCCAAGCGGCAGCGAGAGGACATTTGCCAAATGAAACTGAATTTGCTGGAGGTGTTCCAGCTTGCGATATTCATGAAAGAACATCCGCAGTTCCCCCGTTTTGCAGCGATGGTATTTCCATTCTTCACGCTGATACTGGCACAGCTGAAAGGACTTCCCCAACTCACTTGTCAGTTGGCGGTGCATCTTCTGACTGTCTTTTGACGAACTGCGCTGCCTATCAATCACTTCTTTACAGCGCAGCTCCAAAAGCCTCGCTGTTTCGTTAAATAACTTCTCGTTGCGCATTTTGATTTCCGTAACATAATTCGCCGGCAGAATGAGAAAATTAACGAGTGTCGAGACCGTTAGCCCGATCGTTGTCGTTCCCGCCCGCTCAAAGAAGGCAAGCAAATATTGATCCTGCGTGATCGGAATCATCGCCAGCGCTGTGACAGTCGCAATCAAAGTGCCGGCCTGAAGCCTTAATTTGTGACAAATAAAAATCGTGCTGACTGTAGCCAGTGTATAGGTAAGTGCACTATAACCGAATACATAGACGAAGGTCATCGCCAGGCTTGCTCCTATCAGTGCCGCCGGGAAACGGACGATCCCTTTTTTGATCGAAGCCGACACTGTCGGCTCGATCGTGACAATCGCGATAATGACGGCAAATACAGACGGCAACCCGAACAGCTGGCACAGACTGGCGGCGGCAAACACCGCAATTCCGGTTTTGATCAACCTTCCACCTATAAACTTAAATCGTCTTAGTTGTTTCATAATTGATCACTGTCTTTCCTGATGACATCACGAACGAGTCAGCCGTTAACTCCGCTTCTATTGGCAATCAGTTCAATCCATTTTGGCACTCCCTGCCCCAAGCAGGACGGTTCCAACGTTTTGGCGGTCTCTTCCGCGAAGCGTATGATTAAAACGTCCGGCGGTAATCCTTAAGAAGATCCCAGTCAAATTCCACCCCTGTCCCGACTGTATCCGGCGCGACGGCCCGGCCATTTTCCAGCACGAGCGGCCTTGTTGTATACTGGTCAATCGGAAAGCTGTGGACCTCCATATAGGAAGCGTGCGGGATCGCGGCCATTAAGCTGACATGCAGCTCCTGCATCCCGTGCGTACAGACAGGCAAATTATGAGCATAGGCGAGATTGGCAACCTTTAGCCAGCCCGTAATCCCGCCGATATTTGACGCGTCAGGCTGAGGAAAATCAATCTGCCCTCTCGTGATCATCTGTTGAAACTCATAAACAGTATGTAAATTTTCTCCGGCGGCAATCGCCATTTCTCCTCCCTGAGAAATTCGTCTATAACCTTCATAGTCGTCTGGAATCGTTGGTTCCTCAAGCCAGAGCAGGTCATACGCAGCGAGTTCCTTTGTTGCTTTTATCGCTTTTTCCACAGACCATTTCATATTGGCGTCGACCATAAACTCGATATCAGGTCCAATCAGTTCCCGTACAGCGGCGACCCTGTCAATGTCCTCAGCCAATGTCGCTTGCCCCAGTTTTATTTTGACCGCCGAGAAGCCCTGCTCTAAATAGCCTTTTATATTCTCCAACAGCCGTTCCTTCGTGAAGTTCAAATCAATCGCGCCGGCGTAGCAAGCCGTGCTGTCGGAATGACCGCCCAACAGCTTATAGAGCGGCATGCCGGCCCGTTTTGCCCGGATGTCCCACAGCGCGATATCAATGGCCGACATCGCAAATGAGGCGATTCCGCCCCGGCCGACGTAATGAATTTTCCAATTCATTTCTTCCCATATTTTCTCAACGCAGCTCGCATCCCGTCCGATGAGAAAAGGTCGTAAATCATGCTCAATCATCGCGCAGATTGCCCGGCCGCCAACTCCTCCCGTATAGGTGTATCCGACTCCCTCGTAGCCGTCCTCAAGTTTAATTTTGACGACCGGAAGCTCGAAATGGGTATGGATGCCGTGCATCGCATCACCAAGCGGCTCCGCTAAAGGCACTTGATAATATTCGGTGATGATGTCGACAATTTTCGTGAAGTATGTCATCGGTATCTCCTCGATTCTTTTCTTTCATTGTATATGGACGTATTTCCACCGTCAATTTAATTTTGTTTACGCTTTCATAAATCAGCCGTCCTATTCCTGCATCCTGAAAGCCGCGTTTCAGGTCAGGAATAGGACGGCAGGTTCGGGCTTGGGGCAAAAGGGGACACTACTCTTTTTTTCCAAAGCCCCGACTCTATCATTTGTAACATAGTCCGTATGGTTTGCGCTTCTGATAACGCCCATCTCCGAGCGAACCGATGTAAGCACCGTCTTTGACAATTTGCTTTCCCCGGAGAAACACATCTTTCACCCTGCCTTTAAGCGGGAAGCCTTCAAACATATCATAATCAATTCCCTGGTGCGACGTTTCGAATTGGATCGTGCTCTCTGCTTCTGGATCAAAGATCAGCAGATCGGCATCGCAGCCGACAGCAATCGTTCCTTTTTCAGGATATAAGCCCATCACTTTCGCCGGATTCGTCGCCAGCAATTCGACCGACTTCTCCAGTGACAGCCTCCCTTCCGCCACCCCGTATGTATAAAGCAGGGAGAAGCGATGCTCAATCCCGTTTCCACCATTCGGTATTTTCGTGAAATCATCCTTTCCCAGCTCTTTTTGTCCTTTAAACGAGAAGGCGCAATGATCAGAGCCAATCGATTGCAACGTATCGTCCTGCAACGCTTTCCAGAGGGCATCATGATGTTTCTCTTCCCTGAGCGGCGGCGAGCAGACAAACTTCGCTCCTTCAAAGCCCGGTCTTTTCAATTCCTCTTCTGTTAAAAGCAAATAATGAGGACATGTTTCCGCAAAAACCGGCAGTCCTTTCGCCCGCGCTTCACGAATGCGCTGCGCCGGCCCTTCTCCACTGACATGAACGATGAACAACGGGGCGCCGACCACCTCGGCAATCGAAATCGCCCGGCTCGTCGCTTCCGTTTCAACTTCGATTGGGCGGCTGACGGCATGATAATAAGGCTCTGTTTGCCCATTTTCCAAGCATTTTTTCTGCAGAAGATCTATGATCGCGCCATTTTCAGCATGGACCATCACAAGAGCGCCTACACTTTTTGCACGATCAAGCGTTTGATAAAGTGTCGCGTCTTCGACCATCAGATCCCCTTTGTACGCCATAAATAATTTCAGTGTTGAAACCCCTTCTTCGACCAGTGCCGGGATTTCTTCAATCACTTCCTGGCGAAGATCGGTCACGCCGATATGAAAGCCGTAATCAATTGCTGAACGCCCAGCGGCCCTTTGTTTCCACTGTTCGACACCTGCTCTTAACGATTCTCCCCGGCTTTGCAAGGCAAAATCGACAATCGTTGTCGTTCCTCCAAGCGCGGCAGCGACACTTTCTGTATGCCACGGAGCAGTAATTGTCCCGCCAAACGGGCTTTCGACATGAGTATGCTGATCAACCATTCCTGGCAGGACATACATCCCTTTCGCATCAACAACTTCGCTCGCCGCATCCTTTATGCTATCACCAATCAGGACAACCTTTCCGTTTTCCACTAAGATATCGGCTTCATATCGATCTGAACTTGTGACAATCATCCCGTTTTTGATTAACGTTTTCATTTTAGCCCTCCTTATTCGTTTGTCAGGACTTGTAAAGCTTCTGCCAGCAGTCTAATTCCTTTTTCAATATCCAGGACATCGGTAAATTCAGATGGAGCATGACTAATGCCATCCTTGCTTGGTATGAAAATCATATTGCATGGCACCTTCTCCGACATAATCATTGCATCGTGATAAGCGCCGCTCGACATAATTTTGTAAGGCAGACTAAGAGCAGTGGCACAGCGTTCAAGCTCCTTCAGCACGCGTTGATCCATTTCTGAGGGGCTGTCATCGCTTTTGATCTTCCACTCTGCGCGCAAATTTCGCCGTTCGAGTAGCTTGCCGGCTTCCTCCTCCAGCACTTGCAGGATTTTATCCTTTTTTTCTTTCCAGCTGTCTCTCATATCAATTGTAAATTCGACTGATTCGGCGATAACGTTGCTCGCGCCCGGATGAAGCTGCATTTTGCCGACCGTGCCGACAGCCGATTCACTGTACGTCTGAACAACCTCCTCCACTTTCAATATCAGTTCCGCTACGGCCGGTACAGGATCCTTTCGAAGCTTCATCGGTGTGGTGCCGGCATGGCGCTGTTCACCAAAAACCTGTACTTGTATTTCCGTCGGTGCAGCAATACGGTTGACAAGGCCGATCGGCAAACCTTCGTTTTCCAGCACCGCCCCCTGTTCGATATGTAATTCAAGAAATCCTTTGACCATCGAAGGATCAAGCTGTTCTAAAAGAACTTTTTCCGGATTTTTCCCGCGCTGCTCCAAGATTGTCCGTAGCGATTGCCCTGCTTCATCCCGCCATTCATCTAAATCACGGCTCCGCAACTTGCCGGTTAACGCCCGGCTGCCGAGACAGCCCATCCCAAAACGAGTCGGCTCCTCCGCGGCGAAGATGACCATCACAAGGTCGCGTTCCGGCTCGAAGCCTTTTTGCTGGAGGAGCCGGACAGCCTCAAGTGCACCGAACACCCCGACTACTCCGTCATAGTTTCCGCCATGTGTCGGAGCGTCAAGATGAGACCCCGTCCAAACTTGCGCAAATCCCCATTTTTTTCCTTTCCACGTTGCAAAGATATTGCCAATTTCATCTTCGGAAATCGTTAATCCAAGCTGTTCTGCTTCAGCTTTCATATAATCCTTAGCCTGCCGGTCCTCTTCCGTATACACCACTCTTGTGACCCCGGCGCCAGGAGTTGAGGTAAAGGCCGCCAATGTTTCAATATGCTTATGAATACGCTCGGTTATCCTCACTTTTCTTCCCCTCTCATTCGTCAGCTGCCTCTGACTGTATTGTAAAAGTTATACAGCTACCACTTCAGCTTATTTGTCATAAGATCTGACGGACAATCGCCAGAGCTGACATTAACGTTTCCTCTGCCCTCTCATTTGATCCTGGGTCTAAACATGACGGCAACGGCTGTAACGGAATGCTCATTCACCTTTGCCGGCACAGCCTGAAATCAGGTACGACTAATGAAAAAGCCTGTGACAAAAGGTTGGTTATTCCCTTTCCCACAGGCTCCGAAAAGACAGCTCCTATCATTTAATCCATCAATTGTCCGCCGTTCACTTCAACCATTTCTCCCAACACATAAGAGCTTAATGGCGAAACAAGATAAAGTGCGGCATCCGCGACCTCCAATGGGTCTCCCTCCCTGCCAAGCGGAATCACTTTTTTGAAATTCTCACGCGCTTCACTGCTTGTGAAACGGTCGTGGAATGGTGTCGTAATGACCCCTGGAGCAATGCCGTTCACTAAAATCCCATCATCGCACAATTCCTTTGCCAGTCCTTTCGTAAATGTGCTGACAGCGCCCTTCGCCGTCGCATACATCACAGCACCTCCGCCGCCGCCGTTACGTGCGGCAACAGACGATACATTGACAATCCGACCGTACTGCTTCTCCTTCATAAACGGGATCACATATTTTGTCACAAGAAACACGCTCTTGACATTAACATTGATGATCCGTTCCCATAAATCAGTTGGCATTTCCGCCACCGGACAGCGCTCTATCAGCGATCCGGCATTGTTGATCAGAATGTCAATCCCGCCATAGTCGGCGCCGATCTTCGCCACCATCTCCTTTACCTGCTCTTCATCGGTCACGTCGCATTGATAGGCTGTTGCCACGCCGCCCTTTCCATTGATCTCAGCGACGACCGCTTCCGCCGCTTCCTTGCTGCTGTTATAATTGACAATAACTTTCGCCCCTGCTTCCGCCAACCGAAGGGCAATCGCTTTTCCGATCCCCGTCCCTGCTCCCGTGACAAGCGCAACCTGATTTTCAAGATTAATTGTGATCAACTTGTTCAGCTCCTTTTATGTATATGCAAGACTCACTTCCAATCCAAGAAAGCGCTATCATTTTTTAAAAGAAAAATAGATTGGAAATGATTCCTATTATAAATTCAACAACGATATCCGTCAACAAAGTTGTGGCAATTTTCTTTTTCTTTCAGGTGTGGCAAAAGGATGCGGACCTTTTGCCACACCACCTGCTAGATTTTCAACGCTTCGGCGATTAGCTGATAGGATTTCAGCCGATCCGCCAGCCTGTCTGTTATCGTATTGATCATCACTTCCTCTGTTCGGTAAAACTCCTTCAGCCCGCGCAGCCTGTCTCTTACCTCAAGCGGATTGCCGATAATCATTTTTTCTTTCATTTGCTCTATTTTTGCACGGTCCTCTGCAGAATAGTCGTAACGTCGGACCCGGGACGAAGTGGGAATTCCTTCATTGATGCCTTTTTCCTGCAAAAGCCGCCACAATAGCTGCCTTTCGGCTATCTCCTCTGCCTCGGCGGTCGTTTCGGCACAGATAACGGCGACAGCAACAAGGGCATGTCCCTCACCTTCCTGATCTGTCCGCCTATGTTCCTGCCGGTAAGTCTCAAGCAAAGCCGGACCGTCCTTCTCGCTCATAAAATGACCAAACGCATAATTCATTCCCATTTCAGCTGCAAGGCGCGCGCTTTTTTCACTCGTCCCGAGCAGCCATAGCTGAGGCGGAACAGCCGGAACTGGAGCGGCGTTCAGATTTCGGTAAAGATGCCCGTCCGGAAATGTGTGTCGCAAAAAATGGAGCAGCTCTTTCAGCTTATCCGGCAGCTCGCGCACCTGCTGCAAATAATTGCCGGACAAAGCAATAGCGGCCTCCGCTGATCCTCCCGGTGCTCTCCCGATGCCGAGGTCGATGCGGCCAGGATATAAGGTCGCAAGCAGATGGAACGTTTCGGCCACTTTATAGGGCCGGTAATGCGGCAGAAGAATTGCGCCGGCGCCAAGACGAATGCGGTGTGTCTGCGCGCCGATCGCGCTAATCATGATTTCGGGTGCCGGACACGCCAGCCCGGGAAAGTCATGATGTTCGGCGATCCAGTATCTCGTATAGCCGAGCGCTTCACCGTGCTGCGCTAACCTGACTGCATTAGCCAACGCTTCCCTCGCTGTTTCTCCTGTTCTGATTGGTGCCTGATCAAGAATGCTCACTTTCACGTTTGTCCACTCCTTTTCAAAAACAGCATATCATCAGGCTAACTGTTATGCCAGTCACCGAGATGTTACGCGGATATTCTCCGCTCCAGCTGCCATACTAGTGAAAAAAGGAGGATTAGCAATGGAAACACGCAGAAAAACGACGATAGCCGGAACAGACATCGAGGAAGTGAAACGCCTCAATGCCCGCTCCGGCTTGACCTACAACGAAGCCAAACTGATCCTGGCCCAGTCCTATCGCGCAAAGAAAAGAATGAACTAATCCGGTTCGCTGTGACGCAGCAATACGCTTCTATGTACTCAAGTAGACTCAGGTTTGTGGGCAAAGTACTTTCCCCTTCGCGCACAAACCTTTTTATGATTCCATTGAAAAGCTGCCCGGATCTAAACAGACATACGCAGCAAACCGCTTTTCGAGACCGGGATGATCAAGCTCCTTTTTGACCAAATAAAGTCCTTCATAGACATGCTTCACTTTGAGAGAGTAAAATAACGGCCGTAAACTGTGCTCAATCACAATGAATTGGGCAAGGCTCCCCGCCGATGACGCGCCGATGACGATCGGGAAGAGGATGAGACAAAATTAGAGGCTGGGGAAAAGGTAAAAACAACCTTTTTCCCAGCCCCTTCATCTCCCGATACGTCTCTTCCGGCTCTGAAATCATGATGACCACAACCGAAGCATCTTTTAAAGCGTCACCCTGCTCTTCTTCGATCCGGACCGTCTCCAATTGCAGCTCCTCGCTTTTGAGCGCCGCTGTAAAGACTTCTTTCAAGATCTTCTCCAGTCGATCAACGTGCTTCCCTTCCAACCTTCTCCCGGCGACGACCGCTATTTTTTCCATTTATCCCTCCAGCGTTTTGCTCGCCTGTCCTGCCAGTCGCAGCTGAGCTTCCTGTCTAAGACGGTCAAGGGCCCGGATGAGGCGCTCCTCCGTCGCCTGATCGAATTCCACTTTGCCGGCTTGCCCCCAGCTGATGCCGCTATCAACAAGATAAACCCCCGGAAGAACAACATCAGCGCCCAGAACGGTCAGAACCGGCTTAAAGCTGTACTCAATCGTCAGCAAATGGGCAACTGAACCAGCGAGTACAAGTGGAAAAACAATTTTATTTTCGAATGCTTTTTGCGGCAATAAATCGAGATAGGTTTTCAGTACACCCGTGAAAGACGCTTTATAAACCTGACTGGAAACAATAATGACATCTGCTTCTTCCACCTTTTTATTCGCCGCCAGTACGGCCTCGCTCTGAAACTTGGCAAAAATCAAATCCTCCGGCGGCAAATCAATGACCGGGAGCACTTCCACCTCTAAATCACTGGCTTGTAAATAGTCACTTGCATATTGAATGACCCCGTTTAATCTTGATTGACTCGTCGGACTCCCTGAAATGAACAGAACCTTTGTCATCACTCAACACTCCTTTACTTCGAATTAAAAAGCTGAAATGATTTTCTGCCGGGTCTTGAAGTAACACGTCTAAAGTTTACCCGAACTGAACAAAATCTTTCCTTTCTTTTACCTAATTAAAAACAGTTGTTTAATCGGATTTATAGTGTGTTTTACAGAAATGAAGGGACATATTCCGAGCCAACATGTAAGCTCATCCAGTATTATCGTATGAGTCATTGTTTCTGTTTGCCAATCGTTTCACGCTCTCAATGACTGTTCAATATAAGACCAGGACCGCTTCGCGAAATAGACGGGAATCTTTTGGCTTGCGGCTTGCTTCTTGATCGAATGCAGCATGTTATGGTTTATATAATCGGTTAGAATTAAGATTGAGTTTGTCTCATAGGGAATTTGCTTTTTGACCATCTTCACTTTCCTGCCGGAAATATGATTAATCTTTGTATAGCCAAAGGCCCTTAGCTTTTCCGGGATAACCCCTAACCGGTCCCCGCCAACGATAAGTATCGAAGACATTCCAATTCTCCTCTCCTTCAAGCCATTATGTAAGAAAAGGCTCTCACCTTCCGTTTCAGAAGATAAGAGCCTCTAGAGGTCTAGTCGGACTACTGTAATTCAATTGATGGTTCCAACTTTAGCACAAGAATTATAAGTTTACAAGTATGTTTAATTGGTTTTTTACAAAAACTAAGTTAACATATAATTCTTATCGTCATACTATACTATTAATCAAAAATGTAATACGATCCGGTTGATCGGTCATCCGAAAACAAGGTCTGTTACGATCTTTTTTGAAAGGAGGAGGTAGGTAAGCCCAGCTGTTGAGGCCACTGAAAAACTTCCTTTCTCGTAACTCGAAGAAGAGTAATGGTGACTTTCATTACTAAAAAGCTGTTCCATGTCTTTTCATTTCAGGTTTCCTTGTCTACCCATTTCATTTACTAAAGGGAGGTATTCGGCATGAGCCATCTCGAACCCGAGAAATTGGAAAAAATCAAAAATGCCCTGGAAAGAATTAAATTTGGTTCAGTCCTGCTAACGATCCACGATGGTCAATTAACGCAAATTGATGCTACCGAAAAAGTCCGCTTCCCGCAAAAGAAAAGCAGTCAAACAAAAAAATAATGAAGTCTATCGGACAACCGAAGACTTCTCATTCACCGGCTTGGGGTGAAATGGGAAGTTTTTTTTATTGCCAATAGAAGGAGAGAGAAAAATGACGAAAAAAAGAGAATCGATCAAACAAGGCATAGCGGCGGCGGCCATCCTGTTTGTAATAAGCGCCTGCAATGGAAACACCTCTACAGGAACCGATCAGGCTGGGGAGCCTTCTGAACGAGGAGGCTCAATTGAACTGCTGAATGTTTCCTATGACCCGACCCGGGAGCTGTACCAGGATTTCAACAAAGAATTCGCCTCATTTTGGGAGGAAGAAAGCGGAGAAACTATCACCTTCCAGCAATCCCATGGAGGCTCCGGCAGCCAGGCCAGGTCGATTGTTGACGGTCTCGAAGCTGATGTTGCCACGCTTGCGCTCGCTTATGACATCGACATGCTTCACGAAACACGTCAGCTGATCCCTGCGGATTGGCAACAGCGCTTACCGGATAATTCAACCCCATATACGTCAACGATTGTTTTTCTTGTCCGCAAAGGCAACCCGTTGAATATTCAGGACTGGGAGGACATTGTTAAGGAAGATGTTTCCGTGATTACGCCGAATCCGAAGACATCCGGAGGTGCACGTTGGAATTATTTGGCTGCCTGGGGCTATGCGCTCGATAAATACGGCAGTAAAGAAACAGCAAAAGAGTTCGTCACTAAGCTGTATCAAAACGTTGCCGTGCTCGATTCGGGAGCGCGCGGAGCGACGACGACCTTTGTCGAGCGCGGCATTGGCGATGTCTTTCTTTCGTGGGAAAATGAAGCGTTTCTTGCGATTAATGAACTTGGAGAGGATGAATTTGAAATCATCTTTCCTTCGATCAGCATATTAGCCGAGCCACCTGTGACGGTAGTCGATGCGGTCGTTGACAAAAAAGGAACGCGGGAAGTTGCCGAGGCCTATTTAGAATTTCTTTATTCCGATACAGGACAGACGCTGGCAGCCGAACATTATTACCGCCCGCGCAATCAGGAAATTTTAGCCGAGTATGGCGATCTCTTCCCCGAAATTGATCTCTTCACGATTGATGATATCTTTGGCGGCTGGACGCAGGCCCAACAGGAGCACTTTGCCGATGGCGGAATCTTTGATGAGATTTACCAGCCGTAAATTGCCATTATGAGCGTACGACAAAACTATTTAGCAGCAATGACTCCACTCGTCACAGGTTCGTGGCAGTGCAGCTCATTGCTCAGGGGCTGATACATCTTTCGTACAGCCCCATATGAAAGGAGTAAGACGATGGGAAAATCACACCGTTGGAAAGCGCACAGCATTATCCCAGGCTTCGGTTTATCACTGGGTTTCACGATGATGTATGTCGGTCTGCTGGTCCTTCTGCCGCTGGCAATGGTCTTTATTAACACATCCACGATGGGCTGGCAGCAATTTTGGGCAACGGTCACGGAGCCGCGCGTTGTTGCCTCCTATCGCTTAAGCTTCGGAGCGGCCTTTATCGCCGCCTGCATGAATGCCGTTTTCGGCCTGCTCATTGCCTGGGTGCTCGTCCGCTATGACTTTAAAGGCAAACGGCTGATTGACGGTCTCGTTGACCTGCCTTTTGCTCTGCCGACAGCGGTTGCCGGAATTGCGCTTACAACTCTCTATGCATCAACGGGATGGGTCGGCCAGCACTTGGAGGTGCTTGGCATCCGAGTAGCCTTTACCCCGTTAGGTGTGATTGTCGCGTTGACATTTATCGGCCTGCCTTTTGTTGTCAGAATGGTACAACCTGTACTGCAGGATTTGGAGAAGGAATTAGAAGAAGCATCAGCGAGCCTCGGCGCAAACCGGTTTCATACCTTCACCAAAGTCATCCTGCCGATTTTGCTGCCTGCCTTACTGACCGGATTTGCGCTCGCCTTTGCCAGAGCCTTAGGTGAATACGGCTCTGTCGTGTTTATCTCCGGCAACCTGCCGATGCAAACGGAAATCACCCCGCTATTGATTATGACAAAGCTGGAGCAATTTGACTATGCCGGCGCTACCGCCCTTGCCGCTGTGATGCTCGTCATCTCCTTTGTGATGCTGCTGGTGATCAATATGTTGCAATGGTGGGCACAAAGCAGACAAACGACCTAGGAGGTGCTTCATCTATGGCCCAAATATCAACCGATCCGACGCCGGTCAACCGGACAGCGGCGACCAATGAATCCCGCTTCGTCCGCTACAGCTTAATCGGCTTGGCTTTGTTATTTTTACTGCTCTTTTTGTTTTTGCCGCTCGTGGCGATTTTTTTGAAAGCTTTTGAACAGGGGCTTCATGTCTACTTCGCTTCGATTACTGAAGCCGATGCGTTATCGGCGATTAAACTCACTCTTCTTGTCGTCGTAATCGCCGTTCCACTTAATACGATTTTCGGCATCGCCGCGGCCTGGGCAATCGGAAAATTTCGCTTTCGCGGCAGAAACCTGCTGACAACCTTGATCGATCTTCCCTTTTCGGTTTCACCGGTCATTGCCGGGCTTGTCTTTGTCCTGCTGTTTAGCGCCCATGGCGTCTTTGGGCCGTGGCTGCTGGAGAGAGGCATCCAGATTATTTTTTCAGTTCCGGGGATTGTCCTGGCAACATTATTTGTCACCGTCCCGTTTGTCGCGAGGGAACTGATACCCGTCATGCATGCCCAGGGAACCGCTGAGGAAGAGGCGTCTTTGACGCTCGGGGCAAATGGCTGGCGAACATTTTGGCATGTCACCCTGCCTAATGTAAAATGGGCGCTCCTGTACGGGATCATTCTTTGTAATGCCCGAACAATCGGCGAGTTCGGCGCCGTCTCGGTCGTGTCCGGCCATATTCGCGGACTCACCAACACAATGCCCCTGCATGTCGAGATTTTGTATAACGAATATCAATTTACCGCTGCTTTTGCCATCGCATCCCTAATGTCGATTTTAGCAATATTGACCCTTATTTTGAAAAACGTTATTGAATGGAAGGGCGCAGCCGAGAGGAGGAACGAACATGTCCATTAAAATCCAAAACATCAGTAAAGCATTCGGCACATTTCAAGCTTTAACCGAGATTAACCTTTCAATCGAAACAGGTGAGCTTGTCGCGCTTCTAGGCCCGTCCGGCTCAGGTAAAACTTCTTTATTGCGCATTATCGCCGGTCTTGAAGCAGCCGATCAGGGCACTGTTTATTTTGATGGTGAAAACATGACCGAGGTTACGACCTCGTCGCGCCAGGTCGGCTTCGTCTTTCAGCATTATGCGTTATTTAACCATATGACCGTAGAAGATAACATCTCCTACGGCCTACGCGTCAAGCCAAAAAAGCAGCGCCCGTCAAAATCGGAAATTGCCGAACAGGTGCGAGAATTGCTTGAGCTCGTCAAGCTTGAAGGACTGGCAAAACGCTTTCCATCACAGCTTTCCGGTGGACAGCGGCAACGGGTCGCTCTCGCCAGAGCGCTGGCCATCAAACCGAAAGTGCTGTTACTTGATGAACCATTTGGCGCGCTGGATGCTAAAGTGAGAAAGGATTTGCGCAGATGGCTACGTAACCTTCATAATGAATTTCCGATCACGAGCGTTTTCGTCACCCATGATCAGGAGGAAGCGCTCGATGTAGCCGACCGGATCGTCGTGATGCACCAAGGGAAGATCGAGCAGGTCGGCAGCCCGGAGGAAGTCTATGAACAGCCAAGAAGCCCTTTTGTCTATGACTTTTTAGGAAATGTTAATGTGTTTAAAGGCCGGCTCCACCAGGGAATGCTTCAGTTTGATAAGCATCAAATTGCCACCCTGGCGTACCCCAGCAGCACTAACAAAGAGGCCGTCGCCTATGCCCGCCCGCATCACATGGACATTACCCGCGAAAAAAGCGAGCAGGCGATTCCGGCCATTGTTCATCACATACACGCCGTCGGGCCGCTCGTTTTCATTGAATTGAAATGGAAAAACAATACTGAGCTGCTCCAAATCGAATTATCGAGAGAGCGGTTTGAAGAGCTTCACCTGACGTTACACGAGCAGGTTTATGTCTCCCCGAACCATGTCACGGTTTTCCTCCCTGAGGAATTTTCAATCTGATCCGTCCGCCATGAGGCTGGGACCGGGCTAAAAGGTGATTTTTCCCCTTTGGCCCGGCCCTTAAAAAATGCGCAGAACGACCACGACCTTTTCCATCCCGCTATGAGTGGAGCCTTACTGCTCCATGCTAACTAGCTTTGTCTCCATATTAGTCCCTTTTTCTTCACTTTCAGACTAAATCTTCTAAAAATATCTATAATTTGAAACATTCCTCCGCTTCATCCGTATAAATAGGTGAGCAGGAAACTCATCTTGCTACACGATTACATAGGAGCGTGAAAACATGACATCATTTATTTGGTTTATTGTTCTCGGGGTTTTATTTTTCTTATTATTGGTTGGCAGCGCGATCGGCTTCTTCCTTTTTAAAAGAAGATACCGGACGGCAAGCTCGAATGAGGCCTTAATCATCACCGGTCCTAATTTAGGCAACCCTGAAGATGATCAGCGAATTTTCAATGATGAAAATGGCAGAAGCTTAAAAATCATCCGTGGAGGCGGCGTCCGTCTCAAGTTCTTTCAAACATGCACACCGGTCGATCTTAATTCCTTTCAAATTAAATTGACAACGCCAAAAGTGTACACCGTTCAAGGAGTTCCGGTGATCGCCGACGCCGTCACCTCGGTCAAAATTTCCGATTCCTTAATTGGAATTGCCAACTATGCCGAACAGTTCCTCGGCAAAAAACAGTCAGAAATTGAAGAAGAAGTATCCAAAGTACTCGGCACCAACCTACGAGCGATTTTATCAAAGCTGACCGTCGAGGAAATCAATAATGACCGTGAATCTTTCAATCATCAGGTTCAGGATATTGCCCAAAAAGAATTGGATAATATGGGCTTCAAAATTACCTCATTCGGGTTGGACGATTTACGTGATGCCGACGAGGAAAATGGCTATTTAGATAATCTTGGGCGTCCGCGTATCGCTGAAATCCGCAAAAAGGCGGAAATGGCTGAATCCGATGCGGAAAAAGAAACGAGAATGTACCGTGCGCGAAATGATCAGGAAGCACAGGATGAGGAGAATATCCGCTTAAGCGCGATTGCCGAATCACGCAAGGAAAAAGATATTAAAGAAGCGCAGATCAAAGAAGAAACAGAGCGGGCCCGCGCCAAATCTGAGCAGGCCTATGAGCTCGAAAAAGCGCGCCTTGCCCAACAGGTAAAGGAAGAAGAAATGAAAATCCAATTTATTGAGCGCCAGCGCCAGGTAGAGCTTGAACAGGAGGAGCAAAAGCGCCGGAAAGCCCAGGCTGACGCCGATGCTTATGATATTAAAGCCCGCTCGGAAGCAGAGGCGGAGAAATACCGGATTGACGGGGAAGCAAAAGCAGCCGTCGAACGCGAAAAAGGGCTTGCCGAAGCGTCCGTCATCCGCGAACGGGGAACGGCTGAGGCTGAAGCGAAGCGCCAGATGGCAGAGGCGATGGAGAAGTACGGAGATGCCGCCGTCCTTGAAATGTTTATCAATATGCTTCCGAAATACGCCCACGAAATTGCCCAGCCGCTTTCCAAAATCGAGCAGATGAAAGTAATTGATATGGGAGGCGCCGATTCTGCGGGCGGAGCTTCAAAAATTACAAACAATGTCACGAGAACAATGCTCGGCCTTCAGGAAAGCCTGAAGGAAAGCACCGGCATGGATTTAAAAGCAATGCTGGAAAGCTATGTTTCACGAGGCAGAACCAATTATTTCGGTCAGATGCAGGAAGCCGCTTCAGCAGCAGAACAGCCTGAGACTGAACAAAACCCGGAATCATCCCCTCTTCAGGAAACAAATGAAGAGGATGAGCAGCAAAGCGGGAAGTAAGCCCTGCTTCATCGTAACTTGACCGGCATGAATAACGTTCTTGAAAAGGGTTGTCTGACTCAGGCAACCCTCTTTTCTCCACCTCTCCTCCCCTACTTTGATCCCAAATATCCACTCAAAATGATTTGATTGTATCTATTCTTTTAAACCATTAACAGTCCTCCCACCGCATGATATAATTGACTTAGCTGTACACAAATAAAAAAGAATAGAGAGGTGCTTTAACTTGGAAGGTATCGATTTAATTTTAAAGGAGTTACAAACATTAAACCAACGAGTACAAAAACTAGAGCTAAATATGGCTACCAAAGATGATATCGCTAATATGGCTACGAAAAGCGATATTGCCAACATGGCTACGAAAAGCGATATTGCCAACATGGCTACGAAAAGCGATATTGCCAACATGGCTACGAAAAGCGATATTGCCAACATGGCTACGAAAGACGATATTGCCAACATGGCTACGAAAAGCGATATTGCCAACATGGCTACGAAAGACGATATTGCCAACATGGCTACCAAAGATGATATTGCTAATATGGCTACGAAAGGCGATATTGATCAATTAAATAAAAAGCTCGATGCCATTACGACCCAAGTTGCCCATAATACAGAACAGGAAATCATCTTGAACGACCTTTCCCAAAAAGTGAATGACCACGAAATGGATATCCGCTTACTCAAACGAATGATCGCTACGAATTAAGTTTATCAAAGCCACTTCTTTTTCCCCTGTCATCAGTTTCTTCAATTGCATCACAATCAAACTTCCTTTCGATTTTCTTCTTTATTCCAAGTTCTGTCTAGCTATCTAATAAAACACTGTTCAGGTGATAGAAATAGAAATTCACCATTTTTCATGATACGATGTCGAATAGAAAGATATAGAACAGGAATGGAGACGGAGATTGAATGAAACGAAGAGCGCTTATATCGCTATCATTGTTTTTGCTTGTCTATAGTGGCTTGGTCATCTATATCGGTTGGAACGGCTGGGTTTGGCTGCAATCCGTCTTTCAGCTGGAAAATGGTCTGATCTATACAGCGGCCATCACCCTCGCCGCATTCTCGTATTTTATCAGCCGCGTAAGCTCGCTTTCTATTTTTAGAATAATTGGCGCGTACTGGCTTGGTATTTTTCAATATGCGCTTTTGCTTATCCCTCTGGCAAATCTCGCTTATGCGATTCTTTCCTTGTTTCCACTTGATCAACAGATGCTGCTTTTTTCGCTTGGGTTGATTGTTATTACCGCCGTGATCGCAATGATCGCCTATGGCTCCTTTCAGGCATATAGTCCAGTGATCCGCCCCTATCAGCTCCACATCGCCAAAAAAGCTGAGAATCACAAAAGCCTTCGGATCGCGGTCGCCTCTGATATGCATTTTGGAACATTATCAGGAAAAGCTCACGCCCGCCGGCTCGTCTCGTTGATTCATCAGATTAACCCAGATCTTATTCTCTTACCGGGCGACATCGTTGATGACGATCCTGATGTTTTCAAAAAGAAAAAAATGGGCGAGGAATTGAGTCGACTCAATGCCCCACTCGGCGTCTATGCCGTATTAGGCAACCATGAATATTACGGTAAAAAGATTCCGGAGTTTATCGAGGAAATGGCAGAATGCGGCGTTACCGTCCTGCTCGATGAAACAGTGGAGGTTGACGGTAGCTTTTACCTGCTTGGCCGCAAAGATCGAACTGATCACACGCGAGCTTCTGTTGCGGAGCTGACGCAATCACTTGACCAGTCAAAACCTGTGCTGATGCTCGACCATCAGCCATATGAATTGGAAAAAGCCGAAAAAGCAGGTGTCGACTTACTGCTTTCCGGTCACACCCATCGTGGTCAGCTTGCCCCCAATCATCTGTTTACAAAAAGACTTTTTGAGATTGACTGGGGCTACCACCGGAGAAAAACGCTCCATACGATTGTTTCATCCGGCTTCGGCTTTTGGGGGCCGCCCCTCAGAATCGGTAGCCGTTCGGAAATTGTTCAAATTGATCTGACGTTTGAGTCATCATAGAGAATAAAGCCTACCCAAGTGATGAATCCGTCGCTTTATCGGTTTCTCCTGACTAAAAACGGGTAGCATCGTCTCCCGTTAACACCAACAACAGCTGCCCCGACCTTGGGGCAGCTGTTGTTATCTCAAGAACGCTCGGTAAAAATAGCCAACGGCAAGAGCGCACTGACGACGTATTGACCTGCATCGACAATTTCCGAAATTTTCAGGTCGACGCAAAGACTTGATAAAAGGTAGGCGTCCACTTTCGAAAGCTTATATGTTTCGGCCAGATATTCGACCATTGAACGGATCGCGTCCTGAGCGGCTGTCATTAGGTCAGGGCCAACCCCTGTTGTTCCGTAAAAGCCTCTGTCATTTACTTTAGGGGTGAGCGGGCCATTCGTCTGAAATTGTGGCGAAGGAATCGACTTCCCTTTTAACAGAGTGAATTTCAGGCTTGAATACATCGGGCATTCTAATGCCGATACACAAACCTCACCATCCCCCTGCGCCGCGTGCCCGTCTCCGCAGCTGAAAAGCGCGCCTTTTTCCTGAATCGGCAAATACAGAGTGGTCCCGATTGTCAGCTGCCTCGTGTCCATATTGCCGCCAAACGTTCCGGGCGGCATAATCGGACTTCCGTCTGCGTCTTTCGGACAGACGCCCATCGTCCCGAGAAACGGCTCTATCGGCACTTTAATATCATCTCTGAAATGAATGTATGCTCCATCCGATAAATCAAATGTACGTAAATAAGCATCTGGAAAATCGTCCGGCAACAATCCAAGGCCCGGTAAAACAGCTGTCCAGCCCCAGCCCTTTGGCTTTAAATCAAGAATGTCAATCGCCAGCGTATCACCAGGCTCCGCATCTTTGATGTAGACAGGGCCGGCAAGCGGGTATACACGGTTCCAGTCAAGACCGGCAATCGCGTCAGTCGTCGATTCAAGCGAAAACTGATTATCAGTTACTTCCCGTGTTTCAAATATAACCGTATCCCCACTATCAATCGTTAAAGCAGGCTGATGCCGCTTGTCCCACGTAAAATGAACAACATCGTTCGGAAAGAAGTGCGTTTTTACCATATGAAACCTCCTTTACTTGATTACATTCACTATAGCAAATAAAGCGAATATTCAAAAGAAACTATACTTTTCTTTCTTCGTATGTCACCCGCTTCACCGATATCCGCCCGCTTATGCTCCTTCTTCCTTACCGCTGTCCGGATTGGAAAAAGTGAACCAATCACCACTGCTTATTTCAGCCTCAAGATTGAGCAACGGCTTTCCTGCGATATAGACATATGCCTCATGCTGGCGTTTTCCAAAAACCGTCTGGCGAATCCGCTCGTATAAATTATTGTCACCGTTTACGACATAATCCTCAAGCTCGTCTATGTTCGCCAACATCGCCGCATCAACAGCATACAGTTCGCCGACTACACGTTTCTTCGGATGCTGCTTCAATACCGGGTAACCCGCACCTGTATCATGCAGTTCTCCGGCTGTCCAGCAGCTCCGTTCGATACAGACTGCCCGCTCCAAATAATGATCATTTTCTCCGCCGGCCCGTAATGTTCCATAAACAAAAAGTAAATCAGTCGTCATTGCTCCATTCCACCTCATTCGTTTCTACTACAAGGAATAGGTCCACGTGGAGAAAAGGACAGACAGCTCGCAAACTGCCTCTCCTCTTTTGTCTCTATCCCTTAAATAAATAAGACGGCGCCCCTTTCACTCCCGGTTTAAGATGGAAGACTCCGCCCGAATGCGGGTAGCGCTGTAATTCTTCTGCACTAAGCCCTCTTCTCGCCGTCGTAATAAACAATTCGTCAAGCTGTTCGCCGCCAAAGCAGCAGGATGTCACCTGCTTCGCCGGAACAGCGACTTCACCAATTTTCTCCCCTGTTCGCGGGTTCCAGCGGGACACTTTGTAGCCGCCCCATTGCGCCACCCAAAGCATGTCATCCTGATCAATTGTCATCCCGTCTGGAATTCCCTCGCCTTCCGGGATCGTGACGACAACACGTTTGTTTGTAATTTCCCCTGTTGCCAGCTCATAATCAAAGGCAACGACCTGCTTCGTCGGTGAATCGATGTAATACATCGTTTGATGATCGCCCGACCAGGCCAGCCCGTTTGAAATCGTAATATCGCCCAGCTTTTGCTCGACTGTCCGGTCCGGATGAAGAACATAGAGGGAACCGCTCGGCTTCTGCTCCTCAACGTCCATCGTCCCTGCCCAAAAACGGCCCGCCGGATCACATTTTCCATCATTAAAACGGTTGTCAATCAATTCCGGTTCCGGATCGCTGATCAGCTCAGCTTCACCAGTCGCTTCGTCAAGCGCGTAAAAACCAGTTTGAGTGGCGACGAGCAGGCCGCCCTGCTCCCTGACGACGACCGCTCCGACAAGATCCCCAACCTCAATCACCTCCGTGGTCTCCGTCTCCGGCTGAAAGCTGTGAACCGTCTTCCCCAGTATATCGACCCAGTAAAAGCGCTGTGATTTGATGTCCCAGCACGGGCCCTCTCCAAGCTGTAATTTGGCATCGATTCGTAACGTCGCCTTCATTTCACTTCCTCCTTTAATTCTTTTTTAGCAAATTTGGATGACAATTTTAATAATCGACGGGTCCTTGCGCTCCATTAATGAAAAAGCCTGCTCTAGTTCATGAAGCGAAAAGCGGTGCGTCACGAGACTCGCTGTGTCCAGCTTGTTCGTTTCAAGTAATTCGACGACACTCTCCCAAACTCCTGGGCTTCCCAAGGAACCACAAATGTCGAGATCACTGGTGACAATTGTATCGAGATCAATTTTCGCCTGCTTCCCTCCACATAAGCCAAGCAGGACGATGCGGCTGCCGGCCGCGGCGATTTGCGTCATGCTTTCGATCGCCGCCGGACTCCCGCTCGCTTCGATAATCCGTGTAAACATTTCACCATTGGTAAGAGCGGCTGCCCGTTCAATCAGATTCTCGCGGGAGAGATCAATGATTTCATCAGAGCCAAGCTCAAGCCCTTGCCGGAGCCGCGTCTCTCTCATATCGATCAGGACTACCTTTTTTGCCCCATAGGCTTTTGCCGCTTGAACAGCCAACAGGCCGACCGGTCCCGCTCCAATAATCGCCACGCTGTCCTCCGGCGTTACCTCCAGCCGCTTGATTCCGCGCAAGGAAACAGCCGCCGGTTCAAGCAGGCAAGCCTGCTCATAGGAAATTGACGGATCGAACACATGAAGGGCATGAGCCGGATAAATCATGTATTCCGCGCAGGCTCCATCTTTTTTGAGCACACCGTTCTCTACCCGGTTCGGGCAGAGATTGTAGCTGCCTGCAAGGCATTTGCGGCACCTCCCGCAGGAAATCGTCGTTTCCCCGACGACACGGTCGCCAACCTTGACCTGCGTGACGTTGCGGCCGATAGCAACCACTTCACCCGACCACTCATGTCCTGGAATAATCGGATAGCACGCCTCGCCATTGAGAAAATAGATCATTTCGCCCTGGTAAATCTCCAAGTCCGTCGCGCAGACACCGACACAATGCACTTTGACAACGACGTCATTCTCTTTGCAAGTTGGCCGTTCGACTTCCAAATAGCGTAGTGATCGCGCCCCAGTCAGCTGCATTGCCTTCATCGTCTTCATCTGCTGCCGTCACGCTCCTTTTGATCAGCCCGATACGAAACAAATGATGTTCCTTGATGCTGCTCGGCAAGCTCAACCAGCTCCTGCACCGCTTTCGCATCCGCCAACGTAGAAAGCGGCGGCTTTCCGGCAGCAATACATTCCTCTATAACATACTTCGCCTCAAAATAGAATAAATCCTCGTAGCGCGGGTACGCTTTATTCAATGTTCCAATCGACCGCTCATAGATGACATCCTGCCAATTATGGACCGCTCCGCCGTTTGAGCCGAGAATTTTCACCATATACGTCCATGGGTTTGTCGTTTTGTCATCGCAGGCAAAGCTGGAAAAAAGCACGACCTGCGCCCCGTTTTCCATCCCAAGGACGATAATCGACTGATCCTCCTGATCCAGCTTTTCATAATGCAACTTCGTCGTATGACAGCCGATCGTTTTCGGCAGCCCGAGGAGATAGAGCGTCGTATAAAGATGATGGGTCATGATCTGGCGGTTGACCCCCGGGTAATGAGACGCCAGCTCCTCGCTATGAAAGAGATTGAACGTCATCCAGACACTGCAAATTTGACCGAAGACCCCTTCTTCAATATGCCGGCGGAAACGAATGATTTCCGGATGGTAAATATAATTATGAGCAGGAAAGCACACCTTACCGGCTTTCTTTGCCGCTTGCTCCAGCTTTTCGATCTCGGCTACATTCATCGCAACCGGTTTTTCGACAAGAACATGCTTTCCAGCCTCGAGCGCCCTTGTCGCATGTTCGACATGGAGCTCGACCGGTGAAAGCACATAAATCAGCTCGATCTCCTCTTGCTCAAGCAATTCAGCCAAAGTCGGATAGGCGATTGCGCCCCATTCGTGCGCGCGCTTTGCCGCCAGTTGCCCGTTCGGCTCGTAAAATCCGCTCACCTCAGCAGCCTCGATTTGCTGCAACGCCTGATAATGCACTTCAGAAATCGCTCCTGCCCCGATAAAACCAATTTTCATTGTCATCCATGCCTCCATTTTTTTACCGTCTAATCGAACTCATCACATTCGCCGCAACCGCAATGAGCAGCACGAGTCCGATCGCCAGATTTTGTCCGTCCGAGCCGATTCCAAGTAAATTCAGCCCATTGACGAGTACGCCCATCAGAAACACGCCGACCAAGGTCCGCCACATACTACCCGACCCGCCAAACAGCGCCGTTCCTCCGAGAATAACAGCAGCAATCGGCGGCAGCATCAGTCCGACCCCGGCAGTGACCTGCGCGCTGCCGACCCGGCCGAGCATCATGATCCCGGCGAGAGCCGCACAGCCGCCGCTGATCATCAGCACAATGATCTTATGCTTCGCCACGTGAATGCCGGACATTTTCGCTGCTTCCTTGTTGCCACCAATCGCGTATAAATTGCGACCAAAAACGGTTTTGCTTAAGACGATGTGGCTGATAATAAAGACAAACGCGAAGACGAGGATGATCACCGGAATGCCGAACAGCGTGCCGGAGCCAAACCATTGGAGGCTGTCGGGAATGCCGTATAATGGCTGCGCCCCTGATAAGAACAAATAAGCCCCTTCGGCAATATACATCATTGCCAATGTCGCCATAAAAGACGGAACCATCAGCTTCGCGTTGAAAAACCCGGCGATCGCGCCAATCCCCGCGCCGGCGAGAATCGTCACGATAAAGGCGAGCCAGACCGGGAGCTGAAAGCCGATGTCATAGCCTCCCGTTGCCAGCGCCCCGGCCAGCAGGCCGCATAACGTCATAATATGGGCGATACTTAAATCGATCTCGGCCGAAATGATAACGAAGGTCACGCCGACCGCCATGACGCCGATGATCGAGACCTGGCGCAAAATATTGATAATATTGCCGTATGTTAAAAAGTGCGGCGATAAAATCGAAAAGACGATAATCGCTAAAATCAAGCCGACGATCGGCCCGACGACGGCGTAGTTGACATTCCTCAGCCTAGCTTTCCATTGGGCTTTTCCACTTTCTTCATCGAGCACAGCCCCTGTTTGCGGCTCGAGTGGACTATTTTGTTGCGTCATCGGAATCACTCCTCTTGATTTTCAAAAATACTGTTCATGATTTTCTCTTTCGTAACCTCGCCTTCCCTAAGCTCCTTAACAATTCGTCCTTCGTGCATGACAAGACAGCGATTGGACAGACCGATCAGCTCCGGAAATTCTGAAGAAATAAACAAAATCGCCGCTCCTTGGTGAGCCATCGCCTTCATGATCCGGTAGATTTCCGACTTGGCATTAACGTCGACGCCCCTCGTCGGCTCATCGAAGATCAGCACGCGTCCCTTTGCCGCCAGCCACTTTGCCAGCACGACCTTTTGCTGATTGCCACCGCTCAAATGAAGAATGAGCGCATCCTCTGCCGGGGTTTTCACATTGAGCATCTCAATATATGTCCGCGCCTTTAGACGCTCAAGCTTGTCACTGATCAGCCCTCTTCTGACCGTATCCTTCACCGTCGTCAGGTTAATATTTTCCTTGACGCCGAGCGTGCCAACAAAGCCTTCCTTTTTACGATCCTCTGTTATCAGCCCGATTCCGTGCCTGATCGCCTGGGCCGGACTTTTGACTTCAATTTCCCTGCCTCCAAGCAAAAGTCGGCCGCTATCCTTTGGGTCAGCGCCAAAAATCGCCCGCGCCAACTCTGTCCTGCCTGCGCCCTTCAATCCGGCCAAGCCGACGATTTCGCCCTTTCTGATTTGCAATGAAACATCGGCAAAGCGGCCGGCCGAGCTGAAGTTCTCGACCTCAAGCAGCACCTCGCCAAACGTCTCCGTCTTTGGCGGGTAAAGCTCGGTCAGCTCATCCTGATCGGTCCCGGTCATCAAGGAAATGAAATACTTTTCCAATTCGTCCTTCTTTCCATTTACACTCATCGTTTCAATCAATTCACCGTCACGCAACACAGTCAGCCGGTCAGAAATCGCAAAGATCTCCTCGAATTTATGCGTAATAAAAATGATCGCCTTCTCCTGGCGTTTCAGCCTGCGAATCGTCGCAAACAGCCGCTGGACTTCACTTTCACTGAGAGCCGAGGTCGGCTCATCAAGCAAAATGATCTCAGCATTCTGGCTCAGCACTTTCGCGATTTCAATCATTTGCTGGTCGGCAATACTGAGCTGGCCGACAAGCTGATGCGGAGACACCGCCATTTCAAGCTCCGCCAGAATCTGTCTGCTGTCACGAATCAGCTTCTTTCGATTGACGAAACCCGCTTTATTGCGCGGCAGACGTCCGAGATAAATATTTTCCGCCACACTCAGCTCCGGAACGAGACTCAGCTCCTGATGAACCATGCCAATCCCGAGCTTTCTTGCCTCTTCGGTATTGGCCGGCTTCACCTGCTCGCCATGAAGATAAAGCTCTCCATCATAATCAGTATGAATGCCGTCGATAATTTTGATTAAGGTGCTTTTCCCGGCTCCATTCGCACCGAGCAGCGTATGGACCTCGCCTTTGCGGAATGTGATCGAGATATCGCGTAACACCGGAATGCCGCCGAACTGCTTGCCTATGTTTTTCGCAGTCAAAATCGGGATCTCAGCGGAAGCCGTCATCTTCCTTCCCCCCCTTGCGATTCTATTTGTGTTAAGCGGCGAGCCACCATCGGTGTTACTCGCCGCCACCCGTTACCATGCTTTCGTTTCAAGCATTTCCTCTGCATTTTCCTGATAAATAAGCTCTGTCGGCACCCAAACATTCTCCTCGACTTCTTCCCCGTTTAAATGGGCGAGCGCTGCTTTCATTCCGTCACCAAGCATGCTCGGCAGCTGTAGCGACGTTCCGTAAATTTCTCCGGTAATAATCTTCTCCACCGTCGAAACCTGGCCATCCATTCCGAACAGGACCAGGTCTTCCGCCCGTCCTGCCGCATTTGCCGCCTGAAGCGCGCCCTCGATCATCATGTCGTTATGAGAGATGAAGCCATGCAGCTCCGAATTCGCTGTTAAAATATCCTCCGCGACCCCAAGTGCCACCGTCGAGGAAAATTCTCCGGTGAGGCTTGTGACGATTTCAACCCGCTCATCCGCTTCAAGCACATTATGAATCCCTCTTCCCCGTTCGATTGCCGCCGAGGACCCCGGTGTTCCTTCAAGCTCAGCAACCTTCCACGTTTCGGCGTCCGGATGCTTTTCTTCGAGCCCTTCAAGAAACTTCTGCGCTGCGCTTTCCCCCATTTCGACATGATTCGTGCCGATGTGAGCGACAATATCGACGCTGTCTCCCTCAACCGAGCGGTCGACTGTAAAGACAGGAATGCCCTGCTCATTCGCATGGCGGATAGCCGGAATTACCCCTTCCGTCGTGATCGGAATAATGACGAGGGCATCGACCCCTCTCGTCACCATGTCTTCAATATCCTGATTTTGCTTTGATTGATTATCCTCCGCATTAAAAAATAACGCCTCGACTCCTAGTTCTTTAGCTGTCGCTTCCCATGACTTTTGCGCGGCGACAAAAAAGGTGAACTCCAATGAAGGAACAGATGTCCCGATCACGATGTTATCGCTTTCATTCGTAGCCTCGCCATTCTCCGTTCCACCTTCAGCCTCTGTGCCTGTATCCTGTGAGCAAGCTGCCATCACACAGCAAAGAACGATGATCAACATAAGATATAACTGCGCTTTTCTCATTTTTCTTCCTCCTTTGTCTCTCGTACTCTCTTTGACCCCTTGGACCGTTCCGACTCTTCTTTCCTATCACGCCTCCCTGCCAGTCTCTTTCTTCCATTCGAAGAAAGTTATTGTATTATATACGGGTAACCGCCTTGATAGTCGTACAATATCATGCACACATTGGTGATCTTCTCAGCTTTTTTACTAATTTTCTGTGTGAAGTCTCATAGAATAGAAGCAGGACAACAAGTAGGAAGGGAGAATCAACATGGTTCAGCTTTCGTTCGACGCCCAGCGGTCAGCTGAAGAGGATCTGCTGTCTAAAAAAACGCCCAGTCTATGCTATGTCGGCCTGTTGGATAATCAGCCGCACTGGTATTTTCCGAGTCATAAGCATGATGACCTGAGTGAAGTGATTTATATTGCCGACGGGGAAGGAACATTTAAGATAAACAATCAGACCTACAGCGGGAAAAAAGGAGATCTTCTTATTTATAACAAAGGGGTGATCCATGAGGAGTTTTCCAATCCGGACGCTCCGGTCAAGCTTTACTTTCTCGGCATTGGGAACCTGGCGATTTCCGGTTTGGCAGAAGGGGATATCATCCCGGCAACGGTTGAGCCTGTATTGAAAAAAAACGAATGCTCGCCTTATATCGAGGCATGTATGAAGAGGTTGTTTCAGGAAAATCAGGACAAGCAGCCGGGCTTCGCCTCTATTTGCCACCATTTGATGCTGATCATTTTACTCTTCATCCAACGGATCACAGCCGCTCAAAAAGAAGCGGCCCATCCCAGCCGCGCGCCATCGCTAAGTCTACGGATAAAGACGTATATTGAAGAAAATTATATGAAATCGATAACGCTGCAACAGATCGCCGATCATTTTTTTATTAGTCCGAGTTATGTCTGCCATATTTTCAAGAAAGATATTGGCTATTCCCCGATGCATTATTTACTTCGCTGCCGGGTCGGTGAAGCAAAGCGTCTGCTCCTGACGACGGATTTGCGTGTTTACGAGATTGCCAGACTCGTCGGCTACGAGAACCCGAATTATTTTACGATGATGTTCAAGGAGATGACAAAGGAAACACCGACACAGTTCAAACGAAACAATACACACATAAAAGGACTTGCCGCGGAAGGTTGATCTTTCACCTTTCCGCGACAAGTCCGAAGTCAAATAGGTAGTTCTGCTTCTTTCAACATACAAATTGGTAACGACCAAGACGCTGGGGTCAACGTTCACTTCGTCAGCTCCATAAAAGCCGCGCCGGTCAGCTGCTGCAAATCGCCTGTTTGCAGTTCAAGCTGGAGTCCAATTTTCCCGGCACTGACGATCAACGATGGCTGCCGCCGGGCGCTGCTGTCAATAAAGGTCGGGAAGTGCTTTTTCATTGCAATCGGCGAACAGCCTCCCCGCACATAGCCGGTAACGCTCAGTAAATCCTTGACCGCAAGCATTTCCACTTTTTTCTCCTGACAGGCTTTAGCGGCCTTCTTCAAATCAAGTTCCTCCGCCACCGGGATCAGAAATACATAATAAGCGTTTTTCGCTCCCTGGGCGACGAGTGTTTTGTAAACCGTTTCTACGTCCTTGCCAATTTTGCCGGCAACCGAGACACCGTCAACTTTCCCATCATTCGTTTCATAGCTGATCATTTGATAATCAACCCGTTCTTTGTCCAACAGCCTCATCGCATTTGTTTTTTTCATCGTTCCCTCACATCACTTTTTTCGTCTGAAGCGCACTGGCCGCGACTGTTTTTCGCAAACCAAACAGATACAAAAACAATGCCGCCGCGCTGGACAGCAAAATAATCAAGCCCATTGGCAATGCACTAGACCCTCCGATTCCTACTAATGGAGCCATCGCCCCGCCAATGCTGAACTGGACAAGACCAAGTAAGGCAGAAGCACTTCCGGCATGGCTTCCCTGACTCTTCATCGCCAGGGAGACCCCGCTCGGATTAATGAAGCCGATGCTGGAAACCGTGAGAAACAGCGCCAGTAAAAGCGGGACTAAGCCGGCCTCCAGCAAAATCACAACCGAGAGGATCAGACCGCCGCTAACGAGCAGCAATAAGCCGAGAAAAAGAAAGCGGATCTCCGGGATCCGGCCGGCGAAGCGGCCTGTTAGTTGTGAGGCGATAATCAAGCCGAGCGCATTCACCCCGAAAATGATGCTGTACATTTGCGGTGACACCTGGAACATCTCCTGAAGAACAAAAGGAGATCCCGCAATATAGGAAAACATCCCTCCCGAGGCGAGACCGACAATCAAAGCATAACTCATAAAAAGCCGATCCTTCAACAATCGTTTGAAAATTGTCACCGCTTCATTGAACCCACCTGTAGAACGACTTTCTTCAGCCAACGTTTCGGGCAAGCGCCAAGTGATGAGAAAAAACATCACGACCCCCAACACACTAAGGGTAACGAATATTCCGCGCCACGAAACATATTGCAGCAAAAATCCGCCTAAAATCGGTGCAAAGATCGGCGCCACTCCCATAATAAGCACGAGCAGCGAAAATATTTTCGTCATTTCAGAACCAGAATAGCGATCGCGGACACAGGCACGTGAAATGACCATTCCCGCAGCACCGGCAGCCCCTTGAACAAAACGCAGCAGCACGAGCATCCAGATAGACGGCGCGAACGCACATAGAATAGACGCAAAAGCATACACGGCCAAAGCAATAATCAATGGTTTCCGGCGCCCATGAATGTCGCTAAGCGGTCCGACAATCATCTGGCCAAGCGCCAAGCCAAGCAAACATGCCGTTAAGCTGAGCTGAATCGTTGAGGCCGGCGTTTGGAGATGTTCAGCCATTGCCGGAAAAGCAGGCAAATACATATCGATCGTTAAGGGACCAAACGCTGACAACGCCCCTAGCATCACAATAAAGATTCCCCTGCTCATTCGGCTCCCAGCAGATTCCTTTTCCATCTTTCTATCTCCTCTCCTTAAGACCCTTTGATTGTAAACAGTTTCCAATGAGAGGTCAAGAGAAGAAATCGGAATCACAGTGGCGTTACTCAAAAATGACATCATCAAAAAAAAGCCGGCTGGCGGCTCTTTCAGCTTCGTTCAAATGTACAACCCTCGTGCGTATGTTTGCCGGAGTGCGGTTGCTTTTTTAATGGGCAATGCCTCTCACGAAAGAAAGCGGCATGAAGTGGGCTCTCTTGTTCACGCTCTTAATCGACTGGTACGCTTTTGTTTCCTGTTTTACTATATTTCTACCTATATGGCGGAATCTCATCCCGTTTTCCAGCTCCGGTTGCAGCGTAATCACCTTGCCACGTTGAACGGAAGTAATGATCGCTTCATCCTCCAAAATCGCACCAAGTAACGGAATCGCCAACGTTTGCAACACTTCCTCGATACTGAGTCTTCCACCTTTTCCGCCTTCTTTTTCATTGTACCAATTAATGACCAGGGAAGAAGATGAGCGCAGAGTTTCTTCCAGAATACCGATTACTCTGTCAGCATCACGTAATGCGATTAAGTCTGGTGTCGTGACGATAATCGCTTCATCTGAAGACTGGATGACCGTCTCGAATCCTTTTTCAATCCCCGCAGGTGAATCGATCAACACATAATCAAATTGTCCGCTTTCACGAAGGTCGGAAATCGCCTGATGAAATAAAACAGGATCACATTCTGTAAATGAGCCGTTTTTATGCCCGGGAAGCAAATAAAGATTTGGTACATATTTATCCTTCACTAGCACACTCTTCATTGGAAGAGAGGCGTGGTTGAAATAATCAAACAAATCAAAAATAATGCGATTCGTCAACCCAAGAGGAATGTCCAAATTACACAAACCGAAATCAGCATCTACGACACATACCTTTTTCCCCATTAGAGCCAGAGCCGCCCCGACGTTCGCCCTTACCGTCGTTTTACCGACGCCTCCTTTACCTGAGGTGATCGCAATTACTTTTGTCATAGACAGTTCCCCTTTCATTCATTCGTTCTGAGCGAATCAATCAACCGTTGCTTGATTCGCTGTTTTTTTCGATAGATTTTCCGTTTTCTTTTATAGAAAAACGCTATTTTTGCTGTTACTAGAATTAAAATCAGACAAATAAAAAATGCCAATATTCGCCCTTCCCTTCTCGGAAAATGACTCATTCATTCAATTTGCGCCAAGTAGGCTCATCATACTACAGCACCACTTAAAAAAAACTGAAATTTGTTGTTTCTTGTCAGAAAGTTTGATTTTTATAGGTATAATGAAGTATTATGTCGCTGGGGTGGTAGGAAATTGGGATGGATAGATTTTGTTTTTGAGCTTAATTTGATACGATAGCTACTAACAGAGAGAAGGAGAGGAGGCAAGCGCATTGCTTAATGTCATCATTATCGACGATGAAATACACGCGATAAAATTAGTCGAACATTATTTAAACGAAATTGCTCAAGTACATATATTGGCGCGCTTCCAGGACCCGTTACAAGTCTTCACTATCGATGACCTGTCGAAAATTGATGTCATTTTTCTCGATATTGAAATGCCGGGTGTGAATGGATTTGAATTTGCCAAGGAAATCAGTGAACACCACGAGAAAATAAAGATTGTGTTTGTCACCGCTTTCAGCCAATATGCCGTTGGCGCCTTTGAGCTCGATACAGTTGTCGATTATTTAGTAAAGCCGATTAGCAAGGAGCGGCTGCTGAAAACAATGAACCGGCTGATCAAGTCTGACAAGACATGTGATTCAGATCTGGCTATTTCTTGTTTCGGAGCTTTTGAGGCGTATTATAAAGGAGAGCCGATTGCCTGGAAAACGTATAAAGTGAAGGAGCTTTTCGCTTATTTGCTTCACCAGCACACCCCGGTGGACAGGCTGAAAATCTTTGATGACCTTTGGCCAGAGTTACCCGACGAGAAAGCAAAAGTAAATTTCCACACTTGTATTTCGCTGCTGCGTAAAGCATTTCGCGAAATGGGCTATGATCATGTTATTAAAAGAACCGGAAGTCAGTATCAATTTACGCTGACCACCTATCAATCTGACATTCAGACGATTGAATGGGCTCTGGCTGAGCTTCAGCAGGAACCTCCAGTTAATTCAGAAACAAACTATGAGACGATTCTTTCTTTGTACAAAGGAGCATACCTGGAAAGAGAAGACTACCATTGGAGCTTTCATAAACGTGAGGAACTTCAACAGAGCGTCCATACCTGCCTCTTAACGAGAGCGTCTCAATTCATGAAAAGCGGTAGCCTTGAGCAGGCCGTTCTCTACTTTCAAAAAATGATTGAAGTCAACCCAACGGTCGAGGAGACATATTACCAATTAATGAATCTTTACTTGCAATTGGATAAGAAGATAGAAGCACTGAAGCTTTATTCACGTCTTGAAGCGACATTGGAGGAATTTGGCCTGGAACCATCTTCAAGCTCGAAGACACTATATAAGGAGCTTATGAGGAAAAAGAGTTAGACTTACCCGAAAAGGCAACCATTCAACCTTTTCGGGACAAGCCTCTGCGTCAACGGTTACGACTTGCTTCCAAACGGGGCGAGCATACCGGTAAATTGTTTTGTTTCAGGTGCTTTGTAGGTTTTTAGCTTGCTCGTCGTTTTTCCAAGGTCGACGATCGCTTCGGCGAACTTCACTGCGGCAACAACACCGTCAATGACCGGCACCTGTAATTCCTCTTCTAACTCATTGGCAAACTCGGCCATCCCCGCGCACCCGAGCAGAATTGCCTCGGCATTCTCCTCTTCGACAGCTTTACGCCCCTCCTGCCGCAAGAGTTCCATTCCTCTCTCCGGATCGCGCTCAAAATCAAGAACGCACATCGGCGTCGTCCGGATGTTCAGTACACGCCGGCTCATGCCATAGCTGTCAACCAGCTCCTCAAGCATCGTCTTAATTCTTGGCAGCACCGTCACAATTGAAAAGCGGGCAGCAAGCATCGATGCCATATACATGGAAGCTTCCGCGATGCCGATCACAGGTGCTTCCGTCACCTCCCGCGCCGCCTGCAGACCAGGATCTCCGTAGCAGGCAATTACATAAGCATCGACGCCTTCCTCCTCGCCTTTTTTTACCTCTTCAAGCACGCCGGGAATACTCAAATATTCATCATAAAAGGATTCAATCGAGGCCGGGCCAATTTCCGGACTGACGGCGATAATTTCCGTATCCGGACGCTTGACACTTTCTGCGGCACCGGCGATCCCCTTTGTCATTTCCCACGTCGTATTCGGATTGATGACTTTTATTTTCATGTTAAATCGCCTCCTTCTCTTCAACAGGCTGCTGCTGTGCCAGCGAATGCTGAACTTCGATTTTCCCGAAAATTTCCGGCTGATAGTACTTCTTTGCAATCCAGAATTTCATCAGCGGGTAATAGAGGGCGTTTGAAATAAGGAAGGCAGTAAAGAATCCATAGTCAGGAAAGAAGAAAACAGAGAGACCTGCCGGGACATAGGCAATCAGCGCGGCCGGATTTACATTATTCCAATATTCATACTGTCCTCCGGATTGATAGAGCTCCTCGATATTCAGCTGGCGTTTGCGGAGGAAGTAATAGTCGCAAAACATAATTCCGGCAATCGGTGATAAGAGAGCGGAGATGATGATCAAAATTTGCGGCAGGGCATCGGCGAATGCCCATGGCTGCATCACTAAGCCGATCGTGCCGGCAATGATCGCCCCGGTGGCGAATGTAATCTTTTTCGGAAAATAATTGACAATAATGTAGCCCGGCGGCAGCAGGTTCGCGCTGATGTTCGTCGACCATTGGGCCAGAATAACAAACGCGAGGCAAAGCACAAGCACAAGCGGGCTGCCTTCGCCGAGGACGGCCGTCATCGTCTCAATCGGATTCCAGTTGCCTGTCGCCACGCCGCTTGTCATACCGATAATCGTGAAGAGAATCATTGAGCTTAATAAGCCTAACACCTGACTCACGCCACTTCCTTTATTCGCTTTAAACCACGAGCCTTTCTTATCCGCACTCTTCACTTTTAAAAACCTGGTGAAATCAGATGCGTTAAGCGCCATCGTGATGTACATTCCCATGAACACAACGATGCCGTATCCAAGGGAAAGACCTCCATCTCCTTCAAGAGCGAAAAGCGAGCTGAACGTGATATCAAATTGCGTCATAATTAAATACTGCAAATAGATCCCGATAATTAAAATGCTTGGAGCCGCCAAAATTTCAAACTTCTTAATCGCATCGATGCCCATTGCTGTATTAATAATCTGGATTGCCCCAAATAAGATAATCAACAAGGTCAAATTGGAATAATCAAAAAGGATGATTGTAATTTCATTTAAGGCGAAGGCCCCCATCCATGTTTGAAAGCCAAACCAGAATATCGCCGGAATCGCCCGGACGGTAGCGGGAATATGCGTCCCCAAATAACCGAAGCACGCCCGAATATATACGGCGTACGGAATCCCGTATTTAATCCCGAAGTCACCGAGCAGTACCAGCAGCGCGGCAACCACTAAATTTCCCAACAGCGCCGCGGTTACGATCTGACCTGGAGATAAGGAGGGATAAAGCTGGGCTGCCGTAGTAAAAGTCGCAAGCTGTACGGCAATCCCTACCCATAAGAAGAAGAAGCCGAAAGTCGAAATATTTCTTTCCTTGTCTAAAGTAGGCATAATATCTTTTCCCTGTAAACTTACTTCTCTTTTCTGACTCATCGTATAAACTCCCTCCATACTGCTTATTTTATTGGTAAGCGAGATAGTGCAATGTCGTTTCCAGCAGGATCGAGGCTCCCTTGGAGATGTCCTCAATCTCCGCCCACTCCTTCGGGTTGTGACTGATTCCATCCTGGCAGCGAACAAAAATCATCCCAATATCTGTGATTTCTTTCATCATCATTGCATCATGGCCGGCACCACTTATCATCAGCGGCGGCGCGAACCCGAGTGACTTCGCCGCTGCCTGCATTCTGGCCCGCACATGCCCGGCGCATTCAACCGGCGGCTGAATAAGATGGCAAATGAACTCGTGCTGTAAACCGCGCTTTTCTGCAATGGCCTGCGCCGCTACTTTCAATTCCTCAATTCGCGCCGTTCTTCTCTGCAAATCGGTATCGCGAACATCAAGGCTGAACTGGACTTCTTCGGCAATAACATTCGCTCCACCGGGAAATGCCCTAATCTTTCCGACAGTCGCGACGGTCGCCGCCTCCGCCTCCTGCGAACAAATCTGCTCAATTCTGGCAATCAGCTCGGCCGCGCCGGCGACGGGATCAATCCGCAATGACATCGGAACCGTACCGGCATGCCCGGCTTCTCCGCGTAATTTCACCGTAAACCAGGCAGGACCGGCAATTCCTGTCACAATTCCGACCGGCTCGTTTACCGCCTGTAAATAAGGCCCTTGCTCAATATGCATTTCAAGATAAACTTTCACCTCGCCCTGTCCACGCACACTTTGCCGGCATTTTTCAGGCTCCAGGTTGAAGGAGCGCATCGCTTCAAGGCGGCTTACTCCCGCTTCATCCGTTTTCCATAATTCCTCCGGTCCGACTTTTCCGACCATCCCACGGCTGCCAAACAAGCCCCCGGAAAATCGGGTTCCTTCCTCGTCAAGAAAAGCAACGACCTCGAGCGGATGATCATGAGTGACCGCCGCTTCCTTTAAAATTTGTGCGATTTCAATGCCGGCGATCACCCCGACGGTGCCATCAAACATCCCTCCATTCGGAACAGTATCAATATGCGAGCCGATCATCACCGCCGGTGCCTGCCGATTGTTCCCATTTTTCCGACCGATTAAGTTGCCAAAATGATCGTGATAAACGATTAACCCCGCTTCTTCCATCCATTTCGCCACCTGCATTTGGGCCTGTCGGTCTTCGATTGTTAACGCCTCGCGCGTCACCCCCCCTTCGGCTGTTCTGCCTATCTCCGCCAATTGCTCTAACCGTTTCATCATGCGTTGACTATTAACCCGAAATAATTGTTTCATCCTACGCCCTTTCCTGTTTCTGTCGTTGTTGTCTTATCAGTAAGGAAGCTTAAGCTCCACGGATTGCTCTCGTTTTCGCTTCATTGATTTGGCCGTTCTCGATTACGACACCATATTGCTTTTCCGCCATTTCGACTGTGATGTATTCGTCGATGACATCCTCTAGCACCTGCTCCGGCAGACGCTCATATGGATCGCCATATCCTCCGCCGCTTGGCCCGATCAGCTGAATGGTATCTCCCTGCCTCATGCGCGTGTTCGGAATTTTTGAAGGCAAATGACGTTCTCGCTCTGTGTTTGGATGTAAAATCACTCCGCCCACATAGCCATCAGCCCCTCCGAGAAATCCCCACGGTGCAAATTGATGACCGTCGGCTTCAATCGACAAGCTGCCGTCCTCTAAAAAGGTAACCTCTTTTACCGAACCGATTCCGCCGCGGTCTTTGCCGGCAGCGCATGCTTCCTCCCGCAGCTCATAGCGGTTGACGAGCAGTGGATAGTGCGATTCAATGTCCTCAATCGGGTTATTACGGGTGTTGGCATACAAGGTGTCGACGGCATCCATTCCTTTTTGTCCGTTTCTTCCGCCGTAACTGCCTTCCATGATGTCCATGAACACCCAATAATTTTCTTCATTTAATCCGCTGTAGGAAATAACCTGTAAATTTCCGACTCCGGCGCTGACCTGATGCGGAACGACTTCACCAAGTGCCTTCATCAGCGTGTCGGCGACGATGTTTCCCGGGCAAAAACGGGCAATCGTCGGCGCCGGAAAAATTGGGTTGCATAATGTTCCTTTCGGAGCGAAGATCTCTATCGGTCGAATCAGCCCGGCATTTTGCGGAATATGCCCGTACGTTTCCGAGTCTAAGAGGATCGATCGCAGCGTTAAATAAATCGCGCAGTCAACCGTTCCCTCAAACGGCATATTGATCGGCTTGTTAATTTGCGGAGAGGTTCCCGTTAAATCGATTTTGATGCTGCTTCCTTCCACTGTAAGCGCCACGGCGATTTTTAAGTTTTTCTCAGCCGGATCATCGCTGTCGAGGTACCCGTCTAAAAAGCCCTCTGCCTGATAAGTGCCATCCGGTAGATTTTCAATCGCATTGCGCAGCATCGTTTCCGAATACTTCATTAAATCCTCACTTGCGGCAAGCACCGTCTCAATTCCATATTTCTTAATGATGTCAATGTACCGTTCGGCGCCAATCCGGGCAGCGGCAATTTGAGCCTCAATGTCACCGACCACCATCGGCGAAGCGCGGATATTATCCTTTAGAATGCTCCAGACCTGCTCATTTTTTTGACCTTTTTCATAGACTTTGATCGCCTTGAACTGCAAGCCTTCCGCATAAGCATCGACGGCATCGACAATCCCGCAACTGCCCGGTGTTAATGCTCCAATATCGAGATGGTGCGCCGTCGTCACCGAAAAACCGATCAGCTCACCTTCATAAAAGACCGGAATGCAAATCCCGATATCCGGCCCGTGCGAGGCGCCGTGATAGGTGGAATTGTGCATGATGATATCGCCCGGGGCAAATTCCTGTCCCCTTTCCGCGAAGATTTTTTTAATCCCACGCACATAACCGGGGATCGGACCGGACTGCAATGGTGTACTTTGCGTTGATTCACAAAGCTGCTGCATATTCATATCGACGAGGGCGCAGCCAAAGTCCTCAGATTCACGAATAATGCTGGAATAGGACATCCGCGCCAGCTTGTGGCCCATCTCAATTGCGATGTTTTCCAACGCTCCCTGGATGACCTGTGAGGTGATCGGATCAATCGCTGCCTTGCTTTCTGTTACGCTCATTCTGCATATCCTCCTAACGTAATCGTAATGTTTCCATTTTCCTCGACGAACGCTTTGCAGTCGGGCGGCATAATCGTTGTCGTATCCTTTTGAAAAATAATCGCCGGACCGGCAATTTCAGCGCCTGCCGGCAGCTTTTCCCGCTGATAGAAGCCCGTTTCTACTTCTCTCAACCCGCCATCCGTGCGAAAAACCGTTTTTCCCTTTTTTATTAACGCCTCTTCGACCGTATAATCGCTCGATACGCTCGGTGGCTGGATCTTCGGCATCGCTCCTCTGCCAGTTACGCGGACGTTGACGATTTCAATCGGACTTTCCTCGAAAAAGTGACCATACTCCGCCTGGTGAAGCTGATGAAAAGCAGTCCATGTTTCTCCAATGTTCGCCGCTGTTCGTTCACCTTGCGGCAGGGCGACGCGTAATTCATAGCCTTGACCGACATAGCGGCAATCGGCAGTAAAAGTAAGCTCGATCTCGTTGGCGCTTAAGCCGTCTGCTTTTAATTGCCCGATAATTTGCTTCATTAATAAGTCAAGATCTGCGTTCAGCTTTGCTATATCCAGTTCCGGACTGCGCATGAATTCTGTTTTGATCAAATCATATTTCAAATCAGTCGTCAGCAGCCCTGTCGCCGAGGTGATCCCCGGATGCGGTGGAATAATCACCTCCGGGATATTGAGAATGCGTGCGACCTCAACCGCATGGAGCGGTCCCGCCCCGCCAAAGGCGACGAGCGTAAATTCACGCGGATCGTGGCCTTTTTGAATCGTCTTTTCGCGGATCGCATTGGCCATGTTGTTGTTGACGATCGTCAAAATTCCTTCAGCTGTTTCATTGACGGACAGGTTCAGCTGTACAGCGAGCTCTTCCATTACGCGAAAGCCTTCCTGGGCGTAAATCTTCATCGAGCCGCCGAGAAAATTGCTTTCATCGAGGCGGCCAAGGACCACATTGGCGTCGGTTACTGTCGGCTTCGTGCCGCCATGCCCGTAGCTGGCCGGGCCTGGTCTGGATCCGGCGCTGCGCGGTCCGACTTTAAAGGCACCTCCCTGATCAACATAGGCGATGCTGCCGCCGCCCGCGCCGATTGTATGAATGTCGATCATCGGCACCATCACCGGGTAGCCGGCAATCCACGTATCTCTTGCCGAGGATTCATCAATGCCCTGCTCGGTTATGATGCCGATATCAGCACTTGTACCGCCAACATCAAACGTAATCAGCTTTTGCTTCTGTGACAGTTCGCCGGACCAGCTTCCGCCAAGCACTCCGGCGGCCGGTCCTGAAAGCAATGTATTAACTGGCTTGGCAGCAACGGTTTCCGCGGTTCCGACCCCGCCATTCGAACACATAATATGGAGGTCTGCCGTCAGGTCCGCGCTTTTCAATCCTGTTTTCAGGTTGTCGATATATCTCTTTACCTTCGGCCCGACAAAGCCGTTAATCGACGCTGTCGTAAAGCGTTCAAACTCGCGAAACTGCGGCGAGACATCGGCCGAGGTCGTCACAAATGCCTCCGGATACTCTTCTTTGATGATTTCTTTCACCCGCTCTTCATGTACCGGATTAATATAGGAGAATAAGAAGCAAACAACAATCGATTCCACCCCTTCCTCCTTTAGCTCCTGGACAGCAGCCCGGACTTCTTCTTCATTCAGCGGCGTCATAATCTCTCCCATCGGTGAGACGAGGCGCTCACTGACAACCTTCCGATGTCTCCGTGCGACAAGCGGACGGTCCTGCCACGGAATTTCCTGCATAATCGAATAATTTTGCGGTCGCTGATGGCGGCCGATATGCGTAATATCGCGAAACCCCTTTGTCGTCACCATTCCGGTAACCGCGCCATCATTTTCTAAAATGGCGTTGGTCGCAATTGTCGTACCATGAAACACATGGTCGATTTCGTTTCTGTCAATTCCCTCACGCTCGCATAATTCAATAATTCCCCGGACGACCCCGATCGAGGGATCTTCCAATGTAGTAGGAACCTTGTTGATCCACGTCAGGTTCGCGATAGTATCTGTGTACATAATATCTGTGAATGTTCCTCCGACATCGACGCCGACTAATTTCATCTGCCTACACTCCTTGTTTTAAAAATCTTCTTTTCTTGAGGATGATTGTACTGAATAAGTTTCAAGAATCTTCAGACTATGTCAGATCTTTTGCCACTAATCTTTTTCCAAATTTGTGGAGATTGCAAGTTTGCAAGATACCCTTATTAAAATCTGCCCTTATCGCTATTCCTTCCCCTACTCACAAAAAAATTGCAGAATCGCAATTTATCATTGCGATTCTGCAATTTTGAGCTTGAATTTCTGCACTTTTCTCGTAAGTGTTGAGGCATCAATGCCTAATACGATACTTGCTTCCTTAAGCGTCCTCGATCTTTTTAATGTCTTCTCAATTACATGTTTCTCAAATTCCTCGACCGCCGTTTTTAAGGTGTGCCCGGACAATTCTTCATTCGTAAAGGTTGCGTTTTTGATCTTGTCAGGAAGCTGATCAAATGTGATCTCATCATCAGCCGAGGTGACGACGACTGTTTCAATCACATTTTGCAATTCACGAATGTTTCCTGCCCAATCATTTTTCAAAAAGGCGCGGATCACCTCTTTATCTAACTTTTTCGCATAATGATATTTCCGGTTGTAATGCTCGAGAAACGACTGAATAAAAAATGGCAGCTCTTCTTTACGCTCGCGTAATGGCGGAATGATGATCGGTACGGTGTTTATTAAATAATACAGCTCTCGCCGAAACCGGTGCGCCCGGACCCTTTCCTCCAAATCCTGCTCGGTTGCCGCGATGATCCGGACATCGACGTCAACAGCGGCGGTGCCGCCTATTGGAGTCACCTTTTTCTCCTCCAATACTTTCAGTAGCTTCACCTGCACAGGAAGAGACAATTCGTCAATATCGTTCAGGAAAAGCGTTCCTTGATCCGCCTCTCTTATGCAGCCTTGTCTGATAACCTGCTTTCCTTCCCCGGTCGTTTCCACCTGACCAAATAATTCAGCTTCGATCAGTGCTTCCGGAATCGTCCCGCAATTGATTTCGACAAACGGATGGCTTTTTCTTACCTTTGAGGTCGAATGAATGTACGTCGCCAGCGTCCTTTTTCCGACGCCTGCTTCACCGAGCAGCAGGACAGTTGAATCCAGATCCTGAATCCGCTCCGCCAAATCATAAACAGCCTTTAGCTGCTGTGACTTAATAAGTGGCTTTTGTCCATTTCTCTCTTTTTTAGTAAGCTCACTTTCATAATAATCAATCAATTTTTTCGTTTCCTGTAGTTCCTTTGAAATCAGGTCGGTCTCGGTAATATCTTTGGAAATATTGATCACCTTTGTCAGCTTGCCCTCTTCATTAAAAATCGGATGGCCGGTTACGAGAAGCCTTCTTCCGGATTTCGTCGTCTGGGTCATCGTGATCTTTCTTCCTTCTTTGATCACTTGTTTCGTCGAAGAATGACTGACGATCTTTTCTTTTTCGAGAAATTCCATTGGTTTGCCGATGAAATCCTTTTTAGCAACGCCCATCATCCGCTCACATGCTTCGTTGACCTTTAAAATGGTTCCTTTTTGGTCGGTAATCGTCACTAATTCACCAACTAAACTCATAATCAATTGCAGTTCCTGCTTCATTTCGTTGATTTTGTCAACGAAATAAGCCATATGCTCAACAAAGCTGCTGTGAAACAGCAGTGTCACGCCCGCTTTTTGCCCGTCCGATTCAATGGGATATTCATACAGTATTTTCAGATTCTTTTTATTCGAGTTTGCAAGGGAAAGCGAAGGCTGCGCCTTCTTGATCGTCTTGATAATGTTGCTTTCCGGGATCACTTGACAGATTGGGCATCCGATCAGGGTTTCATGCTGACCGGCTATCATATTGAACGCCAGGTCATTATGATAGATAATAGCGCCGTGATCACCGGTTATGACAAGGCCAACCGGAAGCTGTTTTACCAGTTCATCGAGATTCACGATTATCCCCTCCATACATAGTGCACCTTTTCTAGTGAGAAACCTTTCAAAAGTGGTTTAATCATAGCAAACAGATCCGTGCTTTCACAACACGTCCGCCGTTTTTCCTCAAATTAGTATGGAAGAAAACCTGACAGAATCAACCAACGTTCTGATGGCTTCCTTCTATAATAAGCGATAGAAAATCAAGAGGAGGAGAAGGCGGTTGAATGAAGTGACCCAGTTATTACAAAGCCATCGCTCGATCAGAAGATACACAGATGAAAGCATACCGGAAGCGGTCCTCGATGATATTCTCCGCTCCGGCCAATGGGCGCCATCAAGCCACAATGTCCAGGCATACAGCATCATCACCGTGAAGGACCCGGAAAAAAAGCAAGCGTTGTCCACCGTATGCGCCGGGCAAAAATATGTAGCGACCTGTCCCGTTTTTCTCGTTCTTTGCGTTGACTACTACCGTCTCTATCAAGCTGGGGTGATGAATGATCTGCCGTTGAATATTGAAGAGACGAACGATCTAGTTGTCGGCGCTGTCGACACCGCCCTGGTCGGGGAAAATATTTTGATCGCCGCCAGATCACACGGCCTCGGCGGGGTGATGATTGGCGAAATCCGCAATAACTTTGATGAGGTGGCTGCGCTGTTAAAGCTGCCTCCTTACACCTTCCCTTTATTTGGTATGTGTCTCGGCTATCCTGCCGAAATCCCCGAGCAGAAACCGCGGCTGCCGGCCAACGTCGTCATTCACGAAGAAACCTACCGGACTGAGCGTATTCCCGCAGGATTGGAGGAATATGAAAAACAATCAGCCGCCTATTACACGAAACGGACGAATGGCAGAAAGACAACCGGCTGGACGAAGCAAATCTCAGATTATATGAGCAGACAGCGCGGGATTAAATTAAAAGAATTTATCGTAAAACAAGGCTATGGGCTAAAATAAGAAGATGACCAGCGAATGATTACGGTAAAACAGAAACTCCCGATTGCGTGATAGCAACGGGAGTTTCTGTTTAGCGCGAAGGCTTTGCTATGAATCTAGTTTCATTTTATCCGCCCGCGGCAGGCGCATCGTCAAGATGAACATCACCAGCCCCAGTCCAGCGCAAACCCACGCCATGCTGTGCATATTCCCGGTCGTGATCGTTTGTCCGAAAAGCGCCGCCAGCAGACTGGAAGATAAAATCGTGCCAATAAAGCGCGAGGTCATGAACAGCCCGGAAGCGATACCGGTTTCCTTCTTCGAGACAAAATCATACAACGCTGTCTGCATCCCGAGGTTGTTGAAACCGTTGGCGATACCAAGCACACAAAGCACAAGAAAAATAACGGCGACGCTCGTGTGATCACGAATAATGAGCAGCAGCATGCTTCCTGCTACGACGGAAGCCGTACCGACGATCAGCGACGGCCGCGAGCCGCTCCGTTCGATCCAACGGCCGACAAGCGGCGTGACCAGTACGCTGAAGCCGGCAATCGACAGCATGACAAGCCCCGTCTTTTGCGGATCCATTCCCTGCGCCTGCTGCAAGTAAGACGGGACGCCGAACATGATCGAATAAAACGCCATATTGGTCAAAATATACTGGGCATAAATCAGCGTTACATTCCTATTTTTTTTCAAAAATCCGACATTGATAAACGGCTCGCTCCTCCCTAGTTCATAGCGGTAGAGGATTAGCGATAAGCCCGCGCTGAGCGCAAGCAGCCAGAGGCTGAATCCTTCGGCAAGCTCAAGGAAAAACAGCAGCCATACGAAGATCGCCGCAGAAAACAGCGCTACCCCGCCCCAGTCCATCCGTGCCGCGCCGACGGACGGCTTCGGGTCGCTCGGGAACAAGCACCAGGCGAGCAAGAAGGAGGCGATAATAAAGGGGAAATTGCATAAAAAAATAAGGGGCCAATCCCCGTAATGCAGCAAAAGTCCACCGAGAGAAGGACCGAAAGCCGCCGAGGTGCTGGAAAAGACCGAAATGATGACGAGCGCTTTCGCCTGATGTGCTGTAATCCGGTTCCGAATAATTCCCATGCCAGCCGGAAACAGGGCCGAGCTGCCAAACGCCTGGATAATGCGAAAGCCGATCAGCCAGCCGAAGCTCGGTGACAACGGAGCCAGAGCCGAAGCCAATGTCACAAGCAGCAAGCCGATCATAAATACTTTTTTGCAGCCGTATAAATCACTCCATTTGCCAAGCAGCGGCTGGCCAATCGCACTTACTAAATAATACGTCGAAATCAGCCACGTCACATCGGCAAATGTCAGATGAAACTCTTCCTGCAGGCGGACCAGGGCAACGGAGATCATCGTTGTGTTGAGCGGATTAAGCAGAATACCTAGTGCGACAGCGGTCACAAGCAATGTTTCTTTCGTTTTCAGCGGAGCCGATTGGTGCGTCATAAGGTCACCTCATTTTACTATCTCCAATTTTACTAAAGGACGTTCCGGCTTGACAAGATGAAACTGGCAAAGACTTCCACGCATTCACATAAGAAAACCGCGTAGCGGCTTTTCTTAGAAGCGGTGTGCGGAGCCGTTACCATCTTTTAAGGATGGCTGAAATCGGGCTTTTTTCAGCCATCTGCGTAACGTGCGAAGCCGCCGCCCTTCCTCGAATCCACCCGAAACTTCTATCCTTTCTTAATCATTTAAAAAAGAGAATGACCCGAACTTCGAGCCATCCTCCAGCGTCTTGGCGAAAGGTAGAAAAACACCCTTAGCCCCGCCCCTCATTTTTATTCAGCGACTAATTTGTCAATCCGGTTCGTCCATATCCCACCGTGGTAATCAGCCGGAATACGCTCTGCATCCTCTTTTGAGTCAAAGCCCTCGGAAAAGCCGCCATCTCCAGCGACAAGGATCACCCTTGTGCCGGCAGCCTCCATCCGGTTAACAAATTTCGTCGGCCAGCCCCAAAGCCATTTCGCAATCGTCTCAGGAAGATGGAGCTGTGTATTTTCGCAGGCAGCCGGCATGTAACCTGTCCAGCCGGTAGCCAAATATGGAATAAGACAGTCTTTCATCGTTTCTTTTGACATCACCCGCACATCCGGCAGCAGCTCCTTCAAGCGGGCAACCGGCTCATCTCCGCCATACACAGTAACCGTATCGAGGTCTCTTCCGTTCTCCAGTAAATAATCAGCAAGCATTTCTCCCTCCGCCGGATCATTGCTTTTTATATGAATCAGAAGTTCCTGTTCCGGGAACGTGTCCATCACTTCCTCCAATGTCGGGATCTGCCCTGGTTCCTGCCCGCGAAAAGGGAAGGTTTCCCCACCATCGACTGTATAGCCGTAGCCGATATCGAGCTGCTCCAGCTCTGCCATCGTCATTTCCCTTGTGACACCCGACCCGTCCGTCCGACAGTCAACGGTCCAATCATGAAAAACAGCAAACTCTTCATCCAGAGTCGGCTGAATATCAAGTTCGACGATATCGGCTCCTAATTCAAATGCAGCCTCCATCGAAGGGATCGTATTTTCAAGATACGGGTGCTCTGGCTCATATATCCGCTCCGCCGTACACGTATCATTTTCAACTCCCTCCAGCGGGAACGTTTGACCAAGACCGCGATGAGCGAGCAAAAGCGGCTCTGATGAGGTGGGACTTACCAAAAGCGAACTGTTATTAAAAAACATAAATACGAGTAAAATAGCAATTGCAATAGCCGTTCGTTTAAATATCTTTTTCATGTATGCTCCTCTTTTCAATCGGGTTGTCCAAAAATACGAAGAACTTTGAAACAACTCCGATGCAGCGTGTTAACCTGCGCAACGGCTACAATGTCAGAAAGGCTCCAGCTTTGAAGTTCACCGGCAGCTTCCAGTCACCTTATCGCGCAGATTACCGCTCCTTAAAGTAGCATGATTTTTTCATAAAAGCAAACAGCCTATGGTGCTTCAAATTTATAGCCGACACCCCAAACAGTATGTATCGCTTCACAGTTTACTTTTTCAAATTTCGCTCTGATTTTTTTAATATGGGTATCAACCGTGCGAATGTCCCCGAGGAAATCATAGCCCCATACCTGTTCAAGCAGCACTTCCCTCGTATAAACATTTCCCGGATTTTTCGCCAGATGAACGAGCAGGTCGAATTCCTTAGGGCGGAGAGAAATCTTTTGTCCTTTTACAACCACTTCCCGCCGATCAATATCGATCGCAATCTGACCGTAATCATAAGTAGCCGCTTGTTCGGACGATGGGTGATAGCTGTGCGGCGTTCGTTCCACTCTTCGTAAAATCGCTTTAATCCGGGCAACAAGCTCACGTGGACTGAACGGCTTTGTCATATAATCGTCCGCCCCCAATTCCAAACCGAGCACACGGTCGAATTCATCACCGCTTGCCGTCAGCATAATAATCGGTGTCTCTGAGCGTCGTCTGATTTCACGGCACACATCGTAGCCATCCATTTCGGGCATCAGTAAATCCAGCACAACAAGATCGGGACTCTCATTTATGGCTAATTCAAGCGCAGCTTTTCCATTATCGGCATGAAGGACATTCATGCACTGCTTTTCTAAATAATGAAGGATAATATTACGGATGTTCATATCATCGTCTGCTACCAGAATTTTTAGCATACCGATCACTCCCTTACAAGCAAACCTGTTTTTCTTTTCGCCTTTTTAAGATAGACAATTTAAAAAACGACAACAAGAGTCGATTGATATAGGTCTTCCTGCAAACAAGCCAAATCTATCTTATCTTTCCCGCTTTTCAGGATACTGAACCTTCACAAAAAAAGATTCTAGCAAAAGCCTTGCAGCTTACGAGAATGATGTACCGGAAAATACAGGCCTCAATAAACGAGGAAAGAAAGAGCAGTCACTAAATCTTCCGCTCTCCTTGCCACGCTTGCAACACAGTCAAAAAAGCCCCCGAAAGAGCAGACCATATTCCGTGTCTTCTCTACCGGGGGCTGACCGTCCGTCCTTTATTTTAGAAAAGAGATAAAGTTGGAGTACGCTGTTTTTAGCTCTTGGTAATAATCAACCAATTTGTCCAACGTAGTAACCGGAGCTTCTACTTCTTCCTCTTCTTGCTCAGAAGCGTCCTCTTCTGCCGGTGCTTCCTCGTTACCTTCTTCTACCGGTGCTTCTGGTGCTTCCTCGCTACCTTCTTCTACCGGTGTTTCTGGCGCTTCCTCATTTCCTTCTTCTACCGGAGTTTCTGGCGCTTCTTCATTACCTTCTTCTACCGGAGTTTCTGGCGCTTCCTCGTTACCTTCTTCTACCGGTGTTTCTGGTGCTTCTTCATTACCTTCTTCTACCGGTGTTTCTGGTGCTTCTTCATTACCTTCTTCTACCGGTGTTTCTGGCGCTTCCTCGTTACCTTCTTCTATCGGGGCTTCTGGCGCTTCCTCGCTACCTTCTTCTGTCGGAACTTCAACAGGGTCTTCTGTTACTTCTTCTACTGGAACTTCAGGTGCTTCCCCGGCTCCGTCTTCAGCCGATCCGTTCTCAGCAAAAAGGTTCTGGATATAGAGCCCTTGAAATTGGATCAAATCTGCATAACTATTAAAAATTGAGGCATAAGTATCATAAATAAGAGTCTCAAACTGATCTGTTTCCTCTTCTGTTTGAGCATCTTCATCAATTGGTGCTTCTACTTCGTCCTCTGTTTGACCGTCTTCGTCAACCGGTGCTTCTACTTCCTCTTCCGTTTGACCGTCTTCGTCAACCGGCGCTTCTACTTCTTCTTCCGTTTGACCGTCTTCGTCAACCGGCGCTTCTACTTCTTCTGTTTGACCATCTTCGTCAATTGGTGCTTCTACTTCTTCTTCCGTTTGACCGTCTTCGTCAATCGGTGCTTCTACTTCTTCTTCTGTTTGACCATCTTCGTCAATTGGTGCTTCTACTTCTTCTTCCGTTTGACCGTCTTCGTCAACCGGCGCTTCTACTTCTTCTTCCGTTTGACCGTCTTCGTCAACCGGCGCTTCTACTTCTTCTTCTGTTTGACCATCTTCGTCAATTGGTGCTTCTACTTCTTCTTCTGTTTGACCGTCTTCGTCAATTGGTGCTTCATCGTCAGCTTGTCCTTCTTCATTTTGTTCATCTTCATTTTTTGGAAATTTATCAGCAAGGTGCTTTTTCTCTTTCGCTATTTCACGAATCAGCTTACCTTTTTCCTTTGAACCGTCTATTTCAACTGCCGCTTCCGAGACGAATTGTCCGTGATTTTTCGCTTTTGCTTCAAGCTCGTCCGCTGATACCGGCGCACCGGCCGCAGCAAATGTTCCAGCTAGCATCGCTGTTGTCACAAGTAGTGGGAATACCTTTTTTGGTTTCTGCTTATTTGACACCTTTTGGTTTGATTTTTTCACCATTTCTATTCCTCCTCAGATCAATTCAATTTATCATTTTCGGCCAAGCAGCTCTGTCAGGATACACCTCCTTTTTTCTAATGACAGTTTTTCTAACTGCCTGGTTCATACACTACTCGACAAAAATGATCATTTTATGATCATTTCAAGAAAGGTTTTTGATCTTTTTTAGAATAAATTGATAGAATATTGTGAAATCCGTGTCCTTAATAAGGGAACTGGTGCTATAATAAGCAGGAATCCTGTTTTAAGAAGGAGTCCCGAAATTTAAAGCGAGAAAGCATGAATGAGACGTCCGAAAAAAATAAATGAGCAAGACGTAACTTTCTTTTCTCTTCGGACGTTTTACCATAAACATCATTTCTTCATAAAGGAGGCTTATTCAATGATAGAAAGGAAAAAAGGCTTACAGATTGGAGGCTTCATCATCGGTGCTGCCGCCCTCGTCCTTGTTGCCCTCAGCTTGTCATCCAATCAGGCAACGACGGCTGAAGCCGTAAGCAATGGTCAACAGGGAACAATTGTTGTCAATAGTGTCGGTGAGGTTAAGGTGGAGCCGGACATGGCCTATGTACATCTTGGAGCGCAGGCACTCGCTGATTCTGCTGAAGAAGCGCAAGAGCAGGTTGGGAAGCGTATGACGGCGGTTCGGCAGGTGTTAAGCGAACATGGAATTAAGGAGGAGGATATTCAAACGGCTCGTTTCAACGTTTATCCGGAACATCAATATTCACCAAACGGCGAAACGACAAATGAACGCTATCGCGCGCAGCATATTTTACGGATTGAATATCATCAGATTGACACGGTTGGCGAACTGATCGATGCTGCTTCAGCAGCGGGAGCGAATCAAATTGAACATACCCAATTTGCGCTGGAAAATCCGGAAGCGGCAGAGCACGAAGCGATGAAGCAAGCGATTGAGAAAACAAGAGCAAAAGCGGATGTAATGGCGGAAAGCGTCGGCAAAGCCCGGGGCGAAGTACTGCAAATCTCAGACCGTGCCGCTCAAGTGCATTTCCCAACACAGGACTTTTCTGGAGCGCGTAACGAATCAGCCGATTCAAGCAGTGTTTCTACTGTCATTGAAGCCGGAGAAGTGCAAATCACCCAAAGCGTTGACGTCGTCTACCGTTTGCAATAAGAGCGGAGATGCCGAATGAAAATGATAAGAGGGGCTGGAAAATAGGTATAAAACAACCTTTATCCCAGCCCCTAAGCAATGGGTAGAACCGTCACGACCTTTTTATGTAGGATGTAATCCATAAAAACTGAAGGCCATTATTCTTTTTCTTTGAGCTTCAATAAATAATGAGTATATCCCTTAAATGTATCCTCTGTTTCTCCATAGGATATATCTTCATTTGCAACATAAATATTGTCATTTGTAATATAAAACGCAGGATTTGCCAAAATCCCATCTTCTACATACATAATATAATGTTCGATTTCATTAACACCTAATTCTTTTTTAATCTCTTCATAATCAAATAGAGAACTCAAGCCCTCAAAGTTTTCAAGATTTTCCCCGCCTACCTCATCATAATATATATCATCGTAGTCCTTCATGGTGATGAATTCAAATCCTTCTGATGGATTTCCTCCAAATCTTCCTGAGGTTTCAGAAAAATAACTCTCTCCTATGGAAAACTCTACACCTGTGAACGTTTCTGTTACTGCTTTTACGTCATTTTGATAATCTTCTTCACTTTTTGCAGAATACTTGCGCATATACGCTACTTCCTCAAATGTGTATTCTCCATAAAAATCAGCTATATTTAAAGACGGATGATCTGCAGATTGATTAGAAGCCCCTCCACACCCTGTTAAAAAGAAAATAATGATACTGTGCAAAATAATGTTACACATTCTTATCTCCCCCTCCTTTTATACGTAGTATACTCCTTTTTTGTCACTTGATAAACAGTTATTCCAATATATTCATTCAATTTACTTTTATTAGTATATTAAAAGCGGATCTTAAAATCGACAGGCGTCAATACATCCAGATGACACATGTCATTACTTAAACTATAGACAATATAAAAAACAGTGAACTTATTTTACAATTTCTAACAAACCTTTTAATTTATTTATTTCATAAGTAGGTTTTAAGGATGTAGGATTTTCTTTGTACGCAGGATTGAACCAACAAGTATCCATACCATAGTTCATTCCACCTTGAATATCTGAAGTCAACGAGTCACCCACCATTAGTGCATTTGATTTATCTGTAATCTGCAGCTTATGAAAAGCATAATCAAATATTCCTGTTTGTGGTTTTTGGAATCCAGTGGATTCAGAGATAATAATATGTTCAAATATATCTTTGAAAGGAGAACCGTTAATTCTTGATGTTTGCACAATCGTGTAACCATTTGTAATAACGGCTAACCGTTTATGTGAGAGAGCCTTAATAACTTGTTTTGCACCTTGAACGAGGTGCGTTTGTTCTCCGAGAAATTTTAAGTAGTCCTGATTAAATACAACTGCGTCAATTTCAAGTTCGTGCTCTAAAAATAATCTCCTAAATCTCTCCGAACCTAGTTCAACTAGTCCCATTTTTCCATCTTCTAAATCTCTCCATAATACTTTGCTAATTTCCTGGTAACTCTTTTTGTACAAGTTTAAACCAGTTACTAAATTATAGTGATTAAAGACCTTATAAAAAGCTACTTGCTCCGATTTAGCAAAATCAAAAAGCGTGTCATCTATATCAAAAAAAATAATATCGTAATTCTTCATTTTATCCCCTTTACTTTCTAATTTTGTTAAGGATACTTAGAAATGTAGACACGTCCCGAGATGTTTGGGTGTTGACCTTCTCTCCAATCACCTGCTCTATTTAGTGAAAAACGCTTCCGTCAGCTTATCGATTAATTCTTTATCCACAAGACAATCTCTTATCGAAACAACAGCAAAGTACGGAGGGAGATCCAATTGTGCCAGTAAACAATCGTCATAAAGTAAACTGAGCGTCAATTCTTTCTGCGGCGTAATGCCTTTTTCGAGCAGACATTCTGCCAACTGCGTGTAAATCGTCTGCCCCTGTTCAGAAATCGAACTTTCCACTGCAAATTGCCCGGCCATGCTTTGCCACCATACGTTAAAAGAGTGATAAATATCATTATATTCCTTTAACGTATCCTCGCTTTGAGCGAACAGGCGTTGATAAAATAAGCTTTTCTCATCGATGAAAATTCCCAGGTCATTTGTTGGGTTTTCAGAAATCCGCCTTGCTACTTCACTCCACACCTCTCGATACCGCATTTCAAAGTCTTCTTGAAACTCACCTCTTGATGGCAGGTAGGGAAATTTCCATTCATCCTTATTTTGATAGCGATTTAGAAAGAGATTTTGGATATAAACTAAAAAGTTCAATGAATAACTGGCTTCAATTTTCATTAACAACGCATTTTTCATATAAGCTCCCTCCTCCTTCAAATTTGCTTTACTAAAGATATATTTCTACTTCTTTCTTTAAGAAAAAAACCCTGCTGTTACAGGATTTTTCAAACCGTAGACAAAACTTGTCTCTTTTGGGTTGGTAACGCTGGAGGATGTGTGTTTCTTCAGTGCCGGTGCCAGTTGGCTAATTTTTTGGTCCATGGCAGCAAAAACAAGCATCGCCTGCATCAAATTTTTTCCTACCCTTTTAGGTTTGTCCAACGCATCCATTGCTTTTTGTTTCAACTCTGCAAAGACACGTTCAATCGTTGCTTACTGTCTTACAATAGATCGCTCTATTTATGGTCAAGCAACCTCCCTTTTTTCCCCTTAGACAAAGCGGACGGGATGGGAGGGCCGACTCCTGCAGGAAGAGAGGGCAGGTTGAAATCCACCGGCGTGCCGGTTAGTTCAACGCCCTCCTGCGGAAAGCGTGCCCCCATCCCGGGAGCGGGTTCGAAGCTCCGGATCGTGACAAATCCTTCTACCAAAAAAGTCTGTCGACCGTCTCGCTTTTGCGAGACTTTGTCGACAGACTGAAAAATCCTGCTGTAACAGGATTTTTCTCAGCGTATTAAAATGTCACCACGGCAATAAAAGCCGGATTCCACCGATTCCCGCTAGAATCATGATGATCAGGTTGAAGTTTTTCTGCGGGATATATGGCAGGATTTTGATGCCGATTAATGAACCGAGCAGGATAATTGGAATAAACCATAAATAAAAGACAAACGTTTCTCCGGTAATTAAATCGAGATTCACGTACAGTGGCACTTTTATCAGATTAACGGCTAAAAAGAACCACGCGCCTGTGCCGATAAAGACGTTCTTCGGCAAAGCGAGCGCCAATAAAAAAATAGCCATCACTGGCCCGGCTGCGTTCCCTATCATCGTTGTAAAACCGGCCAATGTTCCCATTACGCCGATAAACACCTTCGATTGCGGGACATTCGTCAGCCATCCCGATCTGGCTCTTGCCCGATAAATTTGCAAACTGACCATACTAATGATAATAAGTCCTAGAATAACTTCAATCGGCCTGCTTACGGTGACAAAAAATAATAGCACATAGCCGGCGGCCAGACCTCCGAGAACCCATGGCAGCATCCGCAGCAACGTTTTCCAATGGACCGTATGACGATAATAGGTGACCGCAATCAAATCAGCGGTAATCAGCATCGGCAGACTGATTCCAATTGAATCGCGTGCCGGAAAAATCGAAGCCATTGTTGCGACAACGAGAATCGTTAGCGCCGGCAGGCCCGTTTTGGCAATTCCGATAAAGATGGCACAGATGCCGACAAGGACAATCTGAAACCAGCTTAACTCTAACATAAAGCTCTCCCTCTCCTTCTCTCCTCTTTACAACCTCTACCAGTATACCACTACGTTATTCATTAGACCCCCTAAATATGTCGAAAACATGACTGTGGCAGTCGATTTTCGCCTGAATTTGCTCTTTTCTTTTTCGTTTTCTCCTTTTTTCGCAAAAATTTAAGCATCCTACTTGAAAGTCAAAAAAGGTCAAAGTATAATATAGTCAAAGATAGTCAAAGTCAAACTAATTTCAAGGAGGGTCTATCAGATGAAATGTCAACAGTGTAACCAACGTGAAGCAACCGTAAATGTGAGATTTCAATTGAATCAAGATGTCCACCAGCTCCTTTTATGCCATACATGCTATCAATCGTTACAAGCCGGCTCGAAGATTCCTTCCGGGTTTGGAGGCGGGTTTTCGTCAATGTCGTTTGATCAGTTCTTGAAACAATTCGGCGGAGCGCAACCAGCTGGGACTGAAGGAGCTGCGGCTGTTCAGCAAGAAGGACGCGGCGGTGGCGGCTTTTTGGATCAATATGGCCGTAATCTGACACAAGCGGCAAAAGCTGGTCTGCTCGATCCGGTAGTTGGCCGCGATGATGAGGTGGCGCGCGTGATTGAAATTTTAAATCGCCGCAACAAAAATAACCCGGTGTTAATCGGCGAACCAGGTGTCGGAAAAACAGCAATTATCGAAGGCTTGGCGTTACACATTCATGAAGGGACCGTCCCATCCAAGCTTAAAAACAAAGAGGTTTATTTGCTTGATGTCGCTTCGCTTGTCGCCAACACGGGCATTCGCGGTCAATTTGAAGAGCGGATGCAGCAGCTGATTGCCGAGCTGCAAAGCCGCAAAAACATTATTTTATTTATCGATGAAATTCATTTACTCGTCGGCGCCGGCTCAGCGGAAGGCTCAATGGATGCGGGAAACATTCTCAAACCAGCTCTCGCCCGCGGGGAGCTGCAGGTTGTCGGAGCGACAACCTTGAAGGAATATCGCTCGATCGAGAAGGATGCCGCGCTTGAACGCCGCTTCCAGCCCGTCAAGGTCGACGAGCCGACAGCAGAGCAGGCAATCGAGATTTTACAAGGTCTAAAGGAAAAATACGAAGCTTATCACAACGTCCAGTATACGGACGACGCCTTGGCAGCCTGCGTCACCTTGTCACACCGTTACCTTCAGGATCGCTTTTTGCCAGATAAAGCGATTGACCTGCTGGATGAAGCAGGCTCAAAGAAAAATTTAGAAGCCGGTCTGACAAGCAGCGATGAAATCGAAAAACGGTTGGTCGAACTGGAGCATGAAAAGAAAAAAGCGCTTCAGGACGAAAACTATGAAGCAGCTGCCAAGCTTCGTGACGAGGAGGCCGCGCTTGAAGCCCGTATTCAGTCAAAAGAAGATGTGAAAGCTGCGATTGAAGTTGCGGATATTGAAGCGATCATCGCCAAGAAAACTGGTATTCCGGTCGGAAAGCTGCAGGCTGATGACTCGTCGAAGCTCAAGCATTTAGCGGAAAACCTCAGCAAAAAGGTCATTGGGCAAAAGGAAGCAGTCGAAAAAGTCTCCAAGGCGATCCGCCGCTCCCGGGCAGGCCTGAAAGCAAAGCACCGGCCGATCGGTTCCTTCCTTTTTGTCGGTCCTACCGGCGTCGGGAAAACAGAGCTGACAAAGTCATTGGCGGAAGAATTGTTCGGCTCGAAGGAGGCGCTTGTCCGGCTTGATATGAGTGAGTATATGGAAAAGCACGCCGTCTCGAAATTAATTGGCTCCCCTCCTGGCTATGTCGGCCATGAAGAAGCCGGTCAATTAACCGAGAAGGTGCGGCGCAACCCGTATTCCATCATTCTTCTCGATGAAATTGAAAAGGCGCATCCCGATGTCCAGCATATGTTTCTGCAAATTTTGGAGGATGGTCGCCTGACAGACAGCCAGGGCCGCACGGTCAGCTTCAAGGATACCGTCATTATTATGACAAGCAATGCCGGGATCGCCGACAAAAAAATAACCGTCGGCTTCGGTGCGACCGATGCCGTCAAGCAAACATCCGTGCTTGATTCGCTCTCCGCTTACTTTAAGCCGGAATTCTTAAATCGCTTTGACGCGATCATCGAATTTAATCATCTGAACAAAGACGAACTTGTCCAGATTGTTGAGCTAATGCTGAATGATCTTCAGCAAAGTCTTGCTGAACAGCAGATTTCCTTATCCGTTTCAACCGAAGCGAAGGAAAAGCTGGTCGAGCTTGGCTACCACCAGGCGTTCGGCGCCCGCCCGTTAAGACGCGCGATCCAGGAGCAGCTCGAAGACAGAATTACCGACATCCTGCTCGAAGAAGGCACAATTACGGCAATCGACGTCACCGTGAAGGATGAAGAGATTTGTGTACTGTCAACTAAGTAAGGCTTTCGCAGCCGTTACTCTCCTTTTGGCAAAACAAGCAAAGGCAGACTCAACAGGAATTTTTTCGATTGAGTCTGCCTTTTTATGCTGCTGGGAAGCGGTTTACGCCTCCGCCACGGCACCATTCAGCTCTTCGGCCGAGGTTGCGACCTCAAAGCTTGCTTTTTCAATTTCCATGACGGCCATCATCAATTCTTCCATCTTCTCCTTCACATTGCTGAGAGTCCGGCCGCTTTGATCAATCGAGAGCACGATGTCCTGATACACCTCCTGCATATTTTCAGAAGCGCTTAATCCCGTTGAAACAGCTCCTTCCACATGCTGCAGGGACTCGATGACTGCTTCGGTCAGATGGTTCGAATTCTCGATTAAATTTTGGATTTGCCCGATGGAATTTTCGTCTGTTCGGCCAGTTTCCGGACTTCATCGGCGACAACGGCGAAGCCTTTGCCGTGCTCACCGGCCCGGGCGGCTTCGATTGCTGAATTTAGCGCCAGCAAATTGGTTTGGTCGGCAATTCCTTTCACGAGTGTAATGACATTCGTAATTTCTGTCGTCGAGGAACTAAGCTGGCCGATCGCTTTATTCATATCCTCCGTGTATTTTTCAATTGAACGAATCTTTTCGAGCATCGCCCGGAGTGTATTCTCTCCCTCCACGCTCTTTGATGTAGCTGTCATAAATGTTGCATTGCTTTCACCGGTTTTGCCATTAATCGCTGCCAGGTTCGTAGTTAGCACTTTGGTTGCGGCCTGTGTTTCTTCAGCTAGAGCGACCAGGCCTTCACTGACGATTAAAATTTTGTTGCGCAAGTCTTTTTTCCCTTCGTCGTAGCGCCCGTGAATTTTGGCCACCGTCTCCTTCTCATACGCTTCCAATACGATTTGCTGTTCAAAGCTTAGCAGCTTGTTCATAGCTGAGATGATCGTATAACGCTCCGTTTCGATCTCCACTTCTTTGCTAATGAGAGAAAATAGCGCCTGCTGTAAATTTTGGAACGCGCCCATGTGGATTTGAGCGACTCGTACTCTCTTTTCAAGAAAGGCTGATCCATTCGGCAATGAAACAATTCTCTCAAATGCAGTTGCAACGTTTTTTCCAGTTTGGCAACCTCTGTATGCTGCTCAATCATCTCTCTTAATTCATTTGTTTGCAGCATTTTTTCGTAAAACGTCTTTACTAACCTCCCGCTATGCTGCTCGATTAACGGCTTTACTTGTTTTATCGCTTTTAAATCCTCCTGTTAATTGAATCATCGCCAGCTTGTCCTGCATGCTTTCATCTTCGATCTCAATAAGGACATCAACTTGATGATTATTGAGCCACCTTTTTAGCTTGTTGTTTCTTTTCCTGCTTCCAAACAAATTCACTTTTCTCTCTCCTTCGTTTGGCCGGTTGCGCTACTCACTCCAACTCTCCCAAAGCGCCCATTTCCAGAAGAACCTTCATTGTTCCCAAGTTATTTGTCTCAAGTATAAACGAAAAGAAAAAAGAAGATAACTCATTTTGTAAAATTCAGATTTATCCTGATTAGCACTGTGAAAACGGTTGAAATAGCGATGGAAGGAAACCAAATGCTCTGCTTGTCTGTTTAGATTATTTCGTAATTTAAGTCGCTTGAGTTGAGGGAAAAAAACGCCAATTCTTCAACTCGGCTTCGGTGGCTTACGTGAAGAACAGATTACAGAGGAGGTTTTGAAGCTTTATGATGCCTGTTTTTTTATAAACCAGATAAATTTAGTTAAGGAAGTACCTGCTCGTTGACCGATTGTCACCCTTTTTCATTTTCCCTACAGCCACACCGTCTTTTCCTGATACGGCGTTCGTTTCTTCTCCGTCGCCGCTTCGGTTTCGCCTTCTGCCGGGTAGCCTAAAAAGATCGTTCCGACGACCTTTTTGTTCGCCGGCGCGCCGATGAAGTCATGAAGCCGCTGATCATGGACGAGGCCGACGCCGCGTGTGCGCCAGACAAAGCCGAGGCCGAGCTCCCGGGCGGCGAGCCACATCGAAAAAATCGCGCAGCAAACCGCGTATTCGTTGTCCTTCGTATCCGCTTCGTTTTCCGCGATGTCGGCAGTGGCGATGATGATCACCGGGGTTGTTCTGACGACTTTGAGCGAGCTTTCAATGAGCGACGGCTTTGTCGGAAAACGCTCCTGCAAATAGCTGTGAGCGAGCTGTTCGTATTTTTTCTTTGCTTCACCTTGGATGACGTAAAAGCTCCATGGCTCGCGCAGCCGGTCATTCGGCGCCCAGGTCGCGGCTTCAAGCAGCTGTTCGATTTTCTCCCGTTCCACTTCTCTGTTCGCATAATTGCGAATCGCCTTGCGCGCTTTTAACAGCTCAAATCCATTCATGCTTGCTTCTCTCCTTTTTCTTTATCCTTCACTTTGGCAATCCCTCTAAAGCGCTCCGTTGTAAACGCGGGCGTCATTTTTTCTTCCTCAAAACGATAAATTAATGAACCCTCCAGGCGAATCGACGGATCAAGATGGCGTTGAATGATTGCGCGCCCGACTTCCGCCGAAGATGCGGCGTACCAGCTTCCTTCCGGGTATACAAGCAGCACACAAGCATCCTTGCAGCGGCCGTTACATCTTGTTCGTGTCGTATGAATTTTCTCGTCAAGACCGAGGCGGCTAATTTCATCGCGGACAGCCTGGGTGACTTCCTCACCGCCATGCTTCATGCACGTCGAGCCGTTGCAAATGAGAACATGCTTCTCCGTCCCCGTTAAATTCCATGTCGTCATCGTTAAACTCCTCCTTGTTTTTGAAATTGCGTATGAGACTGAAAGCTGTTATTTTCTCGAAAATTAAGAAAGGATAACATTTTCGGGGTAATTCGAGGAAGGGCGTCGGCTTCGCACGTTACGTGGAGGGCTGAAAAAAGCCCGTTTTCAGCCCTCCTTAAAAGAATTGTAACGGCTCCGCACGCCGCTTCTATGAAAAGCCGCTGCGCGGTTTTCTTAGAAGCGGTACCGGCTTCCAGTCAATCAGTGCGGCGTAAAAGTGATGCTCGTACGTAAAGACGCCATCCTTTTCACGGACATACGGCGCGAGTGACTGCCTGATCACCTTTTCATCAATATCCGCAGCCAGTAGACGGCGGCTGTTATCTTTGAGTAACGCTTCCTCACTCGTGAATCTGTATGTTTTCGTCAGCGGCACAATGTTGCAGCTGGCGTAAATGCCCATTTCATATAACAGATGAACAAGATGAATATAATCGCGGCGCGGATACTTCAGGTGATAGCCGTGGGCAGCTTGCAGATCGAGATAATGCGGACGCATCGGCGCGGTCGTCATACCGATGATCGCCCGTTTTTTAGCATGAGCGTTCATGCGCTCAAGCGCGCGGCGGATTTCCTTGATCCGGTAATAGCAATTGACGCCGATAATCACATCATGCTGCTCCGGCTGATAGTCCTCCCATTTCGCCAGAACATATGTAAGCGGCAGCTGCTTCTCCTGATTAAGCCGCTGTAAAAATTGCAGGCAGCTTTCCGAGCTGTCGACACAGGTCAAAGCCGCTGCTTTTTCGGCCAAAGCAAATGTATAATTGCCCCAGCCCGGACCGATTTCAAGCACCGTATCCCCTTTTTCGACATACGTCAGCAACGCTTGCGTAATTTCCTTCGCATACTCGTCAACATGCTCGCCACTCCGCTTTTTTTCGAGGTGGCGGCGCCAAAATTGCTCCTCTTCTTCGTCATCTTCCATTCGTGTTGGCAGCCTGCCGTTTTCATCCTTCATTCCGTCAAGCCAAAGCTGTTCCAGCTCGGATATCGTCTGCTTCACCGGCTCACCTCCGCTACAGCGGCTACCGACCGGACAGGCAAATAGGTAATGTGGACGCTGTTCGTTTTCGGATGAATGATCACATCTGTTTCCACCTGAAATACGCGGCGTAGAAGCTGCTCGGTCAGCACCTCGACCGGCGTACCGGAAGTGACGATTTCACCGTTATCGACGACATAAATCCGGTCGCAATAGGCCGCGGCGATGTTCAAATCATGCAGGGCGGCGATGACGGTAACGCCAAGCTCGCGCGCGATTTCCATCACCTGTAGCTGATGATGGATGTCCAGATGGTTCGTCGGCTCGTCGAGAACGAGAATTTGCGCCTGCTGGGCAATCGCACGGGCGATCATCACACGCTGCTTTTCACCGCCTGATAGCGTGATAAAGCTGCGCTCACGGTCCTCCCACAGGCCGACCTGCTCCAGTGCCCGCTTTACAACGAGGCGATCATCGTCGCTATCAGCTTCAAACCATTTTTTATGTGGTGAGCGTCCCATCAGCACCATTTCCTCGACAGAAAAGTCAAATTGTGCCGCTCCCTCCTGACTGACGACCGCCATATACTTCGCTGCTTCCTTCGCCGAGCAGGCCGCCCAGTCAATCCGGTCGACATAAATTTCTCCCTCATCGAATGGCAGGGCCCGGTAAATGGATTTCAGCAGCGTTGACTTGCCACTCCCATTCGGGCCGATGATGCCGATAAACTCACCTGAGCGGACGTCAAGAGACATGTCCTGAATAATCGGACGCTTTTGAATCGAAGTTGTTACGTTCTGAACGGCAATTTTCATTTTCCTTCCCCTCCAAATGAGTACTTGCTTTTCCGCAGCAGCCAAATAAAAAAGGGACCTCCGCATAGGGCGGTAACGATACCGATCGGCAGTTCCTGGGGCGCGACGACGAGCCGGGCGAATACATCAGCCCAAATAACGAAAATCGCCCCGGCAAGTGCGCTGATCGGCAGGACACGGCGATGATCCGAGCCGACGGTCAGCCGGACTAAATGAGGAATCATCAGGCCGACAAAGCCAATCGCCCCGCTCACCGCGACGACGACGCCTGTCAGCAATGCGGTGATAACGATCATCCATTTGCGAAACCTGTCCATATCAACACCTAGCGTACCGGCTGTTTCTTCTCCTAATAAAAGCAGATTCAGCGGCCGGAACTGGACAAGCAAGCAAATCAAACCGAGCGTGACGGCGATCACTGGTATGAAGAGATGATCCCATCGCGCCCCGGCAAGGCTGCCCATCATCCAGAACATCGCATCGCGAATTCCGCGCTCGTTCGGACTTGAAATGACGATAAAGCTCGTGATCGCTGATAATATCATCGAGACGACGACGCCGGCAAGCAAAAGCCGGGTCGTCGTCAGCCGCCCGGCGACATGGGCGAGCATATACACGAGCAGTAGCGAGAATAGTGCACCAAGAAACGCCGCTGTTGAAAGAGCATACTGGCCGAACACACCGAAGGCGCCAAATAATATGACGAGCGTCGCCCCGACGGAGGCTCCTGACGAGATCCCCAAAATATACGGGTCGGCAAGCGAGTTGCGAACCAGAGCCTGAATGACGACACCGACGACGGCGAGCCCCGCGCCGACAGCGACGCCTAGCAGCACACGTGGAAAGCGGATATCCCAAATAATCCGCTCCTGCGCCAATGTCCAGTCCCCCTGAAAAGAGACCGGCAGCAGCGTTAGCTGATTCAGCGCGATTTTCCAGACGGTAAGCGGATGAATCGGCACCGGGCCGAGCATGACACCAAGCGTGATGGAGACGAATAGCAGCAGAAACAGAATGAGAATGGCAGCCACAAGCGGAAAAGGCTTGCTCTTCGTTGGCCCTTCTTTGCTTTGAAACCGATTTTTCTCCTTACTCACCATACCTCTCCTATCTATTCGTTGTCATAAAATCCTTCCACAAGCGTTTCCAGTGCGAGCGCGATCCGCACCCCTTCCGCCGCCGTGCTTAACGGCATGACGACAAAATGCTGATTTTGAACGGCAGTCGTGTTGGTGAGCATCGGGTTTTCAAGCAGAAAATCAATCTTCTCGTCGGCTGCTGTCGTGCCGTAATCCATAATGACGATGATTTCCGGATCACGCTCAACCACTTCCTCCCAGCTGACGTCCGGCCAGTGCTGCTCAAGCTCAGAAAAAATGTTCTCCCCGCCGGCGACGGAGATCAGCTCATTCAAAAAGTTCTGCCCGGCTGTTTTCGGAGTCGTGTCGCCGCTGTCAAACACAAATACCCGCGCCGCTTCATCAACCTCCGGAATGTCGGCTGTTAATTCAGCGATCCGCGCGTCAGTTTCAGCAATAAACTGTTCAGCCCGATCCTCCACTTGGAAAATCTCGGCGACATGGCGAATATCCGTGTAAATATCCTCAAGCCTCGGTGCCGTCTTCATTGAGGATTCGTGCAAATACGGAATAATCCCGTATTCAATCAGCTCCTCCTGTGTCCCAAGACTGTCCTCGCGAAACGCGCTCGGCCAGCCGGCATAAGCGAAGTCTGGCTCGACCGCGAGAAACACCTCCTTCGATGGATAGGTGTCGGATAATACCTCGACCTTCTCATACGCCTCTTTGTACCCCGGCAGAATTTCATCATCCAAATAAGCAGTACCGACCATCCGGTCTTCAAGACCGAGAGCGAGCATCACTTCGGTGACATGCTGATTCAGGCTGACCGCCCGTTGCGGTGATTCGCTCACTTCAAGCGTGATACCGTTATTTTCAATTTCAATGACTTGTCCGCTCTCACCTTCGGAAGTGGCCGGCTCTCCTTGATTACAGCCGGCCAGCAGCAAAACGAGACTAACGAGCAACCCGCTGCACTTCACGATATTCAACTTCATTTCTTTCTCCCCTTATGAAAATCGTAATCATTACGTTTTATTTTACTTCATTTTTTGTTGATTGCAACTCTTTTTTTACAAAGTCATCCGCTGTAAACCAGGATAACGTTGGATAAAGGGAGGCTACCTCGCCGACGATAATGATCGACGGATTGCGAACGTCCGCCTGTCTGGCTTCAGCGACAAGCTGATTAAGCGGCGCAGCAATCACCCGCTGGTCGGCCAGCGTCCCCCACTCGATTACCGCCGCTGGCGAATCAGGACTGCGGCCATATTCAATCAGCCTGTCAACGATGTTCGGCAAGTTTTTCACCCCCATATAAAAGATGACCGTATCAATACCGGTCGCAAGCGCCTGCCACCGTTCGGCCGACAGCTCCCCTCGCGCCGTATGGCCGGTGACACAGGCAAATGACTGACCGAGTTCGCGATGCGTAACCGGGATTCCAGCATATAATGGGGCAGCAAGTCCGGCAGTAATGCCCGGAACGATTTCATACGGAATGCCGTGCCTGCGGCAATGCTCCGCTTCTTCACCGACGCGGCCAAACACCCCCGGGTCACCGCCTTTTAAGCGGACGACGACCTTACCGGCCTGCGCATGGGCGAGGATCAGCTCATTCAGCTCCTCCTGCCTGAGTGTATGATGATCGGGCAGCTTCCCACAGTAGATTTTTTCACTGTCTTCTCTCGCATGCCGAAGCAGTGCCGGATTGGCAAGGCGGTCGTAGATCAGCACGTCAGCTTCCTGAATGCATTCCAATCCGCGGACGGTGATCAACTTCGGATCACCCGGTCCTGCCCCGACAAAATAGACGATTCCATCTTTACGCATGATCACAATTCCTCCCCTGCCTCACGGCGACGTTTCTGATAGGCGGCGCACGCTTCCACCCAATTTGGCGCAAGCTGCGGCGCCGAAGCAAAATGAAGATGGGTATAGCCGGCAACGAGCTGCTTCATCTGATAGCCTTCCTGCTTGCTGCCGCGGAGGCCGTTCGTTTCATAAACCGCCATTTGCGGTCCGGAAAACGTAGCTGCCGAATAATGAAATTCATGGCCGCGTATGTGTTCGCCCCGCTTCAGCAGAAAGCTGTCTTCGAGCAGAGTGGCCTCACGATAGCCGAGCGCGGCGAGTCGCGCTTGCATGCGCACCTCCATCGGAATCAGCCCGACCATCGGAAATGTCTCTCCCGCTGTCGTCGTCAGACTTTCCCCTAAATACATATAGCCGCCGCATTCGGCCAGCGTCGGCATCCCGTTGCTAACCGCTTGCTTGATCGCCTGCTTCAGTCCCGTATGACCGGCAAGCTCCTTTGAAAATTCTTCTGGAAAGCCGCCGCCGAGATAAAGTCCGTCACAATTTTCCGGCAACGATTCGTACTTCAGCGGGCTGAAAAAGACAAGCTCAGCCCCGGCCTGACGCAGCAGGGTGAAGTTTTCCTCGTAATAAAAATTAAACGCTGAATCATAGGCAACTGCGATTTTGACGCGGGGCTGCGGCATCGTCTGCTGAAAAAAATCCGTTTGTCGTTCGAGCAGCGGAGCCGCTTCGGCCTGCTGCTTCAAGAGTGACAAATCAACCTGAGCGCTGATCACATCGGCTAGCCTCGTAAACAGCTGATCATGCTCACCGCGCTCCAACGCGGGTATGAGGCCGAGATGACGTTCGGGAATCGCCGGGACATCGCCTTTTTTCAAGTAGCCGGCGACCGGAATGCCGCATTCCTGCTCGATCGCGTCTTTGCACATTTCAGCATGGCGCGCACTGCCTGCCTGATTGAGAATGACCGCCGTAATGCTAACCTCTTGATTGAGCGCCTGATAGCCTTTCACAATCGCCGCGGCGCTGCGGGCCATGCTGCCAATGTTGACAACGAGCACGACAGGCGTTTTCAGCAAAATGCTGATGTCGGCACTGCTTCCTTCATCACTCAGCGTCGACTTTCCATCATATAGCCCCATGACCCCTTCAATCAGCGAAAGATCCGCTCCGCGGCTGCCTTCAAGGAAAATGTCGGACACAAGCGGACGCGAAAGCATCCAGCTGTCCAGATTGCGGGAAATTCGCTTCGTCAACGCCGTATGATAGCTTGGGTCAATATAATCGGGACCGCATTTAAAGCCCTGAACGGTCAGCCCCTGGCGCTGAAATGCCGCCATCAGGCCGAGTGTAATCGTCGTTTTTCCTACGCCGCTGTTCGTTCCGGCAATCAGTAAACGTGGCTGCATCGGCCTCACCTCTCTTCTCCTTTTCGGGCAATCGAAATCGTCACATTGCCGCTTTTCTTCTTTTCAAGCAGCAGCTGCCTGCTTTCTGCCGTCCGCATCGCGGCCGGCTCACTGACGCCATAGGCCCCTGTGTAGCGAAACACCGTTTCCGAAGGGTTCGGGAACGGAATTTCATTCAGCTCCGCCGGGCTGTAGCAAATAAACTCCCATTGAAACTTTTCACAGACGGCAAGCAGTCCGACCTCATCCTTTTTCAAATCAATCGTGCTAATACTCACGACTGAGTTAGGTGAGAGTTCAAGCTCCTGCAACGTCTCGAAAATAACCGCTTCAATTTCGTCCGCCGACGTTCCGCGGTTACAGCCGATCCCCAGGCAAAGTGTCTTCGGCCGGTAGAGCACACCCTTTGTCCGTAAAATGGTCATCCACTTTTTTGACAGCAGCCGGTCTGAAATGACGAGAGTGGCATGAAAGCGGTCCGGCTCAGTCTCCGCTAACGAGGAGACAAGTGTAAAGTGAGACGGCAGCGGTTTGTCATGCTTCCACCAGTGACGCTCCCCCGCCTCCTGGACGATCAGCACCGGCTCTTCATTGACAATTGCCGCACTGACCGGCGTTACAGCCTGTTCATCCTCAATCGTCCAGCCGAATTCCCGCCCGAAAATGTCGACCGGAATCGTTTTCTGAACATCGGAAGCCGTCGTAATTACCGGGGTCGCGCCAAGCAGTCCGGCAATCTCCTCCGTCAGCTCATTCGCTCCGCCGACATGACCGGAAAGCGCGCTGATCACAAATTGACCGCGATCATCAACGACAACAACAGCCGGATCGACTTTCTTTCCTTTCAAAATCGGGGCGATCATCCGGATGACGGCACCGAGCGAGATCACGATCACGAGTCCGTCATATTCGGCAAACAGCCGCGGCAGCTGAAGCTTGACCGAGCCTTCAAACAGCTGAAAGCCCTTTTCTTCCTCATCGCCATAAGCATGCTTCGTCATATAGTACAGGTCGGCATCCGACCGCTTCTGCCAAAGCTGGCGAATCAGTTCGGTGCCATGCTTCGTGATTGCGACAAAAGCGATCTTATCCATTGGCCGGCTCTCCTTTCCGAAAGCCGTGCGTAAACGTTTTGTCATAGAGCTTTGACTCGTATTTGCCGCGCTGTTCGAGCAATGCTTGATCCGCGGCCTTGCTGATGATCACCATTGCCTGCTTGCGGATGCCGGCTTTGCGCATCTCCTCATCCACCGTGCCGAGCGTCGCCCGGACAATTTTCTGATCAGGCCATGTCGCCTTGTAGACAACGACGACGGCGTCGGATTCCTTCCAGCCGGCAGCCAAGCATTCGCGCACGACTTTTTTCATCAACGTCGCGCTTAAAAACAGGGCGAGCGAGCATTGATGCTTGGCGAGGTCGATCAGCTGCTCTCCTTCCGGCATCGGCGTCCGCCCTTCCGCCCGCGTCAAAATGACGGATTGCGTCAGCTCCGGTATAGTCAGCTCAATTCCGGCCGCGGCAGCCGAGGCGAAGACCGAGCTGACACCGGGAATGATCTCATAGCCGATGCCGCGCTCCTTCAAGTAGGTCATCTGCTCAAAAATCGCACCGTAGACAGCCGGATCGCCGGTATGGACGCGCGCGACGCTGTGCCCCTTTTCCACTTCCGCGGCGATGATTTCGATGATTTCCTCCAAATGCATCCCGGCCGTCTTGATTACAGCTGCTTCCGGCTTTGCCTGCTCCATCAGCGCCGGGTTGACGAGCGAGTCGGTGTACAGCAGGACATCAGCCTCCTGCAAAATCTTCTGACCCTTCACGGTAATTAAGTCGGGATCACCGGGCCCGGCGCCGACGATATACACTTTCGCTTCAAGCATGAACGCCACATCCTTTGCGCACGAGCATCAGCGTTAAATATTCCAGCTCTGCGGTTTTTAATTCCGTCACATCACGCCAAATGTATTCCTCGGATGAAGTGACCTTCGTTGCGACCGCCGCATCCTGTACGAGGTCAAGCTCCTCGAGAAGCTCGATCATCATCGGCAGCACCTTGGCGACCTTGATGAAGACAAGCCCGTCATGGTCCAGCAGCGCTTTTTTCATCTGCTGGCGATCTTCGGTTGCCGGAATGACCGCCATCCAGTCATCGCCGTCCGCCAGTGGAATGCCAAGCTGTGACGCCACGCCATTGACCGAGGAAATGCCGGGGATCGATTTGATCGGCACCTCCGGATGGGTCGCTTTCATCGTCCGTTGCAAATGAATAAATGTGCTGTAGAGCATCGGATCGCCCTCTGTCACGAAAGCAACGGTTTTGCCGGCGGACACATGCGCATAAATCTCAGCGGTAATTTGCTGCCATTGCTCTGTCAGCACAGCCTGATCCTTCGTCATCGGAAAGACGAGGCCGAGCATCTCTTTTTTGTTCATGTCAACAAATGCTTCAATAATTTGATGGGCGTAGCTTTTACTGCCCTTTCTTTTCTTCGGATAAGCGACAACATCAGCCTCCTGCAGCTTCCGGTATGCTTTTAACGTAATCAGCTCCGGGTCGCCAGGGCCGACGCCGACGCCGTACACTTCACCTGTTGCCATCTGTCTCCTCCTTCGTTGCTGTCAGAATATAAATCGGATTTAACGCATCAAATCTTGTCATATGTAAAATCGGCTTGCTCCGCGACAGCTGGGCAAGTGTCATCTCAAGCGCAAGTCCTGCCTCCTTGAAAGCGTCCTGTGCTGTCGCCAGCGTTTCGATCGTTACGGCGTTCAGCACAATCCGGCCTCCCGCTTTTAACCGTTCCGCACAGGTTCTAATAATTTCCGGCAGCTCTCCTCCCGTCCCGCCGATAAAGACGGCATCCGGATCGGGCCAGCTGTCAAGCTGCGCCGGCGCTTTGCCATGAACGACGGTAAAATCGGTGCGAAATGTTTTCATATTTTCATAGCAATTGGCCAGATCGGCTTCGTTTTTCTCAATTGCAAACACTTGACCATCCGTGGCAATCCGCGCCGCTTCGATCGCGACCGAGCCTGTACATGTGCCAATATCCCAGACGGTGCTCGTTTTTCTCAGCTTCAGCGCGGCAATGCTGAGCGTGCGCACTTCTTTTTTGGTAATCAAACCTTTATCTGGCTTGCGCTGACTGAAAAGATGATCATCGATCCCGAGCGGGAACGAAGGCGCCTTTCCGGTCTGCTTCAGGATGACCAGATTGAGTGGGTTCGCATCGTAGCGCGTAAGCTCGTCCAGCTCAAACCAGCCTGTTTTCTCATTAGCGCCGCCGAGCGCCTCTGCTACGAACGCTTTGTATTCGCTCATACCATAGTCGAGCAAATAGGCGGCGATTGCTGCCGGACTGTTCGTTTCATCCGTCAGCAGACAGACCTTCTTCTGCCCGTCGATTTTTTGCGCCAGCCCTTTCATCGCCCGTCCGTGTACGCTGAGAAACGTCGCATCATGCCAGCTTTCCTGCATTTTCGCAAAACCGGCCTGAATTGAGCTGAGCGCCGGATATAGTTCAATACTCGGTACTTTTTTCGCCAAATAGCCGCCAATCCCATAAAATAGCGGATCACCTGAAGCGAGAATGACCGTTTTTTTCTCCGTTTCGAGCAGACGTTCAACCGTCGCCTTCAACCCGCCTTTCAGTCCGATTTTCTCCCCCTGATATTCTGGAAAGAACGCCAGCTGGCGCTCACCGCCGACGAGCCGCTCGCTTTCCGCTACCCATTGCTGGTAGAGCGCCGGCCAGGCAGCCGGTCCCTGCTCACTCATGCCAATGACCTTCATTGTCGCGGCCATCTCACCGCCTCCCTTCCTAATAGCTCATTTTTCATCGTCAACAGAATCGTTTCAATCGTCAGCCCACCGTTCACTTCCTGCAACCCGGCCTCTGATGCATAGCGGCACAAGCGCTGAAAGAAGTCAGAATATCCCGCCTCATAGAGCATCGTCCCGACCTGAGAGGCGGTATTCGCCTGCAAAATCTCCTGCTGAAGCTCCGACGGGACTCCACTATCCGCGGCGACCTTGGCGAGAAATTCAAAGCTGACCGGAGCGCTTTTCGAATGGACCATCATCACGCCCTGGGCGACTTTTGAAAATTTCCCCATCATCCCGACGAGGGTCACCTGCTTCATCCGTTTCGCCTTGCACTGCTTCAGCGTAAAGCCGACAAAATCACCCATTTCGATAAACGCTTCTTCCGGGGCATCCGGGAAAAGCTCCATCGCATATTTTTCACTCCGTCCGCCCGTCGAGCAGATGACATGCTCGCAGCCGCTTTCCTTGGCGACCTGCAGCGCCTGGGCGATGCTTGCGCGAAATGCCGAAGTCGAAAACGGCACGACCGTTCCCCTCGTACCGAGAATCGAAATGCCGCCGATAATGCCGAGCCGGCTGTTTAACGTTTTCTTGGCGATTTCCTCTCCATCCGGCACGGAAATGATGATCGAAATGCCCCGCTCGACGCCAGTCTCCTCCAACACGTCCTGTGCAACCTCAAACAGCATCCGGCGCGGCACAGGGTTAATCGCCGCTTCCCCGACCGCTACCGGTAACCCCGGCTTCGTCACCCGGCCGACGCCGACGCCGCCATCAAGCGTAATACCAGGCGCGCTCTCCCAGGCAACACGAGAAATAATTCGTGCCCCGTGTGTCGCATCTGGATCGTCGCCGCCATCCTTAATGATTGCCGCCTCGGCATAGTGTTCGGTAAATTGAACAGACTCCATTTGGAAGGTGACAATCTCTTTGTTCGGCAGCTTAATCGTCGCTTCGTTAACCGTTTTTTGCGTAATTAAGCTCAGAAGCGCCGCCTTCGTCGCCGCCGTTGCGTTGGAGCCTGTCGTATAGCCATGCCGCAGCTGCTTTGTTTCCTTTTGCCCGCTTGCCATCTTTTCAGCCTTGCTGCTCCGCCATCAGGGAAATCGCGTTGATCGCCGCCACGGTTACCGGACTGCCGCCTTTTCTGCCAATGTTCGTAATAAACGGTAGATCAAGCTTCGCCAGCTCTTCCTTCGATTCAGCTGCCGAGACAAAACCGACCGGCATCCCGACGATCAGCGCCGGCTTTGCTTCCCCATTTTTCACGAGGCGAATCAATTCAAGCAGCGCGGTCGGCGCGTTTCCAATCGCGAAAATGCCGCCCTCCGCCAGCTTGACCGCCTTGCGCGTCGCCACAATCGCTCTCGTCGTGTTGAGCCGTTTCGCTTCCTCGATCACATCGGGATCGGAAATATGAACGTGAACGCTTCCGCCAAACTTTTCGATACGCGGCTTGCTGATGCCGCTTTGAATCATTTGCACGTCGGCGATTACCTTGCAGCCAGAACGAATCGCCGCCACACCGGCGCGTACCGCATCAGGATGAAAGAGCACGCTTCGCCCGAGCTCGAAATCAGCCGAGGCGTGGATCACCCGCTGAACGACCGGGTATTGCTCTTCGGTAAAGGAGTGCTCGCCCAGCTCCTCGGTAATCATCTGAAAGCTCTTTCCTTCAATCTCCTGCGGCTGTACGGTCAACGGTTTAAATTCTGTTTTGAAATCCATTTATTTTCCCTCCATCAGCTTAGTGACTGTTGCTACAACATCTTCCTTCGTATGAACGAGATCGTGGACATCCTGCTTCGGCCGTTCGATGACGATCACCTCTAAGCCAAGCTCCCTGGCGGCTTCCAGCTTCTCATCGACCGAACCGACCTTGCCGCTTTCTTTCGTAATCACGAGTGTGACGCCGAACTGGCGGTAAAGCGCCTTGTTAAGCTCCTTTGAAAAAGGGCCCTGCATCGCGACGATGTTTTTTTGCTCAATACCCAATTGTTCACAGCGCTCCATATTGTCCTTGCGCGGCAGCATCCGCGCGATCATACGTAAGTCAGGCAGCCCGAGCAGCTTGTCCGCGAAGACAGCGAGCGTCTTGCTGCCGGTCGTCAGCATAACGACCCCTTTATGCTGACTCGCAAGCTCAGCTGCCTCGGCGTAGTCCGCGACGAAGCTGATCCGCTCATCCTCGGCAATCTTGCTCGCCTGCCGCTCAAACCGGACATAAGGAATGCCTGCCTGTTCCGCGGCCGCGTGCGCATTTTTTGAAGCCTCCTCGGCAAAAGGATGGGTCGCATCGACAAGGAGAGAAATGTGCTTTTCCTGCAAAAGCGCCGTCATTTCCGCGATCGTCAGGCGACCGACGCGCACCGGAATTCCGGCCTCGCTGACGCTTGCCGCCCCGCTCTCCGTCACGACGCTCGCCAATAACGGATAGCCCGCATCCTTTAAGGCGATGGCCACTTCGCGGGCATCACTCGTTCCGGCCATAATAAAGATCATCCGCTTTCACCTCTCTTTTGCAGATTTGTTTTGCAAGCCCCACATCCACCTATGAAAGCAAATACGTTTTAATGATGATGGTGGTGATGATGATCGTGGTTGTGGTCAAGCTCAAGATGCTCCTTCGCGAATAAACGGTACTGACAGTTATCGCAGTTTAACGCGGCCAATCCTTGTAATGCTTCCTCGGCTCTTTCCTTGAAAATCGTCGCCAGCAGCGGATGGAAGCCAAAAAACTTCGTCATCAGAAACGATGCGTCCGGATAGCTTCGCTTGAACCCCTCAAGCTTCTCCTCCATCCGGTCCATCAGCACGCCGCTGAAAAAGAAGTAAGGAAGCAGGCAAACCGAGCTTGCGCCGAGCTTTAAAGAGCGCTCGACAGCTTGTTCCACCGTCGGCGAAGTGACGCCGATAAACGACAGCTCGACATCGGTCATATTCAGCCGTTCACTAAGCAGGCGCGAAATTTTGTACAGCTCACTGTTCGCATCACCGTCACTGCTTCCGCGTCCAACGATCACGAGGCTGCTCCCTTCCTTCACCTGCCAGCCGGCTTCTTTCAACCTGTCGGCTAAAATATCAATCACGCCCGGATGCGACCCGATCGGCCGGCCATATGTAAAAGAGACGAGCGGAAACTTCTGCCGCGCCTTGTCCATGTCCGCCGGAATGTGGATTTTCGCATGCCCGGCCGAGAAGAACATCATCGGCACGAGCGCGACCTTCGTCGCCCCCTGCTTCACGCACGCTTCAATTCCAGCGGCAATCGACGGCTCGGCAAATTCCAGAAAACAGGTTTCGACAATATCAGCCTTGACCTGGTGCTTCATCCCATTGACGAACTCCTGCAGCTGCTCGTTTCCCTCCGGCTTTCGGCTCCCATGGCCGATAAATAATACAGCTTCCATCTTTTCTCCTCCTTTTGTTAATCGCCGCACACATTGTCAACAGCGATCGGCTCCGGCACGTCACGGTACTGATAACCGGCAACGACCTGGACCCGTTTAAAAAACTTGTGAAACCGTTCATTCGGCATGCCGCGCTGCTGGAAATCGCGGACAACCTTGACGACTGTTGCGACGAGCTGCTCCTTGCTCATTCCTTCGGCGACGAGCTGGCCGACATGGGCGTTTCTCCCTGTCGTTTTCGCCCCTAAAAACAAATCAAATGCTTTTTTGCGGTAAATGATGCCGATATCGTTCGTCGGCGCGCCGTAGCACGCCATTCCGCAGCCGTTGAAGCCGATCGTCAGCCGCTTCGGCACGGGATCGCCGCCAATTGAGCGAAAGATCTCATCAAGCTGCGGCAATGATTCGCCCTTGTCACCATCACAAAAGTCACACGCCTTAATCGTGACGACATCGCCGACCGGATGCAGCAGCAGCCCCTCCCGTTCAAGCTCGGCCGTCACCTGCGCCGCGTCCCCCGTTTTCATCGTCACCTTCATTTGATGATCGGGCGTATATTCAATCTCGCCTTTATCGCCAATTACCTCGCCAATCAGCTGCATTTGCGCCGCGCTGAATTTTTTGTTGGCAAGACCTGGCGAGAGCGCAAATTCAAACACCGTTTCCTGCCTGAACAGGCTTTCCGGCTCCAGCTCAACGTCACGCTTCCCGCCACTTTCCTCCCCATTCAGGAGAGAAAGTGCTTCTTCTGCCAGCTCGCGCAGCGATCCCCGCGCCGGTTCGGGTCCTGCTTCCTCGGCAAGCTTTTGAAGCGAAGATGAAGCCGGTTCAACTTCCTCTTCACCTTGATGAAGCGCCCACGGCTCGTGCTCCGGCTTTAAGCGCTGATGCGGCCGCAGAGCCTGCTTCGCTTCTCCAAGCGTATATTTTTTCTGATAGCCGCGCGGCGTGATCATCTTGCCGTCGTACATAAACGTCGATCCATTGCCGATGATGACCGTCGTCAGCATCCCGATCTCATGCTCAAGCATCTCGCCGAGCGTTGTCATCACGATATGCTGCCGTTCGCGATAGGCGCTTTTGACAAGTCCGACCGGCGTGTCGGCAGAACGGTATTGCAGCAAAATCCGCTGCGCCTCCTCAATCTGTCTCGTCCGCCGCCCGCTTTTCGGATTGTAGAGCGCAATCACAAAATCAGCCTTGCCCGCAGCGTCAAGTCTGGCTTTAATCAGCTCCCACGGCGTTAGATGGTCACTGAGGCTGATCGTGCAGGCATCATGCATAATCGGTGCGCCGAGCAGCGAGGCACAGGAGTTAATCGCTGAGATCCCGGGAATAATTTCAACCTCGACCCCATCCTGCTCCGTCCAGCCTTTTTCAATTAACACCTCATAGACGAGACCGGCCATGCCGTAGACGCCGGCATCCCCGCTTGAAATAACCGCAACCGTCTTGCCCTCTTCCGCCTGACGCACGGCTTCCTGTGCCCGGCTCACTTCCTCCGTCATTCCGGTCCGGATAATCGCTTGATCCGTCAGCAACGGTTTAATCAAATCCACGTACGTGTTGTAGCCGATAATTGAATCACTTTCAGCGATCGCTTCCCTCGCCCGGCCTGTCATATGCTGCTCGTGGCCCGGCCCGAAGCCGATCAATAAAAGCTTTCCTTTCGCTCCCATCGGATGTCCTCCTTTTTGACCTTCGGGGAAAGCGGGGCAATAAAAAAAGCCTCCACCCGCAAAAGGGTTAGAGGCTAGTCCTTTTTTATCATCATCTGAAAAGGAATCCAGCAGAGACAGCATTGTCGTCTCCTGCTCTAACACCTCCCCATCTCCCGTAGGTCAATCAGTGTCGTTGGAAAAGGCAGGTCTCCTGGCTCAAGGTCTTACGCTGCTGCTCCTTCCCGTCCGATGGACAGTGGCTCGTGCATACAGCAATCCTTTTACAGTGGCGGGACCGCGTCGGCTTTTCACCGAACTTCCCTTTTAGAAAGTCAACGATGACTTTCACCTTTTCCCAAACATATGCAATTTCATGTTTCTTTTACAGTACGTAACAATCTGATAGAAGTCAACTATTTTTTCCTGCTTTCATTGTTTCACAGCTTACGAGAGATTCACTGTGATAAACCGGATAATCGGCGATTTCAACTAGTGGAGAAGGACTTTTTCTCATTGACAACACAGCTTTTAAAAAGATAATGATAGTAGGATTCTTTTTCCATTCTAACATTATTAGAAGCCATTCCTCATAAAGGAGTCATAGAGATGAAACGGAAAAAAGCAATGATGATTTCGGCAATTGTTGCTCTAATCGCAGCGACGGTTTACGTGATCGCCGATGCGACAGTCGTTAAAACGGCTCCGCTACAATTGGGCATGATGGAAACATTTGAGAATTACGAAGAACGACTGGAGGGCAGCGATTTAGCGGTCGTCGCCGTTTTGAATGGCGAACCGGAAAACGTCGTTTACTATGAAGATGGACTTCCTGATGGTCACCGTTTGAGCGATATTTTCATCCAAAAAGTGATCAAGGGCGACGAAAGTTTGGAAGGTTCTACGATCACGATACGTGAACCGTATTACATTGTCGATAATGGTTTGGCGCCAAGTGTTACGGAAATCTATTACGGCGACTATACCGCTCTGCAAAAGGGCGCTGAATATTTGCTGTTCCTCGGATGGACGGAAAGCTGGGGGCAATACGGAATCGCTTCCGCCCACGAAGGGAAATTTGATTTAAGCCAACTCGATGAAGAAGAAAAGCGCGCGGTGGAACAAAACCCTCGTTTGCAAAAACTAAGAAGCGACATTTTAGCCAATGTGGAGCTTGAGCTTGACTGATCGGGTGGTGAGGACGGTGTAACTGCTAGACTAGATTTGACAGTTTCTGCTTGATCATGAACCCAATCCGTTAAGCTATTCTTCGTACAATCAAGATGGTTTGGGGGCTAAAGAGAAAGTGAGAAACCATGATCAAATGAAGCTGCTGAAAAAGGACGATTTTCACTTTTTCAGCAGCTTTTTCGTAATGAGCGGAGCCATTACGAAAAAGGGTGCTGAATATTTGCTGTTTCTCGGATGGACGGAAAGCTGGGGGACAATAAGGAATCGCCTCTTCCATCGTTCTGAGGTTGTTCATTTAAATGGAGAAAGCCATCGAATTAAAAAATAGGAAGTCGCTATTTTTAACGAGCAAAAATTGTTCAAAACCACTTGACGGTTACAAAGCCCTGCATCACGAGTACCAGGCTACATTTTTACACTATATTCTTTAATAATGGCCACCACTTCATCAAATTCATATTTTTGATTCACGACATCCACAACAAAATCCTCGGCTTGCTTTTGACTCATGGTAAACTGAAAACCGTTGTAGGCAAGGAATTGAATCAGTGCCAAAAAGGCCGTTCGTTTGTTTGCGTTATGAAAGGTATGATTTTTGGCTAATGACTCAAACAAAGCTCCCGCTTTTTCGAAAATGGTCGGGTAAGCCTCTTCCCCAAAAGCGGATTGTTTGGGGCGGTTGATGGCTGAATTGAGAAGATCCGGCAACTTCACACCTTTATGTTCCTTGGGACTATATCGTTCAATGACTAGTAAATTGATGGCAATCACTTCTTGTTCAGTTAAATAACGAATCAACGGTCTACCAGCCCTTTAATGGTTTCATCATACTGTTTCATGTTCTTATCTAAAATATCAAAAAAGTCGTCGCTAACACCTTTTGGCAACTGTACTTTTTTACTTTTGCGGATCACAATCGCGCCATCCTGTTCCTCAATAAAAACGTCATCACCATGCGCTACTCCAAGACGTTTTAATAATTCTGCTGGAAACGTCACACCTAAACTATTTCCGATTTTCGTTATTTTTCGTTCCAAGTTTTTCACCGCCATTCTTTTTCCCTCCTTCTATGCTATTCAAACTCCTATATTTTATAACTGTTCTAACAATTATAATTGAACACAAATCAAAATGCTATTGAAAACCTTTTACATTTACTGTTATTATTTTTTATTGTTTTAGTTACACTTTCTACCCTTATGGATTATTTTGGAAAATTGTACAAGTCAATTTTGGAACCGCTCATATAAATAGAAGGGAACTTTAGACAAAGGCTGTTTAGGGTGGGAAAAGGGCAAATCCTCTCTTTTGGCCCGGTCCCTCCCTTTTATCATTTACTTCCCGGCATGATACAACGTCAACAGAATGATATAAACGGCGAAAAACAGCAGCGTTCCTTTGATGATCATCCTGCCAAAATATTTGCGCCACACATGGCGGTCTGTTTGCACCGCCTCTTGTGATAGGATAGCGGGCACCGGCAGAGGGGCAACCGTATCGTCCGAGCGCAGTTCCGCCAGCAGCTCCTGGCAGCCGTGGCAAGTCGAGAGATGCTGTTCAACCAGCTTCTCCGATTCAGGGCGGCATTCTGCTTCGACATAGTGCGGCAGCAAATCTCTAATAATTGAGCATTTCATCGCTTCCGACTCCTTTCTTCCCGGCTTCCTTTTTGTACTGTAGGCGCGCGCGATGGATCGTCGTCTTGACCTTGCTTAACGACCAGCCGAGCACATGGGCGATTTCCTGGTAGGACAGCTCCTGCATATCACGCAAAATTAAAATATCGCGAAAAACCGGCTTCATTTCATCAAGAATGCGGTAAAGCTCGTCCAGCTTTTCTTTTTGTAAATAAAAGTCTTCAGGTGAATGAACAGCGCTGAGAAGCGGATACAAATTCGTATCTTCCATCACAGTCACGACTTGCACGTCTTTTTTGCGAAAATAAGAGACATAGTGATTATGGGCTATCCGGTAGAGCCATGATTTCATCGTTGCGTCTCCACGAAAATGCGGCAGCGCCTCAAATGCTTTTAAAAAGACATCCTGACAGAGATCCTCGGCCGTAGCGGTGTTTTTCGTCTGTCTGAGCAAGTAAGCATAAATTGCCGGCTGATAGGCTTTGTAGATCGATTCCAATTTTTCTAAATACGAGGTCATTTTTCAAAAGCCCTTTCTTTAACACAAGTCATTTAAATATACAGCCAAATCGACACCCATATTAGGAAAAGTGCGATCATGCCGACCCCCACCGCTAAAAATCTTCTCGCTTTTTTGATCGTTTCCAGCTCTGAGCTTTCGTTTTCATTACTGGGCAGCTCCGGCTGTTGCTCCGCTCTGTTTTGCTCACTCCAGTCAGGGCAGAAGGGACAGCTCATTTGATGATCTGCCATCCATTCAGCGGTTTCCGATTCCACCATCCCCTCCTGCCAGTCTTCTTTCAAGTCCCGAAATACAGCGCATTCCCGTTTCATGATCTCACCCCGTCAATATCGTCGTACACATCGGTAATTTCCCCTGTTTCCATGTCAACAAAATGAACCTGCTTATGCGGCTTCGCGAATGGAACGACAACAATCATCCAGACAAGCTCCGCCTCTCCCTCGCGGTTATAAATCAGCGCCAGCTCCCCACGCTGGGCATAAATTGAAAACATCGGATACTCATCAGCCACGAGCTTCATTGCCTTGCTCATGGAAACAGCTTTTTCAGCGAGTACGGTTTGATTGATCTTCTTACGATGTTGCGACGGATACCAGCCTTGATAAAAAGAAATCAGTTCGCCATCGGCCGTAAGATTGACTTGGACATGATGAGACAGAAGGCCATTGTCATACTCCCACGAATAATCGCCATATTCACCCTGCTCATATTGCGCCCCCTGCTTCGCAAACTCAGGAGATAATTTTCGCGCAAAATAAGTGGCTTGCTTTACAAAAGCTCCTTCATCTCCTGCTTTGTCTTCACTTAGTTCCAGCTGCAAAAGCTCACCAGTTTCCGCGTGAAGGTAAATCGTTTCTCCATTTTTCGTTTTGATCGTAATAGTCGGCTGCGATTCGTAAGTGAACGAGCTCCACACATGGTCAATATAAGTCGGTGAGGAAGGCCGGCCAAGCACGTTCAGAACGTCCTCTACTTTTTTATTCAGCTCTTCCTTTGTCAGCTGGACGACAGAATTCTCCAGCTCTAACGGAGCGCCGATCGGAGTCGGTGAAAACGAAATGAGCCGCAAGTCATAATCCCAAACGATCAAACTCACATCAGTGTTTACCCTTTCGCCGTCTGACCATAATGGCAGAACGGAAACTTTGGCTTGCTTTGCTGCATCATCAAATTGAACGTCGATCTCAAACCGTTCTTCATCATAATTAATTCCTGCTCTTTCAAGCAGGCCCTCCGTCTGCTTAAGGACGTCCTGTTTGGTAGGGGGCGTAGCCGTCGATGACGCTGCCTCCTCTGAATCGGTTCGTGACAGGCCGAACAATTCGCCCGAACTGTCAAATCTAATCGAATAACCGCCCCCGTCCAGCGTATAGGCATTATAAAAATCTTCCTGAATGGAGGAATGGGCATCAAAGGTCACTTCACCGCCAATAATCTGTCTCGCCCGATCCTGCATCTCGGCAAGTGAAGGCATATTCGTTTCGGCCCGATACGCAGTATGAATATAATAGTTTGCGTTTGCTTCGACAACATTCCATAGGTTATAGAACGGGTTGGCGATAACTACCAGGGCGACACTGATGCTTGCAACGGCAGCATACCACCCCTTCCCTCCGGTTAGCGGGCGGCGTTCCAGCAGCTGCTTGACCCACTCTGATCCGCCAAGCAAAAGCAAAAATAGCGTCAGTGGAAATAACGCCTCAAACTGATTCATTCTCGTAAAGATAACCGTGCCAGTGCTGACGGCAAAGAACACGCCCCACATTGCCTTGCTTTGGCGCCAGTAGCTCTGAAACAGCACGTAGATGACGGCAAAGCTGGCGGCAATCAACGCCAAAGCCACCCACGTGTACCCGTCGGACAGATCCGCAAGCGTCAGGCTCGGAAGCATCAAAAGGACCGGGATACAAAGCACGATCACATCAAACAGATAGAAAAATCCGTGCAGCGCCCGGAAAGGCAAAGTGATGATATAATGCATCCCGACGACAAGTATGTAACCGTAAAAAATAACATTAATAATTTGAGTAAGTACATTATATTGAAAGCTGACATTTTCCCCGCTGATGAGAAAATGGTGAAAGAATTCAAGCGTAATCGCCAGAAACATCAGCGCCCGCAACACTACCCCTGCTCTGATCATCCCAGTCTCCCGATTATTCGCAGATGGACGCTGAACCACCAAAGCAGTCAGACTTAAAAGCACAAGCGCAATTCCAGTCAGAAACAGCGTCCATAAGCTAACCGGGATGTAACGCTGGATATGATTAATGACACTGTACAAAACATCCCACATCTTTCCTCACTCCTTTGTATTGTCTGTTATATAGACACATTAGAATGTTAAAAGTTTCAGAGTGGTGAACGATTTCCTGATATTTTTAGCATGCAGCTTCAGCGCCGGTCTGAAGACAGGCAGATCATTCCTTGTAAAGCTGGGAAAAGTCTGGTTTTCTTTTTATCCTGTTGTATGATAAAGGAAGAGGGGGATGATGCGATGGGAAACAGCAAAAAATATGTAACCGCCGGGCTTTTAGCCCTTTTGCTCTTGCTTGGCTTTGTCATTGCCAATCAACAGAAGGAGATCAAAACATACCGCACCTTGCTGTCAGAAACCGTGACGACGAATATTACTAATCTGTCTATCAGACTGGATCGTTTTGAACGTGCCAATCATGAGGCGGATGACCCTCGCTATCTTGCTGATTTATCTTCTGATTTCCATTATGCCGCCTTCGAGGTTTACGATAATCTTTCCTATGCGTACAAACTAGGCTATATTGATCTGGACACGTATGATAAAGGCTATTTATTAGGAAGTCAGTTTTTTGCGATCCACCTCTTTCTCACCTATATCGACCGGGAAAATTGGACGGATGAAGAAGCCGAAAAAATCAAATTGATCCGGTCGCTTAATGGCCGGTTACTTGCACACCTGACAGACAATCTAACCGGGCTTGGGTCAGGTGAGCTAAACGATCATTATCGCCAGCCAATTGTCGGGAAAGAAGACTTCTGGTATCAACGATTACTGGAGCTTCAGGAAATCAGTGAAGCTTTTATACGGGAACAGCTTCCCGGCGGGCGAACGCTTGACGAATACTTGAACTGATGACGCGTTTGTATCACCGTGCGAAGAAAGAAAAAATGCCCCTGAACCATCAACTATGGCAGGGACATTTATCGACTTATATAAACAGCAACAAACTAAGCGCCATGACGGCCATTCCGCCAATCAGGCCGTAAATTGACGTATGGGCTTCATCGTACTTTTTCGCCGCCGGCAACAGCTCGTCGAGCGAAATAAAGACCATGATTCCCGCCACTGCCGCAAAAATGATTCCGAACATCACATCATTCAAATACGGCATTAAAAACAAAAAAGCGACGAGCGCGCCGAGCGGCTCGGCAAGCCCGGAAAGAAACGAGAGCTTGAACGCCTTTTTCTTGCTTCCGGTCGCGAAATAAATCGGCACCGAGACGGCGATTCCTTCAGGAATATTGTGAATCGCAATCGCCACGGCGATCGCAACCCCGAGCGCCGGGTCCTGCAAAGTCGAAGTGAATGTCGCAATTCCTTCAGGGAAGTTGTGAATCGCAATCGCCAGGGCGGTGAACGTCCCCATTTTCAGCAGCTGGTGGTCTTTCACCTCCGGCTTCGCTGTTTTCATGTCCTCAACCTTCTTGATCTCGTGCGGATTGCCCTGCTTTGGGAGAAGCCGGTCAATCGCCGCCGTCAGCACCATTCCTCCGAAAAAACCGGCGGCCGTCAGCCAGTGACCAAGCTCCGTTCCAAGTGAAGCAACGAGCGCCTCCTGGGCCTTGACAAAGATCTCAACCATGGAGACATAAATCATCACCCCGGCTGAAAAGCCTAAGGAAAAGGACAAAAATTTCGTATTCGTTGTCGAGGTAAAAAAGGCAAGCAGGCTGCCAATGCCTGTTGCAAGGCCTGCCATTAAAGTTAAACCAAATGCCAAAAGCAGATTTTCCGTCATGATGTCCGCCTTCTTTCAAGGGCTTTTTAGCTCTATCATTTAGACTATATGTGATCCAAATCGAAAAAGTGTTTGTTGCACCCATTTTTTTATTTTATCGAAAAACACCCTTGAAAGAAATCTTTATTTTAGCGGTTCCTAAAAATCAGCTAGCTTGCTGTATAGGCGACAAACATCGAGAGATTGCCGGTGATCGCCTCTCCCACTCTGAGAAACAGACCGGCCGGCTCTCCATTGAGTACATGGGAGCCAATCAGTAGCTTGCCCGTATAGGGGCCGTCCCATGTCGCAATCGTCTGCTCGGGCATCGGAAAATAGTGCTGATAAATCACTTCCTGATCCTGATAATGATCAACATCTTCATCAAGAATCGCCCCGTTCTTCACAATCTGGATTCCGCCACCTTCCCGGCCAAGCACCGGCTTTTTCACATAGGAAGACATTCCGTTCGCCGTATGAAAGGTCGGCAGAAAATACGTTTCAATCGCCCTCTGTTCACTGCGCGAATACCATTCGTGGCGCTTTTCCCAAATCAGGGCGAATACCGCCTTCGACTGCATCAACAAGGCGGAAGGCGGGTTAATGATGTTCAGCTTGCGGTCAAGCAAATGAACGAGAAATTGCTCTCCAATCAATTCCCCGGTATGGCTCTTTTCCGCGAGAAAATAGTCAAGCGGGTACAGCCGGTAGAGGAATTCGATCTTTTCACCATTCGGTGTCCGCACGTCGTCTTTTTCCACAACGATCTCCTCCAACGGGATGTATCTCGCTTTCTGTGGATAGTGCTTCATCAGCAAACCGACCGTTTGCTTGTCTTCTTCATGCCAATCGGCACAAGTAAAATAAAGCGTATCGCCACTGCCGATCTGATAATCCTTGATCACTTGATTCCACGCTTCGGCCAGCTTTTTCGTCAGAGCGGCGTTCGGATTGCGCGCTCCATGCTCGCGGCAGATCACCTCTTGGGCGACAGCCGCCTCGACGAGACCGACCGGCGTATCGGTATTGGCCTCAATCACCTTTAACCCGTCTGCTGAAGCAATGAAATCAAAGCGGCAAAAATAGGAAAACGCCGTCTTCACCTCGGCTAACAGCAAATCCCAGACATAGACTGAGATTCCCAGCCGGTGGATCAGCGAATGATCGGCGAGAATACGCTGATACGTTTTCGCTAAAATATCGTATACGGCGCGCGAGGCATTTTCGACTTCCTGAACGAGCGAGGCCGGCAGATGGAGCAGTGAATCGCTCATATATTGATTGTCTTCATAGTTTTCGTACAATGTCGCCCAGGTAAAGCCCTCGCTGGCGACCTTCTGCTCAAGCTCCAGCCACCTTTTCAGGTACGCTTCCTCAGAAAATGGCTCTGTTAATGATTGATGGGGTAGCATAGGCAAGCCTCCTTTTAATAGCTGATCGTCGCCGCCACGATCAGGCCGACAAGGACCGATACGCCGCCGAGCAAGAGGCCGACTGCCGTGTTGCCGTTTTCAACCTCTTTCGCTAAATTCGTCTTGCGCGTCAGTCCGTATTCAATAACGAGATGGAGAACAATTTGAATCACGATCGCGATAAACGCCCAAATGATCAAATCAAGTAAATTAATCGAATGGCGGATCGCCGACTGCAGCACGACAACGACCCCTGCCATTTTGCCGAGCAGCTTTAACGTCACGGCGATGTTGCCGCTCTTTATTAGCTGTCTTTCGGAATACGGGGTGATCAGCTTGAAAATATATGTCGCTATCGCGAATAAAGCGAGGGCGACAAGTAAATAAATGAGAAACCGGTCGAGTGTATCCAAATAATAGGAAATGTTCATGTTATACTCCTTTCACTCCACAAGGTAAGAAATAAGCCAGATTATCGGTAATTTGCGCTCCGGCGCGAATGCCGAACGCACTTGCTTTTCCATTGACAATAAAGCTGCCAAACAATAGATGAGCCTGCTTTTCGCCTTTTTCTGTCCGTATCGTCCCTGACGGCAGCTGACAGAAGGATTGATACACTTTTTCATAATGCTCATAGCTCGCCGCCTGTTTTTCACTCGTAAGCTTGCCGTGCTGCCTGATCTCGACCGTATCTCCTTCACGACCAAAAACCGGCTTTGCCACATAGCGCTCACCTGATTCGATAAACGGCTCCTCATCCAAATAGGTCGGTAAAAAATAACGGCTGATCGTCCGATGCTCAGCAGCCGTAAAATAAGGTGACTGCTGCTCATGCATCCCCCAGATTGCCCCCAGCACCGCCTTGCTTTGCAGCAAAAAAGCAGAAGCCGGGTTCAGCATCGCCACCTTTTTTTCATGCACAAGGTTCATAAATTCAAGCCCGATCGGAAACCGGTCATCCGCTTCGTCCTCAATCAGCGCTTCAAGTGGATATGTATGCCTGTACACAACATCAATCCGGCGTCCTTCTTGATCAAAAACGCCAACTCCTTCTACAATCTGCAATTGATCGAGGGCGACGAAGGCGGCGTCTTTCAGCTGGGTGATTTTCAATAAATAGTTCATCGTTTCCCGGTCTTCAATATCATCCGCATGAGCGGTAAAGACAACATAAGGATGACGGTCCAAGGCGATTGACGTCATACTGTGGTAAATGCTGTTACGGATCGCCCGGCCAAGCCGTTCCTCTTCGCCTTCATTCGGGTCAGCAACAGCAAAGGACCGGCAAACACGACCGTTCACCTCAAACAGCTCGCGAATAAAGGTCGGTGTATCGGCGTTAAATTCCAGCAGCTTGAAGCCGTCTTTCACCGGTACAAAATCAAAGCGACCGATCACCGTCTCATAAGGGATCGTTTTCATTTGTAGAAAGGGCACCGCCTTAGCCGGAAAACCGAGCTCGTGTAACGTTTCCATAGAAGCGTTCCGCAGAAGCGGTCCCATTTTGGCAAAAATCCGGTAAGCGGCCTCGGTCGCCGTACGAATCTCTGCTACTTGACCCGCTTTAACCATATAACAGTCATATAATGCATATTCCTCGCCGTACAGACGATCCCAAAAAGCGGGGATCTCCTGATAAAACAGGTCGCGGCTGCTTAGCTGCCTATCCGCCAAAGGAACCACCACTTCCCATTCCTGAGCGCGGATTCGTTGCCCTGTTTGGCGTCCGCTGCTGGTCGTTGTCCTGCCTTGGCGGCTGGTTCACATTTTGATCCGGACGGTTCGGCGCCGGCTGTCTCACCTGCCCCGAGCCACCACCCATAGCCCGTCCAGCCATAAAAGCAGCAATCGTCGGGAACCACACCCCTCCGTAATAATAGTGACCATAGTTCTCATTGCCTTCTTCCGCGCACTGATAGCCTTGCGCTTCTTCATCCCACGTCCATGTCTGGCAGTCCGCTTCCTCCGGTGATGGCAGGGCGGCCGGGTCAGGTTCCACCTCTTCGGTTTCCGGCACTACAGAAAAGAACTCCTCCTGAATGCCCTGTGAACAGCCGGTCACACCCAAAAGCGCCACGCTGGAACCAACCAGTCCTTTCAGCAGCCTGTCTGTTTTTGGCTTTTTCATCCTTCACACCCCCTCGTTCTTTCTACGCATTGCTTTTTAAATGGTTTCACTCTGTTTTGATTGTACCAATAGTATGACAATCGATTGAAGCTTTTTATCCCTTTTTTCTTTCCTGGCGCAAAAAAAGAGCAACCGCAACTCCTTTTGCAGTCTGCCCTCATTCAAGCCATCTTTATGAATCGATAAATATCTTCCCCGGATTCATGATTCCATTTGGATCAAGCGCTGTTTTGATCGCCTTCATCACCTCATAGGCGGCGCCATGTTCCTGACGTTGATAAATCGCCTTCCCGACGCCGACACCATGCTCGCCTGTACATGTCCCGCCGCGGGCCAGTGCATAACGAACGATATGCTCGTTGAGCCGCTTTGCCCGCTCCACTTCCTGTTCATCCTTCATATCAATCATGAACAACGCGTGATAATTCCCGTCACCGACATGCCCCAAGACAGCGCCATCAAGCCCCTCTTTCTCAATCGCATTGCGCGTATCCTGAATTGCCCCGGCCAGTTCGGTCAGCGGCACGCTAACATCGGTCACCATCATTTTGCGCCCGGGAGAGCCATGGATAAAGGCATAGGCCAAATTGTGCCGCACCTCCCACAGCCGCGCCTGGGCTTTCGTGTCGAGTTCAAATTGCAGCTCCTCACAGCCAAAATCGTTCACGATTTCGCGCGCAAAGGCGACATCCTGCTTTAATCCGGCTTCGTTGCCGTGAAATTCAAGAAAAAGCGTCGGGCATTAGGCGTAATTCAGTCCGTTGATGTTATTCACCTGTTGAATCGAGCGGGCATCGACAAGCTCCATTCTCGCAATTGAGATTCCTGACGTGCGGATCATCGTCACCGCGTCCACAGCAGCTTGAACTGTCGGAAATGTCGCCCGGCCCGCCATAATCGCTTCCGGAATGCCATACACTTGCAAGGTCAGCTCGGTTATCACTCCAAGCGTCCCTTCAGAGCCGACGATCAATCCATTTAAATGGAGACCGGATGACGATTTAGCGGCCATTCCGCCTGTATGAATGATTTCACCGTTTGGCAAAACAACCTCGAGATCCTTCACCTGGTCTCGCATAATGCCGTATTTGACCGAGGTTGTACCGCTCGCATTCGTCGCCGCCATCCCTCCCAGCGTGGCATCTGCCCCTGGGTCGACTGAGAAAAACAAGCCATGCTTTTTCAATTCTTTATTAAGCTGTGTCCGCGTCAGGCCCGGCTGTACTTTAACGAGAAAATCCCGCGGCCTGACGTCCAATACTTTGTTCATCATCGAAAGGTCGAGTGAAATTCCGCCCTGATACGGAATCACATGGCCTTCGAGGCTCGTGCCAAGGCCGAACGGAATGAGCGGAATACGGTGTTCGTTCGCAAAGGTGACGACTTTTTGGACGTCCTCCGTAGAAGCGGGGAAAACAACAACGTCCGGCAGACTGACGGGATGATAGCCTTCATCCCGTCCATGCTGCTCAAGCATTGTCTCATTGGTCGAAACCTGTTTTGGCGAAAGGAGTTGCTGCAATTGTTCGATATAACTCATGGATAAATCAGCCCCTATCGTAGTGTGATTATTCAGTAAATAAAGAATGGAACAAAAGGTCGTTTTTTACCTTTTGCCGAGCCGTTACAACGGTATTCGTTCTCCATGAAAGCGTGGGTCTTTCATGGAGAACGTAAGCGCGGTGCGAAGTGCCTTTCTGGAATCTTCCCGCAAAATTAATCTCTTTTCTGCAAATCAGCCTGCGAGACAGTCCTGCTTTTCCCTGTCCTGTATCGTTCAGAGGGCACTGCCGCTTACTTAGTTTGATTGCTTCTGCCCAATTTGCCATTTGGCCGGCTGAAGAGCGAGTCCCTGCTCTAACGCGTAGCCGATTTGATACAGCAACGCCTCATCCAGAGGACGGCCGACCAGCTGCGCTCCGATCGGCAGCCCGTTGTCAGCTCGGCTTGACGGTAGCGATAAACTTGGAAGGCCGCTAAAATTCGTCGGTGCGGTCAGCTTCATAATCGACCAGCGGATGTGCTGCTTTTGATAGGACTCGATATCAACATGGCGCCCATTAATTTCAGGAGCTAAAATGGGAACCGTCGGTGTAAGCAGTACATCTACCTGCTGTAAAGCCGCGGCGAACTCTTCTTTCGCCTGCTGACGTATTTGCAGCGCTTCAGCGTATTCAAAGCCTTTCGTCTCCAACCCGGTCAAAAGCCGCTCTTTGACCTCATCATCCCACTCGTCGGGATGGGCTGCCAGCCGCTCGCGGTGAACTGCATAGGCATCCGAACGGAGAATCACTTTATGCGCTTCTGCGAACTGCTCGATATGCGGCACGTGCACCTCTTCGATCACCGCTCCGCTTTCACGCAAGACGGCAATGCTTCGTTCCATGCTTTCCCTCACTTCCGGATGCAAATCCGTATAGTAAAAGCTTGATGGAAGGCCGACTTTTACTCCTTTGATGCTTGCTCCGATCTTTTTTGACACATTCTCTTCTTCGGCAGCGAGGCTGTAAGGATCGCGCCGGTCGTAGCCCGTAAGCACCTGCAACAGCAGCGCATTATCTGTCACCGTCCGCGTCATCGGCCCGACATGATCGAGCGTCCAGGAAAGCGGGAACACCCCGTGCTTGCTCACTCGGCCAAAGGTCGGCTTCATCCCGACAATCCCGCAAAAAGCCGCTGGCACACGAATCGAGCCACCCGTATCGGTCCCCAAAGCGCCAAAGCACATGCACGCAGAGACGGCGGCGGCCGAACCGCTGCTTGATCCGCCTGTCATTTTCGTCAGATCGTACGGATTCTTAACCGGACCCGCATGAGAGCGGTCGCCTGTAGGACCGTACGCGAATTGATGCGTGTTCAGCTTACCTATGATAATCGCTCCGGCCTCTTGCAGCCTCTCGACGACTGACGCATCAATAGATGGCACGTAGTCAGCAAAGAGCGGCGAACCCATCGTTGTTTTCATATCCTTTGTGTAAATCAAATCCTTAAGCCCGATTGCAACCCCATGCAAGGGGCCTTTATAGCGGCCGGCCTGTATTTCCTGTTCCGCCTCTGCCGCCTCGCTCATCACCCGCTCCTGATCAACCGTAATAAAAGCATTAATCTCCGGGTCGACCTCCTCAATCCGCAAAAGCAGCTGCTTCGTCACTTCCACCGGCGAGAGCTTTTTTTGCCGGAAATGCGCTGCAACCTCTGCCAGGCTTAATGTCAGCATCTCTTCCTGTCCCTTCATCCGCGTCTCCTCCACCATTTCTACTTTTTCAGCTGCTCACAAATCGCAGCCGTCACTTCTTCCGTCGTTGCGCTTCCGCCGATATCAGGCGTCTTCACCCCGTTTTTCGTTACTTCTTCGACCGCTGCCAATATCCCGGCGCCAAGCTCGGTCTCCCCTAAATGGTCAAGCATCATTTTCGCCGTCCAAATTTGCCCGATCGGGTTGGCGATATGTTTGCCGACAATATCCGGTGCTGAACCGTGGACAGGCTCAAACATCGATGGAAACTCACCGCTTAAGTTGATATTGGCTGCCGGGGCAATACCGATGCTGCCCATGACCGCTCCACCGATATCGGTTAAAATATCGCCGAACAAGTTGCTCGCCACGACGACATCAAACGCTTCCGGCTTCGTCACAAAGAAGGCGGCGAGCGCATCGATATGCGTGCTCTCGGCTTCAATCTCCGGATAATCAGCCTTCACATCGGCAAATACTTCATCCCAGAACGGCATCGTATGGACAATTCCGTTTGACTTCGTCGCGCTCGTCACATGACCCTTGCGCCCTTTAGCCAGCTCAAACCCGTAGCGCAGCGCATTTTCAACTCCCGGCCTTGTAAAAATCGAGTTTTGGATCGCGATTTGCGAGGACCCTTGGTGAATCCGGCCGCCGACTTCACTGTATTCCCCTTCGCTATTTTCACGGACGACAATGAAATCAAACTGTTTCGGATCAGCTAACGGCGAGCGCAGCCCTTCAAAATATTTCGCAGGCCGAATGTTGATCGATTGCTGAAAGCCGCGGCGGATGTTAATTAACAGCCCCCAGAGGGAAACATGATCTGGAACGAGCTGCGGATTCCCGACCGCTCCAAGGAGAATCGCATCAAACTTCTTTAATTGCTCCAGCCCATCTTCAGGCATCATCTCGCCATGCTCCAAATAATATTCGCAGCTCCAGGGGAACTCCGTATAATCAAAGGCAATGCCGCCATGGGCGGAGGCCGCTGTATCAAGCACATTAAGCGCGGCAGGCACAACCTCTTTTCCGATTCCATCCCCCGGTATTACAGCGATTGAAAACCTTTTCATAAATGCACACTCCTCTAGTATTCTATTATTTTATTTATGTACAATGACCGCCTGAGACGAGTCAATTTTACCGAGCTTCCCCCTGCACGGTTGCAGGGGAGAGTGCTCAACCAAGAAAGACGTCTTACTGCTGCTTTGACTGCTTGCCTCGTTTTACGAAACGGTAGGCAAGATAAGCAATATAAATCGGCGTTGCGATGTAAATCAAGTATGGAAACGAGCTGTACGTTCCTCGATAAATAATCACGAGAAGACAGCCTAAAAACAGGGTCACAATCGTCCCGTATTTCGGCAAGGGCACTTCCTTCAGGCTGGGGATTCTCAGCTTGCTGATCATCAAAAAGCAAAGCGCGGTAAAGATCACCGTCGTAATAATTTGCGGAATATGATTGCCGAATAATGTCAGCAGCGCTAAAATTCCGCCCGCCGCCGTAATCGGTACCCCAATAAAATAGCTGGTCGACTGCTTCGGCGAACCGATGTTAAAACGCGCGAGCCGATACGCCCCGAATAAAGGAAACAAACCGGCAACAGCCAGTCCTAAAAGACCGAATTGATAAAAGTAGGTATAATACATTAAAAAGGAAGGAGCGACGCCGAACGTAACGACATCGGCTAATGAATCCAATTCCTTTCCGAGCTGACTGTCCGCCTTCAGCATTCTTGCCAAACGCCCATCCATACTGTCCAGCATCATTCCGATTAAAATTAAAATCGCCGCATTGTTAAACTGACCGTTTGCGGCAAAACCGATCGAGAGAAATCCGCAATAAAGATTCCCCTGGGTAAACATATTTGGAATGCTTTTTGTCCAACGCATATTCTATCTCACTTTCCAACATCAATTTCATCGCCCATAGAGACATCCTTTATCTCTCTAGTATAGCATGGGGATTTAGCCTTTACTATGGATGAAAACAATTACAGGTTGATTCAAGTACAAATTGCTAGACCAGCAATGGCTTTGCGCTGAATTCAAAAAAGAAAAATTGTAAAAATGTCAAAAAACGATTATGATCAGATAAGAACAAATTGATTATGACAACATGGCTGGTGGACACTATTCATAAATATATTCGTAAATTCAAATTTTTATTAATCCGTTTGTTACGCATTAAAGATAATGCCCATCACATTGCAATTGGTTTTACTGCTGATCTGTTAATTAATTTCGTCCCTTCGTTCGGAATTGGCCCGATTATCTCCATTGCCAGCGCCAAACTTGTAAGGGGAAATTTAACGAGCGGTTTCATCGGCGGCATATCAATTATTTGGGCGTTCCCGCTCTTGTTTTATTTAAATATGGTCGTGGGAGAAAAGCTCATTCCTATTGAGCTTGATGAATTAGGTGAAAGTATTGAGGAGACGGTAGAAGTCCTGAAAGTAGGCGTCCGAATCGGCAAGGCTTTTTTTATTGGGATGTGTATGAATATGCTCGTATTTGGTCTCATTATCTATTTCCTGACGTATACGATTATTAAACGCTATCGCAAAAGCGCGCTCACATTTCTCACAAAGAAATGGAAAGTCCCCAAGTCATCATAGTCAGCTGTCACGCTACTACAAAGGAGAATCATCTTATGTCAACCGTGATTAGACAGATTATCTTTACGTCCAATCAAAGGAATCGAAAAGTGATGTGGCTTGGAACTTTTTTCTTTGTTCTCTTATTATTGGCCTGTGTCGCGATCTACCATTATCTTAAGCCATTGCCGGCCGGGCTTTCCTATGAGAGCGAGGTCCATCACATTGAACATATTGAATTCCTTTATGACTTGACTTATATGAAGGAAGGCGTCCCTTATCAGGAACAAAGGATCTTTCAAAAAATGAATACGATGATTGAGGAAGCTGAGGAGTTTATTCTGCTTGATATGTTTCTCTTTAATGAAGAGTACGACAGCTCGCTTGAATTCCCTGCTCTCTCTCAATCTATCACCAGCCTGCTAGTAGAAAAAAAGCAGCAGCAGCCGGATCTTGATATTATCTTTATTACGGACCCGATCAATACGTTTTACGGCTCATACGCATCGCCGCTGCTCAGCGCGCTGGAGCAGCAAGGAATAGACGTCATCATCACCGACCTGACGAAGCTGCGTGATTCAAACCCCGCTTACTCCGGCGTTTACCGCACCCTTTTTCAATGGTTCGGCACAAAGGGAGACGGCTGGCTGCCAAACCCATTCAGCGATGTGGCTCCGCCTGTCACCCTGCGTTCATATTTGCAGTTAGTCAATTTTAAAGCGAATCATCGCAAAATCATCGTGACGGAGAAACAGGCGATGATCAGCTCAGCGAATCCACATGATGCGAGCAGCCATCACTCCAATATCGCCTTTGTTGTCGAAGGAGACATTATGCGTGACATTGTTCAGTCAGAGCAGGCCGTCGCCCAGGCCAGCGGCTATCGTGGCACTTTTTTTGACCGGGTTGCTATCCCGGCTTCGCCTCCTCCTGCCGGCGAAGGCTATCAGCTACAGCTTTTAACGGAAGGCCGGATTAAAGAACATTTGCTGACAGAGATGGGGGAGACAGCAGAGGGCGATGCCATTACCATTGGCGCCTTTTATCTTTCTGACCGCGATCTGCTCGCAAGCCTGCTCGACGCCTCGGAACGCGGTGTCGATGTGAAGTTAATTCTGGACGCCAATAAAGATGCGTTCGGGCATGAAAAGAACGGAATTCCCAACCGTCCCGTCGCGGCTGAATTGAAGAAAAAGTCAAAGGACCGCATCCAGATCCGCTGGTACGACACTCATGGCGAGCAGTACCATAGCAAGCTCGCTTTGATTGAAAAAGAAACAGAAGGAATCGTAATCGGCGGCTCCGCCAATTTTACAAAGCGTAATCTGGACGATTTCAACCTCGAAACCGACGTAAAAATCACCGGTCCAGTGCACGAAGGTCTGATCGCGGAAGTCGCTGATTATTTTGAGGTATTATGGACAAATGAAGCGGCCAGCTTCACCCTTGATTACGAAGCCTATGCCGATCACTCCACCCTCGCCCACTTCCTCTACCGCTTCCAGGAATGGAGCGGCTTCTCGACATTTTAAAAGGGTTGCCCGAGGGCAACCCTTTTTAGGCTATTTCTCCGCGTGCTTGAATATATCGATGGCGATTTCAAGAGGTAGGGCTAAGTATTAAGGTTATTTTTTCAGATTTTTATTAATCGTTTATATTATTATGTTACTCTTTATCTAAGATAAATTTAGAATGCAAGGTGGTCATTCCTTTGTATAAATGCACGAAATGTGGAAATTTACTAAGTATGAAAGTTGAATTATGCCATGATTGTTCAACAAAAAAAGAAAAAACAAGTACATATACTAGTTTCAACATAAAACCTGTAGTTAAAACCGTATGCTTTAATTGTGGCAAGAGCGCTTACGACGGTAGTTGTTCTACTTGTGGATATTCGAATATAAGAAACGAAGTATATCATTGCCCTAATTGCAATAAACGGCGTACTGATGTTTTCTGTATGTGTGGATACTGCTTCCAACAAAATAAGATGATAGCTAGCGAATTATACGAAAAAAAAGTAGAGATCCCCTATTACAAAAGGGTGAAGCCTTTTGAGTATCTTCAGGTTCATCATAAAAGGTTACCGTATTCGGATAAACATGAAATCAGTTTTGGCTCCGGGTTTGAAATTCCAAAAAGTATGTATAAACGGAGTAACCCGTATTATATGAATGCTCTCATTCGTAAAGTAGAAAACAATGAGGCAGTTGTCTCGGCATCACAGATGCCATTTAAACTACTTATCAAAATAGCAGAAGAAAAAAATAAAAAAGAAGAAAATGAAAAAATTATCCTTGAACGTAAAATCAACCTTCAAATAGAAGTATACGGAGAGAGATATGCTCGATGCTTCAGTTGCAGAAGGTCTTTATCTACCGGGACAAATCTAATTTGTGAAAAATGTAAATGGTTAAAGTGTACCTGCGGTTCTTGTGGTTGTAATTACACAGGGAAGAAAGATTATTACGACTATCAATATTAATTAACTCACAGGAATAGCTTCCTCCTCTTCACGAGTTGGAAGCTTATTGTGGATTCTTTACGAATTGTCACTTACTCATATTAAACACCATTGGAACCAAGCCATATGTTTATTTTATGTTACTAGTGAATGCTTCGGCTGATTCTCCCACCCAAAGGCGGGGCTTTGCTCGGGCTTCCTCGGCGCCGGGGGAGGAACCCCACCTCCCCCTTTTAAAAAGCCTGCGCCGCTCCGCCCAAACCTTTCCCACTGGCTTTAGCAGTGGCTTCGTTCGCTACTCGCCCTGAGAGGAGAAAGCCGCCTCTCAGGGCTTTTAAAAAAATGTAGCGACTTCGCTCACTGCTTCGGCTGATTCTCCCACCCAAAGGCGGGGTGGGAGAATCAGCCTGTATTCACGAGTCCGGCGGCGATGCCGCTGATGGTGAGGAGGACTTCGGTGAGGAGTTCGTCCGATTGCTCGTCGGACTCCCTCATCTGCTGAATCAGGTTGACCTGCAGGAAGTTTAGCGGGTCGACGTACGGATTGCGGCGGTGAACCGATTCCTGAATGTTCGGTGTGTGATCAAGCAGCTGCTTGCTGCCGGAAATTTTCAGCAGTATCTCTTCCGTCCGCTTGTACTCGGCCTGAATATCATCAAAAATCCGCTTGCCCATCGCTTCGTCCTCGACGAGTGTAATGTATTCCTTTGCCGTTGATAGATCCGCCTTCATCAACGCCATTTGCAAATTATTGACCGTTGACTGGAAGAACGGCCACTTTTGATACATCTCCTGCATCAATGTAAGGTTGTCCTCGCTCTTGGCCGCAAAAGCTTCAAGACCTGTCCCTGCCGCATACCAGGCCGGAAGCATTTGTCGGCATTGCGTCCAGGCAAACACCCACGGAATCGCGCGCAGATCCTCGAAGCGCTCACTGTTTTTGCGGCTCATCGGCCGCGAGCCGATATTCAGCTCGCCAAGCTCTTTAAGCGGCGTTGCCTGCTTGAAATAGGTGAGGAAATCCGGATCACCGAATACGAGCTGCTGGTATTTCTTGAGCGAATGCCGGGAAATTTCCTCCATCGCTTTTTCCCATGCTTTCTCGCGGAAATGACGCGGCTCGGCCTCGTTGCTCACCTTTGCCGACGCTGACAAGAGTGCGGATGCTGCTTGTTCGAGGTTCCGGTAAGCGATATCCTCAAGCAAATAACGCGAGGAAAGCACTTCGCCCTGCTCGGTAATTTTCACGCCGTCGCCGAGCGTTTCCACAGGCTGGGAGAGGATGCTCCGGTAAAGCGGTCCGCCGCCCCGTCCGAGCGATCCTCCTCTTCCGTGGAAAAACTTCAGCCGAATGTTGAAGTCCTTCGCCATTTCATGAATTTCCTGCTGCGCTTTAAAGAGCTTCCAGTTCGCCGTCAGCGTTCCACCATCCTTGCTGCCGTCCGAGTAACCGAGCATAATTTCCTGATGATTTCCGCGCTGCTCAAGATGCTTTTTGTACACATCCATCTCAAACAACTGCTTCATAATCTGCGGGCCGGCAATCAAGTCATCAACCGTCTCCAGAAGCGGCGCGACATGCAGACCGCTCTCAACCGTCCCGTCAGCGTGCAGGCGATAAATTCCCGCCTCCTTCGCCAGAACAAGCACCTCCAGCAAATCGCTTGCTGATTGCGTCATGCTGACGAGGTACACTTCAATCGAGCGGCTGCCAAATTCCTGATGGGCCTTTTTAATCATTTGGAACACTTTAAAAATTTCTTGCGTCTCTTTTGAATAATCTTCCTCAAGCAGCATCAATGGCCGCGGCTCACTTAGCACCTGCTTTAAAATACGGACCTTCTCGTCTTCGTCAAGGCCGGCATAGTTGTCACAAAGGTTGACGACGCGTAAAATTTCCGCAATCGCCAATTCATGCTCGCCGCTATGATTTCGAATATCGAGCGTCGCGAGATGGAAGCCAAACAGCTGGACCTGCCGAATCAGCTTACGCAATGTTTTCAGCTTACGTCCGGATGGCTGATGCTTTTCTGCACTGTCCTGGATCTGCTCAAGATCTTTTAGCAACTCTCCGGCCGAGTGGTAGCCGGCAGCCGATTGACCGACATGGCGCAGCCGCTTAAGCATAATAGCAAATTTCCGCCGGTAAAGCTCTCCTTCAACCGGCCACCCTTCCCCTTCCTCCAAATAAGCATCCTCTTCGCGTTCAATAACAGAGAGAAACTCCGGTTGAAGCTCGACGCGCATCGTTGACTGGCTGAAGCGCCGCATCAGCTCAATCACAGCCTCCTCATACTTATCGAGAACGAGCCTGCGCTGCAGCTTTAATGTCTCCCACGTAATGTCAGGGGTAACATTCGGGTTGCCATCACGGTCCCCGCCGATCCAGGAGCCAAAGTGAAGAAAGTTCGGTATATTCCAGCCATGTCCAGGAAAATAATGCTCCAATTGCGTCTCTAATTCCTGGTGAATATCCGGCAGCACATCAAAGAGCGTTTCCTTAAAATAATAGAGCCCATTTTTCACTTCATCGAGTACGGTCGGCTTCCGCTGCCGCAGTTCATTCGTTTGCCACAGCGCCGTTACTTCATTAAACAGGCTTTCATCCAGTCTCGCTTTTTCTTTTTTCGTCAGCAGCGGATGGTCAAACTGCTGCAGAATTAGCGAAATCCTTTTCTGTGTCTCTAATACGGTCCGCTTCGTCGCCTCCGTCGGATGAGCCGTCATAATCAGTTCTATTGACAGGTCATCAAGCACTTCCTGTACTTGCTGATCAGGCAGACCATACTGCTTGACCGCCAGGACAGCCTCTTCAAGGGAAAACGGCTGAATGCCTTCCTCATCCTGAAGCTGATACTCACGCCGCCGGCGAATCCGGTGCGTCTGCTCAGCAATATTGACTAAATGAAAGTAAATCGAAAATGCCCTGATCACCTGCTGGCGCTCCGGCGGTACGAGTGTCTGAATTTGCGCCTTCAGCGCTTCATACGCATCCTGATTGTAATTCTGACGCAACTCTTTCGCCGCTGCGCGAATATCCTCCACTTTATTGAAAAGAGACTTTCCGCGATGGTGGACTAAAATCTCGCCTAAAATGCTTCCTAACTTGTTGACATCACGCCGCAATAACGCATTATGATCTGCTGTTTCTACCATTTTCTCTCTCCTCCTAGCCACAACTTTTCTTTCTGACAGGGACTATTATAGTCCCGATAGGACAAAAAACGTCCCTTAATGAGTACAAGACTCGGTATTGTTTATTATCATACTGAAACAGCTGATAAAAATCAATTATTTCTGATTAATCGAACAAACTCATAAAAAGGCAGCCTGTCGTAAAGAAGAGAAGCGCTATCTTCTCTACAACAGGTTCGCAATATAGATGACGACCGGAATTGACACTAGCGACAGCAGAGTAGAATAGACCGTTGTCACGACAGCGGATTCCTCATCATTCGTGTAGCGGGCGATCAGCACCGTTGCCAGCATAAAGGTTGGCATCGCCACCTGGATATAGGTAATCTGCTTCAAAAGATCAGAAATAGTAAGCGTTTGCAGTAAGGCGATTAAAACAAGCGGGATGACGACAAGCTTCATCGTCACCGAAGCCGTAACAAAGCGAGCGGCAACTTTCCTTTGTTTATTCCGCAAAAATCCTGGAATTAACAGGCCAATATAAATCATTGCCAGCGGAGCCGCCAAGTTAGCCAAAAAGCCGGCCAGGTCCTTTACGACAGCTGGCGGCTGGTAATTAATCATCGCCATTGTCAGCCCGATCGTAATCGCGATAAATGGAATATTGACAAGGGCTTTCAGCTGGCGGAATGAGAAAACCCGGCCCTGCTGAAGTAGCATAATAACTAAAGAAAATGTGACGACATCAAGTGCCGAATCGAAAATCGCCGCCAGCAGACCTCCGACTGGTCCGAAAATTTGCGCGCAAAGTGGAATACCGATAAAGCCGGTATTGCCAATCCCGGCCAGCACGGCCAGCTTCTTCGCTTCCAGCGAGCGGAAGCCGAATAGATAGGCGGCTCCCCAGCCAAGCAGAATACCGATCGTGTTAAGCGACACCGAAAGCAGAAAAATCGTCAGCATATCTGCCAGCAGTTCATTTGTAATCTCGGTATTGAAAATTCCGTTAAAAATAATCGCCGGTACGGCGACATTGACGATGATCGTCATCAGCAGCTGCTTCGCCTCAGTCGTAACCGCCAGCCTTGAGCCGATCAGCACACCGATCAAAATGATAATCGCCATTAAAGAAATCGAGGTTAGGATAACCGTAATGTCCATGCTGCTTATCCTTTCTTTACAGAACGCGGGGGTTGCCCCGAAATCCTCATAGGAGGAAATCGAGTGGCAGCGGTGCCATCCTGCGCCACGAGAAAGAAAAGAACCCCACTTTTCTTTCTGTCTTTCACCTTTACGCAGCCTTCACACACTGCTTGAGGATGCCGCAAAAGGGAACCTCCCCCCTTCACGGCATCCTCACATTTACTGTCAGCTTTTTGATTCTTTTACTATATCATTCTTTCCATCACTTGCCTATAGGTTAGTTGATTCGTTCAACTGACATGCTTCCGCCAGCAATTCTACTAAATGAACAACCTTCACCTGTTCAGTCAGTCCTTCCCGCTCCACCCCTACTTTCATTTGCAGGTGGCAGCCCGGATTTGTCGTCACAATCAGCTCGGGCACGGTCTCCTTTACATGCGCCATTTTCTGATCCAGTATTTTCATTGATTCATCGTAATGAACCAAATTATAAATCCCGGCTGATCCACAGCACATATGAGGCTGCTTATGCTCCTTGTAGATAATGCCCGGAATCGAAGTTAAAAGGGCTAAAGGAGCGGCGGTGTTTTTTTGCACGTTGGTCATATGACAGGAAGGCTGGTATGTCACGACCTTGTTCACTTCTTTTTTCATTGGCAGCTCAAGCTTTGCCAGCAAATAACTGATGTCTTTATTTTTAGCGGCAAAGGCTTTCGCCCGTTCGTACCATTCAGGCTCATCTTCAAATAAATGATCGTACTCAACGAGCATCGCTCCACAGCCGCCGATGCTGTTGATGACGTAATCAAACTCATACTGTTCAAAGGCGGCAATGTTCTTCTTGGCCAGCTCCTGCGCGATTTCACGATCACCACTGTGGTTTTGCAAAGCGCCGCAGCAGGTCTGCTCTTCGATTAAGACGACTTCGCAGCCGCTCTCCTGTAACAGCTTCATGCTCGCATCATTGATCTCAGCAAACATCGTATCCATAATGCAGCCTTTAAAAAAACCGACGCGATAGAGCGGCTCTCCCTGCGGCTTCAGCTCCATTGGCCGCTTTTTCTTCCGCCCGGGACTTGCGACGGCCGGTGTCACCTGCTCAAAAGCCGCCATTCTTTCAGGAAAGAGCTTTAACACACCGAGCTTTTGCGCAACTTTTTGCAAGCCGGTTTGCTGATAAAAGCGGAGTCCGTAGCCGACAAGATCAAGCATTCGCTCATTTGGAAATGTGTGCTTAAACAGCGCTTCATTGACGAGCCGCGTCCGCTTCGATTGCTCATATTTCTCCTTTTGCAGCACCGTTTTCGCCGATTCGAGAATTTTCCCGTATTGGACATTTGTCGGGCAGACCGTCTCACATGCCCGGCAGCCGAGACAAAGGTCGATCGGCTCCTTCAATGTATCGAGCGACACTTTGCCTTCAGCGGCCATCTTAACGAGATTAATCCTACCGCGTGGCGAATGCGTTTCCTTTTCCATCGACTGGTAGGTCGGACAATCAGGGAGGCAGTAGCCGCACTGTACACAGCTAAATGTTTCATGATAAGCGAGTTCTGTTTGATAGCTCTGCTTACTCACTGCGCAACACGAACCTTTGACCTTCTTCAGGGAAGATTTTCCCCGGATTCAAAATATTATCCGGATCCCAGCTTTGCTTCATTCGCTTCATCATCTCCAGCCCCACCTTTCCTAATTCAAGCTCCATAAACGGCGCCTTCATCGTCCCAATACCATGCTCCCCGGACAAGGTTCCTCCCAGTTCAATCGCCGCCTGAAATATCTCTTCAACCGCCTGCTCGACGCGGCGCATCTCCTCCTGATCACGCTGGTCGGCAATGATATTCGGATGGAGATTTCCGTCGCCGGCGTGCCCAAAGACGACGAGATCAATTTGATACTTGGCGCGGATCTCCTTCAGCCGTTTGAACATATCCGGAATTTTGCTGCGCGGCACGGTCGCATCCTCAGAGATCTTTGTCGGCTTCAGCCGGACGATTGCCGGAGAAACGAGCTTGCGCGCCTTCCACAGCTCCAGCGATTCAGCGGCATTGCGCGCGACCTTGACTTCCCGCGCTCCGACTTCAAGACAAATCGTCTGCACGCGTTCGATTTCTTCTTTAATCGCCTGCGGATGACCGTCAAGCTCGATTAAAACAATTGCTTCAATATCAGTCGGCAAACCGAGCGGCTGGTAGTCTTCAACAGCCTGAACCGAAGCCTGATCCATAATTTCCATTTTTGCCGGCATAATCCCTGAGCTTAGCACCCGCGAGATCGAGCTGCCGGAATCGACAATATCATCAAAGACAGCCATCAAGGTTGCCGTCGCCGGTGGCTTCGGAATCAGCCGCAAAATCGCTTCGGTAATCACGCCCAATGTGCCTTCCGAGCCGACAAGGAGCTTGGTCAAATCATATCCTGTTACATTTTTCACCGTGCGCCCTCCTGTCCGAATGACGTCCCCCGCAGCGGTCACCACTTCCAGACCGATGACGTAATCCTTCGTTACACCGTATTTCAGCCCTCTCGGACCGCCGGCATTTTCCGCTAGATTGCCGCCGATCGTCGAAACATTGGAGCTGCTCGGGTCGGGTGGATACATTAGTCCAAACTGATTGACCTTCTCGTTAATCGCCGCCGTTTTGACGCCGGGCGAGACGATCGCCACCATATCATCCGGGTACACATCCAGCCTGCTGTCCCACTGTGAAAAATCAAGTACGATACCACCTTTTACCGGCAATGGACCGCCGCTTAAGCTTGTTCCCTGACCGCGCGGATAAACTGGAATTTTATAAGTGCTTGCGATTTTCATAATCTCCTGCACCTCCGTCGTTGCAAGCGGTTGCAGAACAACCTCCGGAATATGGACGCCGAAGGAAGCGTCATACGAATAACTTACCCGATCCTCCTCTTTCGTTAAGACTCTGCTTTCATCAAGAACCTGCTTCAACTGTTCAATGACCGCACTCTCTACCGTGCTTTTCATGCCTGTTTCCCCCGTTTCTCCTGATCTTGCAGTCGTTTATCACCGAGCTTGATCCGTGCTGTTTCTAAATGCTGCTTCATCGCCTGTGAAGCTGCTTCCGGCTCACGGCGGCGAATCGCTTCGAAAATCGCCTGATGCTCTTCAAACACACTTTTTCGCTTTACGCGCAAGCCAACATTTTGCTTCAAGGAAAACGCCATCGCTCTTTGATAAAGATCAGCAATATTTTCCATCGTCTGAACGAAGAACGGATTCCCAGCCATCCCGACAATCATCTGGTGAAACTCGTAATCAACTTCACTTCCAACCGCCTCAACATCATCGAGCATCTGCTTCTCCAACCCTTGCAACGCCTCGGCCAGCTTCTCAATGTCTTCTTTACTGTGCCGGACGGCCGCCAATGCTGCCGCTTCGGTCTCAATCGTTGTCCGCAGTTCGAGCAGATCAAAAATTTGCTGCGCATCGATCATTTCCATCGTCATCGGTTCAAGCATATTGACCAGCTCTACTTTCCGAACCCAATTTCCGCCTCCCTGACGCGACTCGACGATTCCGCTTGCCGCGAGGACACTGATCGCTTCTCTAACCGGTGAACGGCTTACCTGAAACAGCTTGGCCAGCTCCGTTTCGGAAGGAAGCTTGGAATCAGCCGGGAATGTTCCATCTTTAATCAATGCTTTGATTTCATCTAAAATTTGTTCCGACATTTTACGCCGTTGAATAGGTGAAATGATGTCCATCTGCTTTCCACCTCCTGAATTCGTCTACTTGTATTACAAGTATACAACACATCCCTTTATTTGCAACTCTTTTCTGAACATTCACTTTGATGTTTAGCTTTTGCCAAGCCGGGTATTTTTTCTACCAAGGAGGCGATAAACATGAACCCATTCTATAAGGAATTTCAAAATGACGAAGACGTGATTCAAGCGGTAAGACGGTTGCAGGCTGACGGGGTCAAAGACGACGATATTTATGTGATCACCCATGACGATGACCGGACGAAGCGTCTGGCCGAACAAGCGGAAGCAAATCAGGTTGGAGCAAGTGAAGTGGGAGTTGGGACCTCTTTAAAAAATCTGTTTCGCAAACAAGGGGACGAGCTCCGTGCGCAATTTAAAGAGCTTGGCTTCTCGAAGCACGAGGCGGAGCAGCTCGAAAAGAAGCTCGATGCCGGCAAGGTGATCGTCGTTGTCAAAAACCAAACCGCATCCATGAATCTATAGGTTAGTAAGGGCTGGGTAAAAGGAAAAAACCTTTTACCCAGCCCTTTAAGCCATGTGCAAACCGCCACGATCTTTTAAAGTCCGCTATGAGAACCTCACTCACACCGGACATGTAGGACGCACTGCTATTCTCGCACGTTAAAACCCAGCTTCCATTAAACAAGGGCTGCCAGCAGGAGTGTTTCTCCTATTGGCAGCCCGATCTATTTTTAACCTTTATTAGATTAGCGCTGGCGACTGGCTGGATACGTCGCACGTTTCTTCTGATTCCGCTTCGCCATCCATTTCTTAACAAACGGGTAAGCGATCACACCCCATTTGATTAGCTTTGAAAGTTTTCCCATCGCAAAAGCCTCCTATGTCCGTTTTCCTTGTTATTCCCCGCTTACGACAAAGCTAAACAACTTCCACAGTCGCCTATGCTAATGCGAATTTCCGGATCGCGACGGCTACTCCATCATCGAGATTCGTTTCCGTTACCCAATCAGCAGCATCCTTGACGACTTGCTGGGCATTCCCCATCGCCACTCCGAAGCCGGCCGCTTGGATCATCGCTAAATCATTTAAGCTGTCACCCATCGCCATTACATTTTCCATCGTAAAGCCGAGGCGTTCGCATACCTTCTCAATCGCCGCCGCTTTATTGACACCAGCCGCATTGATTTCCAAATTCGTCGGACTGGAATTGCTGATTTCCAATGCTTTATTTTTTTTCAGCTCTTCAAGAATGAGATTTCGTATGTGATCATCCTCAATGTCGAAGCCGAATTTCATCCATTGATGACTAGAAAGATCCTCCGGAAACGGATCGCGCCACACTTGATCAACCGTGGCCGCCCAGCATGCTGTCTCGTATTTGTTTTTCAACGACCACATTTGTTCGATATGCTCCAGATCAAGCAATTGGCGCTCAACCAGGTTGCCTTCTCCATCCCAGATTTCGCTGCCGTTGACCGTAATCAAGTATGTACCGAGCTCTAGCGGCGCAACCAGATCGCCACAGGACATCCGGGTTCGGCCCGTGCTAATCACGACATGAATTCCTTGATCGCGCGCTTCTCGAATCGCCTCGCGGTTCCCGTCCGAAATTTCCTGGCGGTCATCCAGCAATGTGCCGTCCATATCAATCGCAATAAGCTTAATGTTCTTTGTCATGGTTTCATCTCCACCTCTACTCCATTTGCTTCTATTCTAACAGAAAAAAACAAGCAGGATAAGAAAACCGCATAATGGCTTTTCTAAGGCTCTTCGATCTCGCTACCGGGATGGGGGGCACGCTTTCCGCAGGCTGGCGTTGAACGAACCGGCAGGGCCATCTCCGGAAAACCAAATAAAAAATACAAAGAGCTTGAGACAAAACTAGCTTTGGACCTACTGGCAATGGCTTCACACGCCACAAGCCCGTTATGAGAAACCCACTCACAACGGGCTTTAAAAGATCGTGGCGGTTCCGCTCATTGCTTAAAGGCTTTGACAAAAGGTAAAAAAACAACCTTTTGTCAAAGCCTCTTGTCTACGGTCTGAGGCGTATAATGGCTTTTTTATACAAAAAAAGAAGAGAGGCGACGGTTATCCAATCGCGATCTCTTCTTTGATCTTCTCTTTATCGGCCGCGGTCAGTCGCGGACAGGTGACACATTTCCGTTTTGCCTGTTCCGTCTGATAGTACAGACAGCAGGTCGGCTTCATCCGCTTCATCACCCCTGGCTCCGTCAGGCTTTCTACAAGCCGGTGCGGGAAGTCCAATGCATTTTTGCGGCTGGCAAACAGCGCCGGATCAGCTTCCTTCATCAGCCAATGAAAGTCCCTTTCAATCCGCTCCGCTTCCTCATGATCCGCTGCAAGCGACAAACCGACCGTTTTGCCATACTCCATTCCGGCGGCAACCTGGCCCCACAGCTCGCGCGGACGAATGTCAACAGCCTGCGAGAAATTCGTCACAACTGGGGTGAGAAGGCTTTCAATCAGCTGCCCGATTTCAGCGCGGCGCCACTCTTCTGTACGCGGCCCCTCCTGCCAGTGGAGCGAATTGATCTTGAAAACCATCCCATCTACCTGATAAGTATCATCCCAATAAAATTGTGCGCTTAGCGACGCCGGCGTCATCGGTAAAAGCAGATGATGACGGGCAAGCATCGTCACAATTCCGGCAACGGCGATCCCCAGTTTACTGCAAAAATATGTCGCCGGCGGATGAAGCGTCAATGCTTTAATTTGCTTTCCGTATTTATGTAAAAAAGCTTTTGCTTCCATCTGCTGCAGCAGTTGCTCAACGGCAAATTCCTGATGAACGACTGTCTGATCTTTCGTATAGAGAAAAAAACGCGCTTCTAATTCCGTAACCATCTGATTGTCGCTCACATTCTTTCTCTCCTTTATATGTTTCATCCCGTTGGACAGGTAAATAAAATCAATAATCATTCTCAACTAAAGTATACGCGTCCTCACCAAAAAAAGTCAACTGAATTCAGTTGACTTTCAAAAAAGACAGACGCCGTCTAAAGGACAAACAGCTCTTTTGAGGCGCCCTTCCATTCACTACTTACTTTGATCAGACAAGCCATTTAAATAAACGATCGCTCCTTTTCGACCAAGCCCTTTGATTTGCTGAAGGGTTCCGAGGACATTTTCTGAGCTTCCATCCTTTTCAACCTGAAGAAGCAGCTCTCTGACAACGACTTTTTTATTCGTTACCGGAGAGATCAAAATGTCTTCCTTCATAATTCCAAAGGAATCCTCTAAGTATTGCTCGAGCATTTCATCCCTCCTCAAAAAATGTCATTTCGGTCGTCTGGCTATAGTGTATCGGCGCGCACCGTTTCGATCAACTTCCCTGTGAGATAATCTCCCGCAAAAAAACTATTCAATCTCAACCAGCAAAGCATTCCCGCTCTCCGCCACTTTCACATAGGCATATTCCGCCTCTGCTTCAGCTTCACTCCCGCTTCCCTCTTCAATAAAGTAGCTTTCAATCCCGTATGAAAAGCGGTTATAGCCCGTCGCCTTTCCGTTCACCAGCACATCCTCCTCCTGAAGCGTATACGGCTGATTATATGCACCATTTTGCTGGTAAATGCCTGTATAATGATAGACGTTCTGATCGTCAGGAGACAGAACAAGCTTCAGCTTTTCCCCTCGTTGAACCTGGCCTTCCAGCTCAGGAAGATGGGAGATCGAGTATTGCAAAGTCAGATAATCTCCCTGCAGGAGCGAGCGGGGATCAAGCGGTTCCAGCTCAAGCTTAATCAAGGTTCCATTGGCAAGATGCGTTTCATACTGCACATATTGAAAGCCGATAAAGGCGAGCTGCAGACAAATGACAACGACCAGCGCCCATTGTTTGGCAAAAGGTGCCGCTGACGAATTGTCTCTCTCTGCCTTCCATTTCCGGTCAAGTATGATCGCGACAGCAAGCAGCAGCAGGCCGAGCAGGAGCAAGGCGACTGATTTATGAAGCAGCCTCCAGACGAGGTCATAATATTTATAAAACAGAAAGGCGAACCAAAAAACGAGCACCGTCCCTGAGAGCAAACGTTCATTCCGCCGGACAAAACGGAAGCCGAGATAAGTCGTGACAGCAAAAAACAGCGCATTATATAGATAATAGACCGACGGATGAGCCGTCGTTAAAAATGTCAGCACGAATCCGAACAGCAAGCCGTAAAGCATGACCAGCGCGGTCAGCCGTTTTTTCAACAGCGGCTCCTTCAGCAGCGGCCGACCGGCCAATGCGAGTAGATTCAGCCCGACCATCAGCCACATGACCGGCTCGGTTGAACGATCAGGCCAAATAATAAGCAGAAGAACGACATTAGTCGCCCCATACAGCAGCAGATGCATCCAGAGACTCTCCTCTTTATACCAGAGCAGCAAAAGCAGGAGCACACTGATCAGCGCAAGGTAAACAGGGACATCCCAGACAAAGGCGAGGGTAAGCAGCACGCCTACATGAACAGTTGTATGCCGCCAAACCTCCTCCAGTCTTTTGCCAAAAATCAGCACCGCCACCAAAAGGGCGGCTGCAAGCAGGACATACAAGCCTGAAAGCAGCGATTGGGCAACCATCGTCATCAGGCCGATGAAAGCGGTAGTCGCCACAACAGCACTAACCGTACTGACGGCATGGACGAGCAGGCTTTGCCACCAGCGCACCTCCTGATTCTTTTGCTTTTCATAAACAGTCCGCAGCTTTTTTAGCACAAAGCCTGCCACAAAGACAGTCAGCCCGGCGAGCAGCAAAATCAGCATAAAAAAGAGCTCAGACCCGTGCTCAAGCATCCAGAGAATTGCTTTAGCCGCCACGTAAACCGCAACTCCGGCAACCGTGAGCAATAAAAGAACACGATTCGGCCTTTTTTTCCAAAGCCAATAGAAGAAGATGATCGAAACAAGCAGATAAAGGCTGTTAAGCAGATAGGTGTACGACTCAAACACCCAGCGCATCGTGATCACAAGCCAAATAAGCTGACTGACGAGATAGGACAAATACGACAAGGCGCGATAAGGAATCCGCCAGGCTGCAAGCCCCAGCCCGAGAAAAGCGTTACCGAGCGCCAGACATACAAGCCAGACAACAAGCTCTCCTTCAGAGCGGTACATAGCAACAGAGCTTGGGAATAAGAAAAAGCCAATCGTCACATGCAGCAGGAAGTAAGATAAAAGAAAAAAGGATTGCAATCTCGTCAGCACGGCAAACAAAAAGGCCGGCACAAGCCAGACGAGAAACAACAGATAACTGTCCGCATGTGAATTGTACATTTGACCAAGCAGAGCAACACTAACGCCAAAGGCGATCACCCCTCCAAGTAAAAACAGCTTCGCGACAAACGGGCGCCATGGCAGGCGGTAACGAAAGAAAAACGCAATGCCGTAGAAGCCAAGCAGCAAGAGCGTGATCAGGCTGATTTTGCTGCCGTGACCGAGCGCTCCCCAATTGGCGGCAAAAAAATAAACAATCGCAGCCACCAAAAGCGAAACACCAAAGAGGTACGCCAGATCAATGACACGGGAAATTCCCTGTTTCTGTTGCTCCTGTTCCATTCCGATTCCCTCCTTTTTTCTTTCATTGTACTCCATTTCAATCAATGTGTGGCAATACTTTTATGAAGAGACCGGCCGGGGTGGAATTCCGATAATAAAGAACGATCCGCCTGGCACCGTAATGAGTTCCATTTGAAAACCTCCGTCCCTGTTCCCAGCGCACTTTCGCCGGTCCCCCTCAGTCTTTCGTCTAGTCCTCATTCTCATTCGCTAATTGGTCTCTTTTTCTAATTCTGAACTAAAAAAGGATGCCATAAAGGGTGATTTTCCCTTTTTACGACATCCTGAAACAGCAGGTCAAAACGAGCTGCTGAAAGCTTATATTTTAAACTCCAGGCACGCCCGGATGCACCTCTAAACAAATAACATCGACCTTCTCGCCTGCTCGCAGCTTCTCCGTCCGCGGTGGGACGACGAGCAAGGCGTTCGCTTCGGCAAGAGATGACACGATACCGGACTTTTCCAGTCCGACCGGCGTGACAGAGAGCGTTGCGTCTTCCACCGTCAATCTCGCGCGGACAAAGCGGGCAAACTCGTTCCGCCGGCCGAGGTCCGTTGTAAGCAGCGCTGCTGTTTTGTGCAGATGCGGTGTTGAGGAACCTAAATAGGTTTTGACAATTGGACGGACAAACAGCTCAAAGCCGACAAAGCAGGCCGACGGATTGCCGGACAAACCGAAAAACCATTTATCCCCGACCGTCGCCACCGTCGTGACACTGCCAGGGCGCATTTCAACTTTATTAAACAGCACTTCGGCCTGAAGCTTGTCCAAAATTGCCGGCACATAATCAAAATCGCCGACTGACACCCCCCCTGTCGTGATCACATAGTCGACCTCTTTCAACGCCCCGGCAACTGCCTCATAGCTTTGATCGAAGTCATCAACAAGAATCCCGTAATAACGCGGGATCGCGCCTGCCTGCCGAATTTGCGCCTCAAGCATCGGTGAATTGCTGTTTCGGATCTTCCCCGGAGCAAGCGGCTCATCAACAGAAACAAGCTCGCTTCCTGTCGCAAACACACCAATCACCGGCTGCTGAAAGACGTTGATTTCGCCATAGCCAAATGTCGCCAGCAAGGCGATTTCCCCCGCTCCCATTTGTCTGCCGGCCTTAAGAAGCACCGTTCCCTCCTTCATATCTTCGCCGCGGCGGATAATGTTTTCTCCCGCTGCGACCGGTGAGGTGATTTCAATCACCGGCTGCTTCCCTTCCAGCGTTTCGGTCACATTCTCCAGCATAATCACCGCATCCGCACCTTCCGGGATTGGCGCTCCGGTCATAATCCGCACCGCTTTTCCACCAAGCACCTGCCGGGTGGCGACATAGCCGGCGCCGATCGTTTCGACAACCTCCAGCCGCCGCGGCGTATCTGGGCCGGCCGCCTTCGTATCTTCGGCTTTCATCGCAAAGCCGTCAACCGGCGAACGATCGAAAAAAGGGACATCGTGCGAGGCGACGATGTCCTCCGCGAGAAACCGTCCTTGCGCCTCCGCGAGCGAAATACGCTCTGCCGGTCCCGTCTTGACATGCTCCATAATTCGTCTCACTGCTTCATCTACCGGAATGCTCTGCCGAATTTCTACCATCTTCCCACTCCTTTACCCGCCGCTTACCGGCGAAATGATGGCAAGTGTATCGTCGGAACTGAATGTTTCGCTTAACTCGGCATATTCCTCATTTTTCGCCCAGATCACCTGCTCCAGATCAGCGCTTACTTCAGGATGCTGTTCAATCAGCCACTCGCGCACTTCAGCAATTGTGTTCAGACCCGGGTCAATCGTTAATGCATCTGTCCCCAGCTTTTCTTTTAATGAAGCAAACAGCAATAAACTTGCCATTATTCCACCTCCGGCTGCCCTGTTTTGTAAAAGGTTGTTTCCTTTTGGTCGCCAACCCAAAATTCCCCGTCTTCCCAATGCTCTTTTTTCCAGATTGGAACAATTTCCTTGATACGCTCAATCGCGTAGCGGCTCGCTTCAAATGATTCCGCCCGGTGCGGGGTGGCGACCGCAATGACGACAGCGATATCTGAAATGTCGAGGCGTCCGACACGGTGCGAGATCGCCACCTCTGCTCCCGGCCATTTTTCCTTGATTTCCGCACCGACCTTTTGCAGCTGTTTTACCGCCATCGCTTCATATGCCTCATAAATTAAATATAATGTCCTTTTTCCTTTTGTCAGTTCACGAACGGTTCCAATAAACGTGTTCACCGCTCCGGCATTAGGGTGCACGACCTTTGCCACAACGGCCTCAATCGAGATCGGTTCTGCTGTAATCTCAAATAAAGTTGCTGTCAAAGATAAACCTCCTCTGCTGTCTCTTCCTGGCCAAGCTTAGCCGCCAATTCGTGACATTTCGACTTTTTTCTTTCTTTTCTTTGTCTGGCTTAAACGCTCTTCTGAATAGCGGTCTGCCCGACCGTTCCAAATCTGACGAATCCGCTCCTTTACCTGTTCATCATCGGCCTCATCCCGTAAAACCGGTAACAGATCATGGCCCTTGGCGGCAAATAAACAATTGTACATTTTGCCATCGGCCGACACGCGGGCGCGAGAGCAGGTCGAGCAAAACGCATTCGTCACCGAGGTGATCAGGCCGATTTCCGTCGTCGTTCCGGCATAGCGGTAGCGCTTGGCGACTTCGCCGTAATACTCAGGTCCAACCGCTTCAAGTGGATGCTCACGATTGATCATCTCGACGATTTCCCGGCTTGGGACAACTTGATCCAGCTTCCATCCGTTTGAATTGCCGACATCCATGAATTCGATAAAACGCAGCGTATGGCCCTTTTCGCGGAAATAGCGGGCCATCGGCATAATTTCCTGGTCGTTGACCCCTTTTTGCACGACCATATTAATTTTAACGTCAAGGCCTGCCTCAGCTGCTGCTTCAATCCCTTCCAGCACCGGGCCTGTTCGAAAACCGCGGCCGTTCATCCGGCCAAACAACTCATCATCAAGGCTGTCGAGGCTGACATTTACCCGCTTCAAGCCGGCTGCTTTTAGCGCCGCGGCATGCTTTTTTAACAGCACGCCATTTGTCGTCAGCGCGATATCCGTGATTCCGTCTATTTGCTCAATATCCGAAATAAGACCGGCAATTCCTTTGCGCAGCAGAGGCTCTCCCCCTGTAATCCGGATTTTGTTGACACCGAGCTCCGCAAAAGAACGGATGAGCCGCAGCATTTCCTCAAAGCTCAGCAGCTCGCTGTTTGTCAAAAAGGGATAATCATTATCAAAAATTTCCGCAGGCATACAGTAGCCGCAGCGAAAATTGCAGCGATCTGTAACCGATATCCGTAAATCATGGAGAGGACGATTCAGCTTATCAACAATATGTTTTTCCATACGATCACCCTTTCCCCCGATATCGTTTTCTCTTAATTATCCAGCTGTCTTTCATAATCTCCGCTTTTTCCACCTGTTTTTCTCACGACGTACGTCTGGCCGATTTCCATTTCTTTCTCAACAGCCTTGCACATGTCATAAATCGTCAGCGCCGCAACACTCGCCGCCGTCAACGCTTCCATCTCAACCCCTGTTTTCCCTGTTGTCTTGACAGTTGCTTCAATTGTAATAACCGCATATGTGTCGAAGCGTTGCGGACGGAAGATAATATCAATTCCCGTCAGCGGCAGCGGATGGCACATCGGAATAATTTGCGCTGTATTTTTCGCCGCCATTACTCCAGCAATTTGCGCTACCGCGAACACATCACCTTTGCCGATTTCCTGCTTTTCTATTTTTTCAAGGACAAGCGGTGCGACTTTGATTTCACTTCGCGCCACCGCCACTCTTTTTGTTTCTTTTTTCTCAGAAACATCAACCATTTTCGCCCGTCCTTGACTGTTAAAATGTGTGAACTCCATCATCCATCTCACTTTCTCTCATTTACGAGCAATCAGCTTCCCGGACTATGATAAGCCCTCTTTGTACCCATTGTAGCACCAAATGGTGAGATCACTCCAGTAAAACCGCGTTTTCCTAAAGCTAGTGAAAAAGGACGATTTACTCTTTTTCACTAACTTTTTCAGTGGTCTCATTTTTATCGTTCTTTAGCGAGCCTTGGCATCCTTGTAGATCTCTCGCATCACGTGTCCGAGCTCGGGAACGATTAGCTTCGTCATCGCCAGGCGAACCGCTCCAGAGGAGCCGGGAGTAGAAAAGACCGCTTTATCCCGGTAGATCCCGGCGACGGCCCGGCTGAGCATCGCCGCCGAACCGATATCCTCGACATAGCTCAAATAACGAAACAGATCACCGAACCCGGGCATCTCTTTTTCCAGCAGCTGAGATACGGCCTCATACGTCCGGTCGCGAGAAGCGATTCCCGTGCCGCCATTAATTAAGATCGCTTCGACATCTTCACGGCCGGCCGCTTCCTTAATCACCGCCTGAATCTCCTGTTCACTATCCTTGACAATCGCATAGCCGGTGACACGGTACTGTCCTTCCTCCAGCAATTGCTTCATTAACGCTCCACTTTTGTCCGTCTCCTTCGTCCGTGTATCAGACACAGTCAGAACGAAACAGTTTACCGTCTTCGGTGCTTCTTGTTTATGCTCAGATACTGACATGGCAAAGCTCCTTTTCCAAAATTCTAAATGTAGCTTCTATTTTACCATTTTTTTAATAGACGAGATACTAAACAGCCGGAAAAACAGCATTTTCTCTTTCTTCCGGTTCAGGCTGTAAGAGAGATCATTCCGGCGCCAAGAAAGATCAAACATGCACAGACGAGCAGCGGAACCGTCACCTTTTCTTCAGAACCGAGCATCACTTTACTGAGCATAATCGTCACAATCGGTTCAATCGCCAAAATCGCCCCCGCATAGGCGACCTGGATGAAGGAAATCGAAATAAAAAATGATAAAAGCGCAAGACTGGTGAAAATACCGCCAAGAATATAGTAGCGATTCGGCAAGGTAACATTGTTTTTGAGCGTTTGCAAAAGCTCCCTTTTGAACGCCGTGATCAAAACAAAGCTGAGTAATGCTGCTAAGGCGCCAAAAAAAGCGCCGGCAAAAGGATCGGGATAGTAATCAAGCGCCTGCTTGCGAACTCCTTGCCCAATCCCGAAGCCAAGCGCAGCTCCCAGGGAAATCAGAAAGCCGAACTGATCGACTTTGTTTCCTTCCTTTTTAAATAGGACATAGCCTTGCACAAACAGCCCGAGAAAGATCAAGCCAATCCCGAGCCAGGTCATGCCGATAATCGTTTCATCTAAAATAAAAATGGCAAACAACAGAGTAAAAATAGGAGCTGAGTTTTTAATTCCCGCTGCACGAGATGATCCTATTTTCCGAATGCCGCTAAAGAGCATCATTCTCCCTAAAAAGGCGGTTAAAAATCCAGCAGCCAAAAATAACCAAAGTCCCATTTCATCGCCTGTGTTTCCGTTCACCGGAGCCAACCAGCGGGAAATCCCGAGCAATGAACCGAGCAAGCAAATATTGATACAGAGGGTAATCAGCATTCCATTGTCTGTTGCTGAGTGCCTCATTCCTTTTTTCATCAGAACATTGCTCAACGAATAAAAGACCGCTGACAAACCCGCAATCAAAAAGCCCACACCTGATTACTCCCTCTCTTCTCATTTTGTCGTCTGTAGTGAAAGCTGTTCAGCAGCATGAATCGGACCTGCTTTATCTTTTAGAAATTGCAACTGTCTGTTGTTTTTTCGGATCATGATTTCTGACAGAATGCTCACAGCGACTTGTTCCGGTGTTTCAGCTCCGAGATCAAGGCCAACCGGGGCATGGATATACGGCGATAGCCTTTCCATCTCGGTCTTATCTAAACCAAGAATCTCTCCGGCGATTTGCTCCATTCTTCGTTTCGGACCTAAAAAGCCGAGATAGCCCGGTGCACAGCTTCGATAAAAATCAAAGGCAAGCGCATCGTGATCAATACGGTGCGTCATAAATAAAACATAGTCATTTTTTTCAGCTACGATCTTCTGCCGATAGTCTTCTGACCGGGCAAGAATTAGCCCAGCCGCTTTCGGAAAGCGCTCCTTCGTTAAAGCGCTCTCCCGGTGATCAACAACGACGACTTCAAAACCGCATTGGCCGGCCAAATCAACGACCGGCACCGCGTCCTGTCCGGCACCGAAGATGACCAGTCGGGCGTCCGGATTGATTTTTTCACAGAACCCGCCTGGCGTCGGTTTTGCTTCACCAGCGTGATACGACCTCGCAAACGCCACTTCTTCATTAATAAAAGGACGGGAAAAGGTAAGCTCCTTTGAAAATGCGTGGCTGATGGTCAATGCACGCTTTGTCGTGAGCGCCTGCGTGACTTCGTTTCTCCATTCCCGGCCCTCGGCTGTTTCCAGTGACTCAATCAAGATGAAGACGCTGCCATTACAGCCGAGGCCGAGCCCCCAGACGCTCGTGTCACTTAAGTGATACAAGTGCAGGCGCGGCTTCCCAGTTTTAATCACTTGCAGCGCAACCTCGATCACATCCTGATCAAAGCAGCCGCCGCCGATCATTCCGGCCGATTGACCATTCTCCGCAATAAGCAGACGGGCTCCCGGTCGCCGGTAGGCCGAGCCGTTAATCGCGACGACAGTAGCCATCGCGACGCGCTCGCCCTGCTCCTTCCATTCATCCAACTGCTTCAGCAATCCACGGAGCTCATTCATCCGTATTCCTCCCTTCACTCAAGAACTCGATTTTCCGTGACCAAATCCACTTCCTTCATTTTATTCTCTACCCATGCCGGGAGAACCTGACCGGCCGCAATCTCCGCTACCCGTTGCTCTTCCCGTTTCTCAATCGCGCCAAGCTGTTCGATTACGGCGGCGACATTTTCCTGCTTGATGACAACGATGCCATCGTCATCCCCGACGATGACATCACCGGGGCGGACCGTTACGTCCCCGCAGCTGATTTCACCATTGACGAAGCCGGGACCATTTTTTTCAACGCTGACCGGAACCGCTCCCTGGCAAAAAATAGGAAGGTCTCTTTCCTGATTGGCCGTTTTATCGCGAATTAAGCCGTCAATCACAATCCCGCCAAGACGAAGCGCCTGCGCAGATTGCGTCATTAACTCCCCCCACACGGCCTTTGTTTGATTCCCTTGCGTCGTGACGACGAGAATGTCACCTGGTTCAGCAAGCTTTAATGCGACATAAAGCATGAAATTATCCCCCGGTGGCAGTTCCACCGTAAGGGCGTTCCCAACGAGCCTGCTGCCGGCAGCGATCGGCTTGATTCGCGGATGCATCGTTCCTGTCCGGCGCTGCGCATCGGTAATCGTGGAAGAAGCAACCCCTTCCAGCTGTTTCAGCCGGGCAGGCGGGGTACGCTTCACTTTTTCGTTATAGCCAAATCCGATAGTTCCTTTCATCGCTCTCCTCCTAAAATAAATGGGCCCATTTTTTTAACGTGCTTTCTTGCAGCTCCTTGCTCGCTTCGGCGACTTCCGGAAATTCGTTTATATAATCATATGGCCGGCATGCATCGATAATTGCTCTTGAGCTGAAGGGCGCTTTATATGGATAAGCAATCTTCATCGGATCATTTTTCGATCCCATCGCTCTTTTAATAATATCGATATCAAGCTCCGGATCCGTTCTCGTCGAAACAGCCCACATCACTTCAGCCAGATTCGCAGGATCAATATCCTCATCAACGACGATCGAATATCTTCCTAAATAGGATCCCACGCCGCACTGACTGAGCACATGACCGGCCTGGCGGGCATGACCTGCATACCGCTGTTTGATCGAAATCACCGTAAACATGCGGGAGCCGCCGATTTCATGGGCCCATACTCCCTTTACGTCCGGAATCCCGGCCGCTTCGACCGCATCGAACAGCAGCGCTGAGCGCATGACCGCTTTTGAATAGGAATAATCATTAGGCGGCTTCGCAGGAGGACTTCCCATAATAATCGGGTTGTCGCGGTAGTAAATCCGTTCGATTTTGACAACAGGAGCCGGCGAGGCCGCGGCAGGATAATAGCCGTGGAATTCGCCAAACGGCCCTTCTATTTTCGTCTCCCCGGGATGAATCCAGCCTTCGATCACGATTTCCGAGGCGCTTGGTACCGGAAGTCCAGTCAATTGCGTCTGTACGACCGAGACAGGTTCCTTTAAAATCGAACCGATGTAATGATATTCGCATTTTCCAAAAGGAACCTCAATTCCGGAAATAAGATAATGAAGCGGATCTGCGCCAATGACAATCGCTACCGGAAAAGGCTTGCCGGCTTTCTCGTATTTTTCATATTGAATATGACCATGCTTGCCGGGCACCATATCGAGTCCAACATGGTTTTGATCATGAATCATCACCCGATAGGTACCGACGTTGATCCAGTCCGAGTCATAATCCTTTGTGACGACTGAACAGCCGGTGCCGATATAACGACCGCCGTCCTTTTCATGCCATAAAGGAGAAGGAAAGGTAAAAAGATCGACCTCTTCCCCGCTTTGTACGTTTTCAAAAATCGGACCGTCCTCTGTATAAACAGGCTCGTAGTCAACAGATTCCTTTTCCCATTGTTTCGGCTTGCCTCTTAATCCTGTTACGAGGCTTTTATGCGTGCTGTCGACATCGAGCCGTAAAATCGAGGCTAACCGCTTCGGGCTGCTCGTGCTGCAGGTCAGCACCCTGAAGCCTTCTCGATAACCGATAATTTGATCGAATAATAGAGCGGAATTTTGCGCTTTTTTTACGTTCAATTCACTGATGGCGCCAATTTCTAAATTCCAGTCAGCTCCATCGACTTTCGTCAGCTCTCCCTCTGCCTCAATCTCCTCTAACCAGTGGCGTAAATCGAGCGGATTGCCTTCCTGTTTCTTGATCATCTTCCCACATCCTTATCTATCACAGCTTCACTTTCTCCTGTTTCAGGAGTGAAGCCGCTTCCTGAATCGCTGCGAAAATTTGTGCATAGCTGGCACAGCGGCAAATATTTCCGACCATATAGTCTTTTATTTCGTCTTCTGTCGGGTTTGGATTTTCTTCCAAGAGCTTTTTCGCCATTAAAATCATCCCGGGCGTACAGTACCCGCATTGGAATGCTTTTTGTTCATAGAAGGCTTCCTGAATCGGATGAAGCCCTTCTTCGGTTTCCAGTCCCTCAATCGTAACGATCTCTTCCCCGTCAATCGAAGAAGCGAAATGGAGGCAGCCGCTTACCGGCTTGCCGGACACAAGGACGGTACAAACGCCGCAAAGTCCCAAGCCGCATGTCTCCTTTGCACCCGTTAATTGAAATGTATCGCGCAATAGATCAAGCAATGTTTCATGCGGAGCGACATCCGCTGTCACAGGCTTTCCATTCAACGTAAACTGTATTTGTCTTTTCATTAACGCTCACCCTTCGCTTCATTAGTCACACTGACCTTCTGACGGCTGTTGCTGCTTTCTTCCGCTTCTTTTATCGCCGCCAGCACTCTTTCAGGCGTGAGCGGCATATCTTTAATCCGCACACCGAGAGCATCGTGGAGTGCATTGGCAATCGCCGGCTGGACACCAAAAGAAGCCGTTTCTCCCACCCCTTTTGCTCCAAACGGGCCTTCCGGATGCGGGTCTTCGACAATAATCGTTTCAGACCGGGCCGGCAAATCTTTGAAAGTAGGAACTTTATAATCTGCCATGCTTGCATTGATCATCTGTCCATGATCATATTTACATTCCTCGAACAGCGCCTGGCCGATTTGCATAATCGCCGCTCCATACAATTGCTGATGAACTTGAAACGGATTAATCGCCTTTCCGACATCACCGAGCGATACCATATTCAAAATGTCAATTTTGCCCGTCTCGCGGTCAACTTCGATTTCTACCGCAGTTCCACCGGCAAACCAGAAGATCGCCACATCATCAGATTGACCGGTTTCCGGATCAGGGCTTTGATAGTGGCTTTCAAATACATAGCGCCCGATAATGCTTCCGGCAGGCATCTTAAATATTTTCTTAATCACTTCGGTAATGGCCAGCTTTTTATCCGGCTCGTTGCGGACAAATATAGCTTCGTCCTTCAATTCCAACTCTTCTGAACCTACTTCGTAATATCCGCTCACGAACTCAAACAATTGACGTTTGACATCTTCCGCCGCTTTTTGAATCGCATTTCCCATATAAAAAGTTGAACGGCTCGCAGCGGTGATCGTATCGTATGGCGTCACATCCGTATCCGGATGAACGACGCGCACCTTATCACTCGGAAGTCCGAGTACTTCTGCGGCAATTTGCCCGAGGATCGTATCAGAGCCTTGCCCCATATCAACCGTGCTGGAATAAACAGAGGCGCTTCCATCAGCAAACAATGTTACCACTGCTCCTGAAATCGATGGCGTAAGTACGGCCTTCAGTCCGATCGCCATCCCCCGGCCACGGATTCTTGGGTTTTGCTGATCTGGTTGCTTCGCTGTGCTACGGTACGTTTTCCAATCAAGCCGGTCATCAATTTTTTCTAAAATTTCGCCGAAGCCAATCGAGTTCATAATTTGCCCGGTTGCGTGCTCTTTTCCTTCGATTAGCACTTGCGATTTGCGAAATTCGAGCGGATCCCAGCCCATCTTGTCGGCGATAATATCCATCTGCGATTCATAGGCCCAGACTAATTGCGGGATGCCGAAGCCACGGAACGCCCCGGCCGGTGCGTTATTTGTATAAACGCAGTACGAGTCGATCTGCACATGCGGGATGTCGTAGGGACCGGCTGCTGTGAAGCCTGATTTTTGCGTAATACGCGGGCCGATGTCAGCATAGGCGCCTGTATCCCAGGCAACGGTACATTTTCTGGCGACGATTTTGCCGTCATTCGTCACTCCCGTCTTCAACGTGAAAACCGTCGCATGCTTCGTTAGCGTAATAAACACTTCATCCATCGTCAGCGCCAGTTTAACCGGCTTTTTCACAATGAGCGCTAACACGGCCGTCAACGCTTCAATTTTCACATAGAGCTTCGTGCCAAACCCGCCACCTAAATAAGGGACACGGACTCTCACCTTACTTTCAGGAAGCTTCAATACATGAGAGACCTCACTTCTGACAAACGATGGACTTTGATTGGCTGTCCAAATGTTCATTCTCTCTTCGGCATCGAGATAGGCGAGTGCGACATGCTGCTCCATCGGTAGATGAACCGCCGCCGGTGTCGTAAACGTATCTTCAAAAATATGATCTGCTTCTTCAAAGCCTTTCTCAATATCACCGTGTCTTAATTTATAATGAAGACAAATGTTACTTCCGCTTTTCGGCAACAGCGACTTTAAATCTGCAAAGCTTCCGGCCGGCCGGATCGTGTCATGAACAATGGGCGCGTCTTCCTTCATCGCATCCAATACTTGAAATACCGGCTCGAATTCCTCATATTCCACTTCAATGTAGTTAACTGCCTTTGCCGCTATTTCAACCGACTCGGCGATAACGGCTGCGACCGGATCTCCGACGTAACGAACTTTGTCAATCGCAATGACAGGCTGATCGCGAAAAGCCGGACCGTAGTAATAGTTAATATCGAGCTTTTGCAAATCTTCTCCGGTGACGACTTTAATAACGCCTTCGATTTCTTCCGCGGCTCGTTTATCGATGTTTTTAATTTTCCCATGCGGAATTGTGCTCCGTAACAGCTTGACGTGAAGCATTTCCGGCATCGTCATGTTCATGACATAGTCAACCTTGCCCGTCACCTTCGCCTTTGCTTCGACTCGACGAATTGATTTTCCTAACGCCACACCTATCACTCCTTTTAGCTTTCAGTCTTTAGCTGCTCTAGCGCCCGTTTTATATGAACTTTAATCATCTCTTTTTTGTACCAGACCGAGCCTCTTAAATCTTCTAACGGTTCTACCACTTCGTACGCTTTTAGTGCAGCTTCCATGATGGTTTCTTCATTTAACGATTTGTTTCGTACACATTGCTCGACTTCAGGCAATTGGGTCGGTTTATCCGTTGCGGCGCTGATCACGATCCGGACATCGGCGACAATCCCTTCGATCGTCTTCAGGAAAACCGCAACCCCTACCGTCGGCCAGTCGTCATTTGATAACGTCGTATATTTGAAATACGTGCCGCGCAGTCCGGCGATTTTTTTCGGAATGAGCACTTCGGTTAACATTTCATCAGGCTCGATGGCAGTCTCATAATAGCCTTGAAAAAAATCATCCAGCTCCAGCCATCTGTCCCCCTTGCTGCTTTCAACCTTAATTTTTGCGCCGAGAGCCATGAGAATCGGTGGCAAATCCAAATGTGCATCCCCATGCGCCAAATTCCCGCCGAGGCTGGCGACATACCGAATCCGCGGGTTGGCGACATGGGTTAACGCTTCGGCAATGACTGGCTGTTCCGCTTTCACAAGAGGATCGATTTCGATTTCCCGCAATGTTGTCATACTGCCGATGCGGATGTTCTGCTCCTCATCGTGTCGAATATAGCTCAATTCGTTTTTGACCTTTTTTAAGCTGACCATCTTTTTCGGGTCGAACATTCCCTGCTTCATAATGAGCGACAGAGCGGTTCCTCCACTTACAACCCTGATTTCCGGGTCTCCCTGGGCCAGAATCTCTTTAACATCTTGTAACGTATCAGGTTCCATCCATACTGTTTCTTCCATTTCATCTCCTCCTCTCTTTACCGTTTTACCGTGTTCTCCTCAAGAGCTTCTCTAATATTGGCCGCAAATTCCGCTCCCATCTCTGTTGCCTTTGAACGAAAAGCAGACTGACCGATTGAGCCCAGCTTCCCGGCCAAACTTAAATCCATAAAATATTGAACATCCGTCGATCCTTCCTCAACTTCGACCAAATCCAATTTCGCTTGTACTTTCAATTGACCGACTAATGAAAATGGCTTTCCTACAATCTCTGATTGCAGCTGATTCGGCGGATCCAAATCTGTGATACGGACATTGAGATTGAACTTTAACTTCATAAAGGCGATCTGCACTTTGGCAACAGCCTGGTAAACACCATCTTCCACTTCATCGACTTCTTCGCAGCCCGGCAGGCAGCGTGCTAATTGTTCTGTATCCATTAAAAATGTCCACACATCCTGTTTTTTTGCCTGTACGTTAAACTGATCTTCAATAATCATCGTAGGCCTCCCTCTACTATCTCAGCATTTAAAATCGCTGCCGCTCTCGTTAATCCGGCTGTTCCCTTTTTAATTTTCAATGGGAATCCAATGTAAAGGAATCGCTTGCCGGCAACCTCGCGCAAATCTCCGAGATTTTCCGTGTTTAATAGATTCCGCTCTGCGCAAACAGTATGAGCGGGCTTCCATTCCTCTCCTTTATGAGGGCTGACGTCAATGCTGACGGCGTCAATTCCGATATGCTGCACCCCTTGATCGGCGAGCCATTCTGTTGCTTCGCGGTTCAAACCTGGATTCTGCTTGTTGTAGACCGGCTTTGGAAAATGCCGTTCATACGTGCCTGTGTACAATAAGACGACTTTACTCCCTGTCAGATCCAAATGCGCTTGTTCACATGCCTTAATCAAATGATCCTTTGTAATGAAATCTGAATCAGGTACAGCGGAGACGTCTAAGCAGACCGCAGGCCCGGCAAACCGTTCCAATTCGATCTCCTCAATCGATTTCGCATCCGGGTTGCCGTCCATGTGAATAAAAGAGTCGGTATGAGTTCCGGCGTGCTCTGACATTAAAATGGTATTAACGGCAAACGACCGTTTCCCCCCGCCGATTTCCTTCAGCTCGGTCATCGGAAAGACAACAGTCGGCTGATGACCGGGATAGACCGGCTGTCCTTTGAAAATTTCCTGTGAAAGATCAATGATTTTCAATTTGCTCACCTCTTTTTTTAATCAACTTCAAACATATCCTGCAATTCCGCGATCCGGTTATGAATATATTCAATGTTCTCCCCGAATTCCTCGGCATTCCGCGTGCTGACAATAAACCCTGAATTGGTCCCCATTTCAATGAAGGACTCTTCTTCAACCGCCTTTGTAAAAGCGCTTTCAAGAATTTCGATTATGTCAGCCGGCGTTCCTGGAGGAGCAAAAAAGCCGTAAACAATTTCAAAATAGGCGTCCTCATAGCCTAGCTCAACCATTGTCGGGACATCAGGATAAACTTCAGAACGCTGCTCGCCGAGATAGCCGATAATCCGGACTTGATTATCTCTTACCAAAGCTTCGGCCCCGGCTTCACTAATAAGTCCAAAATCAACATGTCCTCCAGCGACCTGCGTCGATGCCCCGGCGTCGCCTTCAAACGGGATATATTGATGCTCAAGACCGCTTTCACGTAAAAGAATACTGGCGAGCGTTGAGTTCGTTGCCGCCCCTGTTCCTGCAGCGGTAAGTGCCTTTCCCTTCGAAGCGTTAAATAAATCTTCCATCGTTTCAATTTCTGAATCAGACGGAACGGCGACAACGGTGGAATTATTACCGAAGATTTGGTAAACAGGTTCAAATTCCAGCACTTTAAAATCATCGTTATTAACGAGCTCACCAATCGACATTGACGGCATCGGACTTGTTAAAATCGTGTAGCCATCGGGTTCTTCGCCAAATACTTGCGCTCTCGCAATACTCCCCCCAGCGCTTTCAACATTACGAATGACGACAGGTACCCCCAAATGCTCAGACAATTGCTGGGAAATCGAACGCGCGACGAGGTCATTACTGCCTCCAGCTGCATTAGGGACGATAATCTCAATTTCATGCTCTGGATAATGACTGTCTGCTGCTGCGGCTTGATCACCTGATCCTTCCTGCTGTCCACTTCCTTCACTTTCGGCATTTTCTGTGTTGGACCCACAGGCTGCAACCACTAAAAGCATCAATATGGCTATGATGACGAGCAGTCCTTTTTTTACGTTCATTACCAACCCTCCGTTTCTTTCACTTTGTGTGTTGATTTCCTCTCGTTTTTCCTATCCTCCTCTCTACACCTAGTTGTATTAAGTAACTTATTTTTAAGAGGAAACTTTGTTTCTTATTTGATTATAGTATGATCCGTTTTAACAATCAATGAAAAAATCAAAATTATTTAACAATTTTATATAAGAAAAACGCCTGAGTCGTTTTTCTTTGAAGCGGCGTGCAGTGCCGTTACAATTAGGGATGCTTTCAGCCACCCTCGAATAACTTTAAAAGGTGAGGAAGGCAAGACAAAACAAAGGTTACCAGCTCGTGACTGTCCAGCACATTGCTTAAGGCCGGGCAAAAGGTTGTTTTTAACCTTTTGGCCCGGCCCCATCACCCAGCTTTATTCAATTGTCGGCAGCTGATCCTTCAATGGTCCAATCGAGTCGTTGCATGTTTGAACAATTTGCTTTATTTTTTGTTCAGGCATTCTGACAGTCGGAGCCGTAATGACAATACTGGCCATTAATTGCCGTTCCTTGGCGTTGGAGTAAACTGGGACCGCCACTCCTGTAATTCCCTGGTTAAACTCTTCGAGTGAGACTGCATAATCAAGGTGCTTTATTTTTTCCAGCTCCTTCAACAATTCGTTCAGATCCGTAATTGTATTCTCTGTATAACGCGACATTCCATGCTGGCTGACAAGCCTGATAATCTCCTCCTGCGGCAAAGTCGACAACCACATCTTCCCCGCGGCCGAGCAGTGAAGAGGCGCTTCCTTCCCCAGCATATCAGCGACCTTCAGCTGATTGTCCCCTTCAATTTTTTGCACAAAATAGACTTTCTCCTGACTTACGACAGACAGCTGCACAAGCTCCTTCACTTCTGCTGATATCGTTCTTAAGGCCGGGAGAAATATTCCATCTACCCCCAAAGCGTTAAAATGCTTCAATGACAGTCCGATAAAATCATAGGATAAACGGTAAAATCTCGTGTCAGGGTCCTGCTCGACATAATTGTTATCCTTTAAGGTTTTCAAAATTCGTGAAACGATGCTTTTGGATATTCCTGTTTCTTCGACGAGCTTGGAGACGCTCAATCCATTCACTTTCCCGACAAGTGTTTTAATAATAACAAACGTGCGCTCTACTGCAGCTAAAGAACTGTATTCGGCCATCGACTTGTATTACCTCCTAGTTTCCTACTTTTTCTATTGGTTAAGTAAGGTATATAATAACACTATTTTTTTTCAAATGCCCACATATTAATTTTATTCTTCCCTCCCAATATATAAGAATTAAACGCTTTCCAGAAATCTATCCTTTCTTCTTCTCGTATTCTTTTCATTTTTTCATATGCTTGCATATTTGGCAGCATAAATTGTTCGACAAAAAGACCAGGCTGATCTACGCCCTCGTAAATAATCACTTCCCGGCCTCCTAAAGCTTCGATTTGCTCCTTTAATTCATCTAGTGCCTCCAGCACGTTTTGCTTCTTCCCTTCCTCCGCTTTATACTCTGTTAACACCGTTATCCTTTTCATCCCTCTTCCTCCTTTTATGATAAATAATGCAAGCTTTTATAAATAGACAATACAATATGTATAAGCATAAATACAACTGAGTCCGGCAAGAGACTCAGTTGTGATCGCTTTCTATCAATTTTATTCCTGCTCATCCTTATACCATTTCGTATCCTTGTTGATCCATTCCGGACCAACCCGCTGATTCACCTGCTCGGCTCCTGTTTGGAAATATTCTCCTCTGACCGCCCGTTCCGCCATCTTTTCATTAAATTCATCCCAATCCCCCATCGAGAAGCCATACCATGGCCATTCCGGACGCAGCGTTGGCAGTTCCAGCTCCTCCCAAATCTCTTTCGCTCTTTCCATATATTCTTTCTTCGGCAAAGATAACGGTGGCAAATCTTCTTTTTTCGTCGCATTCATCAGCATCGCACCGTCCGTTGCCTCATCACCCCGTTTGGCTCCGGACGTCCTCGGTCCGTGTCCCGGCTCTCTTCCGTGCAAAATTTGGACGTCCTTTGTCGGATTCATCCGATAGCACATTGACCAGAAAATCGCATCACTATTCTCGGGGTTAATATCATCACTGACAGCGATGACAAGCTTGCCGACAGCCGGCTGAAAGGACGCGGCTCCCGTTAACGCCCGCCAAACATCCGTATCGGTCGGATCGCTCATTTGAATAACGACAAGCTTACGCAGATTCGTCAGCGGCTCATGCATCACGACACGTTTTACACTGGAAATGCGCAATGTGTTTTTCAAATGATCAAGAAAAACCGGCTCAAACGCCACCTTTTTAATTAAGCTGCTTTCACTCGGCGTTACCTGGCTAATAATCGAGACAAAATTAGCCTTTTTCTTGCGCGTAATCGCCGTCACATTCATATATGGGTTAAATTCCTGTAAATTGACATGGCCATGGGATTCACCAAATGGCCCTTCCGGCTCAAGCGAGTCTGTCGGCACATACCCTTCTATGACGATTTCCGCATCAGCCGGTACAAGCAGGTCTACCGTTTTTGCTTTTACGACTCTGAGCGGTTCGCCCAATAACGCCCCCGCGACGGAAAATTCATCCGTATTATATGGCAACTTTTGCACAGAACAGTAGGACACGGCCGGGGGTCCACCGATAACTAAAGCGGCGGGCATCGGTTTGCCCATCTTCTTATATTTCAGCCAATGCTGATAGATTCCTTGCCCCATCTCAATTGACGGATTCATGCCGACCCGCTTTGAGCCTTTTATTTGAGCCCGGTATGTTCCCATATTTTGAATCCCGTTCTCCGGATCGACTGAAATATATTGTGAGCATGTCGTGTATGGCGCATTATCAAAGCCCGGCGTCGAAATCGGCACCGGAATATGCTCAAGACCCTGACCGTCGACATCTAACTCATCCTCGCTATAGACGACCTCCTGGCAGGCCGCCTCTTCCACTACGACCGGAGCGATCGGATTGGCCCGCGCCTCCGCCCATTTCTTGCCGATATCTTCGACTTCCACCCCCATTCCGATGCTGTACACTTCACGGTTAACCGATAATCCACCAACGACGACCGGCATTTCATATTTACGCCCATTGCTGTCTGTCACATTATGAAACACGAATACTTTTCTTTCACTCTCCGGAATTCCGCCTCTAAATTGCCAGCGCACTAATGGATGCAATTCCGTATCTTTGTTAATTTCTTTATAAATATGTCGAACGAGACCCTTCTCTTCTAACTTTTCCAAATGTGTTTGAAAACTAGGATAAAGTTTGGTTGTTGTCATAATCATTCTCCTTTTTATTAATTTTTTTTATCGTTTTTATCAAGAATGGAAACACCAGAATCAGAATCGTAACAATCAAGATTGTCAGCGGGAACGGCGTAAAGAAGATACTATGAGAGCCGTCGGACATCAGCAAGGCTCTTCGGTAATTGCTTTCCACCATGCTCCCGAGCACGAGACCGAGAATAAGCGGAGCAAGAGGATAACGATACTTCACCATAATATAGCCGAGGACGCCAAAAGCAATCGCGATAAACATGTCGGTAACCTTATACTGGTACGCGTAAGAGCCGACCAGCGCCAGTGTGATAATCGCGACACCGAGTATTTCATTCGGCACCAATGTCACCTTGACGAAATACTTCATGCCGATCATCGCCAAAACAAAAAAGGCAATTTGCGATAAGAGCATGCCGACAAAGACAATATAGGAAATCGCCGAATCGCTGGAAAAGAAAGCAGCTCCCGGCTGAAGACCATGCAATGTAATTGCCGCCAAGAAAATCGCCGACGTGGCCCCCCCGGGTAGCCCGAGCGTAATAGCCGGAATTAATTCAGCCACGGATGTCGCATTGTTCGCACTTTCCGGTGCGATGACACCTCCGACATTCCCTTTCCCATATGATTTAGGCTTTTTCGAAGAGCGCTGTTCAAATAAGTAAGCCACAAAGTTGGCAATTGAAATTCCGACTCCCGGAATCGCGCCCAAAACGACACCTAATGTACTTGACCGTATCAGGTTGACCGGTCTCTTGAACGTTTCCACCATTCCATCACGCACTTTGGAAATCGTTCCTTCGATTTTGGAAATTGTCCCGCCTTTTCCCAGCAGGATAAAGGCCTGCGACAAAGCAAACAGCCCAATTGCCGCCGGTACAAATGAAATACCATCCTCCAAATAAACATTGTCAAATGTAAAGCGCAGACCGCCACTTACCGGATCACGGCCAATGAAGGAGATAATCAGTCCAAGCCCTGCCAGCATTAACCCTTTTAGCGTGTTCCCTTGAGAAGCAAACGCCACCATCGATAAGCCGAAGATCGCTAACATAAAATAAGTCGCCGCGTTAAATTGCAGGGCAATGCTGGCGATTAACGGAGACAGACCTGCCAGTGCAATGAAGCCGAAAATACCACCGATTAAAGAGGCGGTCGCTGCTGCTCCTAATGCTAGTCCACCCTTTCCCTGCTGGGCGAGTGGATAGCCGTCAAACGTTGTCGCCACAGACCCCGGTGTGCCGGGTGCGTTGATCAGAATCGCGGTTATCGCTCCGCCGAACACACTTGCGGAATACAAGGCACCTAAAAAGACGAGCGCAACAGCAGGGTCCATTCCGAAGGTTACCGGAAGAAACAAAGCGAGCGTAAACGCCGGCCCCAGACCCGGCAAGGCGCCAAGTGTAATGCCGATAATCGTTCCTCCGAGAAGAACGAGAAGATAGTCAAAACTTAAAAACATACTAAAAGCTTCCAACCACAAATAAATCACCTCACATTTCTCGTAAAATTACAGCAGCAATCCGCTCGGAAAGCGAACATTCATCAGCCACGAAAAGCCGACCCAGTAAATGATGAGCATCGAAATCGTGGAGATAATAATCAGCTTCCAATTCCTGAATTTATACACATAAGGAATAACGAGCAAAAACAGCACGGTTGAGACAAAAAAGCCGATATACATAATCAGCAAATAGTAGACGAGTGTCAAAGCTAATATAAACCACATCGGCTTTTGGCTTTCTTCCGCCTCTTCGGCCACTCCTTCCCCTTCTTCCACTGTCACCGGTTTATTCTTTTTGCGATAATCTTCAACGATCGCCAAAGCAGCCACGATGATTGTAAGCGAGCAAACGAGTATCGGCGCAGACGCAGATTCAGGAGACAGGCCGGTTATCGCTAAAATTAAAAACAAAAGCGAAAGAAGCAGGATAAACAGATTGAGTAAAATCGGGATCATCACTTGATTGCGTGTCATTCAACTTCCCCTCCTTTTCTTCTTAATCGAGGGCAGTCCCACTATCGAAGCTGGGACAGCCCTTTCTTTATTCAACCTCAAATTGATCTTTAAGCTTTTCCACTAACAGATAGTCAATATCTCTTCTCTCTCTGAATTCATAAGGCATCAAAATTTGCTCCACAAACCCGACTCTTTCTGCAGCTTCACTGAAGGCAGGATCCTGGCTCGCCTCAAGGAAAGCATCGGCTAAAATCTCAACAACATCAGGTGGTGTATGAGGCGGCGCCCAAATGCCGTATAAGATTTCAAACCCGAGCTCCGGATACCCCAATTCAATTAAAGTTGGCGCATCTGGAAAAATACTTAAACGCTCTGTTGCAGTCGTGGCAATGACCTTTACCAGCCCTTCCTCTTCAAGGGATTTCGCCGCAATCTCACTTGCGATCCCAAAGTCGACATGTCCGCCGGCCACCTGCTGGGCCGACTCGCTTCCGCCTTCATAAGGAATGTATTGATGATCGACACCGATTTCCTTCAGGAAAATACTGCCAAGAGCTGTATTGGTCGCCATCCCGGATCCGGATGCCCGCAGTTTTTGGTTTTCTGAAGCCGCAATTAAATCTTCAATGCTTTCAATTTCTGAATCAGCGGGAACAATCACCACATTCGAGGAGTGACCAAACATATTAAATACCGGCTCAAACTCCATCGTCTGGAAATCTCCATCCGCTACCAGTTCGCCAATCGACATGGACGGAATTGGTGTTTTCAGCAATGTGTAGCCATCTGGTTCAGCATTAAAGACCTGGGCCCGCGCGATATTCCCTCCTGCTCCGTCAACGTTTTCGACGACGACCGGTACACCGAGCACCTCCTGCAACGGCCCTGCAATGGAGCGGGCTGCCAGGTCATTGCTTCCGCCGGCGCTATTACTTACAACGATCGTCACCTCTTTTTCCGGAAACGATGACTCATTCGTTTGAGCACCCTCTGCCGCTGCCTGCTCACTTGTTTCTTCTCCTTCCTCCTCCGTGCCCTCTCCCACAGATTCCTGATTTGTTTCCCCACATGCCGTCACCATAAGAAAGGAAAGTAACATAACAAAGAATCCAGCCATCCATTTCATCTTTTTATTCATCTCATACCCCTCTCCCTTTTCATGTCTGGTGCAACATTTCTCTGCTATACCTTCTCCTCCATCCCATCCCCCCTTTCACTGTCTCAGAGGAACTGCTTAAGACCGCTGCAGCCAGCGCTTCGTCATTTGATTTGGAATGCCAAATTGATCTAATGTCCGGGCGACGGTATGGTTGACGATGTCTTCAATGGTTGCAGGATGGTTATAGAAAGCGGGCATCGGCGGTAGAATAACGGCGCCCATCCTTGCCAGCCGCAGCATATTTTCCAAATGGATTTGGCTCAGGGGAGACTCTCGGGGCAGTAATACGAGCTTTCGGTTTTCTTTTAAGACAACATCCGCTGCCCGGCTCAGCAAATTATCAGCAAGACCATAGCTGATCGACGCCAATGATTTCATACTGCATGGCGCGATAATCATCCCGTCTGTGATAAATGAGCCGCTCGAGATAATCGCTGCTTGATTCGCGGCGCTGTATGTATGCGTCGCCAATGCTTTTACTTCTTCAACCGAATAGGAGGTCTCGATCGAGATCGTCTTTTCTGCCCAATTGCTCAAAATCAAATGGCTTTCGATCTCGGCATACTGCAATGCCTGCAAAAGCTTAATTCCGTAAATGGCGCCCGTTGCACCGGAAATGCCAATAACTAATTTCATCGTACCCGCTCCTTTAATCAAATGATGATACCGCTTACAAATAAAAGTTAACTTAATTTCCACAAGAAACAAAGTGTCATATAAATGTTAGTTTATGTATTCAGAAAATTCAAGGTTTTTTTTCGAATTATTTTTTTATCTCCTTGTTTGGATGATTTCCTTTCTTTACCCGTTAACTTTTTTGAAGTTCAGCTTGAAAAACAAAAATTTATCAGATAAACTTACTAAAAAATCAAACTACTTGACGGAATGCAATGTCTTGTTTATTGTTTGGTGAGGATTATGAGATAAAAAGGAGTGGGAGTAGTTGAGCGAACAGAAAGTAAAAATACTTGATTGTACGATTCGCGATGGAGGGTTAGTAAATAATTGGGATTTCGAGGTGTCCTTCGTTCGTGATTTATATGAATCCTTGAACAAAGCCGGTGTTGATTACATGGAAATCGGCTATAAGAATTCACCAAAGCTGCTGAAAGCGAAGGATTCAGGTCCATGGAGATTTTTGGATGATGATTTTATCAGGGAAGTCATTCCTGAGAAAAAAGCGACGAAGCTTTCGGCATTAGTTGATATCGGCCGCGTTGATGAAAATGATATTTTGCCGCGCGAAGAAAGCCTGATTGATTTAATCCGTGTCGCCTGCTACATCAAGGATGTCAAAAAAGGAATTGAGCTCGTCAAGAAATTTCATGAGCTTGGCTATGAAACGAGCATTAACATTATGGCTGTTTCCAATTCGCTTGATCATGAAATCAACGAAGCGCTTGAAGAGATTAACAACAGCCCGGTGGACGTCGTCTATATCGTCGATTCGTTCGGCAGTCTTGACGGCAAGGATATTAAAGCACTCGCTGATAAATTCCGTTCGTATTTGCCTGAAAAAGAACTTGGGATCCATACGCACAATAACATGCAGCTCGCTTTTGCCAACACGCTTGTCGGGATCGATCATGATGTAACCTTCCTTGACTCTTCCGTTTACGGAATGGGACGGGCTGCTGGAAACTGCCCAACTGAGCTGCTCGTCAGCCATTTAAAGGATGTTAAATATGACGTTGCACCGGTAATCGATGTTATCGAGCGTCTGTTTATCCCTCTCCGCCGCAAGGTTGAATGGGGCTACATCATCCCTTACATGATCACTGGTATTTTGAACGAGCATCCACGCTCGGCGATGGCGCTGCGCAGCAGTGATGACCCCGATCAATTTATGGCCTTCTACGACAAAATGACCTCCGTCGAGCCGAATATAGAGTAGGATCATCATTTAAACAGGGCGTATCGATTCATAGCGCGCCCTAAAGACAAAAAGGAGAAGACTCAAACGGTTAACAACCCTTTGAGCCTTCTCCTCTTTTTATTCGCTGCTGTGCCAGTCTTCTTCCACCAGCTCGTGATTCAGGGCGATCCCCGCTTCATAGCCTTCACTCGCCGCGCCCATCAGCCCTGTAAAGCGTTTGGCCGCATCGCCAATCACATAGACGCCATCCACTTCTGTTTTGCCATGGTTTTGCGTGGCAAAGCTCCCTTTCTCCGTAAGCGGAATACCAAGCTTCTCTGGCAGAAATGTACTCTGCTTCGCTCCCGTATCGAGTAAAAACCCCGCCTTCCTCTCAAGTAGCTGCTCCGTTTGAAAAACAATTTTCTGCAGCTGGCCTTCGTGTGCAATGAGCTCCCGGATCGGTGTTTCGACTAGTGGGATAGAGTGACGCCGCAATTCGTTCTTCTCTTCCGTTGAAATCGTAGCTGCCCCGTTCGTGCAAACTACCAAATCGCTGCTCCAATTATGAATAATTCTCGCATAGGCTAACAGCTTCCTGCCGTTGCCAATGATCACAAGCGGCTGATCCTGAAACTCCCACGCGTCACAATAGGGGCAGGAAAAAAACGATTTCCCATATACGTCGCTCAACCCTTTAATGTCAGGCAGCTCTTCCTGCAGTCCTGTAGCGATGATCAACTTGCGGCTGGTCAGAATTTGTCCCTTGCTCGTTTTCGTAATAAACCGATTTTGCTCCTGTACAATATCAATTGCTTCATCCTCGTGCAGTCTGACCGTCGGATATTTCTCCATTTGTTCTCTTGCTATTTGCCGCAATTCAAACGGCTTGGCTCCATCTCGCGTTAAGAAACCGTGCGAGCGCTTTGTGATTGCGTTACGCGGGTGTCCCTCGTCGACAAGCGCGACGGTTCGCCGCGCTCTGCCCAGCACCAGCGCCGCACTCAGCCCCCCTGGTCCGCCGCCGATAATGACGACATCAAGCATCGCATCGCTCATGTTTCCCCCTCCTTTTTCGAAAGCTTTCTCGTCTACATTCATTCCCAACCGCTCCCTTTCTAAACCTTGCCTGTCCATTCTGCTTCTTAATAAAATAATCTGAAAAAATAAAAAAAGGATTTTAATATATTAGTGTAGAAAAGTATATTTCTAAAGTGTTAGTAAGCAAAATGATTGGGAGATTACCTGCCAATGACAATGTTAATTTTTCACAGTTATAGTAGGATAAAGGGCAGTTAACAGGCCATATACGCCTGCTGATCTTCCACCTATTCCATCATGTAAGGAGGGATATACTTCAACACTTTCGATTCTTCACAATTAAAATCGATTCAGGAGGAAGCAAGATGGTAGAATTTTTACAAGCAATTAATAATGTACTATGGAGCACACCTGTCATTTATATTTTGCTTCTTATCGGCTTAACATTCAGTGTGCTGACTCGTTTTTTGCAGTTGCGTTATATCAAGGAAATGTTTGCTCTAATGTTTAAAGGAAAAAGCTCGGAGGCTGGCGTTTCCTCGTTTCAGGCCTTATCGGTCGCCCTTGCTGGACGTGTTGGAACCGGTAATATCGCCGGGGTGGCGACAGCGATCTACTACGGGGGACCCGGAGCAGTTTTCTGGATGTGGACGATTGCCTTTTTAGGGGCATCAAGCGCCTTTATCGAGTCGACGCTTGCCCAGATTTATAAAGTAAAACAAGGCGGGCTGTATCGCGGGGGTCCTGCTTTCTATATCGAGAAAGGAATTGGAATTAAATGGTTTGCTGTACTCTTTGCGATTGCCGCTCTTTTAGCGATGTCTTTTTTAATGCCTGGTGTCCAGTCAAATTCCATTGCCGTAGCGATGAATAATGCTTTTACTATTCCAAACTGGGTTACCGGCCTTATCCTGATTGTATTTCTCGCTCTCATTATCTTTGGGGGGATTAAACGTATCGCCAGTACGGCAGCCTTTCTTGTTCCGTTTATGGCGATTGGCTATATGATTATGGCCATTATCATTATCGCCCTGAATATCACCGAAATTCCGGCGACGATCAGCTTGATCATCAGCAGTGCTTTCGGGATGGATTCGATCTTTGGCGGCCTGCTTGGAAGTGCAATTTCCTGGGGCGTCATCCGGGGGATTTATTCAAACGAGGCAGGCCAAGGGACAGGACCGCACCCGGCGGCGGCGGCTGAGGTTTCCCACCCGGCGAAACAGGGGCTTGTTCAGGCAGCCTCCGTCTACATTGATACATTGCTCGTCTGTTCGGCTACGGCCTTTATGATTCTCTTTACCGGCCTGTATAATACAGAGGCTCCAGATGGCACGATGATTGTCAATAATTTGCCGGGCGTGGAAGTTGGTCCGGGATTTACCCAGGAAGCGATTAACAGCGTCTTCTCCGGCTTCGGAACCGGGTTTGTCGCGATCGCCCTTCTGTTCTTTGCTTTTACGACGATAATGGCGTACTACTATATTGCCGAAACGAATGTCACCTATCTTCTGCGGGGCAGACAGCTCGACTGGCCGATTCTGCTCGTTAAGCTTGCCCTGCTTGTCGCGACGTTCTATGGCGCCCTGCGCACGGCTGATACAGCGTGGCTGCTCGGTGATATCGGGCTTGGCATTATGGTCTGGCTTAATATTATCGCGATCGTCATCCTCGCCAAACCGGCGCTCAGAACGCTTAAGGACTATGAACGGCAAAAAGAGGAAGGACTCGATCCAGTTTTTAACCCGAAAGATGTCGACATTCAAAATGCCGATTTCTGGGAGTCTTATCAGACCGACAATAAGCAGGAAGCGCAGAAGCAACAGCGTTATTAACAAAAAAGTTGTCTCAGACTCTAAGCAATGAGCGGAACCGCCACGATCTTTTAAAATCCCGTTGTGAGTGGGTTTCTCACAACGGGCTTGTGGCGTGTGAAACCATTACCAGAACCAGGATCAACCGGTTGAATCACTCTTCTTCTAAAAAGATGTGTAAGTCTTCGAGGGTGACAGAAACACTCTCTTCTTTGGTTGAATACGCCGCGATGATCACCCCTACGACCTCATCCTTCTCATTAAGTACAGGTGCTCCACTAAACCCCCTCGGTGTAAAATAGCCGGTAATCATCCGGTCATTTTCAGTGCCTACTTCCCCATTCGCTTGTCTAGTCCTCACCCATCTGGACAGTTCTGATACACGTCCTTCTATCCGGTAAAATTCTCGTCCGGCACTTCTGCTGCTGCCTATTGTATAGACCGGTTCTCCCTGTTCTACTTGCTCCGCTATCGTGTAAAAGGGATGGTCCTTTTTCTCCGTTAAAAGCAACGCCAAATCTCTCTCCCTGTCCAATTTAATCAGTTCGGCAGATAAATAGTCCCGACCGTCAAAGACAACCATCCGCTCCCCTTTAATAACATGCCCGGCAGTGATCACATATCCATCCTCAATAAAAAAGCCTGACCCTTTAGAGTATCCCTCTTCTACATAAATGATCGCATCCGGAGAGGCGACCACACTGAATGTCGCTAACATCCAGATGACAACATGTTTTATCATCAATTCCACCTCGCATGCTTGGTCCTAACAATATATTCCAGACGCGGTGTGGCGTGTGGACGCTTGTCCCTGTTTCTTTGGAATAAAAAAAACCCCTCACATATGGAGGGGCTAGTGAACGTATTCCTATTATTCTTCCCAGACCTTTACTTCCTTCATGACATCGCCCTGGTTGATCCGAAGCACGGTGTCCATCCCTTCTGTCACTTGTCCAAAGACAGTATGGACGCCATCAAGATGCGGCTGCGGCTCATGGACGATGAAAAACTGACTACCGCCCGTATCTTTTCCGGCATGAGCCATCGAAAGCGAGCCCGCCACGTGCTTATGCGGATTTCCTTCTGTCTCGCATTTGATCGTATAGCCTGGGCCGCCCGTGCCGTTTCCGATTGGACAACCGCCCTGGGCGACGAAGCCAGGGATGACACGGTGGAATGTTAAGCCGTTATAGTAGCCTTCATTTGCTAATTTCTCGAAGTTTTCCACTGTTCCCGGTGCTGCCTCCGGATAAAATTCAATCACAATCTTTTCTCCGTTTTCAAATTCAATGGAACCTTTTTTCATATGTATTGCCTCCAATTTCTTTTAGATTCATCTTATTGTACATGATTCCCGCCGACATGTGAAATCGAACGAATTGAGGTCTGGACAAAAGCGTTCCGGCTGCGAATGCACCGCTCTTGAAAGAGGGACTGGTTTTTTGACCGGTCCCTCTCTTATCGCTCCATCATCGCATTGTTTTATCTTGTTTATGATTCCAGCCACTACATTCAGCTCACGCAGAGGCAAGAAGGACCGAACTCCGCCTTCCTGCCCATCCGCTATTTTGTCACGTTATTTGTCAGAGGAACATCGAGCCGCAATAAATCCTGATAGCTTTCGCGCTTGATTACTTCCTGCGCTTCGCCGTTTTCAACAAAGATGACCGGCGGGCGCGGAATGCGATTATAATTATTGGCCATCGCATACCCATAAGCTCCTGTACAGAACACTGCTAAAACATCCTCATGGTTGGCATTCGGCAGCGGCAAATCCCAAATCAGCATATCGCCGCTTTCACAGCACTTGCCGGCAATGGAAAAGGTATCTGTCGGCGCTTCATTGGCCCGGTTGGCAAGGATCCCTTCGTATTCTGCCTGATAAAGCGCCGGTCTGAGGTTATCGCTCATTCCGCCATCAACCGCCAAATAGTCGCGCACATTTGGAATATGCTTCTTGGAACCGACCGAATAAAGCGTCGTGCCGGCATCCCCGACAAGCGAGCGGCCCGGTTCGATCCAGATTTCCGGCATATCGATCGCAATTTCGGCTGCCTGCTGCTTGACCACCTCGATCATCTTCTGGACGTACTCTTCAGCAGGAAGCGGCGTATCCCCTTCGATATAGCGAATGCCGAAGCCTCCGCCCAAATTTAGCACCTGAGGCGTAAAATCAAACACTTCCCGCCAATGCTTAATCAGTTCAAACATTTTTTCAACCGCCATCACAAACCCGGTAGTTTCAAAGATTTGTGAGCCGATATGGCTGTGAACCCCGAGCAGGCGCAGATTGTCGTCAGCCTGAGCGACTTCAACAGCCTGGTGTACCTGGCCGCTGATCAGATCAAAGCCGAATTTGGAATCCTCCTGTCCGGTCGAAATATAATCATGTGTATGCGCCTCGACGCCCGGAGTGATCCGCAGCAAAATATTCATTTGCACATTCCGCTCCCCACAAATCCGGCTCAGCTCGCGCAGCTCATAAAAGTTATCGACAACGATGCAGCCAATTTGCGCTTCAACCGCCATTTCCAGTTCAACCAGGCTTTTGTTATTGCCATGAAAATGAACTCTCTCCATCGGAAAACCGGACTGGATCGCCGTATACAGTTCTCCACCGGAAACGACATCAAGGCTCAGCCCAAGCTCATCGGCAAGCTGAAACATCGCGATGCAGCTGAACGCCTTACTTGCATAAGCAACCTGATAAGGCACCTGCTCTTCGATAAACGCCTGCTGGAAGCTGGCGGCCCGTTTCCGGATCAGGGCGACATCATAAATGAAGAGCGGCGTGCCATAATCCCGTGCCAGGGCAGTCGTATCAACCCCGCCAATTTCAAGATGTCCCTGGTCGTTAATCGTGCTAGTCCCATGTAAATACATACTCGTTCTCTCCTTCATTTATCCTATAAAGAAAACAGCTAATGTCACTACACTAGCTGTTAAAAGGTTCGATCCTTACCTTACACCAGAATAGTTCTCCACTACTGTTAATAAGCAGTGACAGTCCGCTGCTTATTCAACAGCGACCCAGCTGTGGATGAGTTGGCGCTCATTCCACGCTTCGGCAATAGACCTTTCCACCTTGTTCATCGCTGCCAACGCTCCAAAAGTGTACTGATTCCACTTGCGCCTCTACCCCATTTTTACCTGAGGTTTATGAAATTAGTCGCTATTACTTTACCATACCAAACAAAATAGTTCAATCCTTATTCAGATCGCTGCTTGATCGGATCCTGAGGATTAACAATGCTCGGTCGGAAGCGGACCGACGGCACCGTCGCCCTGATCAGAATTTGCCACATCGCCGGCGGATCAAATGGAAGAAACGGCCATAAATACGGCTTGTTAAGAGCTTTAATCATCGTCAGGAGAAGAATAAACAGCGTCCCGCCGATAATGAATCCCGGCGCTTTAAAGAACGCCACGGCTAAAATCAGCATAATCCGACTCACCCTTAGAGCAACGCCCAGCTCATAGCTCGGAGTGGCGAAAATACCGATCGCGCCAAGAGCGACATAAAGAATGACTTCTGAGGTGAAGTAGCCGACCTCGATCGCAATTTCCCCGATTAACAGGGCGGCGACGAGACCGAGGGCCGTTGCCAGCGGTGACGGTGTATGAATGGCAGCCATCCGCAGTAGCTCGATCCCAAGCTCGGCAATCAAAATTTGCAGGACGATTGGCACGTTATTCATATCCTCCGGCCCAATAAAATCCAGTCCCGCCGGTAAAAGACTCGGCTGAACCACGAGCAGCAGCCAGAACGGCAAAACAAAAAGGGAAAAGAAGATTCCTAAAAAACGCGTCCAGCGGAGAAATGTTCCAATAAAGGCCGCCTGGCGGTATTCCTCGGCATGCTGAACATGGTGAAACAGCGTCGTTGGCGTAATGATCACGCTTGGTGAGGCATCAACCATGACCAAAATATGGCCTTCCAGCAAATGCGTTGCCGCGACATCCGGACGCTCTGTATAGCGGACAAGAGGAAAAGGATTCATCCCCTGCTTGACAATATATTCCTCGACGATTTTATCGGCCATCGTCAACCCGTCCAAATTAATCGATTCAAGCTCCTTCCTGACAATTTCCACTAAATCAGGATCGGCAATTCCATCGATATACGACAAACAAATGTCGGTCTTTGACCGTACCCCGACCTGCATAATTTCATTGCGCAGCCGTTCATCACGGATACGCCTCCTCGTCAATGCGGTGTTGAGGATAATATTTTCCGTATAGCCGTCACGCGCTCCACGCACGACTCGTTCTGTGTCAGGCTCTTCCGGACCGCGTCCCGGATAGCTTCTGACATCGACAACAAAGGCCTCATCTTCTCCTTCAACGAGAATAAAGATCAAGCCCGAGAGCATCCGTGTGATCGCTTCATCAAGCGACGATGTATATTCAACCTGGACATGGGTCAAATGATTTTGGATCGCTTGTCGCACCTTCACCGACGGAGTTTTCCGTCCGCGGGCATCGAGCAGCATCAGCTCTCTCATGATTTCAATAATAAACTCAATATCACATAAGCCTGTTACGAAATAAATTTGAATTTCTTTATCAAGAACAGGAAGCTTGCGTACTCCGACATCAAACGATTTATCAAAGCCGAGCCTCTCTTTCAGGATCTCCTCGTTTACCTTAATATCCCGTGATATCGGTGTCTCTTTCTTGTCAAACTTCTGACTCATGATATCCGCTCCGTTCCAATATAATTTCGATTGCCAGCTTCGTGATCGGCGCGCCTTTTTCGACAGTGTCAAGACCGGCCATTTTGCCGATATCGCCGACGCCGACGACTACTGGAAGGGATAGCTCGTCCAGCACATACACCGTATCTCCATTAATCCGACCAACCTCCAAGTCGGCCAGACCGTCTTTATCAATGCCATATTCAGTTAGATTGCCATAGCGATCAATGCCAACATCAATATGGGCCCACTCACTGGCGTGAGTCGACGAAGCAACAGCGACGGCGCCAATCACTTCGATATCAGGATGGTTGGCCAAATAATGCATCGCCGTCTCACCCATTCCCGATTCACGGTAGCCGCCATCATCAAACATCACAAGCACTGGATCGGTAGGAGTTTGTAAAATGAGAGAAGCAAGCTCCTCGCCTGTTAAATGCGAAGGATTTCCTGACGAATGACTGATACAGCGTCCACCAATCTCCCGGCTCGCCTGCTCGACTGCTTTTCTGGCAGCCTCATCTCCGTCCGTCACAAAAATAACCTTAGGCTTTCTCTCCATTTTCATCACCCCTTTGGCTTAAAAAAGATTGCAATTAAAAAACTGAATAAAATCGTCGAGGAAATGCCGACAGAGGTCACTTCAAACACGCCCATCCCGACACCCCAAAAACCGTAGCGATCCCCTTCCGCCATCGCCCCGTGGACGAGGGAATGACCAAAGCTGGTAATCGGCACTGTCGCCCCGGCCCCGGCAAAATCAATCAGGCGATCATAAAGCTGAAAGCCGTCCAATAACGCCCCCGCGACGACAAGAGTGCTGAGGGTATGCGTCGGTGACAACTTGCCAACATCCATTAACAATTGTCCCAACAAGCAAATCAACCCTCCCACAACGAAAGCGATCACATAATCCAGCATCCCGGTTACTCCTTTCGTTCGAATGAAATGGCATGAGCAATGCAAGGAATCGTTTCCTTCTGCTGGATCATCAGCGGGCTCAGCAGGGCCCCTGTCGCCACAACAAGGATTCGGTTGAACTTTCCTCTTTTCATTTCCTGCAGAAGATGACCATATGTTACAACTGCCGGACAGCCGGCCCCACTTCCACCCGCGAAAACAGGCTGTTCCTGCTGATAAATCATAATCCCGCAATCCTGATATTTATTCACAAGATGAATCCCTTTTTCTTGTAGTAGTTTACGCAAAATTCCACTTCCTACCCGTGATAAATCGCCGGTTACGATTAAATCATAATCATCGACTGTCCGCTTCGTTTCCATCAGATGCGTTAAAATCGTATCAGCCGCGGCCGGAGCCATCGCCGATCCCATATCAAATGGGTTCGCCAAACCGAAATCAATCACTTTGCCGACTGTCGCCTCCGTAATTTGAATCGCTGACGGCTTCGTTCCGATCACAATCGCTCCCGCCCCGGTTACCGTGTAGGTTGACGTTTCAGGTCGCTGGCTGCCAAATTCAGTCGGATAGCGGAATTGCCGCTCCGCCGTCGCATTATGGCTGCTTGCCGAGGTTAGCACGAGCTTCGCCGCCCCCGTATCAATGAGCAGGCTGCCAAGAGCCAGACCTTCCATCGCTGTCGCACAGGCGGCAAAAAGGCCAAAGTAAGGCCGCTCCAGCTCTCGCGCATGGTAATTGGATGTCACAATCTGGTTCAGCAAATCCCCGGCTAAAAAAAAGTCGATCTCCTCCGCTTTCTTTTCAGCTTTTTTCAGAGCGGTCTCAACCGCGTCCTTCATCAGTTTCCGTTCAGCGAGCTCCCAATTCTCTTCTCCGGCATACAAATGGTCATAGGCTGTATCAAAGCTTGCGCCTAAAGGACCTTTCGCTTCCTCAGGCCCGACCGCTGTCCCCGTACCCTGTACAAATACCGGATTGTCAAAATGCCATGTTTGCCTTCCTCTTCGTTCCACCAGCTCCACACTCCTACGATTGAATCAGCATTTTTACGAGCAGCCTCGTCAAGCCGACGATATAGGCTGATAATACACCGAAAGCGATCACGGCCCCGGTCAGCTTGAACATATTGGCGCCGATGCCGAACACAAGCCCTTCGCTTTTATGCTCTAACGCCGCACTCGTCATCGCATTGGAAAAGCCTGTGACAGGCACTAATGAGCCGGCGCCGGCGAATTGACCGAGTTTGTCATACAAGCCAAGACCAGTCGCCAGCGCGGCCAGCAGAATAAGCGTCGCCAAAGTCGGCCCCATCGCCTCCTTTTCCGTAAATGGAAGATACGTCAAATACAAGTTGTTCAGCCATTGACCGAGCGTACAAATAAGGCCGCCGATCAAAAACGCTTTAGCGCCATTTCGCCATACCGCCCGCTTCGGCTGATACATTTGAATGTTTTTTTGGTATTGTTTTTTCTCCGTCGTCGTTGCCATCCTTCATCCTCCTACTTAATAAAAAAAAGCCAGTGAAAAAGCGAGCCGCACACCTTGCCGAGCGCAATCGCCATTAAAAAGCGGACAATATGACCATCGAGTCCGATTCGCTTCGCTAAAATCGGCAAAACATTCAGCACTTCCGTCAGGGCGGCGGCCAGCATGCCGACAAAGGCGCCCGCCGCCAGACCAACCGGAATCAGCCAGAGCGGTGAGGCGTGCAACGTAAACGTGTAAAAGCTCGCCCACGTTCCAACCTGGACCCCAATGATCAACGCCCACTCGTAGAAGCGGATAAACGAGCCGGTTTTGGTTAACTGCGTCATGCGCGGCGCTACTCCGAGCACGGTCAGGAATGCGACGAATCCTCCGCCGACAGCCAACCCGCCCCCGAAACCGATCAGCATGACCAGCACCGATTCAATGGCCATTGTCTTTCCCTTGCTTGTTTTCATGGTGAAGCAGATAGGCATCGAGCGATTGCTGGTACTGAAACATCTCTACCTCTAATGGACTTGGCTCCTCATTTAACCGTTTGCGGAAAAAATGATTGAAAAACAGCACCATACCGAGCCCTAAACCGATTGAATAAGGAATTTGTAAAAGCAGGGGCTTCGCCTCTTCATTGCCGGTAACAAGCTGAAAGATCCGGAGGTGAACGGCCCGCATGCTGACATCCTCATGAAAGTTCATAATCGCCAGGCCGGCGCCAATAAATAATAAAAACCAAACGAGCATCACATAAACAGGCGCCAACGCCGACTTTGCCTGTTTTATTTCGACAAGCGTCTGCGGCGCACCGACGGCTTGGATCGAAAGGTGAGGAAATACTTCATGAATTTTTTTGATGACATCAATGATATCAATAATCAGATGGCTCTGATCTTCAGGTGAAATCGAATAAAGAGGAAGCCCGGCCAGAGCAGCCTGCCTCGTTTCAGCCGCATTCATATGAGCGATATCACGAAGAACAAGCACCTGATTGCAAGTAGCAGAGATTCGCGGTTTCAGCCGCAAATACAGCTCCTCCTGTGCCACTCGAATCACCTCCATTTTGCTTTTAGTATGACAGAAAGCCTTCCACTTCATTCTCTTCCGTCCGCAAAATCTGTCGCTCCCACTTGGCTGCTTCTTTTTTTGACAATCTTTCAGATAGTCATTTCCTTTTATCAGAAGATTCGCTACACTGATAGTAAACCGGTTTGTAAAGGAGTGTTTGTATGGCATTTGTTCCTTTTTCGTATGCAAGAAAAGCCATTTTACAAGTAGTGACGTCAATTGACGAAGAAAAGCTGGATGTGATCCCCCCAGGCTTCGCCAACTCAATCCGCTGGAACGTCGGCCATCTGCTCGTTGTCGCCGATCGCATTTTGCGCCATGCCGCCAATTATCAGGCGGTTGTGCCTGATCATTACACGAGCTTTTTCGATATGGGCACCTCGCCAGCGCAATGGTCGGAGGAGCCTCCGTCGCTCGCGGAGATTGTCCGCTATGCCGAAGCCCAGCTCGAGGCTGTACAGCGGCTTTCTGACAACGGCTGTGACCTGCCGCTTGCCAAAACATTCGACCTGCGCGGGACAACATTCACGACGCTTTCCGACCTGCTCGGTTTCTTAAGCTATCATGAAGGCCTTCATTTAGGCGCCTGTAAACTCATAAAAAAACACGCCGGCGCGTAAATAAAACAAACGATATTTGTCCGGATTTTTTCCGTTGAAAACTGTAGCAAAAAAAAAGACTGATTCTCGCAACCACAAAACAGTGTTGTGGTTTTTGAGAATCAGTCTTTTCATCTGTCATATTCGCCTATTTCCTGCTTCATGTACTCAAGGATCTTCTTTTCAAGACGAGATACCTGGACCTGGGAGATGCCAAGGCGTTCCGCGACCTCGGACTGCGTCTGGTCCTTGTAGTAGCGGAGATAGACAATTAAGCGTTCCCGTTCATCCAGATCGCGAATCGCTTCCTTCAACGCGATCTTATCAAACCATTTCGTCTCCGATTGGTCGGCAATTTGATCTAGAAGTGTAATCGGATCCCCGTCATTTTCATACACCGTTTCATGAATCGAGGACAAGGAACGGCTCGCTTCACCGGCAAAGACGACTTCTTCCGGCGAAATCTGAAGCTGCTCGGCGATTTCTGCGACCGTCGGGGTCCGCCCGAGTGTTTTCGTCATTTCATCTTTCATTTTGCGAATCTTGTTGCCGAGTTCTTTCACAGAACGGCTGACCTTGACCGTCCCGTCATCTCTGAGAAAACGCTGAATTTCACCAATGATCATGGGAACAGCGTACGTCGAAAACTTCACCTCATAAGAAAGGTCGAATTTATCGACGGATTTAATTAAGCCAATGCAGCCGATTTGAAATAAGTCATCCGCTTCATAACCCCTGTTCATAAAGCGTTGGACGACAGACCAGACCAGCCTGGTGTTACGGTTGACAATTAAATCGCGTGCTTCCTGATCGCCGGCCTGGCTTTTTTCAATCAGCTTCCGGACTTGCGCATCCGTAAACGGGGCTTCCTTTTTCTTCTGCTGTTTCACCTCGACATCCATAGGCAAAACTCCTTAATTACACATAGCTTTGCTATTTGTAAGTGTTTTTTTCAAATAGACCGTAGTTCCAATCAGCGGTTCCGAAACGACTTCAATCTCATCCATAAAATTCTCCATGATCGTAAATCCCATGCCGGAGCGCTCAAGTTCAGGCTTTGTCGTATAGAGAGGCTGCCGGGCCTCATCGATATCCTGTATTCCCACTCCTTCATCGCGGATCGTCAGCTCAATGACATCATCCTCAATCGTTACGTGAATGTAGACCATGCCGTCAGGCTGATTTTGATAGCCGTGAATAATTGCATTCGTGACAGCTTCTGAGACAACTGTTTTGATTTCCGTCATTTCATCCATCGTCGGATCAAGCTGGGCAATAAAGGCGCCAACTGTTACGCGGGCAAAGGATTCATTTTGACTTTGTGAAGAGAATTGCAAATCCATTTTGTTTTTCATTGGTTACGCCACCCCCAATGTCAAAAGTGCATACTGTTCACTTTCTTCAAGCCGGATGATTTTAAACAATCCAGACATTTCAAACAAGCGCTTAACAGCTGGAGAAATCGCGCAAACGACCATTTCGCCGCCGATCGCTCTTATCTGCTTGTACCGGCCCAGAATCACGCCAAGCCCCGAGCTGTCCATAAAGGTCAGCTGCTCCAGATTCAATACAATATGCTTAATCTGTTTTTTCGCCAGGTTGTCTTCAACCTGGTGCCGCAGCTGCTCAGCCGTATGATGATCAAGCTCCCCAACCAAACGAACCAATAGCACACTGCCTTTCTGCTGTAGATCAATTTGCAAGCTCATTCGATCACTCCCTCTCATAAATAAGGTTGAATCCTTTTTACTGACGCTTGAGAGAGTTTCGGTATTGCCTTAGCTCGTTCCTGCCCGATGACAAAACTAGTCCTCATTCGTAAAAAGCTGTCAAAACCAGTGCTATGCTGCTCCAAATTTCGAGAATACTCGTTTAAATAATGTCCACCATGTCGCTTCAACAATATCATCGCCTGCCACGACCGGTGATTTACTTACAACTTCCCCGTTCTTTTCAAGGACAAGCTCGCCGACCTCATCGCCTTTTGTGATTGGAGCGCGTAAATCACTAGTAATCTCAAGACGTTCGACTACATCATCGATTGTTTCCCCTTTTTTCGTAAGCAGGGAAACGGATTCAGACGTTACAACAGGGACGATGTCCTTATCGCCTCGGCTTACCTCCACCTCAGCCAATGTATGCTCACGCTCGTACAGCTTATGGGTTTGGAACTGATTAAAGGCATAGTCAAGCATAGATGTTATTTGGGCATTGCGTTCCTTTGGCGTCGGTGCCCCCATAATGACCGAAATGACGCGCATGTCATTTTTCTCCGCAGTGGCGGTTAAACAATACATCGCCTCACGGGTAAAGCCGGTTTTCAATCCGTCCACTCCTGGATAAAAGCGCACAAGTTTATTCGTGTTGACGAGCCAAAATTTATCGTCTGTATCAGCCCGTAAGTAATCCTCATAAATGCTTGTGAACTTTGTAATATCTTCATACTTCAACAGCTCTTTCGAAATCATCGCCAAATCATAAGAGGTCGTATAATGATCCTCGGCAGGCAGTCCATTTGAATTCATAAAATGAGTGTTCTCCAGTCCGAGTTCCCGCGCTTTTTCATTCATCATATTGACAAATTCTTCCTCAGAACCGCCAATATGCTCAGCCATTGCGACAGAGGCGTCGTTTCCTGAAGCGACAGCGATCGCTTTAAGCATATCGGTAACCGTCATCTCTTCTCCCGGCTCTAAAAATATTTGCGAGCCCCCCATCGAAGCCGCATATTCACTCGTTCGAACGGTATCATCATAAGAAAGAGAGCCTTCATCAATCGCTTCCATAATGAGCAGCATTGTCATGATTTTTGTCATGCTTGCAGGCGGTAATTTTTCATGACTGTTTTTTTCAAAAAGCACCTTGCCTGTATCACGCTCAATTACGATTGCAGACGTGGCATTCTCCGCCAGTTCAATCTGTTTTTCAGCGGCGTTGACAGCCGGCGCCATCATTCCTGCTAACAAGCAAATACTTACCATACTGGATAGAATTTTTTTCATCCCCATCCGACCTCCATCTCAAATTATCATACTTCGTCCCCAGGTAATGCTGCCTCTTGGCTCCACGAGCATGAGACATCCCAAGTTTGCTACCTCCCATTTTTTCCAATTTCCTTGCTTTTATACATAAAAAAAACAGCTTCTCTATCTTTTAGCTACGCTAATAGAGAAACTGTTTTGCGACATCTGGGTGGAGCAGGAACCGGACGGCGGCCAAAAAAGGTGAAAATGTCAAAGAGAAAGGAAGAAGCCCATTCCGAAGTCGCTTTCTTCAGAATGGGCTTTCTGCTGGCCGTACTGCTATTTACATTCTGCCATAGTACGCATTTTCAATGATTGCCTGAATGTCCTGATCACGGGTCAGCCGCGGATTGATTAACACATTTCCGCTCCGCATGGAATCTTTTACAAGCTGATCAAGACGGTCCAGCGTCACGCCAAGGTCTTTAATATTATCAGGAATGCCTAATGAGTGATTCAGCTCGATCACGGCCTCCAATGCCAGCTGTCCGGCATCGATATCCGATAAGCCTGTGACATCCTTTCCTAAAGCGACCGCAATATCCTTCATCTCAGCCGGGCAGGCCGGAAGATTATATTTCATCACAAATGGCAATAATGTCGCGTTGGCAATTCCATGAGGAATGTTAAACACACCCCCGAAGGAATGAGAAATGGCGTGAACATTTCCTAAACGCGACTGCGAAAAGGCATAGCCTGCGATCATCGAGGCGACAAGCATCTTCTCGCGGCTCTCCATATCAGTGCCGACAAAATAAGCCTTTTGAATATACTGGCCAATCAGTTTAACGGCATGTATCGCCAGCGCCTGGCTAATTGGATTAGCGGTTTTCGACGTATAGGACTCGATCGCATGTGTCAGAGCATCCATCCCCGTCGCCGCAGTGATGCCTTGCGGACAATGCTTCGTCAGCTCGGCATCAAGGATGGCGATTTTCGGGAAGAGATAAGGACTGATGATCGCCGTTTTAAACAATGTTTCCTTATTGGTCACAATCGTCGAAGCCGTCACCTCACTGCCCGTTCCCGCCGTTGTCGGCACGGCGATTAATGGTAACGTCGGCTTCGGCAGCACGCCGACCCCTTCGTAATCAAGGATATCCCCTTCATTCGTCGCCATGGCCGCGATCGCTTTCGCCGTATCAATGCTGCTTCCTCCGCCAATCGCCAGCACAACATCACAATTGTGCTCGTTCAGAAAGGCGACTCCTTTTTGCACGACTTCGGCACTCGGATTTGGTTCGACCTCATCAAAAATATCATAAGCAAGCTGACTATCATTCAGCGACTTTTCAATATTCTCCAAGAGACCGGCCGCCCGTACGCCCTGATCCGTAACGAGCAATACTTTTTTTGAGACAAGCGGCTTAAGAATTTCTCCTGTCTTTCTCGCATACCCGATTCCGCATTCGACTTTCGTGGGCATATAATGCTGATACGATGCTATGCTCATTATTCTTCGCTCCTATTCCTGAACTGACTCTCCCCAGCTATTATTTAATAAACGTCTTTAATGTGCCGAGGTTTTCGATTTCAACCTCTAGTACATCACCTGGCTTTAGCCAGTCACGCTGTCCTTCAGGATCCCCCATAATAACCCCTTCAGGCGTTCCCGTTAAAATAATATCTCCAGGGACAAGCGTCATATGTTCGGAAATATAGCTGATGATTTCAGAGGTATTGAAAATTAAATCTGATGTATTAGAGTTTTGGCGCAGCTCTCCATTCCGCTTTAATTTAATTGATAAATTATCCGGATTGTCGATATGCTCCCCGCTTACAAGGTATGGTCCGATCGGACAGAAGTCATCTGTCGTTTTGCCAAGCAGCCATTGCGAGCTGACAAACTGCAAGTCACGGACAGAAAGATCGTTTCCGTTTGTGTAACCGTAGACATAGGAAAGCGCGTCCTGTTCTGATACATTTTTCGCTTCTTTGCCGATAACGATCACAAGCTCTGCCTCATAATCAAACTCTTTTCCTTTTGTCGGCAGCTTCACCTCTGCATTATGAGCCGTTAACGTATTGGCAAATTTACTGAAAATGATTGGCTCTTTCGGATAAGCCATATTACATTCATCGGCATGACGCTTGTAGTTCAAGCCAACGCAAATAATCTTTTGTGGTGCCGGGACCGACGGACCGAAAGTCAGACCATCTTCTGCAAGAAACAGCGCATCATTTCCTTGATTCGTTTCAACTAAATCTTCAAGCGCGCGCTTGCCCGCTTCTCCTTGTGCAATTAATTCGGCAACCGTTGTCGGCGCGTTCTCATTTGCAGCCGCTTGTACATCAAAAATTCCTTTGTCTGTTTTTACTCCCAATACGAGCTTATCATCCTTATAAAACGTAACTGTAATCATATTCTTCCTCCTATGGTGTTTGTAGTTCTTTCACAACATGCTTAGGCTGTTCTCCGGTTAAAGCCCGGACGAGATCCTGGGCGGCAAGCATCGCCATGTCATAGCGGGTCTTTGCCGTTGCCGAACCAATATGCGGCAGAAGAACAGCATTTTTTAATTGCAGTAACGGGTTGTCTTCATTGATCGGCTCTTCGGCAAAGACATCCAAGCCCGCCGCTCTGATTTCGCCTGTTTGCAATGCTTTGATTAACGCCCGTTCATCAACCGTACCGCCTCTTGAAGCGTTGATGAAAATCGCCGAATTTTTCATTAGCTTAAATTGCTCTTCTCCCATCAGATGCTCTGTCTCTTTTGTCAGAGGAGTCATTAAAACGACGTAGTCCGACTCCTGCAGCAAAGCGTCCAGTTCCAGATAGTCGATGCCAAGTGATTCTTCAACATCCGGCTTCGGTGTACGGCTGTAATAGTTCACATTCATGTCAAAGCCGTGCTTTGCTCTTTTCGCAATGGCGGCGCCAATTCGGCCCATGCCGATAATGCCGAGGGTGGCATGGTGGACATCAACCCCGAAAATAGCCCGTTCCGGTACTTTGCCCCATTTCCCTTCCCGGACGAAGCTGTCCAGCTCCGGTACCCGGCGCGCAGTCGATAAAATCAGGGCAAATACAAGATCGGCGACCGTATCATCAAGTACAAATGGAGTATGAGTGCCAATAATGTTGCGTGCTTTCATTTCAGCAAGATCAAAGTTGTTATAACCAACTGACATATTGCTGATCACTTTAAGATTCGCGGCACGGTCAAGCAATTCCGGATCGATTTGACGACCGGCTGTTGTTAATAACCCATCGGCGTTCTCCAGCTTCTCCAGCAGCTGCTGCCTGCTTTGATTGTGTGCATCCTCCCACTTCTCCACTTCACAATGCTCTCGAATAAAGCTTTCAATATCAGCGGCAATCGGCTTGTCTATAAATACACGTGGTTTCATAGATTTACACCCTCATTTCTCTATCATCGGTTTCGCTGCCAGGCGAATTCTTTTCTATTTAAGTATGTATGTCTCTCTCCACATAGATAGAAAAGAACCGCAGCGTGATAGGTTGTTATTATGCGCTTACAGTTTTTATTATTCTGATTTTTCTGGATGAAAAAAGAGCGTTACTGTGCTTCATTTCCTTACAAATATGAAATGATTGTTGATGTTTGAAAAAGAGAGGAATGTCTCAAAAGCCTTCCAAAATGAGACAGCAGACTCACCCTGCCACTTCAGGGGTGCACCAAAAGGAAACCCAGCTTTTTGGCACACCCCCTCTTGTCGTGGAGGAAGCAGCAAGGGTCTGCTGCTTCAATGGATTGCTGTAAAACTTAACCTTTTACAAATACTGTTTTAATCGAAGTGAAGAATTCAATCGCAGCCTGACCTTGCTCACGTGAATGCGAACTTGACTGCTTCATTCCTCCGAACGGAGCCTGGAGTTCTACCCCGGCGCTTTCCGCGTTGATCCGGACGAGGCCAGCATCCATGTCTTCGATGAACGAAAGCATGTTGCCAATGTTTGTCGTAAAGATGGAGGCACTTAATCCAAATTTGACGTCATTCGCCACCTGTAAAGCCTCTTCAATTGTCTCAACCTTCATAAGAGCTAAGACTGGTCCGAAGATCTCCTCTTGGGCGATCGCCATATCACTGCTCACATTATCAAAAACTGCCGGCTGTACATAGAAGCCTTCTTCCAATCCCGCTCCCTGAACTTTTTCTCCGCCGTAAAGCAGTGTAGCGCCTTCTTCTTTTCCTTTTTGTACATAGGAAAGTACTGTATTCAGCTGGCTTTCACTTGAGCAAGGCCCCATCCATGTGTCACCTTGAAGTCCGTCACCAACTTTCAGCTCCTTCACTTTCGCGACAAGCTTTTCTCTAAATTCTTCATAAACACCGCTTTGCACGATCACACGGCTTGTTGCGGTACATTTTTGACCCGTTGAACGAAGGCCGCCGCTGATTGTTGCCTCTACCGCTAAATCAAGATCAGCATCATTTGCCACGATAACTGGGTTCTTACCGCCCATTTCAAGCTGGTATTTTGCTCCGCGCGCTAATGCTCCCTGACCAACCTGTTTACCAACCTGGTCCGATCCTGTGAATGTAATACCGTTAACATCAGGGTGATCGATAATACCTTGACCAATAACAGAGCCTGACCCAGACACCATGTTTACAACACCTGCAGGAAGTCCAGCTTCCGCAAAGCACTCGATTACTTTCGCAGCTGTCACGACAGTTTCACCCGCCGGCTTAAGCACAACTGTGTTTCCGTAAACAAGAGCAGGAGCCATTTTCCAAATTGGAATCGCTACCGGGAAGTTCCAAGGAGTGATTACGCCAACAACGCCAAGCGGTGCACGGGTTGTGAACATAAGAGCTTCGCTGTCCGTTGACGGAATCACGTCGCCAACCTTTCTTAGCCCCTCGCCTGCATAGTAACGAAGGATCGCTACACCGCGGGCTGTTTCTCCCTTTGCTTCAGGCAGTGTCTTTCCCATTTCTCTAGTCATTGTTTCAGCGATATCGTCAAGGTTCTTTTCAAGGATGTTTGCCACCTTGTATAAGAATTCCCCGCGTGCCGCTCCCGAAAGCTTTCTCCAAGAAGCTTGAGCCGCCTTTGCCGCTGCAACCGCTTTATCCAAGTCTTCTTTTGTAGACTTCTGAACATAGCCGACTACTTCATTCTTGTTAGCCGGGCTGATGCTCTTTGTGACCTCCTCACTTGAACTGGCAACCCATTCCCCGTTAATATAGTTCAAATAAGTTTTTGCTTCCGTTGTTACTGCCATGATATTAAACACCCTTCCTCGATAAAATATAAGTCTACATTTCTATTATACAATAAATGATAGATGAAGCGAGTGACTGAACTCAAAATTTTCAGATCAGTTCATAAAATCCCGCTATTTTCTCTCTTGCTTTTTTTTATGATGTAGCCTGAGCCTTTCTTACCTGGCTCTTTACCGGGTTGTTCAACGTACCGATACCAGAGATTTCAATTTCAATCCGATCTCCATCGCCAAGCGTGAATTCATTTGGAGGCACGATGCAAGTACCTGTAAGAAGAACAGTACCGTCGAAAATCTCGTTGTCTCTTGTAAGGTAGGAAACGAGCTCGTCAAATTTGCGCTTAAGCTGACCCGTTGTTGCCGAACCTTCAAATTCTTTCTCCTCATTGCGGAAAATACGGCAAGTAATCGTAAATTGATAAGGGTCTTCGACTGTTTCGGCAAGGCGGATAGCTGGTCCGATCGAGCAAGAGTTTTTCCAAACTTTCGCCTGCGGCAAGTAGAGTGGATTCTCCCCTTCAATATCACGGCTGCTCATGTCATTTCCGACTGTGTAGCCTAGCACTCTTCCATTTTTATCAATCACAAGACCAAGCTCAGGCTCAGGAATTTGCCAGTTGGAATCAGAACGGATGTAAAGGTCCTGATCCGGTCCTTGCGTCCGCGCAGCAGTCGACTTAAAGAAAATTTCCGGACGTTCCGCATCATAGACTTTATCATAGAACGTGGTCGCATCTAACTTTCCGCCAGTTGCTTCGTAATTTCTCGCTTCCTTACTTTTTTGGTACGTTACGCCTGAAGCCCATACTTCCGGAGCTTCGATTGGAACAAGCAGAGTAAGCTCTTCCAGCTTAGCTGCGAGCGGCGTGCTGTCCTTGATCAGTTCCTGAACGACTTGCAGCGGAGTCAATCCTTTATCGTCGGCCTGCTGGACAAGCTCTAAAAAGTCTTGCTGTGGCAATGAATAAACCGCGCCTTCATCTGTAACTGCAGCTAAGGTCGCCTGATTATTTTCTGCAAAACGAATAATTCTCATAATTGTTTTCCTCCTATTTGGAACTCATATTTTTGTGGTTTGGAAGCCGTAACCAAGCTTGCGCGACAGCTCCACTGCTGTTGCTTTCAAAATTTCGATATTCTTGTCCAGCTCATCATCCGTTAACTGGGTCGCCGTGCTTGATGAGCTGATTGCTGCCACTACCTGGCCGGTGTAATCTCTGACAGGAATCGCGACACAGAACACACCGGGTTCATTTTCCTGGTTGTCAATCGCGTAGCCCTTTTCCTGAATCAGCTTGACTTCCTGCAGAAAATCTTCTTTATTCGTAATCGTGTTCTCTGTTTGCCTTGTATATTCATAGTTTTCGAGAATTTGTTCAAGTTCTGCTTCGGATTTAAAAGCAACAAGCGCCTTCCCTACCCCGCTACTATGAATCGGAACCCTCCGACCGATTTTTGAATAAAGCACGGATGCTGTGGAGCTTTCCACCTTGTCAATATAGACACCTTCTTTGCCGTCTAAGATAACAAGGTGAATCGTCCTTCCCGTTTCACGAGAGAGTTCAACTAAGTGCTCCTTCGCAATCGCCCGCAAGTCGAGGCTCTGAATGACAAAGTTACCACGTTCGAACAATTTCATCCCGAGCCGGTAGCGGCCGTTTTCCGGATTTTGCTCAATATAATGATGCTTCTGTAACGTCTTTAATAGAGAATGAACCGTGCTTTTGTGAAGCACCATCCGCTCACTAATCTCTGTAATTTTCAGCTCTGTTTCATACTCGTCAAAAAGGTCGAGAATCCGCAGTGCCCGATCGACAGACTGAATAATTGGCATAATCGTTCATCCCTTACTGTTATACTTATCTTTTCTCCCTCATAATAGCATGGTTAGCACGAAAAGATAAGCATATCACTGGAAAGACTGTGGTTTGAAGCTTAGTTCGCAGAAACCTTCTGAACTGGAACGGCTAAGCCTTCAGCGCCCTTTTCAGACGTTTTCAGCTCTGGAGCGTAACGCTTCAGTAAATCGAGACCGATCTTCGCCCGACGGACGCGTTCTTTACAAAGAGCGATTGATGTGCTTTCAAGATGCGTGCCGGACGGATAAATATTCGGCGAGTTGCGAAGCCCGAATTTAATATAGACAGGAGCGGCAACACGAATAATTTCTGGAATCTCATAATGACGGATGTAGCCGCCGACATCATCCGGCGCTTCAACATAAATATCAATCGGAATGTCGATGGCCTGACGGATTTCTGATAGCTTCGCCAATGTTAAATCAGTCGGCACATTGTACGTATCCGCTCCAGCATCCTGAATCAATTTAATCGAAACCGGATTTGATTGAGCCATTTGCACAGAAATTTTCACAATTAAATCATCCGGAAGCTCGCCGGCTTTCCGAAATTCATTCACTAATGCCAAAAGCCCTTCATCAGAAACGAGAATACTACGAATACCGAAGCGGCAAGCGCGCTTAATATCCTCAATTGCATAAATGAGCTGATCCACCCCTTGAGAACGCAGACCGGCAATTTTCCCGGCGCTCGCATGCTGCATCGGCGTGATATCAAATGTTCCCCGCGGACCGACAAACAAGCTGACTTCAAGATTTTCCTTTCTTCCGATTTCAGCCATCTTCTCAAGCTCCTCGTCGGTGAGCAGCATGATTCCGCTCCCTTGAGAAATCCGGTGAATATGCACATCATACTCCTTGCATGATTCAACAAGTGCCTCGAATGAAGCAGGGCCTTCTACGCTTGGTAGTTCAACGCGATATTGCGCTCCGTCCGGGAATGTTTTTGTTGACGTTGGTAGATGCTCGCTTCCCCCAGTAGCAGGATATCCTAACTTTTCAATAAATCGACGTGTTTCTTCCATTTTTTATTCCTCCTTAAGGTGTTTAATCAATATCAGTTTTATAGTCAAGGACTGCTTCTTCTGCAACCGCAAACGGTACTACACCATTTGCAGCGTCCGTATGACCGGCTAAACGGTTGCTTGCCGCGACTAGGCGTTGACGCTTGTTAATCGACGCCAGTCTTGTTTCCGCCAGCTCCGCCCGTTCCTCGCGGATATGGTCAAATTTGAACTCCAGTTTACCTCCACGGAAAGCCGCTTCATCAATAAACTCGATTTTACGCTCGCGCAGACTTAAGTAGAGAAGATCGCCAGTCTGCAAGTATAGAATACCGCCGCCTTCTTTTGCCTCAGGCGTCATATGACCTATTGCCGCTCCATAGGAAACCCCGGAATAACGGCCATCACTAATTAAAGTAACAAGGCGTTTCAGCTTGCGATTGGCGTTGATGTGCTGCATCGGCGTGAACATCTCCGGCATCCCGAAAGCAACAGGTCCCTGACCGGAAACAATAATCGCGATTTTCAGGACACTTTCCTCGACCATCTTATCAAACAGCGTTTCGTAGTCGTCATTTTTCCACGCTTCATAATGCTCCGATCCGTTTTCTCTCAAAAGGGCAAGCAGGTTTTCATGAGCAAAATGCTTTTCTGTTTTTATTTTCGTAAGAAGCTCTGTGTCCAGCAAATTGCGGTTCGCTTCATCCTCATTTTCGTAATAAAGGACAAAGGCCGCCTTTTTATCAAATTGATCGAGCTGCGGTGTTGTCATACCGCTGATTTTGACGACCGCACTTTCAAAGAAGTTTCCGGTCAGCACATCCACCCCACTGAACGGGCGGCGCGGCTTCGACAAGATTACCGGATTATCCTTGACATTGTCCGCAGCCAAATTATCGGTATTTGCCAATCGCTCACGCCAAGTTGTTCCTGTAACGGTTGGCGCATCGACATCCATTGGCACACCGTTTTGCAGCAACTCGTAGAACAGGCTTTCCATTCCGCGGCTTTCGCTGTCACAGCACTGCATCGCCAGTGAGAAAATGTCTCTTCCTTCAGTCAGGCTGTAATTAAATAAATCCGGAACGGGATGAGCGTGGTGTATCTCATCTAAATCCCAGAGGCTGAACTTGTAACCTCCGTACAGCATCCCTGCTACGACATGCATCATTAAATTCGTTGATCCGCCTGACGAGCTGTGTATCCGGATCGCATTGCGGATATTGCGCGCCATCAAGTTGGAAGCGCCGAATACCGGATTGTTGATCATCACAGCAAGACTGTCGAGCGCTTGGTTAACCTGTTCCTGATTCGGAGACTCCGTTAACAGCTCAAGTGCTGGATGTACAAGCCCCATTCCGGCTACAATGTGACGTGAGCTGTTTCCTGTTCCGTTGAAGGCGCAGACACCGCCGCTCCCATCACAGGTCGCAACCGCTAGGCGTTTCTCGTAATCCTTATGGGCCGCTTTTGAAATTAATCCTCTTTCGACAGCCCGTTCTAGTACTCCCTGGAAAGCCGTATTTGATGAACATTGAAGAATATAATCCATCGCATCTCGCAAATCATAGGCGACGTCATCAGCTCCCTGCTTTTCCGCCTTTTTGGCGACTTCCTCCAGCTCGGCGAAAAGCTCTTCCGGGATCGTGCCGCCCTGCAAAACATGAGCAGGGGCAAATGTCGCAAAGAACGGTGCTTCTCCCCGGTAGCGGCGCAGGCGATCCAAATGGGCCATCGCACTTACCACACCAAGCGGCTGCTTATCACAGCCTTGAATAACGAAGGCACCGTGATAACTGTGCGCTTCTATTTGGTTCACTACCATCTGGGCAACAGCATTTCTACTTTGCAGAGAATAACTCATTCCCTGATTGTTTTGCGCTGTTCCATCACACATAACAGGCGTTGAAAAATAGAACGGAACCCCGCCGTTCTGCCAAATGCGGATTGCCGCATGGGCGGATGTTTTGAAATCCATAATATGAGCCGGGTGATCCGAGGAGCCGCCGATGATCGCGATACGCGGAGCATTTTCTTCAAGGCGATTATAAATCTCCTCCAGCGACCAATCCGGTTGCGGCCCTTCATATGCTGGGCCGAGAATTTGCTTCGAACGATCAAGCAGACCCGCTACAGTAATCGGCTCATTGGCCTTTCCTTGGACATTGTCACGATATGGATTAATTGAACCTTCGATTTTAGGATATAATGCCATGTAATCCCCTCCTTATTAAAATAGGCGTTTCATAATAAGAACAAAGCAACGATTGTCCCCGCCCCGCCAAACAGAAATGCAAACGCAATGTTCCAGATCGAAATACGGTACGGGTTTTCTTCAAGCAGGACACCGGTGATTGACACAGAAATATTAAAAGGTCCGGCCATAACCGTCGCCAGGCTAGATGTAATCAGAACAACAGCCATGCTCAGTGGTGAAATTGCTGTCAGTACCGGGTAGATCACCTCTCCCAAAAGACTGAGCGTCACTAGAGGATGAAATCCAACCATTGCCAGCGCCAGAAAGATGACCTGGACTGAAACAAACAGCAGGACCGGCCAATCCGCTAACGCCATAAAAGGCCGCTGCAGCACATCCATGTAACCGGATTCACGAAGAACACTAATAAAAAAACCGACGGACAAGAACAACACCATAAAATTTTGCAAATTCGCCGTACGCTTCTTCCACGTCTCGACACTATAAGCAGCATAGGACCGTAAGCGCTTAATTGTAGAGGCCCACAGAATTGAATATGGAATGATCAGAAACGCTACCGCTTCAAGGAAGCTGAGTTCTACCAGCCTTTTCACCAGAATAATAGTGGTAATAAAGACCACTAGATAGATGGCGAGAGCAATGATTTTCATCACAACTTTACGGTCGATCGAATGGGACTGGCCATTTTGTTCAGGATAGGCATCTAGCGCATAGCGCTTATACCTCCAGCCAATTCCCCAGTCAGCCAGCAGCAGCAAAAACGAGACGAGTAAAAGCCAAGGTAAAACCGTTAAATAGTTAACCCCCGTCATATCAATGCTTAAAGCTACCAGTACCTCCATCGGACTCCAGACGAGACAAAGTGCGTAGCCCCGTAACATTGAGCGGCTGATAAAAACGGATCTGAGCCTTTTCGTTTTTTCCTTAAGGTTCTTTTCGAGCACATGATGAACCAAAGGCAAAGTGCCGATATTCAGGAAGCTCCCGAGCAAAAAGCTGACAAATGAACCACGGTAATACAGCTGGCCCAGATGATTTGTTTTTGCCTTAAGCAACCGATTAACGCTTTGATCATAGCGTCCGACGATAATAATACTGTTAATAAAAGGAAGTACCAGAATAATCGTGACAATAATGACAGTAGACGTCATCAAAAACGGTACATGATGAAGCGGTCGTTCGATGAAAGGATACAGAGCCGCCCCAATGACCAGAAACAGAAACCCTGAAATTTTATAAAGTCCTTTTGCCGCTTTAAAGGAAAACATCAGAGAAAGAATTGCCAGAATGCCGACAATATAATTAAGCTCCTGACTTTGAACAAAAACATTCAGCATATATAAAGCAACTAAACTACTATATAAAAGAAGCATCATATCTACCTTCATTACGAGCTGCGGCACATAAGGTTTCCAATTGTCTGATCCCTATGAAACATCCGTCAACATCTCTCATTCTTATCCTCTTTTCTCGATAGCTAATGGATATGATGGCTCGAACGAAATCGTGTTTTATAATATCAAACCACGTTCCGAAAGAACCGAATCGATCACCCTTCCCCTTGTTTTATAATACAAAACGATGTTTTCATTTCGTCTGATCAAGAAACCGGTCGCAACCGGCTTCTTGTAAACGAATTCATTTCTTATAACTTAATATATTTAACTGAAAGTGTCAACAGAATTTTGACAATTCCGCCCTATTTTTATTTCATCAATTCGACTAAGAACAGCGAAATTTGCGGAACGAAAATGACAATAAACAGGGTAAACAACATCGCCAGGAAAAACGGTATAATTGATTTTGACAATGTTTCAATCGATAAGCCCGATATCCCTGAACCGACAAACAAGTTAACTCCAAGTGGAGGTGTAATGAAACCAATCGCCAGGTTAACGACCATAATAATTCCGAAATGAATCGGATCGTAACCAATATTGACAGCAATTGGCAATAAAATTGGTGTCAGGATAATAATTGCGGCTAACGTGTCCATAAAACAGCCGACAATCAAAAGCAAAATCGTAATGAGTAAAATAATGACAATCGGACTTTCAGAAATTGATAGCATCCATGCTGCGATCTGATTCGGAATCTGCTCCATCGTTAACAGCTTTCCAAACGCAGTCGCCGTTCCGACAATAATTAAAATCGTCGCGGTCGTCAGTGCAGCATCAGCAATCACTTTAGGAAGATCACTGAATCTGATTTCACGGTAGAAAAGCATTCCCGCCAGCAAACCGTAAACGACAGCCACAACGGCTGCTTCCGTCGGCGTGAAAACCCCGCCATAAATACCACCAAGAATGATCACCGGAATCAATAGCGCCCATTTCGCTTCCCAGATTGCTTTTCCAATCAGAGCGAAACTTGTTTTTTCCCCGGTACCTGTATAGCCTTTTTTACGAGAATGGAAATAAGCATATACCATCAACGCGAGACCGACAAGAATACCTGGTATAATCCCTGCAATAAACAAATCACCGATCGACGTACTGCCGACTACCCCATAAATGACCATTGGAATACTTGGAGGGATGATAACCCCTAATGAACCCGCTGCGGCAACGGTTGCCGTCGCAAATCTTTTATCGTATCCTTGCCGGACCATCGCCGGGATCATAATTCCCCCGATTGCGGCAACGGTTGCCGGGCCAGAACCGGAAATCGCGGCAAAGAACATACATGTAATAATCGTTGCAATCGCAAAGCCACCTGTTTTGTTTCCGACAAGCGCATTCGCTACCCGGAACAAACGGTCAGAGATTCCACCCTTCCCCATGATCTCTCCGGCCAGGATAAAAAATGGGACCGCCATAAGAGGAAAGGAATCGATCGAGGTGACAAGCTCTTTCGTTAAAAAGTCGATTGGGAATCCTGAATAAATAATCGTCACAAGCGTTGCCAGACCAATCGCAATCCCGATCGGCACACTTAAAAACAAAAAGATCGCAAACGTTCCAAATAAAACTGCTGTCGTCATCTGTCTCCCCCCTTACTCCTCTTTCAATTTCTCAAATTCTGTTTTCGGATCAAAAGAACCTTTACCCATTAAGGCCTTAAATTGAGCAATCAAATTCTGGATAATCCGGATTGATGTAAGAGCCATTCCAAAAGGAGCCGCTAAATAAACAAGTCCCATCGGAATCTGGTTAGCCGGAGATTTTTGACCAAAAGCGAGCAGCTGCTCAGAAATTCGGTAGCCATAGATCACTACAAAAATCGCAAAAGCCAAGAATAACAGATTTGAAATAATATTAAACACGATTTTCCCTTTGTCCTTAAACAACAGCAGCAGAACATCAACCTTAATATGGCGCTGCTTCTTTACGCCGTAGCTGATCCCGATATACACGGCCCAAATGAAACAATACCGTGCCAGTTCTTCCGACCAGGGAAGAGAGTTTTGCATGACATATCGCATAAATACTTGAACAAAAATCACGATAACCATCACACTTGAGAGTAAAACCAGTAACACTTTTTCCGCATTCTCGTCAAGCCAATGTAGCGCCTTCATCTTCCTTCACCTCTTTAATTTGACAATATCCCTAGATGTTGAAACGAAGGGCTTGTGCCAAAGGGGCGGAAATCCACCCTTTTGGCACAAGCCCGAAGCAATGTGCGCTGTCTCTGCAGCTCTTTTAACATGCGAGTGGAGCCTGCACAATCGTATTCAGCGAGCAGGGAAACGGTTTCGTCCTGCTCGCTGCTACTTTAAACGGTGCCGCCTGTCACATCTTGGACTGTGGAAATCCTTCCAACATCCCTGTCATCTGGCAGGGCGGCATTCATTCAGTTATGTCATAGAACGTATTGACCCATTAACCCCCAGTAATCTCGGAAATCGTATTGAGGTACTCATCGACAATCTCTGCGCCAATGGAATCTTTATGCTTCTCAATTACTGGTTGAACCGCTTCCTGGAAACGAGCCCGTTCTTCATCTGTAATCTCAGTGAAAGTCATACCTTCCTTCAGTCTTTCCAAGCTTTCATCCGCTACTTCACGGTTGCGCTCACGGTTGAATAATCCAGCCTCTAACGCAGCCTCATGAATGATCGTTTGCTGATCTGCGGATAATTCATCCCAAATCGACTTACTGAATAAAAACAGGAATGGTGTGTAAACATGGTTCGTATCAGAAATATGCTCTTGCACTTCAGCGTATTGGCTTAAATCAATCGTCGGATAAGGATTTTCCTGTCCGTCAACTGTTCCTTGCTGCATCGCTGTAAAAAGCTCTGTGAACGCCATTGGCGTCGGGTTCGCACCCATTTCTCTCCATGCATCAAGATGGATCTCATTTTCCATTGTCCGGATCTTCAAACCATTTAAATCATCAACTGATGCAACTGGACGAACGCTGTTTGTCAGGTTACGGAAGCCGTTTTCCCACCATGCAAGTCCAACAAGACCTTGTGATTCCAACAACCCAAACATTTTTTCCCCGAATGGACCATCAAGCAGTTCATCAGCTGTTGCCGGATCAGAAATTGTAAACGGTAAATCAAACACTCCGTACTCCGGAAGGAAGTTAGCAAGCGGCGATGTTGATGTTACAACAATTTCCAATGTTCCTAACTGAAGCATTTCAATCGCTGAACGGTCATCGGCGATTTGTCCTGAGTGATACACCTGAATTTCAAAATCATCTGTTTGCTCTTCAACAAGTTCTTTAAATCTTAAAGATGCTTCATACGCAGGGTGCTGATCGTTAATTCCGTTACTTACACGGATAACTCTCTTGTCACCGGAACCAGCTGCCGCATCTTCGCCGCCTTCTGTCTCAGCAGGCGCGTCGCCGTTATCTGCCGGTGCCGGATCGTTTCCGCCACCTCCACAAGCTGCTAAAAATAAGACTAATACCATCAATAAACTAATCAATTTCACCTTCATACGAATTAACCCTCCTCAAATTTCTATATCTTTCTCCAATAATACTTTGCAAGCTTACCGGTCTCCCCCCACCCCCTTAGTGAAATTAATCTCTGAATATCTTTCGTTATTACGAGAATAGAAATAATAACGCTTACATTCACATTTAAAAAAGAGGTTGTTTCCCTTCCCGGATAAATCGCTTGAAAGCGCTACCGTATCAACTTCTTACATAATACCCCATCCTAAAATAATAGGCAAGATCTTTTTAGAAAATTTTTTTCAAAAAAAATATTTTTTGTGATAATTTATTCAATAATCTTTCATAGACAACTATTTTCAGGGAGAAAAGCGATTAAGAAGGGGAAAAACCTTCTTAATCCGCTTTTGAGATCCACACTCTCTCCTGCTGTAAAAAGAGTATTACTATCGCTTCTTTACAAGGTTTATTCATCCAGCTCAAAGAACACTAAAATTTTTTTCATCAAATTACTTTACTTCTTTTTCCTTAAGCTGAACGTTCTCTTTTACATCACGGTTGAACAAATAAGTCGGATAGAATCCTCCGAGAACATCAGCGACATTCTGAGCTGTTTTTCGTTTTAATTCATCCTGAGATTCCTCTGAATACCAGGCAGCATGCGGATTTAAAATCACATTGTCCATTTTCAGCAATGGATTGTCAGCCTGAATCGGTTCTTCTTCCAATACATCTAAGCCTGCACCGGCAATTTCTCCTGCTTCAAGCGCGCGGATCAGCGCCTGCTCATCAATCACCGGACCACGTGCCGTATTAATGATAAACGCTTCCTTCTTCATCGCTTTAAATTGGTCATCACCAATCATCCCGCGCGTTGCTTCAATGAGCGGCGCATGGACGGAAACAAAGTCGGAACGTTCACAAAGCTCATTTAAGTCAACAAGCTCGACATTAATTTCTTTCGCTACTTCCGCAGGTACAAATGGATCGTGGGCAATGACCTTAATTCCAAAAGCCTGCGCCTTTCTTGCCAACGTTTGCGGAATCTTTCCAAATCCAACTAAGCCGAGCACCCGACCAGGCAAACGGAAAATCGGCACACCGACCTTATAATCCCAGTTTCCGTTTTTCACAGCCTGGTTTAATTCCACTACCTTTCTGGCACATGAGATAAGGAGGGCAAAGGCATGATCAGAAACTTCATCCATGCAATAGTCTGTCACATTGGCGACGATTACACCGTGTTCATTAGCCGCGGCGATGTCAATTGTATTGACGCCGACTCCGTATCTTGAAACGACTTTAAGATTAGGCAGACTTTCGATTACTTTTCGCGTAATTGGAGCGTATTGATTAATGAGACCGACGGCATTCGCTTCCTTTGCCGCAGCGATTACCTCGTCCTCCGTCTTACATTGTGAACGGACGAGCGTAGCGTCGACCGTAGCAAGCACTTCCTCCTCCGGTGCCAGTGTCGCAAATTCAAAGTCCGTAATTAATACATTAAACTTACTCATCTCTTCCATCTCCTTTTTTATCTCTTTTACATGTTGTCATTGATAAAGCCGTTCTCATCGAACGAGAGCGGGAAAGGCCCTTCGATTAACTCAATGTTTTCCTGATCTTTGATTAGTTGATAAGCAGCTTCTGAAACCATGATTTCACCAAGCTCAAGCGTGTTGTGGATGCGGACAATTTTCGCTTCAGGTATGGTGATGCGGTTACATGTGCGTAAAGCTACTACTAACGCTTCTTTGTCATTATTCATCGCAACCGGAATTTTCGCCGGTTCAAGCACAGTCGAAGTAATGGAATTGGCATAGGTATAGTTAAAATCAATTTTTTCGACAAGACGTCTTGTCGTCACATCCGCCATTCCGATTCCGCACGCATTGCCGTGAGTTTTTTCCGTCAAATCAAGGACAATGACCTTTTGAATTGGCGGCGCTTCAAATCCCGGCAGGCCAGAGCCGACTTTTCCTGTAATGTTAGGGTCCATCCCTGATCCACTAATGTCCTTGCCGATTTCATTCACTATAAGCACATCAATTTCAGGCACAAGAATTTTTGGCAGCAAGGCTTTTGCTTCAACGAGAAGCTCTTTTTCACGCGAGGCAATCTCGCCAGCGGGGATTGCTTCGATTTTCTTTGTTTTGTCGTAGGCATTCTCGAGAATCGCCACTCCGAAAATGATCTTGCTATGCGCCAGTACATAATTCCCGACTTCAGGAATGACACGTTCAAACTGATCAAAGCCATACGAGTGCATTTTAGTCGCACCCTTATGCTTACCCAGTCCGATTCCCATCATTTTCATCAAGCCGCTTTCATAGTCAGCTTTAAAATCGGTATGCGGCTTGACCCGGTTAATGACGACTATCGAATCAGCTTCTGAAGCATATTTGTCCAGATAGACCGGCATCCCTGTTTCCGTCGTTCCAAGCTCAATGACTTCCATGCTTGACTTAATCTCGGCTCCAATAGATTCTTCGGTGATGCCATAGCTTGCCAGCACCTGCTTTTGCCCTTCATCCGTCGCTCCGCCATGGCTGCCCATTGCCGGCAGGACGAATGGCACAGCGCCCAGCCCTTGCAGCTCTTTGACGACGGCACGGACGATTTCAAATAAATTGGCAATTCCCCGGCTACCGACCGCGACCGCAATGGAATCTCCTTTTTTCACAGTGCGCTTAATACTCTCTTTGCCGATTTCCTGCTTGACCGCTGCCGGAATTGACTCAAGCTTCGCCTGATCAAACTTCTGCTTAACGAGGTACATTTTCGGAAGATCAAGCTCATAGCCGCCTGCAAGCTTTACATTCAATTCTTGATTTAACATTTTCTACACCTCCGCATTTTGTGACACCATACAAAAGATTACAAGATTTCTGAAAAACGATTGAATACGCTTCCACTCAAAAGAGTGTTTCAGCTGAGAGTTTGGCGAAAACAGCGACCTTCTGTTTGACTTGAAGAAAGGGGTGTGCCGCCGGCTGTTATTCTTTGGCACATCCCTTCTGTCAGGCGGCAAACAGATGAAACAGCTCCGCCTCCCCCGTTAAAAAAGCGTTGATAAACACTTTTCAATTCGACATGGCTCGCTTAATTTCCTCTTGCCTTCTGTACTTCCTCGACAAATGCGGCTGCTTTTTTCGTCAGGTCAGTCAAATACGCCTCGTTGATTTCGACTTTCGTATTGACAAGCGTGCTGCCGACTCCGGCAGCAACCGCGCCATGCTTAATGTATTCCCCGACATTATCCAGGTCGATTCCGCCGGTTGGCATGAGAGGAATATGAGGCAGCGGACCGTGAACATCCTTCAAATATCTCGGTCCAAAGGCATTCGCAGGGAAAACTTTAATAATATCGCCGCCAGCTTCATAGGCCCGAAGAATCTCTGTCGGGGTCATCGCTCCTGGAATGCTCACGACACCGTAACGCTTCGTTAATTTAATCGTCTCTGTATCGACAGTAGGTGAAAAGACAAATTTCGCTCCGGCCATAATGGCAGCCCTCGCCGTCTCCGCGTCGAGCACTGTACCCGCTCCGACGATGACATCATCACCTAATTCGGACGAGACTTGCTCAATTAACTGCAGCACTTTCGGTGTCTCAACGGTAATCTCGAATGTTTTGACCCCGCCTTCGCTCAATGCTTTAGAAATCGCTGAAATATTCTCCGGCTTTGCGCCACGAATGACTGCGACGATTCCGTTTTCCTTAATTTGATTTAAAAGCTCCATGTAATCCTCCCCTTGCCTTTGTATTATCTGCTGACGTCTTCTCCCGTCGCATTCATAAAGTTCTCCACCTCATATTTTTCAGGCAGTCCCTCGACATCTCCATTAATCATTGTGACCATTGCTCCGACCGCATTTCCGCGCTGGACAGCCTGCTCAATCGAAAGCCCATCAAGCAGCCCGGATGTGAAGCCTGCGGCAAAGCCGTCTCCAGCACCGACCGGATCCACGACCTGATCTACCTTAAAGCCTGGAACAAGCTTGCTTTCCTCGTTCGTAAAATAATAAGCCCCTTTGGCACCTACTTTTAAGATGACCAGGGAAGCACCTTGATCGAGGAAGAGGCGGCCGAGTGTTTCAGGGTCACTCTCACCGAACATAAACTTTCCTTCGTCGATTCCCGGAAGAATAATATCAACCTGTGTAGCAAGATCAAGCAGCACACGGCGCGCTTTTTCCTCCGACCAGAGCTTCTTTCTCAAATTCGGATCAAAGATGATTTTCACATCATGCTTTTTGGCGAGCGCGATCGCTTCTTTTATCGCTTCATGACAGCTTTCACTTAAGGCAGGTGTAATGCCGGAAATATGAAGATATTTCGCTTGGGCGATATATTCTTCCCGGATATCCTCCTTACTCAGCTGACTAGCGGCCGAGCCTTTGCGATAATACTGAACTCTCACTTCATTGGCGCTGCGGATTTCCTTGAAATAAATCCCGGTCGGCGCGCTGTCATCGACTTTCACCTGACTGACGTCGACTCCTTCACCGCGAATAAATGAGAGCATCGCTTTCCCAAGCTCATCATCACCAACCCGGCTGATCCAGCCGGCTTTATGGCCTAACCGAGTCAGACCGATTGCATAATTTGATTCCGCGCCGCCAAACTTCCGCGAAAAATTGTTCGCATATCTCATCAATCCAGTCGAATCAGGAGTGAAAAGCACCATCGTTTCACCTAAGGTAACAATATCCATATGACTCCCCCGTTTTCTAAGTAAATCATGCCTCGCAGTGGAAAGAAGGTTGCCTCCACACTTAGGAGACAGCCACCTTTACACGCCGGCACGAGCCTCATTCTCTCGTATTACCATTCAGCGACTGAACCATCGCGGTGACGCCAAACAGGATTTCTCCAGCGGTGGCCTTCATCAGCCATTTTCCGTACTTTTTCTTCATTAATTGTAATCCCTAAACCAGGTCCCTGTGGAATCTGAACATGACCATCCTTATACTGGAAAACAGATTGATCGGTAATATAGTCAAGCAAGTCGCTTCCTTCATTATAATGAATGCCGAGACTCTGCTCCTGAATAAACGCATTATGAGCAGTCGCGTCAACCTGCAGGCATGATGCCAGGGCAATCGGTCCGAGTGGACAATGCGGCGCCAGCGCGACATCATAGGCTTCAGCCATTGAGGCAATTTTCTTACATTCTGTGATGCCTCCTGCATGGGACAGATCCGGCTGAATCACATCAACATAACCGTCTGCCAGCAGGCTCTTGAAATCCCAGCGCGAAAACATTCTTTCGCCGGTGGCAATCGGTGTGCTCGTATGCTTGGCAATTTCCTTTAACGCTTCGTTATTTTCCGGAAGCACCGGTTCTTCAATAAACATTGGCCGGTACGGTTCAAGCTCTTTTACTAAAATTTTTGCCATCGGCTTATGGACTCGTCCATGAAAATCAATGCCAATGCCGACGCTGTTTCCTACGGCTTCCCGAACGGCGGCAATGCGGGCGACGACTTCGTCAACCTTGTCATAGGAATCGATGTACTGCATTTCTTCTGTTCCGTTCATTTTTACCGCTGTAAAGCCGGCATCAACGATATCCTTTGCCGCTTTCCCGACGTCGCTCGGGCGGTCCCCGCCTATCCAAGAGTAAACGCGAATCGAATCACGACAAGCGCCACCGAGTAATTGATAAACAGGCGCGTTATAATATTTGCCCTTAATATCCCATAGCGCCTGATCAATTCCGGCGATCGCGCTCATTAAAATCGGACCGCCGCGATAAAAACCGGCGCGATAAAGTACATTCCAGTGATCCTCAATCCGCAGAGGATCTTTCCCGATCAAAAAGTCGGCCATCTCGTTTACGGCCTCTTTTACTGTATTGGCTTTCCCTTCGACGACCGGCTCACCCCAGCCGACGATTCCTTCATCTGTTTCAATCTTTAAAAAACACCAGCGTGGGGGAACGATAAAGCATTCAAGTGACGTAATTTTCATTCTCGTAATCTCCTTTTCTCCCTTTTTACCTATCTCTTCTCAGGCTCCTTAGAAAAATTCTACATTATAAAACTAAGTTTTTGAAATTATGTAAGAAGAATAGCCTTGAAAACAAGACAAAATAAGGCGCTTTCATTTAACTTAATTGTAGGTGAAAATGTTTGTAAAAGCAATATGATCGATTAATTTTTTTAGAAAGCCGCTCGTAAACTGGCTGGCTTTTGCCTGAAAAGAGGAGGAGGCAAAACGATTTCGCATGTAGCCGTGATGGGCTGCACGCACAACAAGCCCGTTATGAGAAACAACTCCCAACGGGCTTTGCAAGAGCGCGGCGGTCCGCTCCTGAATTATTCGACAGTTGTTTTCAGCTCAACATCAATATTGCCGCGTGTCGCTTTTGAATAGGGACAGAATTGATGTGCTTTTTCAACAAGCTGCTCCGCTTCTTCTTGACTTACCCCTTTAATATGAGCATGGAGGACAACGCCGATCTTAAAGCCGTTGTCAGCCGGATCTTCTAACAAGCTTACCTTCGCCTCCAGCTCCGACTCGATCTCTTTCCTTTCCTTTGAGGCGATTAAATTCAGCGCACCGTCAAAGCACGCCGCATAGCCTGCCGCGAATAATTGTTCTGGATTCGTCCCTTCCGTCGAAGAGCTCGTACCTGCGGGCATCACAAGCTTATGATCAATCACTCCATTGTCGGATGTCACTTTTCCGTTTCTTCCGCCGACAGCTTTTGCCTGAGCGGTAAATTTCACATTCGCCATTTCCATTCCCTCCTTCAGCTTGGTTAAAATTGTTCTCTTCTTTTGTATTGACGACATGCTGCGATTTCAAACATGACATATTTATCGACGAAGCGTCACACACTACTTCTATAGCTTGTACACAAGGAGGAAAAATATGAAGCAAAAAGTCACCTCATCCGAGAGCCCGTTTCCCTACATTCCGATGACTTCCCTGACGGACGGGGTCAGTCAGCGCGTAGCCGATGACCTGTACTGTCTGCCGATCCAAATTGTCAATGTCTGCTTTATCGGCAATCCGCACATGGAAAAGGAATGGGTACTCGTTGATACCGGTATGCCAAAATCGGCGGAGCATATTTATGACTTTCTCAGCGATTCCTTTGGCAAGGTGACCGCCCCGAGAGCGATTCTGCTTACTCATGGTCATTTTGACCATGTCGGGACGGTGGTCGAGCTTGCTGAAACGTGGGATGTTCCCGTCTATGCGCATGAGGCCGAGCTTCCCTTCCTCACCGGAGAAGCCGACTATCCTGAGCCGGACGGAAGTGTGGAAGGCGGACTTATTGCCAAGCTTTCTCCCCTTTTCCCAAATGAGGGAATTAACCTCTCAAGTCGGATAAAGGCCTTACCGCAAGATGGTAGCATTCCTTTTTTAGCAGACTGGAAATGGATTCACACCCCCGGCCATTCACCAGGTCATGTCTCCTTTTTCCGCGAGCAGGATCGGGCCTTGATCGCTGGCGATGCGTTTGTCACAGTAAGGCAGGACTCTCTTTACAAAGTCCTTACTCAAACAATCGAAATCAGCGGTCCACCCCGCTATCTTACAACCGATTGGCCGGCAGCATGGGAGTCTGTTCGCAAATTAGCAGCACTTGAGCCGTCAGTCGCCGTTACAGGTCATGGGCTCCCTATGTTCGGAGCGGACTTACGTGACCAGCTTGGCCAGCTCGTTGAGCATTTTGCCGAACGGGCGATCCCGGACCACGGTCGCTATGTCGACAATGAGCTTCATTAACGGGCGGGGCAGGGAAGCAAAACCACCTGCCAGTTCTAAAAAACACAGCGGGTACGGACAAATGGGTACGCTTTTCCCTTTTGTCCAGCCCCTCAAAAGCCGGCATTATCTCAAGGCCGGTCACTGGCCGAATCACCCTCGTCAATCTTGTAAAACGGCACCCAGACGGTCCTGCCTTTTTTCGAATGGCTGACATAAAGCAACGTATCGTAAAAGGTGCTCATATAAATTTCCTTCCCGGCAAGAGCTCCTCCTTGCTCATCTACATACACACCTGTTGGCTGATAGTACCGTTCGGGGTTTTCTGCAAACGAAATATAGCTGTTTCGATGCTCGTATTCATCCCCCTGATATGTAATGGTTTTTGGCAGACCCTCGTTTTTTGACAGACAGCCGCTTAATACAACGAGCATGACGACTGTTTGCAGCAATAGAGTTTGCTTTTTCATCAAACCAACTCCCGTACCGATTATGATAATATGTACGAGCAGAACAGGGAAAGCGTTTCATTCAGCGCCGATCTTTTTTAGCCGGTCTCTTTTTTTTGCAGGGCGCCTGCCCCTTACTGGCGTTATATCTATCTTTCTATTATGGTCATGCGCTAAATGAAAATGGTAAACTAGTAATGTTAATTTTTTAGGAGGCGTTACTATGCCGGACTGGTCTTATCATCTGCTCTTCAACCCTATCATTTCCCATTTACCGGCGCGTACTTCAAGGGCATTCATTCACAGGAGTATGGCGAGGATTGCCCGGATGCCGGCCGGTAAACAGCTGATTCATTTTCTCGGCAGAGAAGAATCCTCGCCATTCTTACATAAGGAAGTGGCCGGCAGCTCGTTTGCTAATGCAATCGGGCTATCAGGCAGAATCGACCCAGAGCAAACAGCAGGATCGGCTTTCGAGCATTTAGGCTTCGGTTTCCTCGAAATCGGCCCTGTTACCGTACGCGGTCCACAGCAACGGTCGACGCTGGCGATTGATCATCGAGAACAAACGATCACCTTTGACCGTAATAATGAAGTGGTCAGCCTTGAAAAAGCGGAGCGGTTTCTTTCAAGCAGGAAACGCCAGTTGCCGCGCTTTATCCGCTTAAGAGGCTCCAACGAAGAAGTGATGGAGATCGCCAAACAGCTTGAACGCTTCGCGGTCGCTTTCATTCTTGAACGCGATAAAGACAGTGACGCTGAACAGCTTCACCACTTGCAAAAAGAGGTGACTCCTCCTGTGTTTTTGGCAATCGTCTCCAGCGATGTCGAACAGCTTTCCTTTGCGGCAACAACAACATGCGACGGAATTGTTTTAGACGAACCTGACGTCTCCAGACGCGAAGCACTTGAGGAACATCTTCAGGCGATCACCTTGCTAAAAAAACAAGGGTTCAACCGGACGATTGTAACGAGCGGCGGCGTCTATGAACCGGCGGACGGCTTGCGTCTCCTGGGTGCCGGCGCTGACTTGATCATGCTCTCAGCCGGCTATGTCTTTGCCGGACCCGGTCTACCTAAAAGAATCAAGGAAGCGCAACTTGAGGAACAGACACCTGTCTCTCCTGCCCCGGGCTGGATATCGTATTGGCTCTTTGGATTGGCAATGGTGATTGGGGGAATCATCTCCCTCTATTTGAGCATGACGACGGTCATTCTGCCTTATGACGAACTGTTTCTCGGCATCAGCAGGGATATGATTCATGCTTTTAATGAACGCCTATTACTCTTTATGGCTCACGACCGGATGACGCTGGCCGGATCGATTATATCCGGCGGTCTCCTTTACATGCTGCTGGCACGTTTTGGTATCCGCCAGCGGCTGAAATGGGCGAAGCAGGCAAGTGATTCAGCAGCGATCCTCGGCTTTCTCGGGATTTTTCTTTTTATTGGCTACGGTTATTTCGACTGGCTTCATCTGCTTTTTTGGCTCGTCTTGCTTCCATTTTTCATCTCTGGTTTTTACCGGACGAGGAAGATTGATGGTACGCCGCAGTCCTCCAATCGGCGCAATCATCCGGTCTGGAAACGCGGTCTCTATGCCCAGTTTTGTTTTGTAATTCTCGGCACTTCTTTTATCATCGGTGGAATCGTTATTTCCTGGATTGGAGTCTCCAATGTCTTTGTAAGTACTGACCTGCTTTACTTATGTATGCCAAAAGAAATGCTCGATGCCTTTAACGAGCAGCTTATTCCGGTAATCGCCCATGATCGTGCGGGCTTTGGCAGCGCCCTGATCAGCGTCGGTCTTCTCGTGCTGCTCTGTGCCTTATGGGGCTTTCATCAAGGTAACCGCTGGGTTTGGTGGATGCTGCTCGTCAGCGGACTTCCCGCTTTCTCAGCCGGAATTTCTGTTCATTTTCTCATCGGTTATACGACGTTTATTCACTTGCTGCCTGCTTACTTTGCGTTAAGCCTCTTTATTATTGGTCTCGTCCTTGGCTACCCTTTTTTTCATCGCAAGGCAGACGATTAACCGTGTTTCTTATCGAGGCAATAAGAATTTCTCTTGTTGCCTTTAGTACTTATTCACTTTTTTTCAATAAATGTTGTCATGCTCGCGCAAATAGTCCCGCACCTCTTCCAATTTCTTTCTCCCGCCTTTTAGCGCGGCAATTGATTCTGTACGACATTGAGCAAAAACAGTTGCATCGCCGTTCCCTCTTTCATACAGCTTCGAATCCGGCTGCTGATTGATCAGGATTAGTTCCTTCCCCTCTACCAGTTCCTCCACCAACCGTGTCAGCGTTGGCATCGAGCAAACCCAGCCAAACTGCTTGAGAAGCTGCTGGCGGAGATCCGAAGCCGAGCAGGCTTCACTTCTTCCCTGCAATACCTTCATAATCAAAAAAGGCAAAACCTTTTTATACTCTAAATATTGCCCGATAAATGGGAAATCGGTCTCCGTCAAAGATGTCTTAATCCGCTCCTCCGTCGAAGTGTGACACCATTGAATCGTCTGATCCATACAGATAAGATGTGCATCAACTACCTGCTTCCACTCTCCACATTGAACTTTTAAGTATTCCTTGCCATTCATCGTAATCGTAAACGGTTTTTGGGGATGATGATAGGAAGGCATTAAATAACCTTGATATGTAAGAGACTTATAGAGATTGTTCACCTTTGACCTTATCGTCGAGGAGCGCTTAAACAGTGAAAAATAGAGTGGAAGATTGGTTGAGATAGCGTTGGTCTCGTCACCGAGATAAATTCGATGTAATACGAGCCAAGAAAGTAATGTTTTTTTTGTTAAAACTTCTTTTTTCATTCGATCTGTATTCCTCCAGGCGTCAAAAAGCTAAGTGACCTCGTTTCCCTTTCTAATCCCTCTTTCTGCTCTCTGCCTCCTTTGCTACTTTTTATCTAAAAGGAGAAGTCGTCCTTATTATACCATAATTTGCTTGTTCATAAGTATATCCGTCTTAAAATTCCGAATATTCCTGCCGGCCTTTCTGACTCACAGGACAGATGTAGTATAATAAAAGAGGAAAAAGATAGGAGGAAGAAAATGGAGAGAAATTCTCATACTGCAGCTGAATGTCAACAGATTCTTCGGCAAACGATTGTCCCCTTTGCTGAGCGAGCAGCTTTTCACGATGACGAAGCCACTTTTCCATTTGAAAACATTGAGGACTTAAAAAAGATCGGGTATCCGGGCTGGACAGTCCCTCAGCAATTTGGCGGTCTGGAGCTGCCCCTGCAAACCTGGCTCACTTTTCAGGAAATGATTGCCGAAGCGGATGGGGCAACAGCGCTTTCAATCGGCTGGCATGTCGGGCTTGCTTCTCAGCTCAATGTGAACGGAACGTGGCCGGAGCCGGTATTGAACCGCGTCTATCACGATATCGTCCATTCTGGTGCGCTGCTCAACGCCGCAGCAACTGAGCCGGAGACCGGCAGCCCGACCCGTGGAGGGAAACCAACAACAAAGGCAGATAAAACAGCGAACGGCTGGCTGTTAAATGGGCGAAAGTCGTTTACATCGATGGCGCCAGCTCTAGATTATATACTCGTTACGGCTACATTGCCTGATGGTGAGGTCGGTCAATTTCTTTTACACCACTCCGACCCGGGCATCCGCATCGATGAAACATGGAATACCATTTCGATGAGAGCAACGGCCAGCCATGATCTCTATTTGGAAGATGTCGAATTGCCGGCTGACCGGCTTGTCGAACGGCTCATCCCAGGACCGAAAAAGCCGGCGGGCTGGCTATTACATATTCCCGCCTGCTATCTCGGAATTGCCCAGGCAGCCCAAGGTTTTGCGGTCTCTTTCGCCTCGACGTACTCGCCAAACAGCTTGAACGGGCCGATCAAGGAGCTGCCAAATGTTCAGATGAAGCTCGGTGAGAATGAAGCGTCCCTACTGCAGGCGCGGTACTTTTTATATGGAGTCGCACAAAAATGGGATGAAGCAGGCGCCGAAGAAAGACAGCAGATGCAGCCGGAGCTTGGAGCGGTCAAATTGAAAGTCGTCAACGCCGCGCTTGACGTTGTCGACCGGGCCATGCGGGTCGTCGGCGCGGAAAGTTTATTTAAAAAGCACCCATTACAGCGCTATTATCGCGATGTCAGAGCCGGTCTTCACAATCCGCCGATGGATGACAGCACGCTGCTGATGCTCGCTGCCAACGTGCTTCGTACGAGGACGGACGACGAGCGCTAAATGGTTCGAGGCCGGACCCCATGAGTCCAGCCTCGAAGCAATAAGCGGTTAGTTGAAAAGCTCAGACCGGAGAAATCCTCTTCGGTCTGAGCTTTTCGCTGGTCAATCCGTCTGCTGTTTCTTTCGAAAGTCACTTTTGTTAGTCCTTCTTCAGCTTTGCGGCAATTCGGTTGCCTAAGGACTGGAGCCCCTGGACGAGTATGATTAAAATAATGACGGTCGCATACATAACATCGGGTTCATAACGCAGATGGCCGAAACGGTACGCAAGGTCTCCCAAGCCACCGGCCCCGACCAAACCGGCCATCGCGGTAGCGCCAATCAGACCAATTGTCGCAATCGTTAAGCCGAGAATCAAGGATGGACGCGCCTCCCGGACCATGACGTTCCAGATAATATGCCTTGTTTTGATGCCCATCGCCTCATAGGCTTCAAGCACCCCCTTGTCGACTTCCAGCAGTGCCGATTCTATCAAACGGGCGATATACGGAGCAGTATAAACGACAAGGGGAACGATTACCCCTTTTACCCCCATCGAAGTCCCGACAATAAACTTCGTAAATGGCAAAATAAAAAACAGGAGAATAATGAACGGAATAGAGCGGATCACATTAATCACAGCATTTAACAGTTGGTACACATATTTATTGTCCCAGCTTTTATTCGGTCTTGTTAAAACAAGCAGCGTCCCTAACGGCAAAGCAATGATGATGGAAATGATCAGTGAGATCGACACCATTTGGAACGTTTCAATCGAAGCCTTCCAAATCGCTTCGCCCCAGTTATCAAAAAATTCATTGATTCCACTCATTGACCATCCACCCTTTCTACATACACTCCCTCTTCAACAAGGAAAGCGATCGCTGCTTCCGTCTCTTCCGTCGCCCCTTGTAAATGGACGACCATCCGGCCGTACGGCTCATTTTTCAACTGGACGATATTGCCCGACATAATATTTGTATACACGTCGAAGCGCTTCGCCACTTCAGCTAAAGCCGGCTTGCCGGTCGAGTGTCCGACAAACGACAGCCGGATGATTGGTCCCTGCTGATGGAGCGATGTCAGCACCTCTTGAGGAATATCTTCCGGGAATAAGCTGTTGATAAACTTTTTCGTCGTACCGTGCGCCGCCTTGGAGAAAATATCAATAACCCTGCCTTCCTCGATCACTTTCCCGTTTTCCATAACCGCAACCCGGTCACAGATTTTTTGGATGACATGCATTTCATGCGTAATCAATAAAATTGTAATCCCGAATTCCTTGTTAATTTTCAGTAACAGCTCCAAAATGGCTTCCGTCGTTTCCGGATCGAGCGCACTCGTCGCTTCATCACTTAACAATACCTCCGGCTCGTGGGAAAGGGCGCGGGCGATCGCGACACGCTGCTTTTGTCCGCCAGAAAGCTGCCCCGGATAGGAGTCCGCTTTTTCCTCCAGTCCGACGACGTTAAGGTATTTTTTCACCCGCTGATCAATCTCAGACTTTGGCACTCCGGTCAGCTTTAACGGAATTGCAATGTTTTCATAAACGGTCGCCGTCTTCAATAAGTTAAATCCCTGGAAAATCATACCGATATTTTTTCGCGCTTCTCTTAATTTTGGAGCAGCGAGCTTTGTCATTTCCACTCCATTGACACGGATGCTTCCTTCAGTCGGGCGTTCGAGCATATTGACACAGCGAATCAGCGTGCTCTTTCCAGCCCCGCTATAGCCGATCACACCGTAAATTTCCCCTTTTTTCACATGAAGAGAAACGTTATTTAACGCATGTACTTTGGCTTTCTTAGATAGAAAAATTTTGTTCACATCGTTTAATTCAATCATCACTTTTCCACTCCTTACTCTCTATAAAGTGATCGTTACAGAAAGCGAGCAGGAAAGCACCCGCTTCCCTGCTCGCTTTCAACTCTCTGTTTGCCGCTCGGTCCGGCAGGCTTACCAGGAGGCGACTACCGAGCCGGCGAATTCTTCTTCGATAAACTGCTTCACCTCGTCAGACTGATAAATCTCAATAAATGTCTGAACGACAGGATCATCTTTGTTTTCCGTGCGGGTTACGATCAGGTTCACCCATGGTGAATCGCTCGCCTCAATAAAGATCGAATCTTCCGTCGGCACATAGCCATGCTCAATCGCGAAGTTTGTATTGATTGCTGCTGCCGCAAGCTCATCCAATTGTCTTGGAATCTGCGATGCTTCAAGCTCAATAAATTCCAGGTTTTTCGGATTTTCGATAATGTCGCTGACCATCGCTGATGAACCGGCTTCCGGGTCCAATTTAATCAATCCCGCAGCTTCAAACAGCATCAACGAACGGGCGCCGTTGGTCGGATCGTTCGGCAAACCTAACGTATCACCTTCTTGCAGCTCGCTGACATCCGCTAATTCCGTTGAATAAATCCCCATTGGAAAATTAACAGCCGTCGCCACATCAGTCAGATCAAGATTGCGATCTTCCTTAAAGTCTTCTAGGTAAGGCTTGTGCTGGAATACATTCAAATCAAGGTCACCCTCATCCAACGCAACATTCGGCATCACATATTCGGTAAACACGACAGGATCAATCTCCAGCCCCTGCTCGGCTGCCAGTTCCTTTACTTTTTCAAGAATTTGCTCATGCGGGCCAGCCGTTACGCCGACAACAAGCTTTTCTTCGGAAAGCGCTGTGCCTCCTTCGGCACCTCCTGCATCCGTTTCTCCTGCGTCCCCTTCACCGCTCGTTCCGCAAGCAGCCAATCCAATAAGTGATAATGCTGTTACTGTTGATAATAAAAACTTTTTCATCTGATTCTCTCCTCTTCCTTACTTATTCTCTATTTTTTTATATGCTTCCACAGTTTGAATACTGGAAACTACGTCTTTAATCGAAAATGCTTCTTCCATGAAGTGAATCGACTCCCCCTCGGCCAGCGTATAAGCAGCGAGCTTTTCAACTGTCTCCTGATCGTTCTGCAGCCCCAGCTCTCCGAGAGAGGACGGAAGGTTGATCTTTTCATAGAACGAGAGCAAAGCCTGGAGCTCGTCAAGCTGTTGTTCTAACGCAACCTGGACAAGAATGCCATATGCTACCTTTTCGCCATGTAAAAAAGAGTGCGTCTCTTCAAATTGCGTCAACCCATTATGAACGGAATGGGCCGCGGCGATCCGCCCATATTCATCACCCAGTCCGCCAACAAGACCTCCGGCTAAAATCGAGGTTTCCATAATGGCGAGCAAGGAAGGCGTGACGCGCTGCTCGCCGAGGGCGGAAAGCGCCTGCTCACTTTCAGCGAGGATTACATCCCGGCAGACCTGCGCCGCCTTCAGCGACATCATGACCGGAACCCGCGGCTCGGGCAATGCTTTCGTTAAAGCTTTCGCCTCATACCACTTGGCAAGCGTATCGCCGATTCCGGCGCGCAAATAAGCGGCCGGAGAATGAGCAATGATTCGCGGCTCGAGGAGCACAACCCACGGATTTTTTATGTAGGGCTGATACCGTAAGTAATCGCCCTGCTCGGTATAAATGACACTTAACGGCGTCCAGGCGGCACATGTTGAAGCAAGCGTCGGCAGGAGCATCACCGGAATGTTCAGCTCGTTGGCTGCCGCCTTCGCGATATCCATCACCTTTCCTCCGCCCAGGCCGATGATGACATCACTCTCGTGCTCAGATGCCACATGAGCAACGCGCTCAATTTCCTTCAGTGAGCACTCCCCCTGATAATGCTCATAGCTGACGGCCACCTTTGTAAAGGCGGGCAAATAATCGCGAGCGGCCTCCCACGATTTCTCGCCGTGAAGCAGTAGCGCTTTTTTGATCCGGCCTTCTATTAATAAAGCCTCAATTCTGTCGTAGACATTTTCTTCACACGCATAATAGCTTGGTGAACCTTGGACACGAATCGCTTTCACCTTTCTCCCCTCTTTCCTCTTCCCTGCCTATAATTTTCTATAAAACTGATAAAATTAGTTGGTTTAATATTAAAATAGTATATAGAACCTTGCGAAAAAATACAATATCTTTTTTGAGAATTGAGAAAAATAAACCGTCTATTCTTTTATCATCCAGCCCAATCACTTTGCATTTTTCCACCACCTACCATTTTGACCCACTTTCTCTATATTGTAAAAAGGGCGCCCCTTTACGAGACACCCTTTTATTGTACCATTATTGAATTACGCTATTAAAAAGAGGTAAGCCAATCATCCTGGACATACATAAGCACATCTCTCGTGAACATTGGTTTCGTAATCTATTGGCAAACTGATTTTTCACAAATTGATACTTGATCTCGAAATAATCAGAACTAAACCTTTAGCCCGGAAGCTCCTTAGCGTATATTCATTTACTACTCGTTTTATCTTATCATTTCTTCTCTTCCTTTATTATTTTGTTCTGCTTCATTTTTCATAGAAATCACCTGTCTCCATGTAATGAATGCAACAATCATGGCATTACAAAATAATATGATGAAATTATTTGTACTAATAATACTTATTGAGACTACTAAAAGTGCCAATCTTTCAATCATATTAATTTCCTTTAAAAACGCTCCAGATAAAGAAACCGATAAAAACATAATCCCGATCACGGCTGTAACTATTGTAACACCGATAGCTAACCATTCGCCTTGTAGTAAAAGCTCATTATGAAATACAAAAATATAAGGAATCAAAAATGCAGGAATGGCTATTTTAAAAGCTATAAGTGATGTCATCATCGGCTTTGCCCCAGCAATCCCGGCTGCAGCATAAGAGGAAATAGCGACTGGTGGAGTAATACCGGAAAATACGCCAAAATATAAAGCAAATAAATGAGCCGCCAAAACATTAATTCCCAAGTCTACTAAAATAGGCACAGCAATCGCTGCCACCATTATATATGCTGCACTTGTTGGAAGCCCCATCCCCAAAATAATGGAAGCAAGCATTACCATAATTAAGACTAAGATAAGATTTCCTTGTGCAAACCCAACCACGGTAGATGTAAACGTTATTCCGAGACCTGTTAAACTAAAAACTCCAATAATGATCCCAGCTGCAGCACATGTCACGCCTATCATAATCATAGACTTCGCACCTGCACTTAATGTCATAATAATTTGTCTCCACGACATCCTAGTAGACTTTCTTAATAATGAAACGATTATTGTTGAGGCAATTGCTACTAATGCAGCTAAATATGGCGTATACCCATAAAACAAGGCGGCCACAATTACAATGATAGGCAAAGATAAATGAATATGTTTCAGGACATATCTCCACTTTGGCATTTCTTCTTTAGGCAAACCTTTTAACCCCATTTTCACTGCTTGAAAATGTACACTAAACCAAATACCTACAAAGTAAAGAATGGCAGGAACAACAGCAGCTATAATAACGGAGGTAAAAGGGATCCCAACAAATTCTGCTAAGATAAACGCAGCCGCTCCCATAACAGGGGGGAGTATTTGACCTCCGGTTGATGCTGCAGCTTCGATACCACCCGCAAAAGCTGGTTTATAACCAACTCTTTTCATTAACGGAATCGTATATGCCCCAGTAGATGTAACATTTGCCGTTGAGCTCCCAGCAATTGACCCCATTAAAGCACTTGCTATTACAGACACTTTTGCAGGTCCACCCTTATAATGACCTGCCGCTGCGTAAGAAAAATCAATGAAAAATTGCCCAACTCCTGACTTTTCTAAAAACACTCCAAATAAAACAAAAAGAAAAATATACGTGGCTGAGGCTGCCAGCGGTATCCCGAAAATTCCTTCTGTTGTAAAGGCCAATTGTTCAATTAACCTTTCAAAAGAAACTCCAGTATGTGAAAAGGGTCCCGAAAGTAGATTACCAAATAGGGCATATACTATTGCAATGAAAGCAATAATGACCATACTATTTCCAACGATTCTTCTGGTAGCTTCTAATATACTCACAATTAGTATGACCCCAAATAGTAAATCTAGCGAGGTTAAACGATCTACATAAATCATTCGGTTAATGATTCTTTCGTAATCGAGAACGGTCAAATACAATATACTGATAAACGATACAATAAAAAGCATGATATCGATAATAAGCGTACTGATACTGCTTTTGCCTTTTATTAAAGGATATATTAAAAAGGAGACAGGTAATAGAAAAGCTAGATGAAGCCCCCGCATCTTAAAAGCTTCCAAAACCCCCGTTAACCCAAAATATACATGATAGATTGAAGCACTAACAGTTATTAGAAAGACGATAATTTTGATAACTTTTCCATAGCTTGTTTGCTTGTCAGCAGAAATTGAATCGGTGCTCATGTTTCCCCTCCTTCTATCCTATCAATGTGCAAAAAATATGCCACCTATATACCGGCTAAAATATCCAGCTCAAACTTCTTTCTGCACAGTTATCTTGAAAACTGCTAAGAAAGAAGAATGGGCGGGATACTTTTATTTAAAAACTTTCGTCTACTCCTCGACTAGTCAACAACTACTCCAACTTCTTCATAATAACGTTGTGCACCTGGATGGAGGGGGGCTCCCAATCCTTCGGATGCTTTCTCCGGATCTGATAGAAAGTCATTTACACCTGCATTGATATTCCCTAAAGTATTATTGCCAGCTTCCGAATTCATCCATTTCGTTACTTCATAAATTATATCTTCAGGCATATTCTTGTTGGCAATGATCACTACACCACCGCCAACTGTATTGACTGTATCCGCTTGATTATTGTACGTATTAGCTGGTATATCCATGGCCTGATACCCATATTTCTCTGATAGCGCTTCCATAACTTCTTCAGACAAACTTAAAAATTTTAGATCTCTTGATGACATGATCTCTTCAAAAGGAGCGGCTGGATAGCCTGCTAACGAGGTCACAGCTTCAATATGGCCGTCTCTAATTAAAGAACTGGCGTCGCCCATGCTTACAAACTCTACTCTTCCTCCCCACTCTTCCAGGTCATCATAAGTAATCCCATACTCTTCTAGAGCCCTTCTTGTTAACAGTTCATTTTCCGTTCCTCGATTACCTACAGAAATCGTTAAAGGATATTGCTTTTCTTTAACATCTTCAAATGAATCAATTTCAGCACTCGCGATGACTCCAATATGGAAAAGCGATTCAAAAACTTTCGCTATTGTCGTTACATCTTCTAGCTGATTATCAAATGGTTCAATGCCTTCAAAAGCTGCATAACTCAAACCAGAACTGGAATGACCCATTTGCGCTTCATTTCTCCCGACAAGTTCTAGGTTCGCTAAGGCACCACCAACTACTACTGATCTTCTTGTTCCTTCAAAGGTGTTGCCGATGTATTCACCAATCGCCGCACCGATCGGATACATGGAACCAGACTGCTCCCCCATTGTTAAGGTTATATCGAAAGCTTCACTAGAATTACTTTCTTCATTTCCACATGCAGACAAAGCAACTACTATTATGGCAAAAAAGAATAGGGCGAGACCCACAGTTTTTTTCATCAACATACACTCCTTCTATCAATTTATAATTTGGAACACTTTATTTTCATAAAAAGAGCTTTCATTCATTTACACAATAGCTAAACCGTTTTTTTCATTCCGTTTAATGCCAGCAAATCTAACTCCTTCGTTATAAGATCAATTTCTGCTTTGATGCTTTCTTCGATCGGGACATTAGGGTTTCGAACATTAGCGGTAGAGATAATCCCACCGTCTTTTAATATTTGTTTATGGACCGACATTGCATATTTCGCAAGTGTCCCGATACGAATTAAAGGTAAATGTTTATAAAAAAGCTTTTTAGCTTCATCTTGTTTCCCTTCATCAAACAGAGAGAATATTTTGACACAGACATCTGGAAATTCACAAGCCGGCATTGTTCCGACAGCTCCTCTTCTTATTTCCTCAAACAGATACATCCCGTTTAAACCACCGAACACCTTTAATTTCCCCTCTGCTTTTTGTAATACTTCAGAAATTTTAATGGTAGTAGGGGGTGCCTCGACTTTAACATACTTAATATTCGGGCAATTTTGAGCTAATGTAACCATTATTTCTACAGGGATAGTTACGCCTGACGCAATAGGAGCATCCTGCATCATGATTGGAATATTTACTACTTTTGCAATTTCAGCGAAGTATTCATAAATTCGCTTTGCATCAGGCTTTACCATGTAGGGAGGAGTAACCATTAAAGCACTTGCCCCGATTTCTTCCGCCTTTTCACTATAATGAATTGCTTGTGCTAAGCCAGTTGCTCCAGTACCAAACACGATCGGTACTTTCCCATTAACCTCTTTTATCACGATCTGACTTATAAGGTCTCTCTCCTCTTCCGTCAATGTATACATTTCACTTGCGTTGCCAAAAATCGCAATCCCGTCTACTCCGGCATCTAATTGAAATTGAATTAACCTTTCAAGGCTTTCAACATCAACTTCATAATTTTCATCAAATGGTGTTGCCAAAATTGGATAAACTCCCTTTAACTCTACATCCCTCATTTTAATTACCCTCCTGAATTTTGGAATAATACCTTACTTTTTCTTCATCCACCGTGATCCCCAGGCCAGCACCTGAAGGAAGTTCATAGAAACCGCTTTCACAAACAAGGTCATTTGACACTAATTCATTAGCAAGTGGAAAAACAGTTGGTTGATATTCAAGCATGTAAAAATTATGAATCGCAGCACTCACATGAAGAGTAGCAGCTATGCATACCCCTAGCCCAACACTAAGATGGGGTGCAATCGGGATATTAAAAGCCTCAGCCATATCAGCAATTTTTTTTGCTTCCGTAATGCCTACTCTTCCTATATCCGGTTGTAAAATATCTCCTGCTCGTCTAACCAGCCTTTCTTTAAATTGATATTTTGTCCGTTTTGCTTCCCCTATAGCGATTGGGATCGATGAGTGACTTACGACGAAACAATTCCCGTCTATATCTTCTGGTAAAACCGGTGCTTCGATAAACTGCACCTCATAAGCCTCCAGTTTCTTCGCTAAAGTTAGTGCTTCCTTAGGAGAGTAGTTCCAATGACAATCAACCATAAAGTTAAGGTCAGGAAATTCTCTTTTTAATTCCGCTATGATGTGGACGTCCTCTTCTAGACTGAATCCCAGGTGTAACTTAATGTAATTGAAGTTTTTGTTTTGCCACTCACGTGCGAGTAGTTTCTTTTCGTCAATTGCTTTTTTTGGTAAACCTGAAACATAAGCCTGAATTTTTGTACGGTGGTTTCCTCCGAGTAAATTATAAATTGGTTGATTATATTTCTTACCCGCTATATCCCATAAGGCGATATCTATTGCGGTTATAGCATCCACCATGAAACCAGAAAAGTAACCACGTTCTCTCATAGAGTTGTATAACTTATTCCAAATAACATCCATTTTACAAGGGTTTTCTCCAAGTAAATACGAGGCAAATAGTTTTTCTATGATCGTTGCGGATACTTCCGGTACGACAGGAGAAAGGCATTCTCCCCAGCCAACAATCCCTTGATCAGTTGTGATTTTCACTAATAATGTTTCTAGTTTCTTTGAATAAAATGATCGATATTCAGGACGTAAATAATAATCTGCTTCTGAAGTCTGCAGCCCGGATGACTCCCCTAAATAAATGACACCCTTATCAATTTTTAGAGGAAACACTTCAATATTTGTTATTTCCAATTTCCAACCACCTCCGTAAGCTTTAATGAACAAAATAGCACAATCGCAAATAAATTAATCCTCCTACATTAACAGAAGAAAAACCACATCAAAAATGGATATATAATCCGTATAATGAAATTAAATCACAAAAAATAATCGATTTCAATTATTTTATTCTGATTTTTTAAATAAATACAGTGAAATGAAAGTAATATGTTCATTTTTCATCGATTTTGTTTTATAATTTGGATATCAAATCCGTAATTATGAAAATGGTGGTGACCTTAATGTCTACTAACAATGGTAAATCTCAAAGCCTGGACAAAGCTTTACAATTATTAGAATGCTTTTCAGATGTAAACTTCGAATTAAGAGTTTCAGACTTTTGCAAAATGTTGAATATGTCTCAAAGTAGTGTATCAAGATTAATTAACACCTTAGCAGATCGGGGTTTCGTTGAAAAAAATGATTTTTCTGGAGCTTACTACTTAGGAAAGAAAGTCATTTCTTTAGCCGGAATATCGCTGAATAATTATGAAATTAGAAAGCAAGCGTTACCAGAACTTCATAACTTGGAGAATAAAACAAACCTTAGTGCAAATTTAGCTATATTAGATCATACAAAAATGTTTTATTTGGCACATGTCGACAGTAAGAGGTCGCCAAAAATGTATACCTTAGTCGGATACACAAACCCGTTACATTCTACCGGAATAGGAAAAGTATTATTAGCTCATCTAGACGACGAGGAATTAAATCAAATTGTAAACGATATTCCTTTAACGCCCTATACAATCAAAACAATCGATAATAAGCAAAAGTTACTAAAGGAACTAGAGCTGACTCGCAAAAGAGGTTATGCAATTGAGCTTGAGGAATTAGCATTGGGAAGAGCTTGCATTGCAGCTCCCGTGAGAAATAGAAGCGGCAAAGTAGTAGCTGGTGTTAGTCTCTCGGGACCTTTATCCGAAATCCGACTTGAGGAGCAGCAAGAGGAGCTAGCAAAAATATTAATTGAAGCAACTGATTTAATCTCTATTAAAATGGGCTTCATGCACTCACCCAGCAACCTCTCTGAAATTAACTACTAAAAACCTATGATATTGGATTTAACACCTCAAAAGTTGAATCATACATCAACTTTTGAGGTGTTTTTGTTTTTTATAACTACGAGATAGTTGCAAAAAACATTCTGCAGCCCATAAAAAAAGCCATTCCAACAGGCTTTGCCCGATTGGAATGACCTTTTGCTTTCAGTTAATGAATCTCTTCATAAATTAACGGCGGCCGGTTGCTTTCTCCTTCAGAAATCGAATATGCTTGACGAACCATTGCCACGACTTCATCGACATCTTGCTGATTGGCATGTAATGTCGCAATCGTCTCGCCGCGTTTTACGTCGTCGCCGATTTTCTTTTCAAGTTCGATCCCGACAGCGAGATCAATCGTCGATTCCTTTGTCGCCCGTCCTGCTCCTAGCAGCATCGCCGCGGTGCCGATTTTATCGGCGACAATTGCCGCAACCTTCCCGTCGTGTTCAGCTTTAACAGGGATCTTCAGCTGGGCCTGAGGCAGCCTGGTCGGATCATCGACAACCGACGGGGCGCCGCCCTGTGCTTCGATAAATGTCTTCAGCGTCTCAATTGCCTGGCCGTTCGCAATGACTTCGACCAGTTTCTCTCTTGCTTCTTCAACTGAATCAGCTTTATCGGCAAGATAGACCATATGGCTTCCAAGTGTCAGACAAAGCTCCACCAAATCCGCCGGTCCTTCACCGCGCAGCATCTCAATCGCTTCCCTGATTTCAAGCGCATTTCCGACGGTACGCCCCAGCGGCTGATTCATATCGGAGATGACGGCCATCGTATTGCGGCCGAGACTTTTGCCGATCGCGACCATCGCTTCGGCAAGCTCTTTCGCCTGCTTAAATTCTTTCATGAACGCCCCGGTTCCCGTTTTCACGTCCAGGACAATCGCATCAGCTCCAGAGGCAATTTTTTTGCTCATGATCGAGCTGGCAATCAACGGTATGGAGTTGACCGTCGCCGTCACATCACGCAGAGCGTACAGCTTTTTATCGGCCGGCGTTAAGTTCCCTGTTTGCCCAACGACGGCGAGCTTGTTTTGATTGACCAGCTTCAGGAATTGACTTGTTTCCAGCTCGACACTGAATCCAGGGATCGCTTCAAGCTTATCAATCGTGCCGCCGGTATGACCCAGTCCACGCCCTGACATTTTAGCAACTGGCACACCGAGAGCGGCGACGAGCGGGGCCAGGGCGATCGTTGTTTTGTCACCAACACCGCCGGTCGAATGCTTATCGACCTTGATCCCTTCAATCGAAGATAAATCAATCTGATCCCCTGATTCCACCATCGCCATCGTTAATTCAGCGCGCTCTTCAGTTGACATATCTTGAAAATAAATCGCCATCGCTAATGCGGACATTTGATAATCAGGGATTTCCCCCTTCGTGTAGCCATCTACTGCATAACGGATTTCTTCCTTTGTTAATTGATGGCCATCACGTTTCTTTTCAATCAGGTCCACCATACGCATTAGACTTCGCCTCCTTTTTGTCCACCCGCCTTATGAGAGAGGGGCCGTTGCCACAAGTTCTTTAACCAATGTAATGAAAACAGGCTTTGTCCGATTGGCGACAGCGACAACTTCCTCATGGGTGATCCCTTGAATTTCTTCCCCGATTGCCATATCGGTAATACACGAAATACCAAGCACCTTCATACCGGCATGGCGGGCGACGATCACTTCCGGCACGGTTGACATGCCAACGACATCACCGCCTACATTGCGGAGCATCACCAGCTCGGCACCACTCATATACGTCGGGCCGGTCACACCTGCATAGACACCCTGCTGCAGCGAGATACCAAGCTTCTTACCGGTTTCCAAAGCGAATTGCACGAGCTCGGGCGTGTAGGCATGGCTCATATCAGGAAAGCGCGGTCCAAGCTCTTCCTCATTCGGTCCGATTAACGGATTATCACCCGTCATATTCAAATGATCGGTAATGACCATCAAATCGCCGGGGGCAAAGGCTTTGTTCATTCCGCCGCAGGCGTTTGTCACGAGTAGCAGCTCGACACCGATTTGCTTCATCACACGGACAGGAAAGGTGACCTCCTGCATGGAATAGCCTTCATAATAGTGAAAGCGCCCCTGCATCGCGACAACCGGCTTGCCATGTAAGCTGCCGATCACGAGCTGTCCAGCATGACCTTCTACGGTCGAAACCGGGAAATGCGGGATATCGCCGTAAGGAATCTTGACAGCCTCTTCAATCTCATTGGCCAGTTCACCCAGGCCTGAGCCGAGAATCAGCCCGATTTTCGGTGTGGTCGTCAGCTTTTCATTCAAATACGCCGCTGATTCTTTTATTTTTGCAAGCAGTTGTTCCATGTTTGTTCCCCTCACTCGTTATATATTTTTGACAATCGCTGTTACTAAGGCGAGAAAGTCTTCTTTCACTCGCTCAGTCGTCTCAATCACTTCCTCGTGATCTAAGGGCTGCGGCAGGATACCCGCGGCCATATTGGAAATGCAGGAAATCCCGAGCACGTCCAATCCGGCATGGCGGGCGACGATCACTTCCGGCACGGTCGACATCCCGACCGCGTCACCTCCAAGCTTGCGAATCATTTTCACCTCGGCCGGAGTCTCGTAGCACGGACCTGTATTGGCGACATATACCCCTTCCTTAACAGAAATATGTAATTGGGCTGCCTGCTCTTTCGCCACCTGGCGCAAAGAAGGCGAATACGCATTTGACATATCCGGAAAACGGACGCCAACATCAGGATCATTCGGACCGATGAGCGGGTTTTGGCTCATATTATTAATGTGATCCGTAATCAGCATTAAATCGCCCGCCTGAAACGATTCATTTACCCCTCCGGCGGCATTTGTCACGATCACCGTGTCAATGCCAAGCTCCTTCATAACGCGAACCGGAAATGTCACTGTATCCATTGAATAGCCTTCATAAAAATGAAAGCGGCCCTGCATTGCGACAACCGTCTTGCCTTGTAGGCTGCCGATCACCAACTGGCCGGCATGACCAGCCACCGTCGATACAGGAAAATGAGGGATTTCCTCATACGGGATGGAAACCGGCTGTTCGATTTCCTCCGCCAACACGCCCAGTCCCGAGCCAAGAATGAGACCGATTGTCGGCTTTTCGCCAATCTTCCCGTTAATATAATCCGCTGCCTGCTGCACGATTTGTTGCTCCATCATTGTTCCCCTCCATTATAATTGTTGTAAAAAACTCGTACCGTGCTTTGGCAGAGGAACACCGAAGTTATCGGCAATCGTTGCCCCGACATCGGCAAATGTCTGTCTTGTTCCCAAATCATTGGCCGCCGTTTGCTTTTTATGATGCACAAGCAATGGCACGAGCTCGCGCGTATGATCCGTTCCTGGAAACGTCGGATCATTGCCGTGATCGGCTGTAATGATCAGTAAGTCCTTCTCTGTTAAGGCGTCGATTACCTGCCTAAGCTGGCGGTCAAATTGCTCAAGCGCCTCACCATACCCGAGCGGATCGCGCCGGTGACCGAACTTCGCATCGAAATCAACTAAATTCAAGAAGCTGAGCCCGGTAAAAGGCTTTTTCATCGTCTCGAGCAGCTTAATCATCCCATCCTCATTGGAAACGGTCCGGATCGTTTCCGTAATCCCTTCGCCGTCATAAATATCGGATATTTTGCCAAGCGCAATCGAATCAAGCCCACTCTCGACCAGCTCGTTCATCACCGTTTTTCCAAACGGCTTCAGCGCGTAATCATGCCGGTTGGGCGTTCGTTCCCACTTTCCATCCTCGCCGACAAACGGGCGGGCAATCACTCTGCCGACCATATAGGCGGGATCTAAAGTCAGCTTTCTCGCCTTCTCGCAAATTTCATACAGTTCCGTAAGCGGGACGACATCTTCATGAGCGGCAATTTGCAAAACAGAATCCGCCGACGTATAAACGATCAACGCCCCAGTTTCAACATGATCACGTCCCAGCTCCACGAGAATTTCCGTGCCCGAGGCGACTTTATTGCCGATAATCTTCCGGCCTGTCTGCCGTTCAAGTTCCGCAATTAATTCCGGCGGAAACCCATTCGGAAACACTTGGAACGGTTCCGTTATATGTAGACCCATAATCTCCCAGTGACCGGTCATCGTATCCTTTCCATTTGAAGCCTCCTGCATCATACCGTAATGAGCAAGCGGATTCGCGACCTTTTCCACCCCTGAAATCGGCCGAATATGAGCCAGACCAAGCTTGGCCATATTTGGCATTTGCAAGCCTTGCATCCGTTCTGCTATATGGCCGAGCGTATCTGCTCCTTCATCGCCGAAATCTGCCGCATCCGGCGCCGCGCCGATGCCGACAGAATCGAGGACAATCAAAAAGATCCGTTCAAATTGAGCTGTCTTCATCAAACCTTCCTCCCTTTTCTTCCCTGTTACTATACCCCGTTCTCTCTATCTTAACGATTAAATCATAAGACGTCAGAAGTCTGACCTCTCCCCCGGCAAAAGGCTATGCCCTCGGATGATACTGGGCATAGACATCTCGCATTCTTACCTTCGTGACATGGGTATAAATCTGTGTTGTCGATATATCGGCATGGCCAAGCATTTCCTGTACGGCCCGAAGATCAGCGCCGTTTTCCAGCAAATGTGTCGCAAAGGAATGCCGCAGCGTATGCGGTGTCAGCTCTTTTTCAATCCGGGCCTGGGCGGCAAGCTGCTTCAGCACCTTCCAGAAGCCCTGGCGTGATAACGGCTTGCCGTGATGATTGACAAACAGCACTTCATGCCGCTGCTTTTTCATTAATATCGGCCTGCTCGCTTTCACATAATGCTCAATCGCCGCCGTCGCTTTCCGTCCAAGCGGGATAATTCGCTCTTTATTCCCTTTGCCGATACAACGGACAAATCCCATCGTCAAATGCGTATCCGAAAGCGTTAAGCTTAACAGCTCCGTCACCCGCATACCGGTTGCATAAAGCGCCTCAAGCAGAGCGCGGTTCCGAATGGAAAAGGCGTCCGCCCCATGCGGAGCCTCCAGCAAAGCTTCCACCTCGGCCAAAGACAGCACCTTCGGTAAACGCTTGCTCGCCTTGGGCAGCTCGACATGAACAGACGGATCGCGCTCAGCAAGCCTTTCGCGCAACGCAAATTGGTGAAAGGCGCGGACCGCGGCCATCATTCGCGCCACCGTCGTTTCCGCTTTCCCCTGATCCTTTAAATAATATAAAAACTGCAGCACATGCTGCCGCTCAATTAAAGCGAGTGCTTCGACCTGCTCGACCTGGTTTACATAAAGATGATATTGTTTCAGATCACGCTGATAGGATTGAATCGTATTAGGGGCAAGTCCTCTTTCGACACGAATATAATGGAGAAACTCTGCTATTTCCTGTTCCACCTGACATCGCTTCCTCTCACAAGGACTATTCTCCTTCTTGATAGAATAGCAGCAATCGTTCTATCCATGAAGAAGAGCCGCTGCCATTCTCCATGTGAAACACTTTGATTGCTTTTCCTTTCGGTTCATCGTATCGATGATAGCTTTCATATTCCTGACTCACCCATAGAATACCATAATAAAAGAGAAGTGTGCATCCCATAAATAAGAGAAATACTTTTAATGTTTGAATGACCGCCTGAAACCATGTTTTCATCGGGATACCCCCCAGCATTCTTCTTATTACAAGCTATGCCAAAAATACCGAAGAATATACCTGCCGGAAGAGCTTCCCTGCCCTTAAAAAAAGCCACAAGCCCGCTGTGAGAACTCACTCACAACGGGCTTTTCAAAGACAGTGGCGGTTATGTTCATGCATACCCTCTTCACTGTCATATAGGAAGTTGCTCTTCTTTACTTCTCTTCATCTTTGTCGTGGCAGCGGTGACAGATGCCATGGAAGGTAAGACGGTGGTCTTTAATTTTAAAGTTCCAGTCGCGCTCGACCACTTCTTCCACATCGCCGAGCAGATCCTCCTGAATTTCATCAACAGCTCCGCACTCGATACAAACTAAATGATGATGGAAATGCGCAGCCCCTTCCTGACGCAAATCAAATCGTGAGACACCATCGCCAAAATTTATTTTATCTACAATCTTCAGCTCCGCCAGAAGCTCAAGCGTGCGGTACACGGTAGCTAAGCCAATTTCCGGTGATTTCTCTTTCACGAGGAGGTAAACGTCTTCTGCACTTAAATGGTCTTCTTCGTGCTCAAGCAGCACCCGCACAGTTGATTCCCGTTGTGGTGTAAGCTTGTAGCTCTGTGAATGCAAATGCTTCTTTATTCGTTCGAGTCGTTTCTCCATCGTACCAGCCTCCCCTCAAACCATTTTCCCTCCTCTCATTATAATCATTCAAAAAAACAGTGTCAATTGATAATGATTATTAATTAAAAAGATATAATAGTTATCAATTAATAATTACTATTATTAAGAGTTGATTACAAATCTCATTAAAACCGGAGAAATATATGCCTCAAACGCCGAGGCAAGTGTCACAACCCCACCGACGCTAAAAACGAGCAGCGAATATCTCAGGAATTGCGGCAAAACCGGAATGTTTGCTTTTTTAACGAATTGCTGGCGCACCATTTTCAGGCAAAAGGAAATGCTCGCCGTTCCGACGATGATAAATGCCGGAACAAGGATGAAATTTTGCGGCATAATCGAGACAAAAGACAGGAAAAACCCGGACATCCCCATTTGATTGACGAGAAAGCCGACGGTAAAGCCGACGACAACCCCCTTCAAAAACAAAAGAACTAAAATGACCGGCAAGCCGATCATCGATAAGCCTAAAATCCACATCAGACCGAAATATTTTGCATAATGCACAAAACTCTGGCTAAATATCGCCGCCGGCTCAGCCAAATCCCCCTGTGAAACTTGTCCAAAAAATTGGCTGACATACATATATAAATCGTGCTTTTGCGTCAGACTCAGGCTGTTGACGATAATCGCTCCAAAAATAATGCCGATTAAAAAAAGCACGGTCGTAAATAAATAGATTGCCCGGTTCTCTGTTAAATGGTCTGTTACAGCCTCCCGAATCCCCTGCCTTCTCATCTTTTTCCCTCCTCATCTACTCTTACTCCACTCTATGAATGGAAGGGAAAATCTATGACAAGTGTTCTATTCTATGCTTCTCCGCACTTTACCGTACGTCCCGCCCCCGCCGGCCTCTACCTCTAGTGAGTTTTCCCGCGCGGCGAGAATATCATGTGCGATCGAAGCAGGCACGACGTCGCGCAGCTCTTCAGCGGTCACACGGTGGATAATATCCATATCCGTTCCAAAGGCAGCACGCAGCTTTTCCAGCGTTTTCTTCCCGAGCTTCGGGATGAACTCCAAAGGAATCTGATGAACATAGGGCGGCCGTGAAGGAGGTCCTCCTTCACCCGATTTCAGCTCCCGCAGGCGGTCAGCCACTCCTTTAATCTGTTTGTGTGAGCCGCAGTCGGAACAAGCCGCCCCCGGAGCAGTCACCTCCCCGCAACCGGCGCATCTTGTTTGATAATATTTGCCGAGCAGTGGGTTCAAACCAAAATTGCGGACAATTCTCCGTCCCTGCTCATTTTTCAACGCCCGTTTAAATTCAGTGAAGCTCGGCTGCTCCAGCCGGATCATTTGATATTCGCGCGCCATCTTTTCAAGCGAATGGGCGTCGGAGTTCGTCAGATAAGGATAGCGGTGCAGCTCTTCAACCTGATCCGCCATCGTCGTATCACTGCTCAGACCAAGCTCAATCGCGTCGATTAAATTCGGATCAAAGATTTCCGTCAAACTCCGCTTCACTCCTTTTCCATAAACACTTTTAAAAGGAGTGAACACATGGGCCGGTATGAAAAGGCCGTCGAGCTCACGCACTTTACTTTGCACCGTCTCAGCCCGTTCATACACCCGCTGCGAGCTGAGGCGCGGATTTTTCATCCGTTTCGCCAGCCAGTGACTAAGTTCGCGCATGCTTTCCAATGTCGGCATAAATAGAAGAACATGAACCGGCCCCTGGCCGGCTTGATCAAACAATTCAATTTCCGTGCCGAGAAACAGTGTCACTCCCGAAAATTGCAGCCCCCCGCCTTCAAGCGGATAAGCGGTCTGTTCCATGACTGCCTCTTCGATTTGCGCAAGCACCTCATGGACGTGACAATCGATCACACCAACAATATCAATTCCTTTCGTATCAGCAGCCATCTTCAGAATCCGTTCCAACGTTAAAGAGGGAGCAGCCGAAATTTTCACTGCTTCCCCCCTTCTCGTTCTTCCGATATGAATATGTAAATCAGCAATGTAATCATGCAGCATTTACGTTCGCCCTACTTCCTTAAGCTTCATATATTGCACAGCGAAGGCGGTCTTCGCGTCATAAATCGTTTGATCGCTTATCATCCGCTCAGCCTCCTCCAATGTAACCTCAAGAACATCGAGAAATTCATCAGCATCCAACGCCCCTTCCCCTTTTTCAAGGTCAGCGCATTCATACAGGTGAATCAGCTCATCGGCAAACCCTGGGGATGTGTAGAAGGAAATGAGGTAATTGAGCGCTTTCGGGCGGTAGCCGGTCTCTTCCTCCAGCTCTCTGCGCGCCGCTTCGTCCGGCTCTTCACCCCGTTCAAGCTTGCCTGCCGGAATTTCGACAATCACTTTATCAAGCGCCTTCCGGTATTGGCGGACGAGCACGAGCTTTCCTTCCTTTGTAATCGGAAGAATCGCCACCGCGCCCGGATGCTTAACGATCTCACGTTTGCTTTTTTGTCCATTTGGCAGCGTCACATCGTCGACTTGTAAATCGATGACTTTCCCTTGATAGATCGGGGTTGTTTTTATCGTCTTTTCAAAAAGATGATCCACATTCTTTCCTCCTGTTCTTTTTCAGCGTCTTCTCTCATAGCAGTGTATCATACTTCTAAACAGAGAGGACGGACAGCCATGAACATTTACGTCCATCAGCACGGTGTTGTTTTAACAGGAAAAGCATGGGAAATCAAAGCAAAGTTAAAAGAGCTCCGCCACTCCTATCCGACTGTCGAGAGCTGGCTTCAATCAGTTGAAGGGACAAGCTCCAGACCGAAGCGCACTGCTTCGGCGACGGCCAAAAAGAAAGCCGGATCATCGGCAAAGCTGCGTCCCATCGTTTGAAGCGGCAGCTTTGCCGCCTTCAGCGCACGCAGGAAGGCAGTTTGAGCCTGATTACGTTCAGCGAAATGAATCTGATGCCGGCACTGAAAGCTGACTTCCTTTAGCTGCTTCCTGATCACTTGCCGATACTGCTCATCAAGATAAGGCAACGGAAGAATCACCTCTTTTAACGTAAACCGGCTTAGCGGAGTGAGCGTGTGATGACTGAGGCCATAATGGCGCTCCCGTTCATCCGCAAACGAGAGGCGCGGAACCCAGATCGGTGTACCGCCAAGGGCGCTGACCGTATTGGACCAGTTCGCCTGGGCCATCCCGCTGAAGCCGTAGACGGTTCCTGTGCCAACGACGCCGGGCCCGACCGAAATGATAATCATCTCCGCCCGCAGCACCGTCTTGGCAAATTGCAAGGCGGAGGCGAGGGTAACCGCTTCATATTGCCCGCCGAACGCCTGACCAACCGTAATCGAGGAAAAATACTCTTCACGGTGCAGTTCACGCAGCTGATCGCTGAGGACAAGCGGCAAGGCGGCCTGATCGTCAAAAATCACGCAGCAGTTGATCCCCTTTCGCAGCTCCTGCGCCATGTAATACATTAGCGGAACCATGCTGTGAAGCTCTGCCAGCCAGACGTGAGTGTCCGCTAATGAAAACGGCTCACAAAAAACGTCATGGAAGTCACTTTGCTGCTCTTCAACAGTGAGCACACTATGCTGGACAGGGGTGTAGCGCGCCTTCATAATATGTCCTGCTTCCCCGCTTCCCGCGTTCATCCCGTTATGATTTACAGCCCGGACGCGGACAATATCCCAGCCGCCTGTCCCAAGCTTGAGCGTTGTCGCCGTCGTATTGACCCATACTTGCTCTCCGGCCTTTACAGGTGGCGTAAAACGCTTAAATAAGATGGCGCGCCCCGCTTCACTGTCTGTTGTCAACTTCTGTATCTCTTCATCCTCATACCATACAGCTAACACCGTTGCCTTCGTTTCTGTATACATATCTTCACGCCCAACTTCGTCACATTTTCTCCTAGTGTACCCCGTTTAGGCAGAAATCATGACGGCGCTGCTCGCCACTATTGATCAAGCAAAGGCAAAATCAGCTCCTCCAGCCCTTCATATGTTACTTCGCCTGCAATTCGCTCTTCAATGACCCCGTCCCTGTTAATAATGTACGTGACCGGGAGACCCGGAAGCTGATACTGATCATAAACATATCCATCTTCATCGAAAAAGACAGGTAACGTAATATTCATTTCTTCAATAAACTCAGCAGCATCCTGCAAAGTACGTTCTGTTTTTTGCATATTCACCGTTAGCACCGATAACCCTTGAGCGTGGTAATCATCCTGAAGCTGCATAAGGGCAGGCATTTCCTCCCGGCAAGGCTCGCACCACGAGGCCCATGTATTTAAGACGATCACATTTCCGAAATAATCATGAAGCTCCCCCACAGGCTGCTCATACATCGGCAATTGAAAATTTTCCGCCACCATTCCCGGACTGTTTCCGACTTCCTGTCTATCTTGAAACAGGAAAAGACATACTACTAACAATCCAGCTAGCACAACTACAATACCAGTTAGCTTTCGTTTCATTCTGACCCTCCTACTGTCTTTTCTTTCCTCATTATAGAAAGAACACTTTCTAGGGCGCAAGCATCAAAGATGAGGATACTTCTTTTCCATTAGGGAAAAGTTTGCTAAAATGAAACAGTTAAGGCGGATCAATAAATAACAGTTCAGCCGCTAAAGCCTGTTTCTCTGCGGCTTCGCTGTCTTTATTTATCCGTCCGATTTATGCTTTTGTTTTTCTACATGGTAGGAATGACTATTTTGTGAAAAAAGGACGGAGACACACATGTCAATCTTAGAAGCATTAATCTTTGGCATTGTCCAAGGAATTACAGAGTTTTTGCCAATTTCGAGTACAGCCCACATTGTTATCACCCAGATTTTGCTCGGTTATACGTTTCCCGGACTCGGGTTTGAAATCTTTCTTCATTTAGCATCGATTTTAGCTGTTATCATTTACTTTAGAGCCGATCTGTTGACGATTATAAAAGGGTTTTTCGGATACATAACGAGCCGTTCCGCCGAACACCGTACTTCCTTTTATTTCGCTCTTTATATTATCGTCGCCACCTTTATTACGGGGGTGCTTGGCCTCGTGCTTGAAAACGCGATCAGGGATGTGTTTAAAACACCGCCGTTTATTGCTGCCACGCTGGCTCTTACAGGACTGTTCCTGATCATTATTGAACGGTTCGCCCGGCTTGGAAACCGGACGGAAAAAGAAATGACCTTTGTCGATGCGATCATTGTCGGTCTCGGTCAGACGATCTCCGTCATGCCGGGAGTATCCCGCTCAGGCGCAACTTTAATTACGGCTTTGTTCATCGGCTTAAACAAGGACACCGCTGTTCGTTATTCGTTTCTGTTGTCGATCCCGGTCATCCTTGGCTCAACCGTGCTGGCGATCGGTGATTTTATGGAAGGCTCTATCATCGCCGATATTGGCGTCGCTTCTTTAGTGATTGCTTTCCTTGCTACGTTTGTTTTTTCATGGCTCGGCATCGTCTGGTTAATTGATTTCTTGAAAAAGAGCAAGCTGATTTACTTTGCGCTTTACTGCTTTGCCGCTGCGATTTTTGTCTATTTTTATCTCGACAACAGATTCATCATTGATCTATAGGAGAGGCTGGAATATCATAATGAAAAAGGTTCCAATCATCAGCTTGTGATGGTTGGAGCCTTTTTTGGTTTTCCGGCCTCGTCTTAGCTTGAATTAAATTTTTTTGAACGTCCTTTTCTAACCCAGTTTTGAGTTTTCTTTGCTGTCATGTCCACGAACTGGCTTGTTTGGTTTGGCTCCTTCCCTTTCCACGTTGTTTCCTTCTTTCAGTAAGCCAAAAACAATGAGAGATTTTCTTACATCGTTAAAAACGTAAAAAAGATGTATGTTACACTGATAGAAAAGGTTTTAAGGGTGATCAACAATGGGGAAGTGGGTATCCGTAGCAGAGAAACGTCAATTTCTTAAATGGTTCCTCGCACAGCAGCAATTAAAACGAAAAGAAGCGGGGCGGGTACTTGAATATCTCTTGCAGCATTATCATTTGCTTGAGCAAGTCACCTTTACAGAGGAAATCCGCAGCCGGGAGCGGACCATTGTCATTTCATCGCTCCAGTCTGAGGAAACGGGATTTGCTTTTCACCTGTATCGCAAAAAAATCGATGATCCGGCACGCGCCATCGGCGAGCTTCAAGCGAATCCGGCCGATCCGGTCTACATTATCCTCCACTTTCATGGCAAAGCGCATAATCAGCACTATTTACAAATGCTTGACTCCGAGTCAAGGGAATACATTAAGCATTATAAGCAATTTCGTGAATATAAAAAGGAAGCCGGCTCCTTGATCGAGGCCGTTCTGATCGAAACAGAGAAAAGCACCCTCCTAAAGCAAATTGACGAAGCACTTGACCAAAAGAATGAGCAGCGATTCAAACAGCTCGTTAAGCAGCTGCAGAAGTTAGAAGCTCAAACTTCCTGACGTAGTAGGTCACTAAACAACAACCGGCCGACCATGGCAATGGAAGTCTATATGTCTCGCGCGCTCCCAACCTGGAGTCCACCTCACATTTCCAAGGCAAGCAAAAAAGCTTGAGGAATAGAGTGATTTTTCACCTCTTCCTCAAGCCCAAGGCCACTGTCCTATTCAGCGCTACATTCGCTTCTGTCCACGCCCCTTTATATTAGCGCTTTGAACTATTTCATTCCAGCGCATCGAGCGCGTCGACAATCGGTGTGTCTCCATTCAAAATTTCAAACGTTTTGTGAATCGTCTGCTCGCGCTCGACCACATTGGCGAGGACAATCGCGACATCCTCTCTCGTGATCGTATTATCCCGAACTTTAATTTCCGGTTCAAGCTTAATTTTTCCCAGAGCGGGATCATTGGTTAAGCTGCCCGGCCGCACAATCGTATAATCAAGCCCGGACCATTTCAAATGGTCGTCAGCCAGCTTTTTCGCCACCAGATAGTGACGAATCCGATCGCTTTTATCAGGGTCGACCGTTCCCATCGAACTGAGCATAACAAAACGTTTAATCCCGTGCTTTTCCGCCTCGTCAATTGTTTTGATCGCTCCCCAGAGATCGATCAAAATCGTTTTGTCCGCCCCGGTATGGCCGCCCGAGCCCGCTGCAAAGATGACGGCCTCAACACCGGCAAACGCCGCGCTGATATCCCCTTCCAAGTCGGCGACAACCGTTCTTGCCGCGCCAAGCTTCAACAGCTCCTCGGCCTGCTCTTCCTTTCTGATCATCGCTACGGGCGAATGACCAAGCTCCTTGAGCTTCGTCAACAAATGCCGCGCTACCTGTCCATTTGCTCCAACGACTAAAACATCCATAAGTGATCTCTCCTTTCGCCGATTAGATTTCCCTTCTCCCCTCTACCGTAAACAAATTCAGGTCGCACGGTCAATTAAAAAGCTCGCTCCGGCACGCGATACGACGGCTAATGTTTAAATTGAATTATCTGGAATGCTGTGTTAATCAAAAGTATCATAATAGTATCAAGTGTAACGAACGAGGCAAGGTAGTGAAAGAACAGTTTTTAGCAACAATCGCCCCATTCGTATTGGAGAATAGAGAAATTCAGTTATACAATTCCAGAATACATGGCCACTGAGAATATAGACAAAATGATGAGAAATAAGATATTTGAGTTGATTAAACCGGAATATGAAATTTTTTATCAAATTATTGACGAAGGTATGTCCCGTAAAGAATTTAAAAGTAATCAATCAGCTGATGGCTTATATTTTATACAGTACGCTCACAGGTTTAAGCATTACACAATTCTTTGGTTATCGTGATAAACAATTTCTCATGCTTTATCAGAGTGCAATAGATATTTTTCTAAAAGGAATATCCAATAATTCCCCTTAAAATAGAAGGGTTTTTAAAATAAGCTTTAATAAACCGAACGGTCAGTTAAATATCAAGGAGGAATCTAAATGGAAAGTTATGAAATTAGAGTAAGGCCAATGAGAGGGGTTAAAGAAGATGTATCTCGTGAGGTTGCAGCCGTTTTTGTTAATGGATACGAGAAAGATTTAGCTTTTCTCTCAAATAATCGAGAAAGGTTAATTGAGGCGTTTCAGAAAATGATCTGTACAGATGTTTTTTACTTTGCCATTTTAGAAGGGGATATTGTTGGAATTCTGGCTTGTTCCAATAACCAGAAGCGAGCATTAACAATTGATAAGTCAATTTTGAGAGAGTATTTTGGCTTTGTGAAGGGGAGCATGGCTTATCATTTTATGAAAGATGAGTTCAATAAAAAATTGCCCTACCAAGATGATACAGCTTATATTGAATGTGTTGCTACCACAGTTAAGGCTAGAGGTAAAGGTATTTCAACTGCTCTGATGAATTACGTATTAGAAACTGAGAATTATCATCGCTATACGCTGGAAGTTGTGGATACAAATGAGGTTGCTTGTCGATTATATAAAAAATTGGGTTTTACAGAGTTCGAACGGAAAAAAGAAAGTTTTTCAAAACTGAAAGGCTTTACGCATAGAATTTATATGGAATTGTATGTCGCCAATAAGTAAATAGAGATTTAAAATACTGGGTTGCATTATCTGTTTAATGAGAACCTTCATTAAGAAACGTAAGCCACGATTTAATTCAAGTCCTTTCCATGTTAACGCTACTTTCAATTGGGATGAAGGAACAGACCGCGTCATAACAAACAACTATGGTGTCGATTTTTCCACACTTACCTCCACCAAATAATCCGAATACCAAAAAAGAATGTCCTGAAAAGCGTTCGCCTTTTCAAGACATTCTTTAACAGCTGTACGCTAGGATACTTTCGCTTTGCTGCGCATGAATTTCTCTTTTCTTTTTTTCATTGCTTTTGTAATATAACCGCCTTTGAAGTTGCGCGGTTCGTACGAGACGATGAAGGCACTCGGTTCAAACTTGCTGACAATTTCAATAAATTCCTTCTCACGATCCCGTCTAGCCGTACAATCCAACCGGTAGCGTCTCGCTTCGTTCATCCCTTCCACTTCTGCGGTTGAAACACTGAAGCCCACCTCACGCAAGCGGTTTGTCAGGTCTTCGTTTTTTTGCATTATATTTACTTCGATCGTTACATAACCGATCGCCAGCTTCTGTTCAATTATTTGTCCAATATAGACACCAATTCCAAAACCTAATGCATAGGAGATCATATTCATATAATTCGATAAATCACTAAAGACAATGCCAAGCGCGACAACGTAAATAATCCCTTCAAGCATGCCCATCGCCGCCGCTTTTTCCTTCATTCCCTTTACCATCATAATCGTACGCAAAGTCAACACCGGGACAAAAAGCAACTGGGCAACAAAAATAATCAACGCCTGCAACATATTTGATCACCTACTTTCTAAACTTAACAACTACCGTAGTGTAACAGGAAATATTCCGATAAGCCAGCCTCTTTTTTTGCTTTTTTTTGGATTGCTACATTTCTGTTACAATCAGCCGCTCCGGCCTGAATTCTATCAATTTATGGTAAAATGACAGAGAAGCAAATCATGCGAACGAACGTCAAGGAGTACCGCTGTTATGCACAATGTAAAAGAGCGTTTTCTTTCATTTACTAAAGACTTTCTCGGCTTTCTCTTACTTATTCTCTTTCTCGTATTATTTTTCACAATTGAATCTTTTAAAAATGAGCAAGCAGGCTTCACTGTCCCGGACACCTGGCTGCAGGTAAACACGATCTTTCTCAGTATTGTTCTCGAAGCAATTCCTTTTATTTTACTTGGCGTCTTCGTTTCAGCTCTGATTCAAATTTATGTCAAGGAAAGCTGGATGCAGCGCTTTTTGCCGCAAAACGCATACGCCGCACTTTTACCTGCTGCTATTTTAGGTACAATCTTTCCGATTTGTGAATGTGCCATCGTCCCGATTGTCCGTCGGTTGATCAAAAAAGGCATGCCTCTCCATGTCGGCGTCGTCTTCCTTGTCGCTGCGCCGATCCTTAATCCGGTTGTCGCCGCTTCAACCTTTTTTGCCTTTCGGACCGACCTTACCGTGTTATATGCCCGGATGGGACTCGCTTTCATCCTCTCAATCATAATTGGAGCAATCTTGTACATAGTCTTTAAGAACAAACATCATCTAAAGCGAACAAAGCATGAACATACCCACGAGCATGTCGAAGTGATGACTGACTCGCACACTCCTGCAACACGGTGGAAGCAAACGCTCTACCATGCCGCCGATGAATTTTTTCTGATGGGGAAATATTTGATACTCGGCGCTTTCATCGCCGCGCTCTTCCAGACATTTCTTGACCGCAACTTCCTGCAGGCAATTGGCGGGAATGAGTGGTCGGCCACAGCGGTGATGATGGCATTCGCTTATTTATTGTCGCTCTGTTCGGAGGCCGATGCGTTTGTCGCCTCATCCTTTTCCAACATGTTTACAACCGGCTCGATCGTTGCCTTTCTCGTTTACGGTCCGATGCTCGATTTAAAAAATACGATTATGCTATTCGCGTTCTTCTCAGCTCGTTTTGTCATCGTCTTCATTCTGACTGTTACGCTGACCGTTTTTCTCGCTGTGATGGCACTTCAACTTAGCGGGATTATTTAATAAGGAGGGATCATGAATATGAAGAAGCATGCTGATCTCGGCTTCCATGCTTATATTCGAGGGATTATTTTAATTGGCTTTGCCCTGTTAATGCTCGCTTTTATCATCACCGGCAATATCCGTTATTATATTGCTCCGACGATGATGCCTTTTATTTACTTTGCCACCGTTGTCTTTCTGCTGCTCGGTGTCGTCCAGATTATCAGAAGTACCGCGAAAAATGAAGAGACGGAGCATGCCTGCGATTGCGGTGCCGACCACAGCATGCCTGGCTCATCGGCCGGCAAGCTGCTCGTTTATTCGATTTTCATCATTCCGATTATTCTTGGATTTGTGTTGCCGGACAAAGTATTGGACAGCTCAGTTGCCGCTAACCGCGGGATTCAGTATGGCTCCGGGATTCTTACCGAACAAAATCCCGTTCCTTCACCGGACCAGCCGCCCGCCACAGACACATCAAGGGCGGAGGCGTTTTTAGCGGACCCTGATGGCTATTACGAGCAGCTTGAAGCGGGGGATACTGACGCTGATGAGTTCGACCCGCGCGACTATTATGTCGAGGAAGGCTTCAAACAATATTACGAGGACTTAGCCGAAGAGTTTCATCAATCAGAGTCCGTTATCGTCACCGAGGAAAATTATCTTGATGTGATGACGATCCTCGACCTTCAGCTCCCGCGCTTTATCGGTCACACGATTGAGATCACCGGCTTTGTCTATCGGGAGCCGGAATTCGCCGACCACCAATTTGTCGTTGCCCGCTTCGGCATGACGTGCTGTGTCGCTGACGCCGCCGTTTACGGAACGATGGTCCACACGGACGACGCAAGCCAGTTTGAAAATGATACGTGGGTCAGACTGCGCGGCATCCTTAACCAAACCGAATATAACGGCTATCAGATGCCACTCGTTCAGTTAAAAGAAATTGAAGTGATTGAAGAACCGGAAAATCCATATGTCTTTCCGCGGTTCAGCTTTTAAGGGCTTGGCAAACGGTAAAATCAACCTCCCTGTCCCATGGACATCCTCTCAGACTGTAGACAAAACGGCTTTGAGAAAAAAGGACACTCTCAAAGCCGTTTTGATTTTTCCTATCGGTTTCCGGATATGGCGCTGTCGGTTCGGTATTGTTGAGGAGAAGCAACCTCGCTTTTCCCACTAGAAAAGCGAAGGCGAAGAGCTAAACCTTGACTACGAAACAAAATAAGCCTGTCGGAAAAGTCGACAGGCTGAGAGGATGTCCCAAACCACCGATTGTGTGTTGGACATCCTCTTCATATTATTCCATAATCGTGACCGTAACGGTTCTCCGTCCGAACGACAGTGCCTCTTCCTTTGTCGGCACATGAAGATCAATTTTATTCCCTTTAATGGCCCCGCCTGTATCACCGGCGATCGCTTCCCCGTAACCTTCTACATAAACACGGGTTCCAAGAGGAATGACGTTGGGATCAACAGCGATCACTTTTTGCTGACGATTTTCGCGCAGATTAATACCCGTAGCAGTCACCCCCGAACAGCCCTGACAATCAGCGGTATAGGCGGTCGCCTCCATTTCCAAAACAGTGGCTCCCTCATCTCCAGCTGCTGGCTCACTTGTCGCTGCCTGAACGAGCGGCTCTATCTCCGCTTCCTTTCCCGACTGCTCCATCTGTGCCAGCTTCGCAAAGGTTTGTGGGCCAGCAATACCGTCGCTGGCAATTTGCTGTGAAGCTTGAAAAGCTTTTACAGCCTGCTTCGTAATCGGTCCAAAAATTCCATCTGCTTCTATTTGATCATCGCCCCATTTTTGAAGGAGCTTTTGCAATTCTTCAACGAGAACGCCTTCGTCGCCTTTGCTTAACATTAGCAATGCGCCTAACGTGTGCGGCCCGGCGATGCCATCCGCTGGTAAACTCGCTTCTTCCTGAAAACGTTTGACTGCTTCTTCTGTATCTGCATCATATTTTTCCGTAATGACTAGAGAGTCTATTCCGGCTTGCTCAACAAGCAATTGTTGCAAAATCCCAACCTCTTGATGCTCGCTCCCCCGTTCAAACTCGGTAGTTGTTAGCTGAGCTGGTTCCTGAGCTTCTGACAGAGCCGGTTGCGTGAAAAAGAGAACTCCTGCGGCTGCAATTGGGAATCCGATGTGACGTATCAATCGTGATGGTCGATTCGGTTTCAAATAAAACCCTCCTTATGTAAATGTCTCACCGAATGCAACGATATCAGCCAAGCCTTCAGGAAGCAATGGATTCCGACCTGTTTTAACGAAAACGAAATCGCCTTGTAAAGCACATAACCGAATGTAAACAGGCTGTTACAAAACTGAAACGATGAGGCAGGACTCAAAAGGTTGTTTTTTTGCCTCTGATCCCCTCCTTTACGAAACAGGTTCAAAGCGGCAAGACGGAACCGGAGCCGCTTTTTCACACAACAAAAAAGCCCGGGGAGAAAAATTTCATCTTCCCCCAGGCTTGAAGCAGCGAGCACCTTTTACGTATCCGCTTACATTTTGACCGTCGTGTCCGCTTCCTCTTCAAAGATCGAGCGCCAGCCTTCGATCGCCAGGAACACACATAGAACAAATAAAGCGAAGGCAGAGCCAAACAGCAGCCAGTTGCCGGCAACAAAGTTGTTATACATCAATACGCCGAGTGCTGCCACCGTTACGACAAACATAAAGACCATTGGGATGACGACGTAGAAATTGCGCGCGCCCGTTTTCTTAAGCCAGACAGCGACAGCAAGCAGGGCAAGAGCACCAAGCATCTGGTTGGCTGATCCGAATAACGGCCAAACCTGCTCCCACGTGCCGGTCAAGGCCAGTGCAGCAGCACCGATCAGCCCGGTAATTGTCGCAACATGACTATTTTGGAACGCTTGCGGCGCCCGGTTTTCACTGATTTCCTGGACAGCGTAACGCATTAAACGCGTCGCCGAATCGAGCGTCGTTAGCAAAAATGCCGATGCCGTTAAAGCTGTAAACGTTACTGCCACTGATTCCGATATTCCCCAGAATGACATAAAATAACCGATCCCTGCCGCAAATGTCCCAATCGGGCCGCCTAAAGCATCTAACCGGGCCGCAAAGTCAGCCTGAGTTAAATAAGCAACAGAGCCGATCGCGATGATTGCCAGGAAGGCTTCAAGCAGCATCCCGCCATAGGCGATAAACTTTCCGTTTCGTTCATTATCAAGCTGCTTCGCCGTCGTCCCCGATGAAACAAGGGAGTGGAAGCCGGAAATCGCCCCACAGGCAATGGTAATAAAAAGAATCGGAAACAGGAAGCCCATCGTTTCATGATTAAAGCCGGTATAAGCCGGCAGCTGAATCGTCGGAGCCGCAATCAATATGCCGACAGTCGCACCGATGATCATACCGTACAGCAAGAAAGCGTTTAAATAATCCCGCGGCTGAAGCAGCAGCCAGACTGGCATAACCGAAGCCACGTACGCATACCCGAGTAAGATCAGCGACCACGTCGTTGCGCTTAAGTGCAACGGGAACGAGATGCCGACCCAAATCGCGATCAGCATCGCCACAACTCCTAAAACGCTGCTGATGACAAAATTCATTCGTAACTGGTTAACCAAAAAACCGAAGATGATGGCAATTCCAATGAATAACATCGACGCCGTCGCCGCTTCCGGCACGGACACAAATGTATTCGCTACCAAAATCATGAAAACACCGACGATCAGAATCAGGGTCGCAATTGAAAAGGTGAGAAACAAGACTTGCCCTCTGCCACCCATATATTCTTTAATAATCGTACCAATCGATTGTGCTTTATGACGAATGGAAGCCTGAAGCGAGGTATAATCGTGGACACCGCCAATGAATATACTTCCGACAATAATCCAAATAACAGCGGGCAGCCAACCGAAGACGACGGCCGCAATTGGACCGGTTATCGGCCCCCCTCCGGCAATCGTTGCAAAATGATGGCCTAAAAGTACGGGTTTTTTTGCCGGTACATATTCCACACCGTCATTGACAGCCACTGCTGGTGTCTCGCGTCCGGGATCAACTTTCAGCTCGCGTTCAAGAAACCTTCCATAAATTCGATAAGCTAACAATAGAATAACGCCGGATATCAATAATAATACTAAAAAGTTCATGACTTCGCTTCCTCCTTTGTTAAGGCATTTTCAAACCCTTTAACAAACTCTCTCCCTTTTTTGTGCACAAACACATTTTTCTCTTGTAAACTAACGACGGCCATATAACGATCAGCCCAACCGTGCCAGCCATATTTCAAAAATTTAATTTTACGCGCCCGCCTTATCTCCTTCTGCACCTTCTTATCAACCGGACCATCGACGACAATCACTCCAAGGAAATAGGTCGACATATGCTCCTGTTTTTTCGGGACGAAGGAAGAAATATGTTTATCTATTTCAGCGGCAAACTGCCTGACTTCGGCCACGCTGAGAGCTTGCTCCGCCTTCCTGACAAAAACATACTGTTGATTTTCCACGCTCCATACTTTGATCGATTTTGTCATCAAGTACTTTTCATCCCGTCGTTTAAATTCCGCATAAAAAGCGAGTGGAAGCTCACCAATCTTTTCGTCACGGTAGACATTAAACTGCATTGTGTACTGATTCGCCATCGTATTCAAATATTTGTCTACACTTGTTTGTGCCATTTCATTACCACCTCAACCACACTTTTGTTCTCATTCCCCCTCTCAAGAAGTCGGCTATCTCCCCCTTTGAAGTTTATTCCTGCTACTGGATAATTAGTAGGAATATTCAATCAATTTAAAACTCTTCTAAATTATACATTATTTCAGAAAAGAATCTAATCAACCTAAAGACCTATATAATTTACTAAAAATAGGTTGTTTAGTTTAATAAAAAGAGGGCTTCGAAAGCAACTGCTTTTCGAAACCCTCCCAGAAGACCGGACGTGTCTCCTTACTTGGAATGCCGGATCGTCAGCAGCGGCGTTTCCCCCGCCACTGTTTCTGTAGCCGGCTCTTTGATCACGCTATCCAATTGATCCTGATTGGTGATGATTACAGGCGTTAACGTGCTGGCGGCTTTTTCCTTCACCAGATTAAGATCGAACTCCACCAGCAGGTCGCCAACTTGAACCTGATCTCCCTCTTTCACGTGAGCTTCGAAGCCCTCCCCATCCATCGTCACTGTTTCAAGACCGATATGGATCAGCACCTCTGCTCCGCCGGCTGTCTTGATTCCAACCGCATGCTTCGTCGGAAAAACCTGAACAATCTCCCCTGAAACGGGAGCAAGCACGCTTCCATCCGCCGGATCAATCGCAAACCCGTCGCCCATCATTTTCTGAGAAAACGTCGGGTCCGGCACATCTTCTATCGAAACAAGCTTTCCCGTCAGTGGAGCATGAATCATCTCTTCCTTTGGTTGAATCGGGGAAGCCTCTTTTTTATCAAGACCGAATAATTTTTTTAACATCGTTTTTCGTCACCTCTCTGGAGTTTTCCGTCGGTTTAAGTCATTCTTTCTTTTTACTTTACCCTCCGTGTTTCATTATCAAACAACTTAGTTCTTTTTTTCAAGGGAGATGCCATAATTGTTCGCTGAAATATTAGGAATGACGGCCGAACCGTAACCAAACGTTCAAAAACATTCATTTGATGCCAGCCTCGCTAAAGATGTACAGCTAATTTCCGCATTTGATGAGACCGTCCTCTCCCCCGATGCATAGTCTATACTATCTTCTGATGAAAGGCGGTGGATAAACATGGGATTTTTCGGCGGATCAGGCTGCGGATGCGGTGGTTACGGCGGTAGCTACGGCGGCGGCTATGGATATGGACCGGTTGCCGGCGCTGGTTATGGTGGCGGCGGCTTCGGCGGTGGCGCTGGCTGCGGTGGCGGCTTTGCGTTAATCGTAGTCTTGTTTATTTTGTTGGTTATTATCGGTGCTTCTTATTGTAAGTAAGAAAAACCGACGGGGGGCTCCGCTGGAAATGTTCCGGCAGGAGCCCCTGCTTTTTTGCTTCGCACAGGCAATGAGCGAATGAATTTTCAGAAATATAGGCTATCATTCGTTTTTTTCGAAAAAAACCTTTTATTATCTTTCATTTTGTTCTATACTATCCCCTATATACAAACAATCCACCAATTAAACTCGTATAATCGTGGAGATAGGGTCCACAAGTTTCTACCGAGCTGCCGTAAATGGCTCGACTACGAGTGATAATTTGTACACCGTACGTAAAAAGTCCGGATGTCAAGTTCTCACTCTGCGGGAGGGAAGCTTGACGTTCGGGCTTTTTTTGATTGGACGAAAAGGGAGAGATTACAGATGGAAGCATTAAAGAAAGCGATACAGGAGCGCGGTAATGTGCTTTCTGATCACGTGCTGAAGGTTGACAGTTTTCTAAACCATCAAGTTGATGTCGAGCTGATGTCAGCGATTGGCGCCGAGTTTGCAAAACGCTTCGCCGATGAGCGCATCACAAAGGTGTTGACCATTGAGTCATCCGGTATAGCGCCAAGCTTCATGGCGGCTCATCATTTGGAAAGTCCGCTTATTTTTGCCCGAAAAAAGAAATCACTGACGATGAATGATAACGTCTACCTCAGTCAAGTGTATTCGTTTACGAAACAGGAGACGAATGACATCACCGTCTCGAAAGATTTTCTTCAGCCTGGAGACCGCGTGTTGATCATTGATGATTTTCTTGCCAATGGACAAGCTGCCAAAGGACTGATCGATATTGTCGAGCAGGCCGGAGCCAGCGTCAGCGGCATCGGCATTGTCATTGAAAAATCATTCCAAAATGGACGGCAGCTCCTTGAAGAACAGGGCTACCGGATCGAATCATTAGCCAGAATTGACGCCTTGTCCGACGGCCAAGTCCGCTTCAAAGAGGATCGTCTGTCAACCACGTCTACCAACTAAGGAGAGAATGCAGATGTCTATAAGAGAAATTCATTATCCATTATATAAAAAAGAAGATACGGATGCTTTTTTTGCCTTATTTCAAAATAATCTCGCTAATTTCGTCGTCATCGCCGTTACAATGCTCGGGCTTGGCTTTCCAGCAAGCATCGTTTTTGGCAAAGTGATTCCCGGCGCGGCCGTTGCTGTTATTGTCGGCAACCTTTATTATGCCTATATGGCAAAACGTCTGGCTCAAAAGGAAGGCCGGACAGATGTCACCGCCCTTTCCTACGGGATCAGTACACCGGTCATGTTCGTGTTTTTATTCGGAGTCCTCGTTCCGGCTCACGCCTTAACCGGCGATTATGAGCTTGCCTGGAAAATCGCTGTTGCCGCCGCCTTTTTAAGCGGGCTCGTCGAAGCACTTGTCAGCTTCAGCGGCAATTGGATTCGCGCGCGGTTACCCCGCGCCGCCCTGCTCGGTGCGATCGCCGGGGTAGCGTTAACGTTTGTCGCCGGGGAAATGCTGTTTAACACCTTTTCCATCCCGGTTGTTGGTCTTGTTTCGTTAGCCATCATTCTTGTTGGCATTGTTGGAAAAATCGCGATGCCGTTTCGCATCCCGGTCTCTCTCTTTGCCGTTCTCGCTGGTACGGTGCTTGCTTTCGCACTTGGTTTTCAGTCGACCGATCAAATTAGAGAAGGCTTTGCCAACATCGGCTTCTATCCGCTCCTGCCTTCGCTCGCCCCATTTGAGGGAATGAGCTACCTGTTCGGTGCGCTGATTGGTATTTTGGCTGTTCTTATTCCGATTACTCTGTATAATGCGATTGAAACGATGAACAATGTCGATGCGATGGCTGCTGCTGGAGACTCTTATGACGTCCGCGAATGCCAGGCGGTTGATGGCATTGGGACGATGATTGGCGCCATTTTTGGCGGCTTGTTTCCGACTACTGTGTACATCGCTACAGTCGGCTCAAAGGAAATGGGAGCCGGTCGTGGCTACAGCATTCTAAATGCGATCGTCTTTGCTCTCGCGGCGATGAGCGGCCTGATTGCAGCACTGGCTGCGATTATTCCATTGGCAGCAGTTGCGCCGGTCCTTGTGTTCGTCGGAATGTCGATGATCGGAACCGCTTTTGCTTCAAACGACAAGAAGTATTACCCGGCTGTTGCTGTGGCGATGCTTCCTTATCTGGCAAACTATGTGATGACCCGCTTTAATAATGCTGCCGGGGAAGTGGTGGCCGGCATTTCAGAAGGAATTGTACCGCTCGGTCAAGGAGCGATGTTCACGGCGATCCTGCTCGGCGCGATGACCGTCGCAATCATTGATCGCCATTTCCGTCAGGCGACGATTTTCGCCCTTATCGCCGCACTGCTGTCATTTGTCGGCTTCATGCACGCCCCGGCTCTCGCATTCAATGCAGCAGGCGATTTCGCCATCGGCTATTTGTTAGTCGCCGTATTCTTTATCTACTGCGCTTTTGCCAACCGGACTGCGGCCACAACCGAAGATCCACTGAAAAAAGCAGCATAAGAAAAGAGCTTAGTGAAAAGGGTAGCTTTCCCTTTTCACTAAGCTCGAAGCAAGATGTGAAGTCTGCGCCTGCTTTTAAAACCATGTGCAGACTCCACTCACCATTTCGCGGATATGCCATGCAATAGCTCCACTCATTGCTTAGAGGCTGGGGCAAAAGGTTAAAAAAACAACCTTTTGCCCCAGCCTCTTCTACTGTTCATAAATCATTTTTCGGGTCATGCCTCCGTCAATCGTGATGGTTTCTCCGTTGATAAATGAGTTGTCGTCGTCCGCGAGGAACAGGCAAGCACGCGCGATATCATCAGGGTCGCCGACGCGCTTTGAAAAATGCTGGGCGTGATCCTGCTCACGCAGCTCCTCACGCTTTCCGGTATGAATCCAGCCAGGGCTGATTGCATTGACCCGGATCCCTTCTTCCTGAAATGAGGCGGCCAACGCATGCGTGAGTGCGACGATGCCGCCCTTTGAAGCGGCGTAGGCCTCAGAGTGCGGCTCGGACATGGCTGCCCGGGTCGAAGCAATATTAATGATCGCCCCTTTTTTCTGCTTACGCATCACTTTTGCGGCTTCTCTCGAAAAAAGAAAGACGCTTCTTACATTTGTTGCCAGGATGTCATCCCAGTCCGATACACTTAACTCAAAAGGAGAACTCCACTTCGATTTACCGGCGTTGTTAATGAGAACATCAATTCGGCCATATTGCTGGTGAACATGGCTGACAAGCTCAATAATTTGCTCCTCGTGCCTGACATCACAGCGGATCGCATGAGCTTCTCCATTTCGTTTGCGGATATCAGCAGCCACTTCAGCCGCCGCCTCCATTTCCATATCGGCCAGAATGACGACGGCCCCGCTTTTCGCAAACGCCCGGGACACAGCCGCTCCGATCCCTTGAGCCGCTCCTGTTACAATGACAACACGCTTCTCCATTTTTTCTCCTCCTTTTTTCTCTCTCATATAGCTTAGCTTGCCTGCTTTTGAAAAAGTACCCGGTCCTGTGTGGCATACATCCCTGAGACAACCATTATAAGACTGAACCCGACCAAAAGGAAAATGGCCGGCGACCAGGAATGAAAGTAGTCAAACAGATAACCCATGAAGAGAGGGCCGATCGCCGCTAAAAAATAGCCGCCGGATTGAGCCATTCCCGACAGGTTCGCAGCCTCCACCCCATTGGCGGTGCGCAAGCCGAATAGCGTTAGCGCCAAGCTGATGCCAGCCCCCTGTCCGAGCCCAAGCAGCACATTAAAAAGGGTAAGCGAAGCGACACTACCGCCGTTGTACAGGCCGATAAAGCCGATAAGATAAAGCGCGACAATAGCCAGTACGATCGGCCTCTGGCTCTTCAGCCGCACGGCCAGGATCGGAACGGCGAGCGTTGCCGGCAAGCCGGCAATTTGCATGATCGTCAGCAACCATCCCGCTGTCGGCACATCAACTCCACGGCTTATGAGAATTTCCGGCAGCCAGGCAATTAAGCAATAAAAAATCGCCGATTGAAAGCCCATGAAGATCGTTACCTGCCAGGCTAAGGGAGAGCGAAAGAGCGAGCTGCTTGCTTCAAAGACCGGTAACGTCTTTGTCTTTTGACGGGCGCGCAATTGCGGCAGCCAGACGAGCATCCCGGCTCCTGACAACAGAGCCCAAACGGCCAACGCCTTTTGCCAGCCGAGGCCAACCGTCTCCGCAAGCGGAATGCTTACTCCAGAAGCCAAAGCGGCCATCAACGACATTGACGTTGTAAATACTCCCGTCATGACGCCCATCTTTTCAGGGTATTTTTCTTTAACGATCGCCAGAATTAAAACGTTACAAATCGCGATCCCCAGTCCAATCATCGCTGTGCCAACAAATAAAGCCGGCAAATATCCCGTGGAGCGCAGGAGGATTCCCGCAGTCAGCACAACTAAGGCGAGAAAAACAACCGTTTCATTTCCGAGCTTTCTTCCCAATTTCGGGGCGACGATGGAAAAAACACCGAACGCAAGTAACGGCAACGTTGTTAAAAGTCCGATCGCTGTATTGGACATTCCCGTATCGGCGCGTATCCAGCCAATTAGCGGTCCAACAGAGGTAATAGCCGAACGCAGGTTAAAAGCGGCGATAATAAAGGCGGCAACAAACAACCATGTACTTAATGGGACATGCTTACTTCCAGATAGAGTATTATTCTTTATGTTCATCTCTGTCTCCCCTTACTTCATACCCGCACTTTTCTATTTAAATCCTGTGCAAGATATCGTAAAAATCCAACAATTTATTAATTTCCATATTGTAACATGAAAATGATCTTTAGTGTGACGAAAGAAAGACGTTTTTTTCGTGGACTTAACCAAGGATCCTTCACCGTCCCGCTGATTTTTCTTTAAAGCAACAATCAAGTAACGAATCAATGTTTCATTTTCCTGATAATCGAGAATATAAATAGAAACAGACGGATGGAGGTGAGGCTATGTATATCCTGCTCAGCTTCGCGCTGCTTGTTTTCGCTTTGATTGGCGCGACTTATAATATTGGCAGCTATGCGATTTATGTATTTTTGGCGTTAGCCTTTATTCTTCTTTCCGCGCATATCCTCAATCATGTGCCAAAACGTGAAAACATCGCCGAAAAAGTAGAATAGTTGAAGTCAGCCTGAGGATGGGGCACTGGCTTCGAGCCTGAGAAAACGGGGAAGCATCACCCGTTTTTCTCAGGCTCTTTTTTATCAAGTCAAATGATTATGAATGTTACTTAACTATGTGTTAAACTGTTTTTATGTCACATTTCAACTGAGGTTTACGATGGAATATGTGGATCCGATCCGAAAGATCGAGCAAATAAATCAAATTAAAAGGCTGTTAGCAGCGCGTTCTTCCCGTGATTATTTACTGTTTGTCATGGGCATTAATACAGGGCTTCGCATTACTCAGTTGCTTTCTCTAAAAAAAGAAGATGTTATGAAGCAGGACTGCGTGCGTGATTTTCTTTTTGTCGCTTCTATCGACGAAGCGATTTATCTAAATCAAAGCGTTAAGTTAGCCCTTCAGCACCATCTTGCTGAAATGAAGCAGGCAGACGATTATTTGTTTGCTTCCGCAAAAACAGGTAAGCCGATCACAAGACAGCAGGCATATCGTATTATTTCCCAGGCGGCTCAGCAGGTGGGCATCCCGGGAAAAATCGGCACTCATACATTGCGGAAAACCTTCGGCTATCATGCCTACCGGCGTGGAATCGCAATCTCCTTCTTACAAAAACGCTTTAATCATAAAACCCGATCAACAACCTTGGACTACATTGGCGTGACAGCTGAAGAGAACCGGCCTCCAGAGATAGACGTCGATTTGTAATTCCTCTTTTACGCTCATATTAAAGACAGATCAAATAAAGGAGTGGAGACCACTACTATGATGAATCAGGCTTTTTCCATTGATTACTTTATATTGCTGGCCGGACTGCTGCTCGTGGCAGGTGTGATCACCGCCAAGTTCTCGACGAGGCTAGGCGTTCCCGCGCTGGTCCTTTTCTTGCTCGTCGGAATGCTTGCCGGCAGTGACGGCCTCGGATTTATTTATTTTGATAATCCAACGTACGCCCAGCTTATCGGGATACTCGCCTTAGTCATTATTCTATTTGAAGGGGGCTTGCAGACGAAGTGGACCACCATAAAGCGCGTCGCCGCCCCTTCCTTATCTCTGGCCACAATCGGGGTGATTTTGACCTCCTCCGGTGTCGCCGTTGCCGCTAAATTCATCTTGGATGTGTCCTGGCTGGAAGCTTTTCTATTTGGAGCAATAGTTGGTTCGACTGATGCGGCGGCCGTATTTGCCGTTCTAAAAGGAAAGAACATTCGTAAGCGCCTCGGTTCAACTTTGGAAGCAGAATCAGGAACGAATGATCCGATGGCAGTTTTCCTTACGATTTCCTTTATCGAATTAATAGCGTCTGATCAGCCAAATTACCTCTTTATGCTCGGTTCATTCTTTTGGCAGATGGGCATGGGAATTGTGTTTGGCTTTGCGCTCGGTAAGGTCGCCTCGCTTGCAATCAATCGAATCAACCTCGACTCGAGTGGCTTGTACCCTGTGTTTGCTTTAGCTTTTGCTCTTTTAACTTACAGTGTTACCGCTCTTATCGGGGCAAGCGGATTACTGGCTGTTTATGTCGCCGCCTTGCTCATCGGCAATTCGGACTTGACCTACCGTCATTCGATTTTCCGCTTTAACGAAGGATTCGCCTGGATGATGCAGATTTTAATGTTTGTCATTCTCGGCCTTCTTGTTTTTCCAACACAGCTGTTCGACTGGGGTATCATTATTCGCGGAGTCGTTTTATCTTTGCTACTGATGCTTGTCGCCCGGCCAATCGCCGTTTTTCTTTCCACGATTGGAATGGGATTTTCCATCAAGGAACGTACCTTCCTTGCCTGGGCGGGCCTACGGGGAGCTGTACCGATCGTACTGGCGACATTTCCGATGATTGCTGGACTGGAAAACAGCCAATTGTTTTTTAATGTAATCTTTTTCGTCGTCCTCACTTCGGCACTTATTCAAGGATCGACGATCTCCTTTTTTGCTGAAAAGCTTCATTTAACTGGCACACAAAAGCCGACACCTCTGCATTCGCTTGAGCTTGTCTCGATCGGAAAAGCCAATGCCGAAATTATCGAGATTGAAATAAGCGAGAATAATATAGTCGTAGATCAATCATTAGCCGAGATCTCCTTTCCGAAAGATGTGCTCGTGAATGCGATTATCCGCCAGGGAGATTTAATTACTCCGGCCGGTGATACTCGTTTACGGGCCGGCGATATTCTCTACGTTCTCGTCGCCAAGCAAAGCAAGCAGGCGGTCAAAACATTATTTGCCGACAAAGAACCGCAACCGGATTAAAAACAGACTACCATTAGCAGCACAAACCAGAACCATCGTTTGTGCTGCTGTTTTTTTGCCGTATAAGAGAAGATCGACCAGCCCCTGAGATCAGATAGAATCCGTTTCGGATGTAGGGACTCTGGAGATCGTGTTGGGAAGACTATGATGATATGACAAACGTAACCTCAAAGAAAGCCCGCTTAGAAATCATAGCCAAGTTTAGTCTTCACGATTAAAAGATACTTGACTAATCATAAGAAAGAGCTGGGCAAAAGGTTTTTTATACCTTTCGCCCAGCCCTTAGCTCTTTGATGGTCAGGCTTACGAAAAAGCTTTAATGCCGACGACAAAATGAATGAAGGCAAACACGACAATCATCATCACAATCCCAAAGGCCAGGCCGGTAAGGGATTCCTTGATATGAAAGTTGTTTTTATTCATGACATTTCCTCCTTTGTTTTCGTTTCTATAACGGAAACAAAGAGGAAATAAATGTACTTTGGAATTTAACAGGCAGCAGCAGCGCCTTCGTTTTTAATAGCGGAATCGCCGAACTCAGCCAGTCACCGCCCGGCAGTAACTGTCGGTCGCCGCTCTGAATCGCCGCTTCTTCTATCTTTTTCTTTTTGAGCGGCGGAGGCGGGTAGCTAAGATCACAGGAAGGATCGACATCTGCCGTCACATACAGGAGAGGCAGATTCTGCTTGTCCTCTACCTCCTGATTAAAAGCAGGCAAAGGGGCAAAAAGCGCAGATAGAAGCAGACTGATTACGAGCAATCCTTTTCCGAGCATCCATCTCTCCCCTTCCCGCCATTTTACTTTCATTATAAACAACTTCTCTGACGCAAGCTACAAGATTTTCCTGGAACCGTTCCAGCGCCGGATAGACGCGCCACTCGTTACATATGCTACTAAAAAGGAGTGATAAAGATGAAAAAAACGCTGACGGAGCAATACGAAAACGCCGCTGACGCGAAAGAACAAGTGACGATTCAAACCGACGATTCTCTCCCCAACAAGAAAAACATACCTGGTGATTCCGTGGAGGCGCATAAAGAACTGGAAAAAGCCAATGCCCTGATCACAGGGGAAGAAATCAGACAGCAGAACGAAAACCTGTAGCTCTCTCACCCCCTCGCCTTGCACCTTCATCGCTGTACGGCCTCAGCTGATCCTTTAAAATCGATACAGCTGGGCGAGAGTCGGATTTAATGGCGATAGATACGACAGAGAGCTTGAGCCTGAAGGTGGTATCCCCTTTTGGCTCAAGCTCCGATGCAATTTCTTCGAAACTTTGTATAGAAAAAAATGGATCACCTGTTCTTTATTTGATTCCACTAGAAAAAGCGGACGTGATGGGAGGGGCGATTCCTGCCGAATGGAACAGGAGGTTAAAATCCAACGGCGCAACCGGTTCGTTCAACGCCCGCCTATGGAAAACGTGCCCCCTATCCCGGTAGCGAGGCCGATGAACCACATCCTCCCTACTAATGAAAAAGGCTTGTCGACTTTTTCGCCATACAAATTCCTTCAAAGTTTTTTATTATTTTTCATTTCCTAAAAAAATTTTCATAATTTATGACAATTTTCAAAACAATTTACCCAGGACAATTAGCATAAAAGTGTTATCGATTGTATGCTTCACCCCCAGAATTAAAGAGATGCCGAAATAAAGACCGTGATTTTGACCCGATGGCAGTCCCCAGCTTTACGTAAAAAGCTTACTTGTCAAACGACCAGTCAACTTCCGCTTTTCAAGTTGCATAACGTTTAAATAAAGGCCGATCCTATACCTGAAGTGAAATCATGCATGTTAAATATTGCTTTCTTATCGTATAATAGACCTATAAGGACTTTTTGCTTGTTTATGACAGAGGCGCAGACCTATCAATAGCTTCACTGGTTAAGCAGCAGATGTCGTCATTGTATGAGTTTACGTTTCCATTCATACCACCGAGTGTCAGCGCTGTCTGATTTACATTGCGCCACTAAACAAAACAACCTAGTATTTTCGTATGAAAACGAGGAATACTTTCTATAAAAAAGGGTATCTATCCATATACCCTCATCGAAATACCTATTCTGATAAATGATTTCCGCGAGAGGAAGAAAGGAGACAGCATGATCTCAAACGAAGAAATGATTATTTTTATTAAGGAATTTTACTTATTGTTAAATGAGTACCAAAATTGCGAGGACGATGATCTCAAGAAGCAAATTCAAAATGATATTTTATTCTTAAGTGAAATTATCTTAGCATTAAATGATAAAAAATGAAAGAGCTCTTATTTCCGCTTGGACTTTACTAGTGGAGCTGTCGGATAAGCCTGTGCATTCATAGCAAAGGTTTCCCCTTAACAGAAAATAAAGCCCTTTCACAAAACATAACGTGAGGCAACCAGTTTGACATAGATTCAGCTGTTCCCAGCTCTTACTTATGCAGGATGCCTAAATATTCTTCCCAAGGACCAACGTCCTCCCTGTATCGCGCTGCCATCACACGGGTAATTTGCGAAAGATGAGTAAAATCATGCACAACCCATGTCGCCAGCAGTTCCCTTAGCTTCACGACCCCGAAAGCCGGATGACCTCCCGTCTTTTCAAGTGGCAGCCCCGACTCTTCAAGCGTTCTAAGCTTTATTACGTTTTCTTCCCGACATTTTTTAAATTCAGCCAGCTCTTCTTTTATTGCCTTCTTTTCCACATGAAGATGCGAGTAGCGGTCAAATGCCGGAAAAGGCTTATTCTCACCTTCTGCGAGAATAAACATCAGGCGCGGCATCCAATTATTCTTCTCCGCTTCCGTCAGATGGCGAACCACCTCCAACGCATTCCAGGTTCCTTCTCCCTCATTGCATTCCAGCCAGCCATCCGCCAAGCCGTCTAAAAAACTCTCCAACGTTCGCGGCGTCCGCTCAAGCACTTGAATTGCTTCCTCTAGTGTGAAGTTCATCAACTTTCTCCCTTCATAGAAGTTTACAGATAGGTCGAGAAAAGAGGCAGGTGAGCGCCGCTACCATGGCGAAAACAGCCCCCTGTTTCCCGCTTTTCATTTTAGCACAACAAAGGAAGGCATATGGAAACTCTTTTTTGTAATTTTCAGCCGGCTTTTCCGAACTTGCAAATTGAATTTTCTGATACTTAGGATTATGATGAAAGAAGAACGACGATCAAATAACAGGAGTCCTGACCTTGAAGCTGATTCTTCATGACATTGAGACGTTTCTCTTAAATGTTTTTATTATTTTCGTCTTTTATTTCGTTTATTTACGAATTGTTGAAGCTGCGCGAAAGCAATGGCGATACTTTAATCATGAGCTTTTAATGACTCTATTATCGGGACTGGCGATCGTTCTTTGTATGACGTTCCCGATTAAATTTAATCCGGACCACTTTTTTGATTTACGTCAAGTTCCATTTATACTGGGCGCACTATATGGAGGCCGCAAAGTAGCGATTTATTTATTCCTTATCCTCATTATTTTCCGCTTTACGCTGGATGGTGCCGGCTCCTATGGAGCCCTCCTTGTCAACAGCTTATTGCTGCTGTCCTTATTGTTGATTATTCCTAAATTTAAAGCGCTCGTCAGTATCAAAAAACGGGTTTATCTGGCTTTATTCAGTTCATGTTTCGGTGTCATTATTTTAGTTGCTACCATGCTGCTGCTTTTTCCTGAACTGCACAGCCTAAGGTATTACAACTTTCTGATTGCCTTATTTGTCGTTCATGTCGTGACGACCACCCTCTTCGTTGTATTTATTGAAAAGGCACGGCTGGCGATCGCGTTCACGAAGGAGATGCGCAAGCTGGAAAAACTGAAAACCGTGAGTGAAATCGCCGCCAGTATTTCACACGAAGTTCGAAATCCACTGACCGTCACAAAAGGCTTTATCCAATTGCTGCGCGACCCTGACTTAACCGAGGAGAAAAAAGAACAGTATATCCAGCTTTCATTAGACGAGCTGGAAAGAGCTGAGCAAACGATCACCGATTATCTCACCTTTGCCAAACCGTCGCTTGATAATTTGCAAATCTTGGACGTCAGCAAAGAGCTTGCCTATATCCTGCAGGTTGTTACACCATATGCAATGATGAACAATGTGCAAATTGAAGTCAGACAAGAAAAGGATATATTCATTACCGGAGAAAGTGAAAAGCTCCACCAATGTCTAATTAACATTATTAAAAACGGGATAGAATCAATTGAAGATAACGGCTTCATAACTCTTACGCTTGAAAAAAGAAAGAACAAGGCCGTCATCAGCATCACAGATACAGGTACGGAATGGACGAGCAACAGCTGAAACGACTTGGAACTCCTTTTTATTCAACAAAGGAGAAGGGCACGGGACTTGGTACGATGGTCGTCTACAGCATTGTGAAGGCCATGCGCGGAGAAATTCACGTTGAAAGAAGGCAGGGTGCAGGTACATGCTTCACCATTTCCCTGCCCCTCAATGAAAAAAATAGCCCGTGACGTCCAATTTGATCACAAAAAAGCAGGCGATGTCTTAGCTTTCTCCTGACATCGCCCGCTGTCATTCTTTTTACCCCCTTCTACCATAAGAAAATCGGCCCCTTCCCCCTTCGTTTAATGCTACATATTTTTCAGGAAGTAACCAATCCTATACAGTAAGAAGCTTTATTAGGAGCGTGCATGTGATGGCGAGTTTTTTTAGAATTGTTAACGCGATTGTTCTCTGGGCTATTGTTATCCGGTTTCTGCCGAAGCAGTCATTCAAAAGGTATTTACCAGTAACGATATTTTGTTCAAGTTTGCTGTTAGTCCAGACACTTTTAAATCTGATATTCAAATGGTGGACGGTAAAGGGTGGTCTGAAATATATGGTGTTTGATGCTTTAGCCTTTATCTTTGGACCTTTTTTCACCATCAATCTGTGGGTGTTTCATTTTACATATGGGAAGTTTTCATTATATGCCTTTTGTAACTTTATCATGGATCTGATTTTTGCCTTTCCATTAAATGCTCTCTTTCAAAAAATAGGTCATTATCAATTTAAAACGTTTAACTCCACCATTATTTTCCTTATTTCTTATACGCTCTCACTGTTGAATTACGGATTTCAAACATTTTTAGAACGACCAATTTTACCGAAAGGAAGCGATCTTAAATCCAGTGAATAAACCTGGATTTTTTTTTGAAAAGAAAACCGTCGCCTCGGTCTGGATTCCAGACCGTCTTTTTCGTATGGTTTTTCGGAGATAACCTTCCAGTGCCATCTCATCTGTTTTTTCAGATTCCAAGCATCGCTGCATCGAATGTTTTTTCGAACTCTCAGCTCCTCTGTAAAGTGATCTCATTCCCCGTTCTTGTATGCTCTTGTCGAACGTTCAGATCTTTTGTCAGAATAGTTCAATTGCACCAGAAATTTATATATAATGTAGAAGCTTTTTAACTTTCTTGAGAGGGGAATTAAGGATGAAAAGGACGATCTTAGCAGTTCTCAGCTTAGGTTTACTCTTATTGATCATTGCGCCGTCGCTCGCTGGTGCTCACCCTGGCCGGACAGACACAAATGGCGGTCACACGTGCTGGACAAACTGCGCAAAATGGGGGCTGAAGACAGGGGAATATCATTATCATAATGGCGGAAGCAGTAAGCCTGCGGCAGCTTCACCAGCGCCAGCGAAGAAAGCGGCTCCGGCTCCCAAAAAGCCGGCCTATGTCAAAACGGATGTCTACATTAATGGAAAAAAACAAAATTTCCAGCAAAGTGCTTATATTAAGGATGGGACCACTCTTGTACCAATGCGACCAATTTTTGAAGCATTAGGCGCAGGTGTCCAGTGGGACAACAGCACGAAAAAAGTAACAGGAACGAAAGGCAACCGAAAAATCACATTAAGTGTCGGCAACAAAAAAGGCTACATAAATGAAAACGGCGTTACCAGCTCTGTCGACTTGACTCATCCGGCCGAGGTCACGAATGGAGCGACAATGGTACCGTTACGCTTTATTAGCGAATCCCTTGGTGCTGATGTTAAGTGGGACAGCGCTACAAAAACGGTCAAGATTACACAGTAAAATCAGCAGTCAAACTGTCTAAAAGGGTCTGCTTCCCCTTTTTAGACAGTCTCCCTCCCACCATTAATCCATCAAAATACCGCCATTGACTTCAATTGTTTCCCCGGTAATATAATCGGCAGAGGCTGAGCATAAAAACAGAACAGCTCCCGCTGCATAAGTTTTCTTTTTGATTAATGAATTGTTTTAATTTTTCAATTTCATATTCCAATTCCTTAATCTTTAATTCATTTTCGACCTTAAAATGTTTCATCGCCCGCTCTATCAAACTCTGAACGATGAGAACGATAATCACGAACAAAAAAAGCAATGCAAAAAGAAGCTCTACCACCACAAAGAATCACCCTTTTCTTTATTTCTCTTTCACCTACATTACCATATTTTATGAAACAATTGTGTCGACATCGCCGAACATTTGAATCACTCACTAAAAAAGACCGGTGACGTTGTCTCGCCGCCGGCCAAGCAATTGAACCGTTTCCTTTCGTTAAGAGATTTCCTTAATTATTTTTATCATTGCTTTGTAAGCCGCGCTATGTCCTAAACCACTGCATTGATTGATCGTACCTGTAAAATATGTATCCCGCTCAGGATTATAAAAGGCGAATGCCCCTGACTGCCCCCAAAAGCCGAGTATTTCCTTAATCGGTTTCAATGGCGAGATAATTCGCGGCACCCATAATTTTTCCAAGCCAATGCCATAATAGAATTGCCCAGGAAAAAAGATTAAATTCCATTGCTTGAGTTCCTCCAGTTCCTCCTTTGGAAAAAAACGACCATTGAAAAACGCCTTTAAAACTATCATCGTTTCCTTGGCGGTCGACACGATCCCTCCTTCCGGAGCAATGGAAGACATATATAATGGAAGATGGACAGCATTGGATTTATAGTATAAAGACACAGGCTTCCTATCATTTACGTCGTTATAGACATAGGTCTTTGATAAACCCAGCTCGTCAAATATGAACCTTTGAAACACTTCTGACATGTTCAACCGAGTCATGTTCTCAATGATTCTTCCCAGAAGTTGATAGTTTGTATCTGAATAATGGACTTTCCCCTTTTGTCCCGGTTTAAATTTTGGTTTCTGTTCTTTGATAAAAGCCAACGTTTTATCTAATGGCCAATCCTGATCTGCGCCATTGAAGAGCTGTGAAGCCACAGTTTTGCCATTGGATTGTTTATAGGCAAAATAATCCGGTATGCCCGATGTATTGGAGATCAAATGTTTAATGGTAATAGCATCGGAATAATCAACCCCATCCAAAACATGAAGACCACGGATGGTATCTTCAGGTAAATGGTTAGCTATTTTGTCTTCCAAGCGCAAACGGTTTTCCGCTCTTAATTTCAAAACAACCGCTGTAACATATAATTTAGTAACACTAGTAATAAAATATTGATCATCTTGTTCAACGTTACCTGCCGAACCGAGCCAAGAAAAACCATTGTCTCCTTGTTCAACACACAGCACAGCCCCGAAATTATTTCTTTTTTTCACCATTTGCCCAACAGTATGATTGAGAAACGGCTCAGCCAATTTTTCCGGCACAATGAAACCCCCTTTTTAACGTCATGAATACGATTAGGCTCGCTCGTTTTTATTCCTTTTTCTGACGTAAACGAGCAGCAGTCACGATATCTTCAGCAACGCTGTCCAACATTTCCTTCATTTTTTCGATATCAAGTTTCTCAGGAAGCAAACCGTTGGCAACCATTACGGATAGACCTGTTTGAAAAGCTTTCATTTTAAATAAAATGACCTTTAGTTCCTCCTCTGTGAAGCCTTTAAGCTCTGGATCTTTTTTCATATGAGCCACAAGCTCATCACCCATTTCTTGCTCATAATCACCCAAATAATCGTTTGGTTTCATCACAAAATCCCGAAACAAAACGGGATACTCCCTCGCAAATTGAAGGCTGGCATAACCTATATCGCCGAATGGTGTTCCCGTATTTTGTTCTTTTAATAGCCGCTGACTTACATCAACGACCCGTTTCACCACTGCCCGCTTCAGCTCTTCCACATCTTTAAAGTTAACGTAAATCGGGGCGATCGAACTTCCCAGTTGGCTGGCCACCTTTCTTATTGTGATCCCATCAATTCCATCTATATTGGCAATGGTAAAAGCAGCATCAATGATCTGCTCCATAGAAAACTTATTTACGGGTGGCATGACTGGCTCTCCTTCCATCAGTACAATTTATTCATAGATATAAATATCAAATGATATATAACATTTGATATTTAATTATTATACAGATTGCTGAGAATATGTAAAGCAAGAATCCCGCAACATTCCTTAATATAACAGCCGGCGGGCAGAAAGAATTCCTTCTTTCTGCCCGCCGGTGCGTTTTATTCTTTAATCTTAATGTTGTATTCCTTCAGCCAGTAGTCCATCTGGATAAAGTGCGCCAGCAGCTGCGGGCCGGCCATAAGTTGGCCAAAATACGGCTTGCCGGTTGGAAAACCGCCGGTGTCGGCCATTTCCTGGAGTGCTGCTTTGTTGATAAATTCAAATAGTGGTGCGTCTTTTTGAGCAAGAATTGCTTTCATCTCCTGCTGGACGGCGGCTGTGTATTGTGGATGATGTGTTTTTGGATATGGACTTTTTTTGCGGTATAGCACATCGTGCGGCAGCAATCCTTCCAACGCTTTGCGAAGGATCCCTTTTTCACGTCCATCGAGTCGCTTCATTTCCCAAGGAATATTCCAGACATACTCAACGAGCCGGTGATCGGAAAAAGGCACGCGCACTTCCAGACTGGCCCCCATACTCATTCTGTCTTTACGGTCTAATAGATTTGTCATAAACCAAATAATGTTTAAGTATGAGATCTCCCGCCGGCGCGCCTCTTCCGCAGTATCTTCTTCAAATCTCGGCGTTTCCTGAATCGTTTCCTTGTAGCGGTCGTATACATATTGCTTCACGGCAAGCTTCTTTTTCCATTTATCATTTAACAGATTTTCCCGATCCTCAATTGAACGCATCCAAGGGAAGCCGTCGATGTTCATCACTTCTGGCTTATGGAACCACGGGTAACCGCCGAAGATTTCGTCGGCGCACTCACCGGAGAGGCCGACTGTGACATCTTTTTTAATTTCATGACAAAACCAAAGCAGGGAGGAATCAATGTCGGCCATTCCCGGCAAGTCACGAACTAACACAGCCTCCTTCAAGCGATTGGCGAGCTCTTCGATCGAAATCACTTTGTTGACATGGTTCGTGCCGAGCGCGTCTGAGACGACTTGCACCCACTGCGCGTCGGAGTTCGGTTGAAAGGCCGAAGCCTTGAAGTATTTGTCATTTTCATCGTAATCAATCGAATAGCTTCGAATCGGTTCTTTGCCTTGCTTCGCATAGACATTGGCGGCTAATGCCGTCAACGCGCTTGAATCGACTCCGCCTGATAAAAACATGCCGACAGGAACATCAGCAAACAGCTGGCGTTCGACAATATCCTCCAGCAGCTCACGAATATAGACAGCCGTTTCCTCGACATTATGTTCATGCTTTTTGCTTTTCAGCTTCCAGTAACGGCTGATCGTCGCCCCGTTCCGATCATAAATCAGAGCGTGCGCCGGTCTCAGCTCATGAATATCATGGAAAATGCCGTGGCCCGGGGTTCGTGACGGGGCTAAGCCAATAATATCCCCCAGCCCTTCCGTTTTCACAACAGGATCAATATCCCGATGCGCAAGAAGAGCTTTCAGCTCCGAAGCGAACAGTAGGCATCCGTGGCGGACTGTGTAAAACAGCGGTTTAACGCCTAGACGGTCCCTTGCCATAAATAACGACTGGTCCTCCTCGGTCCAAATCGCAAAAGCAAAAATCCCGTTCAGCTTTTCTAATGACTGGTAGCCCCACTCCATAAATGATTTAAGTAAAACTTCCGTATCAGAGTGCCCCTTGAACGTATGTCCGCGCACCAGCAGCTCTTTACGGAGATCCTCTGTATTATATAGCTCGCCATTGTAGACAATTGTATATGTTTTATTGCGATAAGTCCGGGTCATCGGCTGGACGCCGCCCTCCGGATCAACAACAATCAGTCGAGCATGGCCGAAAGCAGCGTGCGGGGAGGTCCATATATTTTGGTCATCCGGTCCCCGCCGCCCTAATGTTTTCGCCATTTTCGTTATCTCCTTTTCCTCCTTTCGCAAATCTTGCCGCCAATCAATCCACCCTGTTATTCCACACATGTATTATCAGCCCCTTTTGGGAAGTTTCTCATTTCTGTCTCCACTACTTTATTCACCCCTGCTAGGCTCAATACCCATAAGCTATCCTATTCAGCAGCTTGAATGGATGTGAAATGTCCGCAGTTTCTTATTTTGCTTGATTGAACAGCTGGAATCGCTTTATGATGAGGAAAGATAAGCAGACGAAATGGAGAGGATTGGCACGAGATGAAGCCGGAAAAAGCATTTCTTAAAAAGCAAATACGGTCCGTCGCCCGGACGAACACAAATAGTGAAATCGATCTGCCGTTCACTGAAGAGGAAGAAGCGCAGCTCCTGTACCGGATTGGCCAAAAGCTTGAAGCTGAGCCGGCAATGGAGCTGCGCGAGGTGGTGCATGATGTCGTCTATCGTTTTTTTGCTGATCAGGAGGAGTAAAGCCCTTCTTTTTTCATTAACTGTTTGACCTTTACCGTTGGCTCCCAGCATGTAAAGGTGTAGAACGGTTTTGTCTCATAGCCGAGACGAACACAGCGGTAGGCCATGCCACCCTCCTCCTTTTTTTCGGCAGAAAAATGAATACAGGTTGCACAACAATGAAAGCGGTTCTTCATCCTTGCCCCCTCCTTTATTTTTGCCTAAATTGTTTGCCAGCGACCTTCTCGATAAAGCCTGGCATCAGCTGGTAAGCAACCGCTCCCCAATTCATCCAGGCCGGCAAATTCCGCTCGCGCCGCGGCTTATCAAGAAGCTGAAGCGTCGCCTTTGCGACTTCTTCCGGCTTCAGGATCCATTTGTCTATTTTGGCGAGATAGCTGCCTTGCTCGTCAGCCCGGGTAAAGAAAGGCGTCTTGATCGGTCCAGGGTTGACCGCGCTGACCTTAATATTCGTCTCGCTCAGCTCCAGCCGCATTGCATTCGTAAAGCCGAGCACAGCATGCTTCGTGGCTGCATAGACGCTCGCTTTCGCTGTCGCCAGCTTGCCCGCCTGCGAGGCGATATTGATGATATGTCCACGGTTTGCTTCCAGCATAAAAGGAAGCACTGACTTCGTGAACGTAATTAATCCCGTCACATTGACGGCAAACATTTCCTCGATCGTTTCAACTGAAGTATCAGTTAATTCAGCAAATATTCCGAAGCCAGCATTGTTAATCAGGACATCAATTCCCCCGACCTCTTTTATCATATGCGGAATTTGGGCCTCGGTTGTTGACAGGTCGCTTACATCCAGCTGAAAAGCAGCTGCGCTTCCGCCGAGCGCCTCGATCTCTGCTTTTACTTCATTCAGCCGTGTTTCATTTCTGGCCAGCAGGACAACATGCGCCCCGCGTCTTGCTGCGGCAAGAGCCAGCTCCCGTCCGAGTCCGCTTGACGCCCCTGTAATCCAAATCGTTTCTCTCTTCATTTTGATAGTCCGCCTCCTGTTCTTTCCTTTATACTGTTCATCTTACTGGAAATTGAGTTAGACCGCTATTCTGAACCTTATGAATGAGGAAAGGGATAGATAGTAGTTGACTGACAGCTTGTCTTGCTTTTATAATAAATGATAATATCATGTGGCGTTGAAAGAGATTAGTAAATATTGCTCATGTGAACAGAGAGTGACCTCACCGGCTGCAAGGGTCATCACCGCTGACAATATTGAACCTGCTCCAGAGCCTGTCAGCCCGATTGTCCAAGTCGGAAAACGCTGGCCGTCCCCCACGATACGGGTGTAAAGTGGACATGAACAATGTCAACAAAGGTGGTACCGCGGATGAAGCTCTTCCGTCCTTTTTCAGGACGAAGGAGCTTTTTTATTTTTCATTTGTTCAAAAATCGAGCCAGAAACGAGGTGAGCAAGATGAGCAGGCAACGTGTCGTTGTGAAGATTGGCAGCAGTTCATTAACAACGAAGACAGGTGCACTTAGCCTGAAGAAGGTTTCGATGTTTGTCGAGGCCGTCGCCAAACTGAAGCTTGCCGGACATGAAGTGGCCGTGATTTCCTCCGGTGCGGTGGCAGCCGGCTTCTCGGCCATCGGTTACCCGACCCGTCCGGTGACAATTGCCGGCAAGCAAGCAGCGGCCGCCGTCGGGCAGGCGCTGTTGATGCAGGCGTATATCGAGCAATTTTCCAAGTATGAGCTTATTCCCGCCCAGCTATTGTTAACACGCGAGGATTTCGCCGATCAATCCCGTTACAGCAACGCCTATTCAACATTAAATGAATTGCTGAAGCGCGGCGCTATTCCGATCATCAATGAAAATGATTCAATTTCAATTGCCGAACTGACCTTTGGGGATAATGACATGCTGTCGGCCCTCGTCAGCGGCATGATCCACGCCAACACACTTTGTATGCTGACGGATGTCAATGGCTTGTACGATGCCAACCCGAAACTGGAGCCAAATGCAAAGAAAATTCATTATTTGCCGGCGTTGACAGAGGAGCTGATTGCCCTTGCCGGAGAATCAACCTCCAAGGTCGGGACCGGCGGAATGAAATCAAAGGTCAGTGCGGCACAAACCGCCCTGTCGCTTGGCGTCAATGTTTTTATCGGCAAGGCGGATACGAGCGAAACCTTTCTCGATATTCTCGCCGGCAAAGGGGACGGCACCTATATCGGAACCTTCCTGCACGAGCCGGTCATGCCGACGAATAAGCAGTGGATCGCTCTTCATTCACGCTCGATCGCTAAGGTGACAGTCGATCAAGGGGCCGAGGCCGCCCTGCTGATGCGCGGCAAAAGCCTTTTACCCGTCGGTATTACGAGCGTAGAAGGAAGCTTTTCTGTCGGCGATGTCATTGAAGTGTACGGCGAAGATGAAAAGCTGCTCGGCAAAGGAAAAGCGAGCATGACGGTTCACGAGCTAGAGAAATTCCGGGCCGAGAGTCAAAAGGATAAAGAAAGTCGATACAAGCATCCCGTCGTCATTCACCGTGATGATTGGGTACCGTTAAAAAAGGAGATGATGAAGCGATGAGTGAACTTCTTACAAAAGCAAAAGCAGCGCAGGAATGCGCGCGCACATTAAGTCAAAAGACAACTGAACAAAAAAATCAGGCATTGCTCGTGATGGCCGAGCAGCTGCTGGCCGAAAAGGATTATTTGCTTGCGGAAAATGCCAAGGATCTTGAAACAGCCCGGTCTAATGGAACGAGTGCGAGTTTACTGGACCGCCTTACCCTGACAGCACAGCGTCTTGATGAGATGGCAACGGGCCTGAAACAGGTTGCCGAGCTTCCTGATCCAATCGGTGAAAGCCTGAGCACCCATACGCGGCCGAACGGCTTGCACATTGAAAAGGTCCGCGTCCCGCTCGGTGTCATTGGCATGATCTATGAGGCTCGTCCAAATGTAACAGTCGATGCGTCAAGCCTTTGCTTAAAAACCGGCAACGCCGTCCTCTTACGGGGAAGCTCTTCGGCGATTCACTCCAACATCGCGCTCGTTGCCGTACTGCAGCGCGCTTTGGAAAAAGCCGGACTTCCAATTGAGGCGATTCAGCTTCTTGAAGATACGAGCCGCGAAACAGCCTCAGAGATGTTTACCTTAAATGAATATTTGGATGTGCTTATCCCACGTGGAGGGGCGTCATTAATCCAGTCAGTTATTAAAAATGCCTCTGTTCCTGTGCTGGAAACAGGAACCGGCAATTGCCATCTGTTTATTGACCGCAGCGCCCGGCCGGAAATGGCGATTTCGGTTGCTGTCAATGCGAAAACACAAAGACCGTCTGTGTGCAATGCGATTGAGACCATTTTAGTTGAAAAGCAATGGGCCGCTGAGCATGGGACAGAGCTGATTCAGGCGCTCTTTGCTAAAAATGTCACGATTGTCGGCGACAAACATGCTCAGGCCTTTGATAGCCGGATCACTCCAGCCAGTGAAGAAGACTGGGAAACTGAATTTAACGATTTGAATGTCGCCTTGAAGATTGTCAACAGCTGCGAGGAAGCGATTGCCCATATTTATCAGTATGGGACGAAGCATTCGGAAGCGATCATTAGTGAGGATGCGGCAAATGTTGCGCTCTTCCTTAATGAAGTCGACGCGGCGGCCGTTTACCATAACGCCTCCACCCGCTTTACTGATGGTTTCGAATTCGGATTCGGAGCCGAAATCGGGATCAGCACCCAGAAATTACATGCCCGCGGTCCAATGGGACTTGAAGCGCTGACGTCAACAAAATATCTTGTTCGCGGGAATGGTCAGGTGAAAGGCTAGGTGACAGACATGCTCGAACAAAAAACGATCACATTTCTTGGCGCCGGTTCGATGGCGGAGGCGATTCTTGGTGGCCTGATCAGCAAACAAATCGTCGAGCCTGGGCAAATGATCGTCACGAACTTGCAGGATCAGCAAAAGCTTGCCCGGCTCGCCGACACTTATCACGTACACACGACACCGGATCGACTCGATGCTGTCAGACGCGCTGATATTATTATTTTGGCGATGAAGCCGAAGCATGTGAAAGAAGCGCTTGAAGAGGTTCAGACGGCGACTCACCCGGATCAGCTGTTTGTCTCAGTGCTCGCTGGGATTCCAACAGACTATATGGAAAGCCTGCTGCCAGGAAAAGCCAGTGTGATCCGGACAATGCCGAATACGTCGGCGAAGGTCGGAGCATCGGCTACCGCGATTAGCAAAGGCGCCTACGCGAATGACAAGCAGCTTCAAGTCGTCGAGGCTTTATTTGCGGCGATCGGTACAGTCACTGTCGTCAAGGAGGAAAAGCTCGATGCTGTAACCGGCCTTGCCGGAAGTGGTCCCGCCTACTTCTATTATCTGATTGAAGCAATGGAAAAAGCGGCGGTCGACAACGGACTAACAAAGGAAGAAGCGTCCGCGCTGATTACCCAGACTGTTATCGGAGTCGGACAACGTCTGCAAAAAACAGAAAAATCCGCCAAAGAGCTTTATGAAGAAGTCATGAGTCCAAATGGGACGACAGAAGCCGGAATCGGGGTATTACGTGAATATCATATGCAGGACGTGATGGAAAAAGCAATTGCCCAAGCAATTGCCCGTTCCAAAGAATTAGGCGTCGTCTTTCATAATTAAAGGAGGCTGGGACAAAAGGTTGGGTTGTTTTTTTACCTTTTGCCCAGCCTTTAAGCAGTGAGTGGAACCGCCACGATCTTTTAAAGTCCGTTGTGAGTGGATTTCTCACAACGGGCTTGTGGCGTGTGAAGCCATTGCCAAAAGGTCCAAAGCTAGTTTTGTCTCAAGCTCTATTCTTTACTGAGCTGTATCAAGCAGCATCTCAACAATCAGATCGATTTGACCCTTGACCGCGATTGGATCGTACCGGTAAAAGGTATCGAAGTCATTATAAAATAACGTTTCATTTTGCACGGCATCAAGGCTGTTCCAGACGGCCGAGCTTTGCAATTCAGCAAGCGCCTCGCCTTTTTTCTCCGGATCATACGTTGTTAAAAACATATAATCGGCTGCGTATTCAGGTAGAACTTCAAGCGAAATTTGTCCCGTGCCGCTCTTTTCGACTTCCGCTTTAATTTTCTCCTGCATCTTGAGACCTAACGCATGATAGACGGCTTGGCCCGCACGGCCTGCATTCTCGCCAAATACCCACAAGTCGCCTTTATCTGTCAATTCATAAAGGCCAAATGTTGCGTCTTCCTCAATGACGCCTGCCAAACGCTCACGACCTTCTGCTGCCGCTTGCTCAAATTCTTCGAGGAATTGCTCCCCATGCTCTTCGTTACCGACAATATCGGCGAACAGCTTGACTGTCTCTTCAATATTGGTCGCCGTGCCGTACGGGATGTGAATCGTCGGCGCGATTTTTGCTAAATCCTCATAATTATCATCGTACATGACAACAATGAGATCAGGCTGTAGCTCCAGCGTTTTTTCGGCATTTACAGGATAACCGACCTCAACCGTTTCCGTTAAATAGTCTGTCAAAAAAGGATTATCAAATGTCGTCGGCTCCACACCAACAACATTTCCGCCAACAGCGAGAAGCTCCCCGCCGTAATAATCTGTGACAATTCGCTGCGGCTCGCTCGGAATCTCCACCGATCCTTTTACCGTTTCGAAGCTGCGCATGTTGCTGTCGGCAGCCGGGTTTTCTAAAGCATCCTCGTCAGCGGCTTGAGGCTGTTCTGTGTCATCAGAGCCACAAGCGACAACGAGCATCGTCAGCAGCATAAATAAAGCAAGCTGTATGATACGTTTCATTCTCCTGGTCCTCCCCCAATAATCGATAATGGTTCTCATTATCACTAATTGTAGCAATCCCTCTACGGATTCGTCAATCCTTAATAAAAATTCGCGGGATTGCAACACTCGCGGAGAAGAAAAGGTTTTTCCTTCCTGCAATATCTTGTAGAATAAGAACTAGCTTAAAGGAGAAGGAGCTTAATCATCCCATGAGTGAATTATCGTCAACGCCTTTCATTAGAACGATTCAGCAAATCGTTCACCACCGCTTCTTTACAGGAACGATTATTACGTTGATCATGATTAACGCAATTGTCGTCGGGCTGGAAACCTACCCGGCTTTATACAGTCAGTATAAAGAGCTGTTTTTTGCCATTGATTATGTTTTATTATGGATTTTTACGATCGAAATTCTCATGCGTTTGCTGGCGGCCAGACCGACTTCCTCATTTTTCAAAAACAGCTGGAATTGGTTTGATTTAATTATCGTCGCCTCCAGCCATATTTTTATCGGTGCGCACTTTATTACGGTGCTGCGGATTCTCCGCGTTCTCCGTGTGCTCCGGGCGATTTCCGTTATCCCGTCACTGCGCCGGTTAGTCGATGCTTTGCTGCTGACGATTCCATCTCTCGGGAACATTATGATTCTGATGGGGATTGTTTTCTACATTTTTGCCGTGATGGGAACAATGCTTTTCGCTTCGATCGCCCCTGAGTATTTCGGCAATCTTCAGCTGTCCCTGTTAACGCTTTTTCAGGTCGTGACACTTGAATCGTGGGCCAGCGGCGTCATGCGGCCGATTTTCGCGGAGGCATGGTGGTCATGGATTTACTTTGTCCTCTTTATTCTTGTCGGGACCTTTATCATCTTCAACCTGTTTATCGGGGTCATCGTCAATAATGTCGAAAAAGCAAACGAAGAGGAAAAAGCTGCAGAAACAAACAGTGAACTAACAGCCCTCCGCCAGGAAGTCGCCGAATTAAAAACGATGCTGCAAGCCTTAACGAAGGAGAAGAAAGAGTAGAAAGAAGGCCTGTCCAAATGGACAGGCCTTCTCGAATGAAGCAAACTCAAGGATGGCAACGGTTCCGTACTGCGCGCAGACTCCACTCGTTGCTTCTAGGTTGTGTGAATACAACCTATTGCACTGTCTCCCCCGCTCCGGCGAAGAATTCTTCGTAGAGAGCGCGTACAGCACGGTCGGCATCCTCCTGATGGACGCCGAGCACGAGACTGACTTCGGAAGAGCCCTGGTTGATCATCTCGATATTGACATTGGCCCGGGCCAATGCTGCCGTTGCTCTGGCGGAGACACCAACGGTATTATGCATCCCTTCACCGACGATCATCACCATCGCAAAATCCTTCTCGACATACACATCATCGACGCAAAGCTCTTCGCGAATCCGCTTGATGATGCGCGCTTCCATATCGGGCGTCAGCTGATTCTGACGAAGGATGACGGACGTATCATCAATCCCGGAAGGAATATGCTCATAGGACAGGCATTCATCCTCCAAAATTTGCAGCAGTTTACGGCCAAAGCCGACTTCCCGGTTCATCAGGTACTTGCGCACATAAATCGTGGAGAAGCCTTCATCCGCCGCTATGCCGATGACCGGATTCAAAAAATATTCCCGCTCTGAAATAATCATCGTACCGGAGGAAGATGGATTATTCGTATTTTTCACGCAAACCGGAATCCGTTTGCGGAAGGCTGGAATCAGCGCCTCGTCATGAAAGACGGAAAATCCGGCATAGGACAGCTCACGCATTTCGCGATAGGTCATCCGCTTAATCTTGACCGGGTTGGCGACCACATTCGGATTGGCCGCAAAAACCGAATCAACATCGGTGAAATTTTCGTATAGATCAGCTTCCACTCCGGCTGCGAGGATCGAACCGGTAATGTCTGAACCGCCGCGCGGGAACGTGACCAGCTTACCTTCCTTCGAGTACCCGAAAAAGCCGGGAAATACGATGATTTCCTTCGTATCACGCAGCTTCGCCAAATGATCAAACGCTTCCGGCAACACCTGGGCATTGCCTGGCTCGTCACTGACATATAAGCCGGCTTCCTGCGGATTCAAATAAACCGCATTCAGGCCGAGACTTTGAAAATAATTGGCAATCAATTTCGCATTATTGTCTTCACCGCTTGCTTTGATCAAATCCATGAACGATTCCGGCTGATTGCGGTCAAACTCAAGACGCTTTCTCAAATCGGCTTCGATTGTTGCGACAATATCATCGCCCACTCCTAAGCCTGTCGCAATGTCCGCATAACGCGCCACGACAGCCTCCAGCGCGTCCTCCGTATCCCCCTGGCTCAACGCCTCCTCAGCAAGACGTATCAGCAGATCCGTTACTTTCGTATCGGCACTGCTCCGCTTTCCTGGAGCAGAAACGACGATAATTTTTCGCTCTTTATCAGCAGCAACGATATCGGCAACTTTCTTTATTTGCTCCGCGCTCGCAACAGAGGTACCCCCAAATTTTGCTACTTTCATGTTTGCTCTCCAGCTCCTTATTTCAGCATTTCTCTCTACTATCAGTTATTAGAACATTCCAACTATACCATATGTAGATTATCCCGAAAAGACCCACATAATCGATTTTTGCAAGAGATCCAAGGCTCACTGGGCATCAGTACAGATGACATCTTTCTTCCATACAATTAGCTCTTCTGGATAGAGGATACGTACCGATCTCTACTGAAAGATCGCAATCAAAAACGGCTTTCGTTCGGTCGCCAATTCCTGATCCGTACAACTTGATTCACTAAGATAAGATAATTGGCGGGCCTGGGCAAGCGTTGTTTCTTCCAGATTATTGGTCAAATCAGCCTGATCAAAGCAAGCAGGGGCACTATACACTTTTTTTGTATGATCAATGACGACCCGCGCATCCTCTGACGGACCGACTGATACCGGAATCACAAAGCCGAGAATGAGCAACACGACAGCTCCACCTATTAACGCAATTGTCCCTTTTTTCATATTAAACCTACTTTCTTGTCTCTTTTTCCCTTTGTAGTGTAATATGGAGGGAGCGTCAATGCAATACTATTGACTTACTTAGCCGTCTTTCTTACTATTTGAATATTGGATAGAAAAAAAGCGAGGAAACATAAGCTAGGTCCAGATAGAAAACATGAATTTTCAGGAGTGATGAGTAGATGAAACGTTCGTTACCACCAAAGGCTGAGCGTCATCGTCACTTTGGTTCTGTCGATCCGATTGTCGGCAGCAAGCCAACGGACAAAGAGAAGATGCCAGACCTTCAAAATAAACCAGATGATTTTTATTTTCCGATTCAACAGGTTGGCATTTCCAACGTTAAATATCCGGTGATGATTGAAGCGGAGCTTGCACCGACGACGCAGACAACAACGGCGGAGTTCGCATTGACAACAAGCCTCGAACAGGATTTTAAAGGAATTAATATGAGCCGTTTAACCGAACAGCTCCATCTCTTTTTCCAAACCCACCTGCTTTCGGTTGAAACGCTGCGCGAGTTTACAGCGATTTTAGCGAAGGAAATGAAGCAGTCGAGCTCGAACGTTCGCGTGACGTTTCCGTGGTTCTTTACGAAATCAAGTCCCGCTCTGCAAAAGGAAGGGATGGCTCACGCCGACGTGACCTATGATGTCACCTATGATGAAAAACAGGGCTATCAATCGACGATTACCTTAACAGCCGCTGTCACCACGCTCTGTCCGTGCTCGAAGGAGATCAGTGAGTACAGTGCCCATAATCAACGTGGCTTTGTCACCATGACGGTGACGGTCGACGAGGCAGTGGAAACTGACTGGAAGACGGTTTTATTAGAAGCGGCGGAAACAAATGCCAGCTCGATTCTCTATCCAGTGCTGAAGCGTCCTGATGAAAAGGCCGTAACCGAGCACGCTTATGAAAACCCGCGCTTTGTCGAAGATCTGGCTCGTCTTGTCGCCGCCGACCTTTATGAGCACGAGGCGGTAAAAGCTTTTGAAATCGAATGCCGCAATGAGGAATCGATCCATCAGCATGACGCGATTGCCCGGTTATCGTTTGTAAAATAAAAGATCCCCACACAGGGGGACAATGTCATTATATGAATAAAGCAGGAAGGCAGTGTTCCTTTCCTGCTTTATTCAGGTTGAAAATTCGGTTCACCACCGCTCCGCTAACAACCGTATTGCTTTCCTTCCTTCATCCCGATTCGACATTCGGCAATACTTCACTGTCTTTTTCTCTATTTACTCCTCTGTCGGTAGGCTTTCGACCTTCCTTTAGGCTTTCACTGTGTTCCTTTCATTTTTCGAACAGCAGCCAACTTGCTTTCATGCCGGTCGGCATTGACTTCATTTCTCTTTTTCAATTCAGTTTTCAGCCAGGTGAAATACGCTTCGAGTGACTCCCTGAAGTCGGCAGACGGCTTGTAACCGATCTGCTCTTTATAAATGGAAACAAGCGGCCCCCTGATTGGCGCCTGAAGCACGAATGGCTCTGCTCCTTTGCCGACGCGGATGTTGCTTTCGGGACATTTTTGCTGAAGAAATTCAATAATCTCCTGATTGCCGTATAATTGTTCACTGCTTAAATGCACGCATGGAGGTGCCTCATCTGTTTCGAGCAGGCGGACGATCCCTTCCGTCACATCATCAACATAGGTGAAATTGGCGATGAAATCCCGACCTGTGCGCTCTTCTAATTGATTTTCAGTTAGAACTTTATATGTGTAATAAGCAATTGGTCCATTGCTCCAGCGTGGCTCTTTCACTGTCGGTAATGGGCCGAACACCCAGGAGACGCGAATGTTGATCGTTTCCATACCATAATTTACACGGTAGCAATGCAGCAATTCTTCGCTTAGCCGCTTCGTTGTGGCGTACGTATTCATCGGTGTCGCCGGCACCGTTTCATCAATTGGATCGGTTGATGTCTGTTTCCCGAAGACCGAACCGGAGCCGATATAAATGAACTTTTGAATGTGATGAATTCTCGCCAGCTCCAATAAGGTTAATGTGCCGATTGTGTTCGTCTCCACGGCATCAGTGGGATGAGCTTTGCAATACATTCCATTTAAATTAGCCGCTGAATGGATGATCGCATCAAAGCGATGCTTCGCAAAAAGCTCGGTAACAGTAAAATGGTTTGTCACATCCCCTTCTTCAAATTCAATCGAATCACTCCCGTCAAAGAAATCCGTTTCCCGCTCAATCGTTTTATCGAACAGCACGACCTGATGCCCTTCGTGCGCCAGCCTTTTTACCGCATTCGCTCCGATTAGGCCGAATCCGCCCGTAACTAAAATTTTCATCTGTCAAGCTCCTCTCTGTATACGTCTTTATTACTCCACCTCTTCAATATCAGCGCAAATTTGTTTGAAAATAGCCGTATAATCAATGCCTCCCCCGTATTGATCAACCAATCGGGCAAACATCTCTTCTGTTTTCCGTAAAAGCGGCAAATCGAGCCCTTCCTCCTGCGCTTTATCGACAGCAAGACGGACATCCTTCAGCAGCAGCTCTGCCTTAAAGCTTGGAGAGTAGTCACCAGCGATCATTCCAGCTGCCTTATGCTCCAAATGCCAGCAGTTCGCTCCTCCCGACTGCAAAACATCACGCACATGATAAAGGTCGAGCTCTTCCTTTTTGGCAACCGCCAGCGCCTCACTCATCGTCGTCACCGTACCGGCGACCATGATTTGGTTACAAATTTTCGTTGTTTGTCCGGCACCGCTTCCTCCCATATAAGTAACCCTTCCCCCTAATACGTCGAGGACATCCTTCACTGCATCAAAATGAGGCCGATCGCCCCCAACCATAATGGATAAGGTGCCTGCTTCCGCTCCCGTCCGGCCCCCGCTCACCGGGGCATCGATAAAGCCGACTCCTTTTTCCTGGAAAGCCTCGTGGATTTCTTTCGTGACCTTTGGCGAGATACTGCTCATATCAATCACGATCGTCCCCGGTGCTGCATAGTGAATCACCGCCTCTGCGCCATCTGTTAAAGCTGCTTTGACATGAGGAGAATTCGGAAGCATCGTAATCACAATCTCATTTCGTTCGACCAGCTGTTCAATCGTCTGCGCTTCTTTCGCACCTTGTCTGACCATTTCCCTGACCGGCGATTCCACCAAATCAAAAACGGTTACATCATAGCCAGCTTGTATTAAATTACCTGCCATTGGTTTTCCCATAATCCCCAATCCGATAAACGCGATTTTCTTCATGCCCTCTCTCCTTGTCTCTTCGTTTTACAGAAGAAAGCCAGAAGTCACAATTTCTCTCACTTCCAGCCTTTTCTTCTTATCAGAGCCGCTACTCCGCCGCTCGAATCCGCTCGACGAGGTCCGGTGCCCACTCACCTTCAAATTGTTCTACGATGTTGCTCTCCTCAAGCTTTCTGGCGAAAGCATCACGGTCAACGTCATCAATAATCGTCGTTCCGTCATCGATGATCTGCTGTCTGTAGACTTCCTCGTTTTCTTTGACGAGCTGCTTCTGATAAGTACCGGCTTCTTCAATTGCTTCAACGACCTGCGCCTGCATCTCTTCAGGGAAGCTTTCAAACGTATCATTGTTGATGACAACGACCATCGGCGCAATTAAATGCTGCGTCGTCATCACATAATTTTGCACCTCATGCAGCTTCGATGTATAAATCATATCGAGCGGGTTTTCCTGGCCGTCAACTGTTCTTTGCTCGAGCGCCACGTACAATTGATCAAATGCCATCGGCGTCGGGTTGGCGCCAAGAATTTTCCACGCTTCCACCACTAATGGAATTTCGGGAACTCTCAGTTTCATTCCATTTAAATCTTCCGGCGACCGGATTTCCATATTGGCCGTCAAGTTCCGCGGCCCGCGGTGCCAGTAATCCAAAATGCTCGAATTAAGTGACTCGTTGATCGCTGCATTAATTTCATCGCCGACTTCTCCGTCAAGCACGCGATCCAAATGGTCGGTGTCCTTAATTAAAAACGGCAATGACAAACCGCTGTATTCCGGAGCGAACATCCCGAAGATCGCATCGCCGGTGATGACCATATCGACGGTTTGCAGCGACATCCCCTCAAGCAAATCGCGTTCACCGCCGAGCTGGGCATTGGCGAAAATGTTTACCGTCAGCTCCCCACCCGTTTTTTCTTCAATCAGTTCCTTGAACTTCCGCGCGCCTAAATCCGTCTCACTGTCCGTCGCGTTAATATAGCCGATATCAATCGAGTAACTGCCGCCGCCTTCAGCCGGTGCTTCCTCTCCCTGATCACCGCTGCCCGCACCTGGCTCCGCTTCCGTCTGAGTGTCGGAGCTTCCGCCACAGGCAGCAAGCAGCAAGGCAAAGAGCAAGGCCATACCAATAAAGAAAAATTTCGCTTTCATCATGAACCCTCCTTAAATTGTATAAGCAGCAAGGAATAAGCGCAGTGAGATGACTTCACAAAACCCGGCACCCCTCCTTTCAATAGCAGGTCTTCGTAAGTTTAGTTTTACAGAAGGTTCGGCAGCCAAAGACTAATCACCGGTAAAAACGTTAATATGAGCAGGTTAATAATCAGGACGAGTAAGAAAGGCAAAATCCCTTTCGTAATTTCTTCGAGTGAAATCCCGGCGATCCGGCTTGAGATGAACAAATTGACGCCAACTGGCGGTGTCACCATTCCCATCGCTAAATTGACGATCATAATAATGCCGAAGTGAACCGGGTCGACGCCAAACGTTAATGCAACCGGCAAAAGAATCGGCGCTAATATAATAATCGCCGCACTCGTCTCAAAGAACATACCGATAAAAAAGAGAAACAGATTGACGAGCAGAAGGAAGATAACTTTACTAGTCGTGAAATCGGTAATAAGCGAAGCCGCTTGCTGCGGAATCATCCCCTTTGTCATAATCCAGCCAAACAGTCCGGCAGCCGAAACAATGATCATAATAATTGCTGATAGAACAGCTGATTCTCCGAGGATTGGCAGGAGATCCTTCAATTTAATTTCTTTATAAATCCATAAGCCGACGATCAGGGCATAGACAACTGATACGGCCGCAGCTTCTGTCGGTGTGAAGATTCCTCCATAGATCCCGCCTAAAATAATGACAGGCATCAGCAAGGCCAGCGTCGACTCCTTCAAAGCGACCCATTTATCCTTCCATGTCGTCTTGACATCGTTCGGATAGCCTTTGATTTTGGCAAGGATCGTAACGGTAATCACGAGCAGCAGCCCGATAATCAGCCCGGGAATAATCCCGGCCAGAAACATTGCACCAATCGACGTTCCGGTTGACACCCCGTAGAGAATCATCGGAATACTCGGCGGAATAATGACGCCCAGCTCCCCGGAAACGGCCTGGGATGCGGCGGCAAACCGCTTGCTGTAGCCCTTCTTGATCATCGCCGGGATAAGAATCGCTCCTAAGGCGGCAACAGTTGCCGCACTGGAGCCGGAAATCGCCCCAAAGAGCATCGAGGCGACGATTGTCACGACTGCCAATCCACCTGACAGATGCCCGATAAACGCTGATGCCAGATTGACGAGACGCCGTGAAATTCCTCCGGTCCCCATGATTTTTCCGGCCAATACGAAAAAGGGCACCGCCAGCAGCGCAAAGGAATCAATCGAAGTAAACATCCGCTGAATTAATAATTCAAACGGCAGGTTTCCATCAATAAGAATCGCGACGATAGAAGAGAGGCCAAGGGAAAAAGCGATCGGGACACTCAGCAGCATCAGCACAAGCAAAGTAATAAACATAAAGAGCGCCATCTCACTCTCCCCTTTCTTCTACTTGAAACGTGCGGATCAGCACACTGAATAAGTTCAATAAAATCAGAAATCCACCGACCGGAATCGCTGCATACGGGATCCACATCGGAAGCCGCAATGCTGTCGAGCGCTGAACAGCGACTTCCTGAACCATGCTGAAGCCATAAATGATTAAATAGAGACAAAAAACAATTGAGAAAAAGAGAACCATGACTCGGAAAGCCTTTTCGATTTTTTCCGGAATGAGCTGCATAATCGCCTCAACAGAGATCAGCTCCCGTCTGCCTGCCGCAATGCTCGCTCCGAGAAAGACAGACCAGATGCTAATATATTTCGTCGCCTCTTCAGTCCAGCTTAACGATTGGTTGAGCGCGTATCGGTAAAAAACTTGCGTACAAATAAAAAGCGTCATCACGCCAAGTAAAATCCCGACAAAGATCAGCATCCATTTGTTCAGACGCTCCATAAAACTGACATACGGTTTTAACAGCTGCATCTTCACCACTCCCCTTCTCTAAATTCTCCCAATGGTCCAGGCCGCCAGCAACAAGGAAGGCGCTTACTTTGCGAGGAACACGATCTACTACCATACTACTTGTATCTATATGCACCCTTGGGCGAAATCTTTCAAAAAATCGATTCGCCAAAAAAAAGACCGTTAGAAGTAGGAAGATGATGTAATTGTCTATTATTTCCATCTATTCATTGCCAGATTATGTGCTAATAAGCGGTGTTTGATAGCGTGATACTCTCTTTGTCATATCCTCACGTTCAAACACTTCCGGACGTAACGCGGTCCCGAGACCAGGCCCTTCCAGCGGGTAAACATAGCCGGCCTTGACGACAGGGACTTCCGTAACCAGCTCCTTATACCAGCCTGAATAAAATGCACGCACGCATTCCTGGACAAAGGCGTTTGGCGCATTAATCGTTAAATGGACATCGACGGCAAAGGAGACCGGACCGACACAATCATGCGGGGTAACGGGAACTTCATACGTCTCGGCAAGTGTCGCGATCCGTTTCCCTTCTGAAATCCCCCCGGTAAACGTTGGATCAAAAATGATGACGCCCGCTGCATTCCGCTCTAAAATATCGCGGAATGCCCAACGCGTTCCGAGCGTTTCACTCGCCGCTGTCCGCACCCGCGTCGAGCGGGCAAACTCCTGCAGCGCATCAAGATTATCCATGTTAATCGGGTCCTCATACCAGAACGGCTCAAATTCCTCAAGCGCTTGCGCGATCTGCTTCGCTGTCGGCAAATCCCATAACGAGTGCAACTCCACCATAATTTCGATTTTGTTGCCGACCCGTTCCCGTATTTGCCTGAAAGGCTCGAGTGCTTTGTTTAAGTCGGCCGGAGAAATATAACGGCCTTTCGTTGCTTCCGCATATAAATCGAACGGCCAGATTTTCATTCCCATAAACCCTTCCTCAACTAGACTTTCAGCTAAGTCCCCGGCATGATAGAGAAAGCCGTCAAGATCCTCATATGGCCCTTGTGCATCACCGACCCCCCAGTTATCAACCGGAAGACTGGCGTGCTTCGGGCGCTTGCGCGTATAATGATAGCCGGCACACGTATTGTAGGCTTTGATTTTCTCGCGGCATTTCCCGCCAAGCAGCTGATAGATTGGCTGCTTCGTGACCTGGCCGAAAATATCCCAAAGCGCAATATCCAACGCAGACCGTCCGCGATTTTCGACTCCGGTGCTGCGGGAGCCGATAAAACCAACCATCGACTGCCAATGCCGCTCAATCGTCAGCGGGTCTTTTCCAAGAAGTACAGGCGCACCCGCTTCGTGAATCCAGGCTTCAACTGCTTCTGCGGCAAAATACGTTTCCCCAAGCCCGATGTGACCTTGATCGGTGTGAACCTGGACAAAACAAATATTCGGAAACTCTTCTAAACGGATCGTTTCAATCTGAGTAATTTTCATTTTTTCCTCCGCTTTCTTATATTTAATAGTTTGCTTTCAGATCAACCTGATTTTTTAACGGTTTGTTCGCAAGGAAGTTCGCAACATTTTCAAGCACAATCCGAAACACCCTCTCCATATAATGATCGGAATTTCCGGCAATATGGGGCGTAAGAAAGACATGCTTCATCTCCCACAACGGACTTTCAGGCTCAAGCGGCTCCTTTTCAAATACGTCTAATGCAGCTCCGCCGATTTGGCCGCTTTCCAGCGCGGTGATTAAATCCGCTTCCTTCACAACAGAACCGCGCGCCAAATTGATGAAAAAGCAGTCCTGTGGCATCGCAGCAAAATGCTCTTGGTGGATAAAATGCTTCGTCCGAGGGGTCAATGGCAGCAGGACAATGACAAACGAACTCTCCGTCAAGAGCGCCTCCCATTCCCTCTTGACGATCCGATCAAAATTCGGCTTGCTTAAGCCGCTGCGGCTGGCTCCATAAACGTTCATCCCGAATACTTTACACATTTCAGCAATCGCAGACCCAATTGCCCCGGCGCCAACAATCGTCACCGTTTTCCCGGCTAATTCTCCACCAATGAACCCTCCTTCCCACTGATGCTTTTTCTGCAGCTCCCGGTAGTGTAATAGCTTGCGGGTATGGGCGAGCATCATGCCAAGTGCGTATTCTCCCATTTGTGAGCCGTGGATTCCCTTCGCATTCGTAACGGTGATTCCTCTTTCGGCTAATTCAGCGAACGGAATATTTTCAACTCCGGCGGTCGTAAGCTGAAGCCATTTCAGCCTCGGTGCTTTTTCGATTGACTCAGGGGTGAAGTTCAAATGATCAGACAGCACAATGTCAGCCTCCTCTAAATAGGACTGCGCCTCCTTTTCTGAGTGACAATGACAAATTGTGATATCAGGATAGGAATCTCTTAATTGATTCAGTTGTGTTTCCGGAATATGGATCGTCGTGACAAGTTTCATAGGTCCCTCCTTCGGCGTTAATTGATTAGATTTCCAGTCTGGTCGAATGTCCAGGAAGCAGCTGCCCCTGCTACTTCCATCTGTGGGTGATTTTTCGCCTCTTCGACTAAATTCTCTGAAATGAAAATCCGGTCAAGCTCCAGCGTATTTTTAATGCGGACTACTTTTACATCCTCGATTTGTCTCCGTCCGGCCGTCCGGATCGCTGTTACAATCGCTTTTTGATCAGTGGCGAGTATGACCGGCAGCTTGGCGCCGTTAATTTCGACCGCTGTCGTTGAATTGGCATACAGCGCGGAAAAATCAATGCTTTCGACCGTCCGGACGGTTGTATAGTCCGCGAGGCCAATTCCGGAGGCGTTGCCTTTTGTTTCTTTCGTTATATTCAGAACGACAATTTTACTGATTGGCGGAGCATCGAATACTTCCGACTGATTACAGGAGGACCGTCCAATAATATTCGAATCCATCCCGCTACCGCTTATGTTCTTACCGATTTCATCGACGATCAACACATCGATTTCCTCACATAGCAGCTTCGGCATTAACCGCTTCGCTTCAACTAACAGTTCTTTTTCCCGTTCTGGCAACTGTTCTTTTAGCACGACTTCGACATGGGCGGTTTCGTGACATGAATTTTCAATAATGCCGACGCCAAAAAGAAACGGCGTCCGTTCGATAATGTGGCGCCCGACGGCTGGAATCAGCTCGGCGAAGTCTCCCATCCCCCCTTTATGCAGATAGCTCGCCCCTTTATGCTTGCCGAGGCCAATGCCAAGCATCTTCATGATACCGCTTTCAATTTCACCTTTAAAATCTGTATGCGGCTTAATTCTCGCAATGACGATAATTCCTTCCGCGTCTTCATACGCCAGTCGATCGAAGTACACCTCGACGTCGCCATAGGCTTTGCCAAGATAGACGGTATCCATACTTGCTCTGACCGGGGCGCCGACTTCCGCTTCCGTAATCCCATACCCCGCTAAAATTTTCGCCTGGCCCTCGGCTTTTCCCGCGCCGTGACTTCCCATTGCCGGCACAATAAACGGCTCTGCTCCTAGTGCTTTTAACTCGGTGATTGTCGCTTTGACAATCGCCTGCAAATTTGTAATCCCTCTGCTGCCGACGCCGACTGCAATTTTCATCCCCGGCTTGATTTTTGCCACGAGCTGCTTCCGCTGACACTCCTCGTGAATCAGTGCTGGAATCGACTGCACCTCGATTTTCGTCATAGCAAACGTCTGCCGCACCGGATACATCGTCGGTAATTCCAGCTCAAACCCGCCTTCTAGTTGAAAATCTTCAATTTTAAGCTCCATCTGCTGACTCCTTTCTATCTGAAAAAAGATGCCTTAAAAAGTGGACATCTTCCCCAATAACCTTTATGATTTCGAAAAAAGTTCACTATATTTCTCCTTATACAGTTCAATGATTTCTACCGTGCTCTCTTTAATATGTTTGCTTAATTTATAGTGGGCCAGCTCGACATCCTTTGCGATGACCGCATTCAAAATCTCTTCGTGCTCCTCAATCAGTTTGCTCGTCTTTCTAGTCGCCAGCAGACTGAGATAGCGAACACGATCAAGGTGCAGCTTTTCTGCCTGAATTACGGACCAGACATTTTGATAGCCGCTGATTTCAATTAGCCTCTCGTGGTATCTTTCATCAAAGTGATAGAAGGTTTCGCGCATCTTTTCATCCCGAAACTCCTTTTGTTTGGCAATCAATGCCTGTAATGCATCGATATCATCCTCGTTCAATCGGATAATGCTTTGATGAAGAGCAGCGCATTCTAGCGATTCCCTGACAAAGAGTGACTCTTTCACTTTATCAATGTCGATATACGAGACAAACGTCCCCCTTTGCGGATAAATTTCGAGCAGACCTTTTTCCGAGAGTCTAATGAATGCTTCCCTGATCGGCGTTCTGCTCACTTCCAGCAGCGCCGACAGCTCTTTCTCCGATAAACGCTGTCCTGGCAAAAATTCCAACGAAATAATCGCTTCTTTGATTACTTCATAGACTTGAGAATGAATTGATTTTGTTTTATCAATGGTTATTTTCATTAGGATCACCTTTTATACTAATATGGTAGTATGTTATGTTTTATGCCAAGAACGTTTTGCTTTACATGAATTTTCTGTTTTTCAAAGAATAAAAAAAAGCCTGGAATAAAGGCAGGTTTCACCTTTTCCAGACTAAAAGCAAGGCGCAGGACTATTTTTCCTCCCACACACCTATTCGTTTAATTAACATTATCTTCCTACTCGTCTCTCCCTCAAACCTGTCAAGTTTAGCTGCATTTCACTTTCCAACAGGTGTACGTCTCATAGAGTGTCTTGCTACATTTGTTTTCATTGCCGCATTGGCAACCGCTCCTGCGACAGATTCCACCACACGCTTATCAAAGGCATTTGGAATAATGTACTCTGGTGTCAATTCTTCACTTGTTATTAAATTAGCAATGGCATAAACAGCTGCTATTTTCATTTCCTCATTAATTTCTGATGCTCGAACCTCGAGAGCTCCTTTGAAGATACCAGGAAAAGCAAGAACATTATTCACTTGATTCGGAAGATCGGACCGTCCTGTTCCAATAATGACTGCTCCCGCTTCCTTTGCTTGCTCAGGCATAATTTCCGGCTCTGGATTTGCCATCGCAAAAATAATTGCATCTCTCTCCATAGATCGCACCATTTCCTGTGTTAATGCTCCTGCCACGGAAACACCGATAAACACATCGGCACCCCGAACAGCCTCGGCCAGTTTACCTGCTTTTGCTTGCTTATTTGTCCTCTTGGCAACCGCCGTTTTCATCTCGTTTAAATTCTGCCGTCCAGGCTCGATAATTCCTTTTGAGTCACATAAAATCAGGTCGCCAATCCCAAGGTTCAACAATAAATTTGTAATCGCAATCCCCGCTGCCCCTGCCCCATTGACGACCACGGTGACATCTTCTAATTGTTTGTTCACATACTTCAAAGCATTTATTAATCCGGCTGCGGAAACGATCGCCGTACCATGTTGATCATCATGGAAGACTGGAATGTTCATTTCCTCCTTCAGACGTTCCTCAATGAGAAAGCAATTAGGAGCTGAAATATCCTCCAGGTTGATACCGCCAAATGTGGGCTCCATTGCTTTGACCGCTGCAATAATTTGCTCCGGATCCTGCACATTTAAACAAATTGGAAAGGCATCAATGTCTGCAAACGCTTTGAATAAAGCCGCCTTACCTTCCATGACCGGCATTGATGCTCCACCGCCGATATTGCCTAACCCAAGAACTGAGCTTCCATCAGAGATGACACCAACAAGGTTTCCTTTAATCGTATACTCATATATCTTCTCTTCATCAAGATGGATTTCCTTACAAGGCTCGGCAACGCCGGGAGAATACGCCAGACTAAGGTCATCCATACTTTCCAATGCGACCTTTAAATTGACATCCAGCTTCCCTCTCGTTTGTTTATGCAAATCTAAAGCTCTTTCTCTGATGGATTGCATTCAATCAGCTCCTCAATCTTTTTATTAACAACGCTTGATTCGAAAATCAAGACCCTTCAAGCGTGAGGTAAGCTTTTTACTGCTTACTATATAGCTGTTGGGCAGCTTTTTGCTTGAACTCAATCCGACGACGATGCAAAATCGGTTCTGTGTAACCGCTCGGCTGTTCTTTACCGAGGAAAATCAAATCTTTTGCTGCTTGAAAGGCAATCGACTGATCAAAATTAGCTGACATTGGACGATACGCCGGGTCACCGGCATTTTGCTCGTCAACAACCTTTGCCATCCGCTCTAATGTTTCATTTACTTGCGCCTCTGTGCAAATACCGTGGTGAAGCCAATTGGCAACATGCTGGCTCGAGATACGTAATGTCGCACGATCCTCCATTAATCCTATATCATTAATATCCGGCACCTTCGAGCAACCAACGCCTTGTTCAACCCAACGAACAACATAGCCCAGAATACCTTGTGCGTTATTATCCAGCTCTTCTTGAATTTGTTCCGGGCTCCAATTTGTTTCTTCCGCGAGCGGAATTGTCAGAATCTCATCTGCATAATTTCCGTTTTGTATTTTTAATTCATTTTGAATCTCAACAACATTTATTTCGTGATAATGAAGCGCATGAAGCGTTGCTGCTGTAGGAGAAGGAACCCAGGCTGTATTGGCACCAGCTTTGATTTGCCCGCCTTTTTGTTCAAGCATGGCCTTCATTAAATCAGGCATTGCCCACATTCCTTTTCCAATTTGGGCCTTTCCTTGTAACCCCGCCTTCAAACCAATTTGGACATTTGATTTCTCATATGCTTGCAGCCAAGCTGAAGATTTCATATCATTTTTACGGACCATCGTTCCAGCTTCCATCGATGTATGAATTTCATCACCCGTACGATCCAAGAAGCCTGTATTAATAAAAACTACCCGTTCTTTTACTTCATAGATACAATTCTTTAAGTTAAGTGACGTCCGTCGTTCTTCATCCATGACGCCAATTTTCAAGGTGAAGCGCTCCAGCCCTAACAAATCTTCCACACGTGCGAATAATTTATTGGCAAATGCCACTTCTTTAGAGCCGTGCATTTTTGGTTTTACGATGTAAATCGAACCTGTTGTTGAATTTTGATACTTGCCATTGCCGAGCAATGTATGTTTAGCGATTAAACTCGTTACAACCGCATCCAAAATTCCTTCAGGGACTTCATTTCCATCCTTATCAAGTACAGCGTTGATTGTCATCAAATGCCCAACGTTACGGACAAGCATCAGCGAGCGACCACGAAGCGTTAATGTCCCGCCATTCGCGGTTGAATAAACCCGATCTGGATTTAATGTTCGCGTCACTGTTTTTCCGGCCTTTTCAAATGATGCTGATAGATCGCCTCTCATTAATCCAAGCCAGTTGCGATAGACGATCACTTTATCCTCAGCATCAACCGCTGTAACCGAATCTTCACAATCCATGATGGTTGTGATCGCCGCTTCGACAAGAATATCTTTCACACCGGCTTTATCCGTTTTACCGATCGGGTGACTGCGATCAAGCTGAATGTCAACATGAAGACCATGATTGTTTAATAAAATCGCGGTCACCTCACCCTCTTTTTCTTGAAAACCTCTGTATTTTTCGGCGGCTTGTAATGTCGTTTCTTCACCGCTTGCCAGTGTTGCCGTAAATTCTGCACCAGCCTTGTATTCTGTCACATCATGATGCGATCCCGTTTGAAGCGGGAATGTTTTATCAAGAAAGTCCTTCGCAAAGGAGATGACTTTATTCCCACGAACTTCATTGTAGGTAGCCAAGCGTTCCGCTCCGTCTTCTTCAGCTATCACATCCGTCCCGTATAAAGCATCATACAGACTTCCCCAGCGCGCGTTCGCGGCATTAATGGCATAACGCGCATTGTTCACCGGAACAACTAATTGTGGACCAGCTTGTTGTCTAAATTCTAAATCGACATGATCCGTCCTAACCTGATAATCTTCTTTCTCAGCCTCCAGATAGTTGATGTCTTTTAAAAACTTTTTGTAAGCAGCAGGATCAAAAGAGCCTTGATGCTGCTTATGCCATTGATCAATTTGCTGCTGGATTCGATCACGCTCTGCCAACAAAGCTTTATTTTCTGGTGCAAGCTCCTCAATAAGTCTCGAAAAACCATCCCAGAACTGCTGCTGATCAATCCCACTCTCCGGCAAAGCCTCTTGATTAATAAACTCAAATAACTCCGTCGCGACTTTTAATTGACCTACTTTTTCATACTGTTGCATCGGTTCGTCCTCCTTATTTTTGAGTTGAACATTACTTTACCTATGTTTCTTATTAGGAAACAGTGTTTCTATTTAATTCAATCATAGCACACCATCCAAAGAGTTTCCAATTACTTTTTCATTAATTTTAATTTTTAGATAATATTACAAAACGGTGTGCGGACCATTACCACCTTTTGAGGGCGGCTGAAAGTGGGGGCCTGCAGATTGACGTGTCATGGGCAAAGCCGGCTCCCCCTTGAGTAAGCTCCCAGCCCCTTGAGAATTAGCTTTTCTAAATCAAAGGTTGTCTTACTCCGTATAACCTAATCTGGCTGATATTTTCTTTCCAATTTTTTTGATCAATTCCTCTAAATCATGTAAACGTTCAGCCGTCATTCGAAGGGTTGGACCTGAAATACTTACAGCTGCTGTCACCCTTCCGAGATGATCAAAAATCGGCGCGGCGATACAGCTAATCCCGGCTTCATTTTCCTCTATTTCAACCGCATAGCCCTGTTTGTAGATTTTCTGCAATTCTTCAAGAAACGCTGCTTTGTCTGTAATTGTGTTTTCCGTATGTTTCGGTAAGCCATGCCTTTGAATGATGGCCTCAACCTCCTGTTCGGTCAAATGGGCAAGGATCACTTTCCCGACACTCGTGCAATGAATGGGAGCTCTGCGTCCAATCTTCGAGTGCGTCCGAAGCGTTTCATTCCCTTCCAATTTCTCAATGTAATACACTTCACCTTGATCAAAAACGACCAGATGGATAACCTCATTTGTCTGACGCTCTAATTCCTCTAAATAGACACGTGCTTGACTGCGCAGATCAATAGAATCCAGCAATAATGAGCCGAGCTCCAAATATTTATAGCCTAAGCGATACTTTTTGGTCGTTTGATCTTGTTCAATAAATCCATGACTAACAAGTGTGCTCAAAATTTTGTAGATCGAGCTTTTATTTAATTCGATCTGAGATGCCAATTCTGTTACACCTAGTCCGTCTTTATTTTGACTCACTAAGCTGATAATTCTTAGTGCTCGGTCTACAGACTTAACCATACTTAACCTCCATTACGCTGCTTCATTAGTAGGGACATTATACCATAAGATAGCATCTCCGATTAGAGTACGGAGGTCGATATGGTCATTTTCCTTCGTCACATCGTTGAGACCTTTTCTGCCTGTTTAGCCAGCTTGACTTCCACACATCTTCCCGGCGAAGGAAACAGCTTCCCGTCGTTGAGCAGGCGATCCGGGTTGAAAACCTCTCGAATATCCGTCTGGGCAGAAATTTCTTCTTCTGAGAAAATATAGCGCATCTCATTCATCTTCTCAATCCCGACACCATGTTCACCGGTGATCGAGCCCCCGACATCTGCACATACCTTCAGGCAAGCACTTCCTACTTCTAATGCTTTTTCAGCTTGACCGGGAATCCGCGCGTCAAACAAAATGAGCGGGTGGAGATTTCCGTCTCCAGCATGAAAAATATTAGCAATTCGCAAACCACTCTCTTTGCTAATTTGATTGATTCGCGTTAGCACCTCTGGCAGCTTGCTCCGGGGAATGACTCCGTCCTGGACGAGATAATCAGCGGAAATCGCCCCCATCGCGCCAAAACCTGTTTTACGATTAGCCCACCATCGCGCCCGTTCTCCCTCATCCTGTGCCACCTTCACTTCACGAACATGATGCTGTTGACAAACGGTGAGAATATGGTCAATTTGCTCCTGGATCCCGGCAGAAATCCCGTCTACCTCAATCAAAAGAAGCGCTTCTATATCAAGCGGGTGCCCGACCGGAAATGCAGCTGACTCAACACCTTCAATCGCCGTTTTATCCATCATTTCTAGCGCAGCCGGCACAATCCCGGCAGAAATAATATCGGATACAGCCTGGCTCCCATCCTCAACCTTATCAAAATACGCCAGCACGGTCTGCTTTGCTTCAGGATTTTTAAGAATCCGCACCGTAATCTTCGTCACAATCCCAAGTGTCCCTTCCGAACCGGTGAATAAGCCTAATAAATCATAGCCGGGTGCATCCGGAATGCCTTCCGCTCCAATTTCAATAATGTCTCCATTCGGCAGGACAACCTCAAGTCCAAGGATATGATTCGTTGTCACCCCGTATTTCAGGCAATGAGCACCGCCGGCGTTTTCAGCGACATTGCCGCCAATCGTACAGCAGGATTGACTGGAAGGATCCGGCGCATAATAATACCCTTTATCGGAGATGGAATTGGTTAGTTTAAGATTAATATAGCCCGGTTCGACAACAGCGCGCCGATTTTCTACATCCACTTCCAAAAGCCGCTTCATTTTCACGAGACTGATAATCACTTCCCCATTTACCGGAATTGCCCCTCCACTTAGTCCTGTGCCGGCTCCGCGCGCTAAAAACGGCAGCCGATGGCGTGCGCAGTAACGCACAATCGCAGCGACCTCCTCTGTCGTATTGGGAAAGACGACAGCTTTCGGCAAATGCTTATGAATCGTAAACCCGTCGCAATCATACGCTAATAAATCCTCACGTTCATAAAGAATGGAGTAAGGACCTGATACGAGCGCTGCCAGTCCACGAATATGGGGATCTTTTATTTTCAGTTTACTCATTCTTTTGACCCTCCTGCTCATCTTCTTTTTGATACGCCCAATCCAAGAGTTGTACGGTGTGAACAACCTTCTGATTTCGACCATATTTTTCAACGCCAATGGCCATTTGCAGCATACAGCCTGGATTTCCCATCGAAATCATTTCGACATCCTCAGGAACATTGGACATCTTTGAATCCAAAACAGCGCTTGCCATCTCAGGGTTTGTAATATTGTAGACACCCGCGCTCCCACAACAACGATCCGCGTTTGTCATATGAACCATCTCGACACCGGGAATATCGAGTAATAAATCACGCGGCTCCTGCCGAACACCTTGACCATGAGCGAGATGGCAGGCATCGTGATACGTAATTCTAGCATTCAGCTTTGCTTTTGGTTTTTCGTAGCCTGTGTCGTGTAAATGCTTTGATATATCTTCTACCTTTTCAGCAAAGCGTTCCGCTCTTTCATACCATTCTGTGTCAACCTCTTTAAAAAGCTCTCCATATTCTTGAAGCATACATCCACAACCAGCCGCATTGACAATGACCTTATCAGCTTGCTCAAATGCTTCAATATTTTGCTTCGCCAGCTTCCGCCCCATCTCACGATCCCCGGCATGGACATGCAAAGCACCACAGCACGTTTGATTTTTAGGAATGGTGACTTCGTTGCCATTTCTCGTTAGTACATTAATCGTTGCCTGATTAATATCGCTGAACATTACATCCATGACACAGCCTGTTAAAAAAGCCACCTCCTGCTTTTTTTCACCTTTGGCAGGAATTGTTTCCTGGTTCTTATAACGTTTCATCACAGGTTTGCCAATGGTCGGCATAACCGCTTCCATTTGTGCCAAATGCTTAGGCATTATTTTTGTCAAACCTGTTTTTCGAACAACGCTTTGAACACCTGTTTTCTGATAGAGCTTCAGCAGTTGACCAAGCGAGTGAAGCCGACTTTGATGCGGAAAAATACCTTGCAAAAACAATTTGCTTACTTGGCCTTTCCACCCTGTTAATGGCATCGCCTGGCGAATCTGTCCACGCGCCTCTTCAATTAGACCACCTACATCAACATCGGCTGGACAAGCAGTCGTACAGGCTCGACAATCCAAACAAGCAAACACCGGATCGGAAAATTGCTCATTTACGACCAGCTTTCCTTCGGCAACCGACTTAATTAAATGAACGCGCCCGCGCGGCGAATGCTGTTCCTGACCTGTTAGTTCATAGGTCGGACATGATTCTAAGCACATCCCGCAATGAACACAATCAGCCCACTTGTTTTCATCCGGTTGATCTTTCCATAAATAATTGTTCTTGCTGCTCGTGCACGGAGGCTCTTGCTTTGGCTTTACTTCAACTGTACTCATCTTACATCCCTCCCACAAAGCGCTTATGATTGAGAATCTTATTCGGATCAATCTTCGCTTTAATTCCTTCTAGTAGAAAGAAATACGATGGCTCCTCGCCCCAAACGGATATGTTTTTTCGAATCGACAGCGGGAGATGCTTGACAATCACATAACCGGATAATGCGGTTACAGCCTGCTGAACAGCATCGATTGCCGTGATCACATTTTTTGCCGTCCCTTTTAGCACCACTTGACTTAATCCGTGCCCTAAGCCTCCATGCGCTGCAATTTCGATATGATGTGACTCCTCCAGCATATGGCAGCTGCGGATAACTTGCAGAACATCGAGGTTTTTGACGCCTATTTTTAAGATGGCTTCTGTTTCATGCTCCTCCGGTTGCCCTAAACCATTAGGGGGAAGCTCGTAAAAGCGCTTCCAAAAGTTCCTTGCTTCTTCGCCTGCCAAAACCCGCAGCTCTGCGCCAGCAGGCTTAAGCTGCTTTGTAAACTCCTCCTGATAACGGACAGAGCTCTTCACATCTTCATAGCCAATCGCCAATGTATATCTCTCATTTCCAGTCAATGCTTTCGCAAGGGTTGGGTTGAAAAGCTCAAGCGCAACCGGCTCTAAAGCTGAATCCAAAAAACGAACGGCAAATGAGTGAACTTCTTCTACTTGTTCCTGGGCAAAGGAAAGCAAAACGAGACTTTGTTCCTTCGGAATTGGACTGAGCTTAAATGTGATTTCCGAAATTACAGCAAGCGTTCCCATTGACCCGATAAATAATTTGTTCATATCATAGCCTGCAACGTTTTTGACGACCTTTCCACCTGCGCGGATTACCTTCCCATCTGGATAAATCAATTTCATGCCGATAACAGCATCCCTTGCAGAACCATAGCCAAGGCGCTTTGGTCCGCTGTCATTTGCTGCTACAATACCACCAATCGTCGCTGAATCAGGCCAGAATGGATCAAGTGGAATCATTTGTTGATGGGTAGCGAGGTAATCCTGAATGTCTTGAAAACGGGTGCCCGCCCTTACCGTCAATGTCATATTGCCGACTGTATGCTCAATGATCCCGGTATAGTTTTCCAATGAAAGCAGAAGATCGGATTGTGCGACCACCCCACCAAAGGCTTTTTTTGTGCCTTTACCGGCTACAGTTACGCTCTTATTATTGGCATTGGCATAAGTGAGGACGCTTACAATTTCCTGCTCTGTTTTTGGATAGACAGCCACCCGCCCTTCGTTCCCAAATAGACTTTGTTCTTCCCTTTTTTCTTCAATCTGCTGTTCCGGCACTAGTGCCTTTAACTCCTTGAATACTTCTGAAACAATCATGCTATCACCTCTTTTTGTTTCTTATTAGGAAACGCAGTTTCTCAAAAACCTAAAAGAAGCTGCAAAAATTTTCACTTTTAGTAATATTCCTCATTTTATGCGAATGTCCTTCTTTATAATACAATTTTTTCGTTTTTTTTCATTAGGATTTTTTCACTTTGAAAATTGTTGGTGTATGAAGGTTGAGGCGGAGCCTACTTCGAAGTTAAAAAAGGGACAATACTGCTCAGAAGCACACCGCAGAAGTCCTTTCTTGCTAGTAAGGCGCGGAGCCATTGACTATTAACTCGCTAAGCAAGCCTGTCTTTTTTAAAAAGGATTTTCATATCTCATCTCGATACGAAAATCCTCTTTTTATTATTGCTTAGTTGTCTTGGTACAGCTCTTCTACATGCCGATATCCTTAAAGGTTGCCATTTCTCTCATCATTCGCGATGCGGCCTCGACAATCGGATAGGCGAGTGCCGCTCCTGTGCCTTCGCCAAGACGCAGATCGAGCTGGAGCAACGGCTTGCTCTGTAAATAAGCGGTAACAATGCGGTGACCATCTTCAACAGATTGGTGAGCGATCATTAAATAAGGATGGACTTCCGGTTCAAGCTTGGCAGCAACAAGCGCCGCGGCTGAAGAAATGAAGCCGTCGATCAGGACAGGCACCCGCCGTGCCGCGCCTTCCAGTATAACACCAGCGAGCGTCGCGATTTCCAGGCCACCGACTTTCGCCAAAATGGATAGCGGCGGGGTTTGCGCGGTAATACCACGGTTTGTGAGCGCTTTTTCGATAATCGCAATTTTCTGCCGCTTCGTCTCCTGATTAATGCCGGTGCCGTATCCGACGACATCCTCGACCTTACTTCCGGTCATCGCGGCAGTTAACGCGCTTGAGGCCGACGTGTTGCCGATCCCCATCTCGCCGGTAATTAACAGGCGGTGACCTTGTTCAATTTGTGAAATAGCCAGCTGACGTCCGATCTTCAATGCGGAAGTGGCTTCCTCCTCCGTCATCGCATCCTCATGAAGGAAATTCCCCGTGCCATAACGGATTTTATGATGGGCAATCGGCTGGTTGCCAAGGTCTTGATTTACACCGACATCGGCTACGGTAACGGTTGCGCCGATTTGACGGGCGAACACATTGATCGCCGCTCCCCCTTTCACAAAATTATCAATCATCAGCGCAGTTACTTCCTGTGGATACGCCGATACTCCTTCACTTACGATCCCATGGTCGGCCGCGGCGACGATAATCGCCGGTTTTTCGATCACAGGTTGAACCTCGCCGGTAATCCCGGCCAGCTGCACGGCCAGCTCCTCCACCCGGCCAAGGCTGCCAAGCGGCTTTGTCAGCTGATCAAGATGCGCCTTCGCCTGCTCGATTATTGCAAGATCAAATGGTTGAATCGTCATCATATCTTCCTCTTTTCAGTTGTTTCTTATCGCTTCTTCCAGCAGCAGTGTGAAGGAGCGTTCCCGTTCCGGCTGGCGGAGGAACTCTTCAGACGCCGCCTGTTGTAGGAGCCTTTTTCGCACTGACGCCGGAAGCCGACTGGAGAGCACCCGCTCGCGGACAGCCTCCAAAAAGGCTAAATCCTGTTCACTGTCCTCGGGGAGAGCCGCAACCAGCTTCTGTTTTATCTGCTTTGCATAGGTTGGACTGATTCCGCTTGTCGAAAGAGTAATCAGCAGCTTTCCTTTTTTCACGGTTAATGGAAACGTAAAGTCACTTAAAGCCGGGTCCGTGGCGACATACACCCATTGAGACTGCCGACGGTTTCGATAGAGAGCTTGATGGAGAGAATGGTCATCACTCGTCAGCAGCAGCAGGTCGGTTGAAAAGCTTTCTTCAGCGCTTACCGTTCTTTCAATCCAAGTAACTTCGCTGTGCTCAAGATAGCCAGTCAGGTCCGGATCAAGGCGCGGTGAATAGATCACCACCTCAGTCACCCCTGCAGCCAGTAATTTCGGTAGATGCCGTGCCGCCACTTTTCCTGCACCGACAACAGTCACGCTTTTTCCTGTTAGATTGATCATCACCGGCAGCTGGTTCATTGTTGCAGCCACTGCCTGTTCAGGTTTTCAGCCGGAAACGGCTCTGCCTCCAGCGCTTCTTGAACACGCTCGGCCAGCACATCAACCAGCCTGTCGTCAAAGCCAAGATAGTCACAAAGAATAAAGGACTTTTCCGTCCTTTTCGACCACTGCGCAAGCTGCTTTTCCAGCGTTTCCATCAACACGCCGGTAAATAGCAAATAAGGGATGACGTAAACCGTTTCATTCGGCAGACGAGTAACACGGGCAAGCCCTTCTTCGACATTCGGGTGCGTCGCCGCCATAAAGCACACCTCCACGTCTGTTACCGGCGTAAATTCCCACACAAGCCTGGCAATCTTCATCAAATCGCTCGTCGCCTCCGGATCACTGCTCCCCCTGCCGACAAGCAAGAGCGAGACCGGCTGCCGTTCCTCATAGCGCGGCCGCGCCGCTGTCAGACTCATTCCGGCTTTTTTAAGGCGTGCTTTAATAATTTCAATAATCGTCGCCTCAATTCCCATCGGCCGACCATATGTAAAACTCACATCCGGATATTGCGCGCGCTGGCGTTCGATTTCCTGCGGAATATCAACTTTGGCGTGCATCGCTGTTAATAAAAGAACAGGGACGACAGCAATCCTCGTTGCCCCTTGCTTTATACAGGTCCGCACTCCTTCCGTGATATCCGGGTCAGCCAGTTCCAAAAAACAGCATTCCTGGATGGCGACCTGCGGATGTGCCGCTTTTGTTTTTTCCACAAAATTACGTAACTCATCATTTCCTGCCTGCACACGGCTTCCATGTCCGATATAAAGAATCGCCTGCATTCTACACCCTTCCTTTTGCCAATTGAGCCTTCATTAATGCTTCGCGCAAAGCTTCCCGCGCCGGCTCCTGTAACGTTTCCGTAATCTCATATCCTAAACGCTGCGCCTCGTTTGCCGAAGCCGGTCCGAAGCAAATCACCGCCGCCCGCGAAGAGAGGCTTGCCGGCGTCTGCGAGCACGCTTTGATTTCTTCCGTCACGACGCGAACCGCTTCGGCGCTCGGGAACACGATCGTATCAATCCGGTCTTCCTCCAGTAAGCGTCGGCACGTCATATGCGATTGCGCGACGACGGTTTCACGGTGGGAGCGGCAAAATTGATAGCTTCCGTAATCGGGGAGCAGTCTCTCCCCAACCTTTTTTTCGCCAATGACCAGCCGTTTTCCTTGCTGGTGAGGAGTCAGCTTAGTTACAGGATAAGCGAGACAGGCATAACTTTCAATTGCTTTCACCGACTTTCCGGAAGCCCCGTACAAGTCAGCCGTTAAAGAACGAATATCGACCCGCTGCTCCTTCAGCCTCGCGAAGAACCAGTGGACACTGGCCGGCGAATGAAAGATGATCTCCTGAAACTCTGCGAATGAAGGAACAGGCGCCGATTCCCAGATCGTTTGGAAGCGTGGGTATTCAAACACCGTCGCCCCGAGCCCGGTTAATTGCGCGGCAATTTCGCTTTTTCCCCCACCTGTTCGCGCAAACAGAATATGCATACCGAAGAGGGGCTGTCGTTCAAACCAGCTCTCCTTCGTCCGCAGCTTGGCAACATCGCCGATTAACGTAATCGCCGGATTGGAAAAGCCGACGCGACGAGCCTCGTCGCTAATCGTCGCAATCGTCCCCTCAAGCACCTTCTGCTTTCCAAGCGTCCCCCATTGAATGAGCAGAACCGGCGTTTGTCCAGGCTTTCCATGTGCGAGTAGCTGCTCGCAAATATAAGGCAGGTTTTTCACCCCCATATAAAAGGCAATTGTATCGATTGTCGCCAGCCCACGCCAATCGAGCAATGGCTGACCATTGTCCGATTTATCATGGCCGGTAACCATCGCGAACGATGCTCCATGATCACGGTGGGTAACCGGAACACCGGCATATGTCGCCGCGCCAATCCCCGCCGTAATACCCGGAACAATTTCATATGGAATCCCGGCCTGCTCCAGCGCCTGCACTTCCTCCCCGACCCGGCCGAACACACTCGGATCTCCTCCCTTTAGACGGACGACCCGCTTTCCAGCCTGACTGTATGTGACAAGCAGCTCATTGATGGACTCCTGGCGAAGCAAATGGCGATCAGGCAGCTTGCCGCAATAGACAAACTCAGCTTCCGGCTTGGCGAGCTCGAGCAAAAGCGGATTGACGAGGCGGTCGTACAAAATGACATCCGCTTCTTTGATAACCTGTTCGCCTTTTAGCGTCAGAAGCCTTACATCTCCCGGTCCTGCACCGACTAAAAACACATAGCCTTTTTGCTCTCCCATTTCCAACTCCTCATTTCTGTATGAAATCTTTGATAAGTCCGACTTTTTTTATAAGTTTTATCAAGTATAATACAACAAATGGATAATCACAATACAGGAATTGAACAAAAATCACCTTCTAAAAAAAATGTAAGATTATCTAACATGGATGAACACTTCTTTACACTCAATGTGATATGATATGGCAAAAGGTCCGAACATTCCAACGAGAAAAACAGCAGATGGCGGGGGTGGTGACAATGTCCTACAAAGATAAAAAGGTAATTACGATTGGGATGGTGAGTGAGTTAACCGGACTGTCTGAGCGTAAGATCCGCTACTACGAGGAGCGAAAATTAATTTATCCCGAGCGTTCCAAAGGCGGAACGAGAAAATACTCTTTCCTTGATGTCGAAAGACTCGTTGATATTGCCAATAAGATGGAAGATGGCATGCAGACATTTGAAATTAGACGTATGGAGCAAAAACAGATGCAAAAGCAGGAAGTACGGGAAAGAATGTTGCGTGGTCAGTTGAATGCTGCGTTCAACATGCGAAAATAAAATACGCTAGAGAGGGTGCCGTAAAAGTGTCGACTTTTACGGCACCCTCTCTTTGTGCGCCAGGGCGCGCCAAAAGGAAATACAATCCATTTGGCGCGCCCTTACTTTTTCACTCATAGAAAAAAGTCTCCTATGGCAAACTAGCCAAAAGATCAAGAAATGAGGGACTTTTGAAATGCCACGTCTGATACAGGTTACCTTGCTCTTGTTTGCCCTATTGACCGTCTGCTATATGCCTTTGCCGCTTTCCGTCGCGGAACAGAACCAGGTTGCGATTATTATTGATGATTTCGGCGGGAACGTGAAGGGAGTCGACGATTTTCTGACAGGAGAGATTCCGATCACTGCGGCGATTATGCCGTTTCAGCCCTTTTCGACTGAGCAGGCGGAGCGGGCCCATCAAGCCGGGCTTGAGGTGATTATTCATATGCCGATGGAGCCAAAAAGAGGAAAAGCCTCCTGGCTCGGTCCGAAGGCGATCACCAGTCAATTATCCGATGATGAAATTCGCATCCGTGTCCGTGAAGCGATTGCCGATATCCCCCATGCAAAAGGGATCAACAATCATATGGGTTCTAAAATCGTCGAAAATGAACATATCGTCAGGGTCATCCTCGAAGAAGCGAAAGCCCATAATCTCTATGTCATTGACAGCGGGACAAGTCCTCGTTCAATGATTCCCAAAGTAGCCGAGGAGCTGGGCATCCCTTATGCAACGCGGCATATTTTTCTCGATGATACGATGTCCTCCCGCGTTCATGTCCGTAAACAGATGACCTCGCTTCTCAAGGTCGTGGAAAAGCAGCATAAGGCGATCGGCATTGGTCATGTCGGCATAAAAGGAAACGAGACATTTGCCGGCATCAGTCATGCCCTTCCGATCTTTAAAGAAAACAGGGTCGACATCGTCCCCGCCTCCCACCTGCTTGATTCACCAATTGATAAAGACTATCAATTTTTTTGGCAACAGCAATTGAAGGAGGAATAGCAGATGGCAAATCAACTTAAAGACAAGCCTCTGATCTGGTCTTTTGCGGCAAACGATCAGACGGAGGTGACCCTGCGCCCTGTCGAGAAAAGCGATGCCGGTGCGATCATCGCTTCAGCCGCCGGAATCGTGTCACAGGGCACCTATCTTCAAAAGGAGCGTGTCCACACCCTTGCCGAAGAGGAAGCCTTTATTGAGCAAATTGTCCGAAAAGACAATATGTATATCGTCGTTGAGATTGCCGAAACGGTACAGGGTGTCGCCCGCGTATTGCGGGGGGAACTGGCGATGAAGCGGCATACGGGCCTGTATCGGATGTGGCTTGACGACGGCGCCCAAGGAAAAGGAATTGGAAAGAAGGTATTGGAATATACACTAGCCTGGTGCCGGCTGCACCGGCTTCATAAGCTTTGTCTGACTGTCTTTTCCACAAATGAAGTCGCCAAACGATTGTATGAAAAAGCCGGCTTTATCACGGAAGGCGTGCAGAAGGAACAAGTATGGCTTGGAGAACAGTTTGCTGATGAAATTTTTATGGCCTATTTTTTTGACGAAGGCTCGACTACTTTTGAATAAATCACCGGGAAAGGATGACAACAGGAATGATGTGGCGAATGGCAAAAACTGTACTTATTGTTGGAATTATTGGACTTGGCCTGGCGATCATCGGCAGAACGCTAATTGCCGATAATCAATACTCGATCCAAACAAAGGATATACCGCAAACGCTTGAAAACACAGCGATGGATAAGCTGATGGCTGAGGATCTGGCGATGACAACCTCGCTCTTTTTGAAGCAGCTGTCCGCACAAATGCAGCGCTGGGCGGATTCTAGTCAAAAGGATGAATTACCGGAAAAATTCTCAGAGGAAATTAACGAGCACCCCCATTTCCACGGCTTTGCAATTTTAGACGAGAAAGACGTAGAGGTCGAGGTTGGCGAGATTGAGCGCCTTGACGCCTCAAAGCTGACGCATACTCATATGAACAGCCGCTTCTCAGACCCTTATTCAGTAGACGGCAAACAGTATATGCTGATGGGAGAAAAGCTTCAGGATGGGCGGACGGTGCTTGGTGAAATTGATCTCACCTTCGTCCAACAGTTCGTTAAGGATTTGGCATTTGTCGCCGACGCGAACGGCAGCTTTTTCGTTTCCGGAGCCGACCCTGATATCGGCTGGAAGACAACCGATGACATGCCGGAGAACTTGCAGGCCGAAATCGTTCCCGAACTTGGCTGGCAAATCGTCGTCCAGTCTGATAACCAAAAGCCTGAACATTTACAGCATACCTATCACGAAAATCAGGCCGTCATTAAATTCAAGCGGCCTTTGGCAGCGGCGGACTGGTTTGCCGCCCAGGAAAATTTAATTGTGAAAGAAAACCATGATCCCTTCTATGTCGTCGAATCGCCGACTGAATCGACCGAGGAATTAATCGGCCGGCTTCGACGCGAATACGATTTAGAAATCGCTGAACCGAATTATATTTTTACCAAGCAAAACCTTTTGCTTTCAACGGTCCCGGAGAAGGAAGAGCCGGCAAGACCGAGACAGCGGGTCGCGGCTGAAGGTGCGGTGCCGAATGATGAATTTTTCCAGCCTTATCAATGGAACCTGAATCAAATTTATGCAAGCCAGGGCTGGAATCTGTCAGGCGGCGAGGATGTCACGATTGCCGTGCTCGATACCGGTGTTGACCCGAACCATCTTGATTTAAAGGATAAGCTTTTACCTGGCTTCAATGCCTTTGATGAAAGTGACGATGTTTCCGACAGTCACGGCCATGGCACCCATGTCGCCGGAATTGCTGCGGCTCTCACGAACAACGTAACCGGTATCGCCGGCGTTTCCTGGAAAAGTCAAATTCTCCCTGTGAAAGTGTTAAACGAAAAAGGGGAAGGCTCCTCGTTCGAGGTGGCGAAAGGGATTTATTGGGCGGTTGACCACGGGGCCGATGTCATTAATATGAGCCTCGGTGACTATTATGACTCCGAGGCGCTACATGACGCGATTCGATACGCTTATGAACAGGACGTTGTATTAATCACTGCTTCGGGAAATGACAATGTCGAAGACCCGATGTATCCATCACGCTACGATGAAGTACTGACTGTAGCGGCTGTTGATGATACGCGAAACCGAGCCTTCTTTTCGAATTACGGTCAGCACGTCGATGTCGCCGCGCCCGGGGAGCATATCCCTAGCCTGTTTCCAGACAATAACTATACGGTCATGTCAGGAACGTCGATGGCAGCGCCGCATGTCGCCGGACTGGCCGGCCTCATCCGCGCCTTGCGTCCGGACCTGACGAATCAGGAAGTGTATGATGTGATCACTTCCACCGCCGAGGATCTCGGCACCGCAGGCCATGATCCATATTACGGCTTCGGTGAAATCAATATCGTCGCAGCGCTCGAATCGGTTTCTTAAGATAAGTGTCAAAAAAAGAAGCTGCTGAAAAAGTGAAAATCTCCTTTTTCAGCAGCTTTGTCAGCCTCCAAACCCTTGCAGCGGCTCCGTTCTGCGCCAATCCCCAACCGAAGAAACGGTTGGGGATTTTAAAAGAGGCCCAGACTTCGCACCCTGCTTCGAGCTTAAGAATTAACTTCTATACTATTGGCAATCGCTCCGCACGCTGCCCGTCTGTTAGGAAAAATCCGCTCCTAACAGACTTCAAACCCTTGCAGCGGCTCCGCTAATTGCTTATAAGGTTGTGCCCGTTCGGGCACAACCTTATACCATAAACGCGGCTGTTTTGCGTAGTGGCTTTTTTTCGAGCAGGGTAATTTCCCCAATCTCCGGGAGCTTGAGGAAGCATTTTTCGACTTCCTGTTCAGCGGCGGTAAAGGCCGCTTCCTCGGAGTCCGCGGCGACGATCACTGTTACGCTTTTGTCTGCAAGATCGACTTCAAATTTATAAAGGTAGCGCATCAGGAGGCCACACCGAGAATTTCGTCGAGCGCGTTTTGCAGGGCATCATGACCGACACGTTGGTAAAAATCAAAGAACAGTTCATTCGGTTCTTTATTTTCTTCAAAATAGCGCAAAAGCGAGGTTAAAGCAGGCGCCAATTCCTCTGCTTCGACCTTTCCTTTCAGCTTATGATTGAATTGGGCGTGTTCTGTTTCCAACGTGCCACCAACATAAAACTCAAACGCTTCCACCATCTGTTTATCCTTTGTCTTCATCTTTACCCCTTGGAGTCCGATATCGGCAATTTGCCGTTGTCCGCATGCATTTGGGCAGCCAATCATATGAATCCGGACAGGAACGTCGACTGAAATATGCTCATCTAAATATTCCGCTACGCGCCGCATCCGCTCTTTCGTCTCAACAAGCGCCAGGTTGCAATATTCAATTCCGGTACAGGAGACGGAATAGCCAATAAAATGCTTCGGCTCTAGCTTAATCCGCTCAAATAACGGCTCCGCCAACAGTTCTTCCACTTTCTCATTTGCGACATTCGGAATGATGATGTTTTGTGAATTACACGTGCGAATTTCACCATTTCCATAGGCTTTGGCGATCCGGGCCAGTTCAAACCATTCGGCTGAGTTCATTCTTCCAACTGGCACATTAAAGCCGACATAGCTGAGACCGTCCTGCTTTTGCGGATGAACGCCATAGAAGTAGCCGCCATTCCATTTTTCAAGCTTGCACGTTCCCTTTGACGGTAGCTCTCCTGTGTATTCAAGCAGCTTCTCTTTAAAGCGGTCGACGCCCCAGTCAGCAACGAGGAACTTCAAGCGCGCCCGGTGGCGTTTTTCCCGGTAGCCGTAATCGCGGTAAATCGTTGTAATCGCCACCGCCACTTCCTTTACCCGTTCCGGCCGGACAAACACATCAAGCTCTTCAGCCAAATAAGGCTTTGCTGACAGGCCGCCGCCGACCTTGACATGGAACCCGACGACTTCCTCGCCATCCATTTTCTTCACAGCAGGTGTAAAGGCAACGCAGTTAATCCGGTCGTGCCCGGCGTTGTGAATGTTGGCCGAGATCGACATTTTAAATTTACGCGGCAAGTTGGAAAACTCCGGATTACGCTGGAAATACCAGTAGACATCCTCGACAATCTCGCGCGTATCAAGCAGCTCATTCGCGTCAATTCCGGCAAGCGGATTGCCGACAATCGTCCGCGGGATGTCGCCACATGCACCGACAGAAGATAAACCGACTGATTCGAGCCGCTTGAAAATATCCGGCATATGCTCAATCTGTAGCCAGTGATATTGAATCGCCTGACGCGTCGTAATATCAATCACATCGCGGCCGTAATCTCTCCCGATTCCAGCAATCACCTCGGCCTGTTCATTTGTGATGACGCCGCTCGGAATGTTGACGCGCATCATGAAATAACCGTCTTCCTTTGGCCTCTGCAAATAAAGTCCTGCCCATTTAAACAGGCTCCAGTCCTCTTTCGGAATCGACTCAAACCCTTCCTTCGCGTAGCGCTCGATATCCTGTAAAATTTCAAGTCCGTCCTTCTCCAGCTTGCGCAGCTCATCCTTATTCAACTTATCAGGCTCTTTTGCCCAAATCTTTTCGTATGCCATCGCTATCGCCTCCTTAGATGATCGCTCTCTTTTTCAAATAATCGACTATTTCGTCGACGGACTGTTCCACTGTTTTTTTATCGGAATCAATAATCAGCTCCGATGCTTCCGGCTCCTCATAAGGTGAGCTGATCCCGGTGAAGAACGGAATCTCCCCTGCACGCGCTTTTTGGTAAAGTCCTTTCGGATCACGCGCTTCACACTCTTCAAGCGAGCAGCGGACATAAATTTCAACAAACTCACCTGCTTCAACGAGCTCGCGAACCTGCCGGCGATCCTCTCTGAACGGCGAAATGAATGCCGTACAAACGATCGTTCCCGCGTCGACAAACAGCTTGGCAACCTCGCCAATTCTGCGGATGTTTTCTTTCCGGTCCTCATCGCTAAAGCCAAGTCCTTTATTCAGCCCATGTCGGATATTATCTCCGTCTAACACATAGCTGCGTGTTCCTTGCTCAAACAGCCTCTTTTCCAAAGCATTGGCGAGCGTCGACTTTCCCGCTCCAGATAAGCCGGTGAACCATAGGATCGCACTTTTATGTCCACTCTGCTCCCAGCGTTCCTCCTTGCTTACCGCCGCCTCGTGCCAGACAAGCTGTACCTCTTTTGATTGAGTCATCTTTTTCCCTCCAGCTCGTTCTCTATCTTTTAGATTCCTGCCCCATCATCATATGTCGTTCTTCGATCCTGCTGAACCGATTTGTAAAGGCTATAGGTTCCCACGGTCGCGATAAAGACACTGAGCAGCATAAACAGCGAATAGTAATCACTCTTCCTGAACAGTAAAACAAGTAAGTATGACAAAACGAGTGAAAACACCGGGGAAACAACCCACACCTTGATAATTTGTTTAAGAATATTTTTCTGCCAGAGTCGGAAGCCTCTTTCCACCGTCCCCATTCCAATAATCGCAGAAGTCGTAACCTGTGTCAGCGGGACGGGCAGCCCGAAGATCGAGGCGATAATGACAAGCGTGCCGCCAATCCCGGAGACCGCGCTCCCCTGAAGGAGGCTGAGGCTCGTGATTCGTTTACCATTCGTTTCCAGAACTTTCCCACCGAGCACGAACGCTCCAAGGGCGACAAAAGCGCCCCCCAGCAAAATCCCCTCCTGTATCCCGATCACTCCCGCTCCGACTAACGGACCAATCGCGTTGGCGACATTGTTCATACCCGCCGCGAACGCCTCCATACAGCCGCTAATAATCAGCAGAATCACAAGCGGCTTGCGCCATTTTCCTTTTCCTTTCAAAAACGTATATTTCCGCTCGCCGGAACGGATCAATGTCCCGACAGCAAGCGACAGCGTGAAGGCGACGACAGGAACGATCACCCAAAACATCACAATTACGAGCAGCGTTTCAAAATAAAGCGATTGATAGGCGATGCCAGCCCCAACAATCGCGCCGACAACGACCTCACTCGTTGACAGTGGAATTCCGATTAGATTTGCAATGAAAAGCGAAAGACAGGCGGCGGCGAGGATAATCACGACAAGTTCCACATCAACAATCTCCGTTGAAATGATCCCGCTGCCGATCGTTCGGACAACTTCTCCCCCGGCCAACGCCCCACAAAAGGCAAATACGCCGACCAACAGCATGGCTACTCGTTTTCTTGGCAGTGCTCCACTGCCATAGGCGGGTCCCATAGCCGCAGCCGTGCCACTTGCCCCAATATTCATTGCAAAGAAACAAGCAATCACGATGGCTATGATTGAAAGCATCAGGCTCATCCCCTCTTTCTTGTAAATCAATCATTTCTGACGGACCAGCCTAATGACAGTTTTCGATTCTTTTAGGCATGCACCTGTTTTTGGAGTCCGCGAATCAACACTTCAACCACTTCCGCCCGGCTAAATTCAGGTGGAGGCGTAATTCCTTCACTGAGCATCTTTCGCACCTTCGTCCCCGATAAAATCACATGCTGCTCCTTCGGATGAGGGCATGTTTTCGTTGAAGCCATGTTCCCGCATGCCTGGCAATAGAAGCTATGTTCAAAAAAGAGCGGGGTAATCTCAAGCTCCCCTTCATTTAGATCCTGAAAGATAAGCTGGGCGTCATACGTGCCGTAATAATCGCCAACCCCGGCGTGATCACGGCCAACAATGAAATGCGTGCAGCCGTAGTTTTGCCGGACGATTGCATGGAAAATCGCTTCACGCGGACCGGCATAGCGCATTGCCGCCGGAAAAACGGCAAGAAAGACGCGGTCCTTTGGATAATACTTCTCCAGCAGTACCTCATAGCTTTCCAGCCGGACATCAGCTGGAATATCATCTGATTTTGTCTCACCGACAAGAGGATTTAAAAACAGGCCATCGACAATTTCCAGCGCTGACTTTTGAATGTACTCATGGGCCCGGTGGACAGGATTGCGTGTCTGAAAGCCGACAATCCGCTTCCAGCCAAGCTCTTCAAAGGTGCGGCGCGTTTCGGCCGGATCAAGATAATAGCTTTGAAACCGGTCGCGTTCGACACGCTTAACGAGCGTCACCGCACCGGCGACATACACATCAGGTCGCTCATACAGCTTTTGTACGCCGGGATGAGCTTCGTCTGTTGTCCGATAAACATGGAGAGCCTCTTTCTCCTTATCAGCCTTGTACAGCTCGGTGATCTCAATCACACCATATGTTTCTCCGTTGAACGTCAGCCGGGCCTGCTCTCCACCGGTCAATGTCGCGGCCTTTTCCTCTGTAACCGGCAACGTAATCGGGATGCTCCAGACCGAACCATTTGCCAGGCGCATCGACGTCACGACAGACTCATAGTCGGCCTTTCCTAAAAAACCGGTCAGTGGACTGAAGCCGCCAATTGCAATTAATTCAAGGTCTGATAAAGCAAATGAATCCAGTTCAATCTCTTTTTCGATTGCTTCCACCGACAAGCTCGGATCAAAGCGTTGAACGAGTGTTCCACCATGCGGGTTTATCATCTTCTTCATCCTTTCTATATAAGAAAATTGCGTAGCGATTTTCTTAGAAGCGGCGTGCGGAGCCGTTACCAGGGTTTAAGACTGGCGAAAAACGACTTTCTTTTCGACTGGCGCGTAACGCGTGGAGCCGCCGCCCTTCCTCGAATCCTCCCACTCTTCCCTTTTTAAAAATTGCGAAGCGATTTTCTTAGAAGCGGCGGGCGGAGCCGTTACCAGGGTTTAAGACTGGCGAAAAACGACTTTCTTTTCGACTGCGCGTAACGCGCGGAGCCGCCGCCCCTCCTCGAATTCTCCCACTCTTCCCTTTTTAAAAATTGCGCAGCGATTTTCTTCGATGCTAGCCTTGATGGAGACCGCATTCGGTTTTGTTAAAATTGGACCAGCGGCCGCTACGTGAATCCTCACCCGCCGCAACCGGCTTTGTACAGTGCTCGCAGCCGATACTCGGATAGTTCTGATCGTGAAGCTCATTGTAAGGCAGCTGATGAAGCTTGATGTACATCCAGATTTCCTCTTCTGTCCAATGAATCAACGGACATATTTTGATGGATTGAAAGCGCGCGTCACGATTGACAAACTGCGTATGAGCCCGTGACGGCGACTGCTCCCGCCTTAGCCCTGAAATCCATGCGCGGTAGCGGCTCAGCTCATTTTCCAGCGGAACGAGTTTGCGGATTTTACAGCATGCATCGGGATCCCGTTCCCATAAACGTTCTCCGTAGGAAGCCGCCTGTTCTTCCGGGCTAAGCTCCGGGCGAACAAGCTTGATTTGGAGCAGTGGATACTTTTTCTGTACTCGTTCAATCAGGTCATAGGTTTCTGCAAAGTGAAAATCGGTATCTAAAAAGACGATCGCCGCATCCTGCTTTACCTTGCTGATCAAATCGATTAATACCATCCCTTCTGCTCCGAAGCTACAGGCATAGACCAGCTCATCGCCAAACGTCCGATAAGCCCATTTGAGTACCTCAATCGAATCCTTCTTTTTCAATTGTTCATTAAGTCGCGCATAATCGTCCTCTGCTAATTGCTGATATGAAAAGATCATCCAATCCCTCCTTTGATCCATGCTTGCAGCTATGCAAAAAAGGCGATCAAAGAACATATTGCTTTTGTTCCTTGATCGCCTCTAGTTGACTAGTCAGCTTCATGGTTATTTCAACCGCACCTTTTCATTTTTTTCCATCTGAATAATTTTTCCGTCCTGAATAATCAGGGTAACAGAACCAAACTTTAATCCGCTTAACAGTTCCCTCAATCTTTCTGTTACTTTTTCAAATTCTTGATCATTCGACATCTTGGACCTCCTCAATTTTTCAGTAGTTGGAAGAGGAAGTTAATCCCTTGTAATTTTATAAGAATTATTAGTTTAATAGTATTCTATCCATCATTCCCCAAATTGTCAATCACTGATTTAGAAAAAAATGAAAATAGGCGCTATTTGCATTTTCCATTAAATCACAATAAAAAAAGAAGAGCGCCCTCAGGCTACCCTTCTTGTCCAGGTTCGGTAATCGTTCCGCTTATATTGTCCAATGTCAATGTGCCTTCACGATTTTCCAAAATCGTCACGTCGCCGCTCACTGTATCAATCGTCACGTTTCCTGAACCACTACGCACCGAAACAGATCCTTCCTGATTCGAAACGTCCACATCTCCCGAGCCGGCAATCAACTTTACATCGCCAACCGAGTCGGCGATTTTTATCGTGCCGGCATTGGCATTAATCGACAAGTCTCCAGCCAATTCAACGATATCAATCGTTCCGGCACCATCGCTTATCGTCACATTCCCCTGTATACGCTCAAGCTTCATTGCTCCGCGGCCGTGTTGAATCTCCAGGTCGCCCGTTACATCGGTTATACTCATCTCGCCTTCATGTTGTTTATACTGGATCATCAGCTCTTGCGGCACCTCGATCGTCAAATGCTGCCCGCCTTGTGCCGCTTGATTTTCCTGGTGGACCTCCGTCGTCAAGTAACCGGTTGTTCCCTCACTCGACAATTCGAGAGAAAGATTGCGCTCGGCAAATTGCTCAGCCTGCTCCATCTCTTCACTCGTCACCGCCACATGAGAGGTCACCGTGATCTCCGCTGTTTCCGCGACACCGACGATCGTCACATCTCCCTGATCCTGATCAATCACGAATGTTTCCAATTCGCCTGCATCCAAAGTGTAGACCTGCTGATCCTCATATGTCACTAAATTGCAAGCGGACAAAATCCCAATAAGTCCGGCACCGGCGATCATTTTTATCAAAGCTTGTTTCATTTTTCTTCTCTCCCGTCTTTTCGCTAACCCATTCCTTTAGTTTACCTAAACGAACGAAAGAAACCAACTCCAAACTCCCCGTTCACCTATTGTTCAAAATATAGAAGCGCCAACGATATGCCGATGCCTGCTTCTTCATCGCGTTACGAAAAAGGACGTTTTTCAGTGGCCTCCTTCATTTCACCCCTTCTAAAGGGCAAAATCAGCGCAGGTTGCTTTGTTTCATTAATATACTCAACCTTATACCCTTCTTTTTCCCGCCTTTTAAAGGTCCTTTCCGAAATCGGACGCGGTGTCGACCAGCTTAGGGATTCAAGCTGCTCCCATGAAGCATGAGTAATCAGCTCGGTTTTAAAATAATAGCAATTTCCTGATTGATACGTACGACAAAGATATTTGACTGTCTGCTTCGAATGCATCATGCACCTCCTCGTTAGTAGCTATCTCCATCTCACGGAAGGCTTAACCATGCAAAAAAGAAAGAAGCGTCAAAAAGTTAGCTTCCTTTTTGACACTTCTTCCCTATACTTATATGGACAAAACAGACTTAATAAATATGGTTGACCTCAAACCCGCTATCCTCCAGAAGCGATACGATACTTGGCTCCTCAACGAAATGCATCGCCCCAACAATGACAAAATACGTCTGATCAGCGCCATTCTCTAGTAGCTCAACAAGCTGCTCAGCCATTTTTATATTACGGACTTCATTAATTTCGTACATAAATTGTTCCAAAAATTCAACGTCCTCCGTCTCATTTACCTCTACAAGCCCCTCCAAATCGCCTTCCTTCCAGACCTCTACAATCTGATGTGTTTCTTCTTCCAGCTGATCACGCCCGGAAAGCATGTATTCCAAGGAGCGGATCTGATGCTCTTCGGAAAACCCGGCGAGCATTGTTAACTGGTCTTCATACGTTTCCAACGCGACGACTTCTTTTTGATCTTCTTCTGCCCGGTCCAAAAAGTAAGTATCGACCGCATAATCAAATGAGTAACCGGCTTGCCCCGTGTACAACTCCGTTAATAACAGCTCGAAGAACCACGGCTTATACATCTCAAGCATCATCATCTCCATCCCAAATTCACCCACTGCGGCAGACAGTTCCGCATAAAGCTCCGCCGGAATATGATCCTGGATTGTCGTTCCGTCATCATAAATCGCCAGCTCCATTGTGGCAGCCTGCACGGCTTCCTCATCAAGGTTGTTCAGATCAACCTCTGGCAGGACAACATCGGCCGCCTCATAGGCTTCCTCACTATAGCCATTTAACGGGAAAAAATCTTCTTCCCCGATATGGATCGTCCCTTGCAAATACATTTTCGTATCCCCATTTTCCACTTCCCATAAAAAGCCGCCAGGTCCTGCCATCGCTTCCTGATCAGCACCTTCGTCCTGACAGCCGCTTATCATAAAAAGCGCCAGAATAAAAGCAAGGAGCAGACCGCTTCTGTTGATTGTCTCTCTCATTTTTTTCTCCTTTTTTCTCCAAGATACCTTGCAAATTTATCTTATCCCTAGCTCGTCCTTTACTATTCCTGTTTTCGATTTACACCATATACGAACCGGCTGAAGAAAAGGTTTCACCTGGTAAAAAAATCGTTTACAAAACAGGCTGAGGTAAAACTAGCCTCAAAAAGCGTCAAGAAAAACATATGTTTAATAAGTAGTGGGATTTTTGAACACATCCTCAGTCGACACAACTAAAATGTATGTTATGATTTATTTGCTTTCACATGAACGTAGGAGGCTTATACATGAAAAAGTTGATGACAATAGGATTCGTTCTGTTATTGCTTTTTGGATGCAGTGAAAAAACGGCTGAAAAACACGGTGAAGGAATTTCGATCGAATTTGGCGTTGTTGGCAATATTCATTATGTCGGAATAAATCTTTATGTCGATGAGTTGATTTTTAGCCGTGAGTCCACGTATAAGGAAGAAGAGGGTTCTTTCCAACCGGGCGAAATTATTTGGTTTCATGGTCCTGTTATTCAAAGTAATCATATTCAAGAAGTCGAAGTCGTTTACAGCAGCAATAAAGATGGAAGCGACGCTAAAACGACGAATATGATTGATATTACCGAGGCAAAAGAATGGGTAAATACAAAATTAAATCATGAGTTAGAATTGGAGTTATTAACATTTAAGTAACAAACTGGCTACCAAGGGAAACATGCGAGTAACAAGTCACCCAAATAGAAAAATACACGTTGGTGACAAACAACAAATTGCTTAAAGAGGCTGGGACAAAAGGTTGTTTTTTTTCTTAGACGGAATAAACAACACCAATCGCAAAAGTGCGTTATAATAGACGTATAAACTATATTGGTTGGTGTTTATTTATGCGTACAAAGAATAGATTAAATCCGGATGAGTCTCAGTA